>CAYLUC010000007.1:0-68056 GCA_964386765.1 uncultured Candidatus Poseidoniales archaeon | reverse complement strand
GGCCTCTTGGAGGCAGACTCGGGCACGATCTCTCTCTCGGAGTTCAACTACGGGACAAAGTCCCCCAGCAGGGTGGTCGACGTCAGGAGGAGGGGGGTCGGCTGGATCTTCCAGGACTTCCACCTGATAGACAGACTCAGCGCATTGGATAACGTGATCTTCGCATTGGAGCTCTCAGGAGTTCCTACGCCTGAGGCCGAGCAGCAGGCGAGAGACGCCCTCGAGAGGGTCGGGCTCGCCGATCGGATGGAGTTCATCCCTGACCAGCTTTCAGGGGGTCAGAGGCAGAGGGTCGCCATCGCAAGGGCGATCGCCGGTTCACGACCACTACTTCTCGCGGACGAGCCGACTGGAAACCTCGACGTGAAGAGTGGACAGGGGATAATCAACCTGTTCCAGCAGCTCTGCGAGGAGGACGGGATGTCAGTTCTGATGGTCACACACGACCCATCCCTGGCATCCATGGCCGACAGGATGCTCCTGCTAAGGGACGGGGTCACGGCAGCATCGGACATACGATCTGCTTGGGGCGAAGACGCGGGGGTTGAGGGATAATGGCCCGTCGTCGTTATGGTTTCCGATGGTTCGAGTGGGAAATTCTCGTGTTCATCATATTGATTCCATATCGGATCATTTCCCAGATCCTCCTGTTGTTCAACATTGACATCAGAAGTGGGGAAGTCGAGAGAATCGAGAAACTACCCATGAAGGTACGCTTGCTGTCCTTGCCGGACAATCTGGTAATGGCTGCAAGAAGCTCATGGCGGAGTCGTGAGAGAGTCTTAGCGGTATTCGCAGGGGTATTCTTGGCTTCCTTGGTGATATCCACCGTACTCGCCTATGGAGTGGGATTGTCGCAGGCATTCCTCCAGTTCTCTCTCCAGGAGGAGGTATTCGACGCGAAGATAGACTTCTCAGAAGATCCGGGGTCGGATGCTGACGGCAGGACGAATGACTCAGCACTTTGGGAGTCACTGTGCATAGAATTCGTTGAAATGGACGAGTTCTCCGATTGCGGTCTGGTCTATGGTCGTCAGGGAGTCAGGGTGGACGGATTCTTTGATGAGGACTTCATCGTGCCACAGCCCCTCAACGTTATTGCAGCGGAGGGTCCCACGGGGAATTGGGCGAACGTCAGTTGGGAATACCCTGATGCGCTATCTTCTGGACCACCCATCAACGATCAGAGGACAGCCCGCTTCTACGGAGACGGCATCTGGGATGGTGAGCTGGGGGAGAGGCACTCTACAAGGGGCCAGGACTCCCGTATAATCTACGGGAGCTGGCCGGCAAGTGCAGCAGATGCCGCTGCCAACAGGACGGTCGTACTGCCTTCCGAGATAGCCAGCAGCGCTGGGGTCGCAGTGAACGATACAATCACCTCTCTGACCTTCAGATACGTGGCTGATTTTTTGCCCATAGAGAGCTTCTCGAACGGTTTCGACGATTGCCAGGGGGAGGAGGAGTTCTGGTACGCGGGCGAGAGGACGTACGTTTACTGCTGGCAGAACCTAACCGTAAATGATCTGACCGTGGCAGCCGTTTACCAGGAAGGCGGCGCGGGCAATCCAACCCTTCTGTTCAACCCCCTAATGATCTCTGATGCTGTATTGAGCGAAGAGCAGAAAACGATCCTCATGGACAACGATCACGGATATCTGGGACTCGCGGTCGATAGGAACCAATTGCCAACAACCTCAACCGCTGATGCAACGAAGTGGCTTGACGATCTAAAGGCACAAGTGGAGGCGGGTAATTACACCAGTGCAGGCATACTGGTCGAATACAACGACCTAATCTCCGGCACCATTACCTTCCTCAATATATTCCTAGGGATCATACAGGTTTTCGACTACATCCTCATGATTCCGATCGTGGTACTCTCTTTCTCGGTTCTTATCTACGGACTAGTCCTGTCCCTCGAGCAGCGAAAGAGGGAGGTATCCATACATCGTGTGATAGGCGGTACTGAGGGGACACTTACTGGGATGATAATGCTGGAACTCGCTGTCACGAGTTTATTCGCATGGTTCGTCGGTTACACACTGGCACTTCTTTCTGTACCGCTGGTATTGGATGCAGTCGGCTTCATGTCGTTCAGGTCAGGCGGAATAGATATCAGCCCAACTTTGAGCATCGGGTCAACCATCTTCATCATCCTCCTGACAGTAGGGCTATCACTATTATTCGGAAGGAGCCGGACTAGGGACTTCCTCAGAATCGAGATTGACGAGGGAGTCAGGAAGGTTTCAGAAAAGAGGGAACCAAGGACCTGGCTTCATATATTGTCGTTCTCTATTGGATTGCTGGCTTATGCAGAGAGCTGGATCCAGTCTAATGGTGGATGGGGGCCTTACGGGTCAGGTGGAATCATCTCTAACTTCATCGTAAACGCGCTCTTGCTACTGCTAGGCCCATTCCTACTATGGATTGGCGGTGCCTTGGTACTCGGCAGAATAGGGGCGGCCGGGCCGAGGATACTGACATCCCTCCTTTCATGGTCACCAGCCGTTTCTGACATCAGAAGGGGGCTGAGAGGATCGGGGTCCTCAGAATCTGTAAATCGCCTGGCCGTGATTATGCTGCTGACCCTATCAATTGTCACTCTGGCAGCAGTCCAGGGGTATACCGGCACTGAAGTAGATGAGCGCACCACATCCGCCCAGACCGGCGCTGACATGCAGGTTCAGTTCGAATCAGCTGTGACGGAGGAGCAGGCTAGGGCAGAGGTAATGCTGGCAATTGAGAGGGCTGGTGACGGAGATATCACAGGCATCTCATCCATGACATCAGTAGCTGATATTTTCACCAACCCCAAGGGCGAGAACGCCCTGGTTAGGACATGGGTATTGTTCGATGGTCACGATGACACTCTAATTTGGGATACACAGGCAATTCCGGGAGACGACATAGACGCCACAGTCTCTTTGTGGTCATCCGGTGGGTTCACTGCTGGATCTTCGGCCAGGGACGTTTTCGATGATTTAGTGTCTGGTGGAGAACAGACAATCGAGTACACGGAATATGACTTCCAACTAGGCCCCGACTTCGAACTCGTTGTAACCACAACGACAACCGAGTCCTCAGTTACTTACCAAGGAGGGCACAGATGGGTCCCCGGGCTATCCGCTTCAGAGGCCGAGCAGGCAGTAGTCGTAGGTGAGTCAACCTACAGGGAATTGGTTGGCAACACAACCGCCGATGCCTATTCCTCCACTCGATGGTTCTTCGAGCTCTGCGACCAGACCGACGAGGGCTGTGCTGACGCTCTCAGGGCAGTAAGCGCAGAGCTGGCAAACGGAAATGGGGTAAGCGCCGCCTCCGACTGGTCCACGGCACACAGGGAAAACGAAAGAAACGGCGGCCTGATATTCGGAACTCCGGGCCTTCTCAGCATGCAGTTCATTGTAGCCTCTCTGGCATCCGTGGCCTCTGCCTTCGTATTCCTTTCATTGGTGCTCACTCAGCGAAAGAGGGAGTTGGCCATTCTACAGGCAATCGGTGCGAGCCCCAACCAGGTTATGCGACTCGTTCTCTTCGAGATCCTCTCGATCCTAACCGTGAGCATGGCTCTCGGAGTGATCCTTGGTCTAGCCATTGCCGAGTCATTCAATGGATTCTTCGGAATTTTCGGTTACATATTCCAGTTGTTCCTTGGCCAGAGTGCACCCATAGCAAGGGAACTGGTATGGCCATGGTTCGACTTAGCATTGGTCAACGCCACAGTTCTAATTGCCGTACTATTGGCCTTACTTTACACAACCAGAAGGGCATTGCAAGCGGACTTGGCAGTGGTGCTGAAGGGAGAGTGAGATGATGGGCGAGAAGAATGAGATCCTCAAGGCAGACGGGCTCTACCATGTCTACGAATCAAAGGCCGAGGACGGGAACGTGGTAGCTCTCCGAGGCCTACACGTCACGGTTTTAGAGGGAGAGGCGGTAGCTGTCATCGGCCCTTCAGGTTCGGGCAAGTCCACTCTACTCAAGTGCCTAGGGGGCCTCATGAAGCCCTCTGCAGGAGGGGTTGAGCTAGCAGGAAGTAGGATGACCAGACTTACTGGTAACCAACTGGTCAAACTCCGTCAGGAAACGGTCTCTTTCATCTTCCAGGACTCAAACCTCCTCCCTCACATGAACGCACTGGACAACGTAGCACAGCCCCTTCGACACCAAGGAGTATTGCCAGGGGTTGCAAGGTCCAAGGCACAGGCTCTCTTGGATCGCCTAGGTATGGGGGAAAGATCCGGAGGGATGCCAGAAGAGCTCTCCGGTGGCGAGCAACAGAGGGTCGCCATCGCCCGTGCACTGATCACAGAGCCAAAGCTGATACTGGCCGATGAGCCCACAGGGGCCTTGGACCCAATCACAAGCAGGGAGGTCCTGGAGCTCTTCGATAAGCTACACAGGGAGGAAGACGTGGCCTTCTTCCTAGTCACTCACAACAGGGAGGTAGCTGCCTTCTGTGAAAGATCGTTGGAGCTCAGGGATGGGAGATTCGTCGCACAGCATGGTACTGATGTCGACATCGCAGACCTCTCGGGAAGCCGTGAGCTAATCATCGACGACACTGGTACAGTCACACTACCACCCGACATCCTGACTCAGATCGGTGGCCCGGGACGCTTCGAGCTACCGGAGATAGTACGCGACTCACTGAATCTGGAAAGGGTATCGGATGAGCGGATAGAAATCGATAGCAAGTCCGAGCTAAGACTATCCCCCACTTGTCCAGCGTGTTTCCACCAGTATGGCGAGAGCGCGGAGCAGCGATGCCCCGAGTGCGGCTCCAGCAGGCCCATGGTTCAGGCTTGAGGGAGCAGGAATCTCTGTGGCTTGGCTATGCCGAGGTCTTTCGGCAGGTCCCTAACCTTCTGAGGGAGGGTTACCGGGATCATCTCCCTTCCAATCAGCGCCACTCGACTCTCCCTCCTGTCAGAAAGAACCTCCCTCCCGACTAGGGGGGCGAGGGTATTGGAGAAATCGAGGATCTCCTGGTGAGTCGGCATGTTCTCTATCGAGAGGTTGTTCCGGCTCTTCCCGACGTTCACATACCCCTTGGCCTCGATGAAGTCAGGATCGGCTATGTTGTCCAAGCGAGCGTAGTCCTCGTGATGGCCCAACGACTCGTGTTTTATCAGGGTGTGACGGCACACTGTCCGCGTATCGAGGCTCGGCAGAAGCTCTAGGGTCTGCTCGAGCTTGTGGAAGGCACCTTTGTCGAACTTGGGCTTGCAAATCCTGTCGAATATCTCCTTGTTCGGCGCATCCACGGAGACGTAGAGCTGAGTGGGGAGGGGGTCGAGGTTCTCGATAACCTTGGGCAGGCTACCGTTGGTGACTAGGAACGTGGAGGTGCCATGCTGGTGGCAGATGTCCAGGAACTCCCCCAGCCTGGAATACAGGGTGGGCTCCCCATTCAGGGATATTGCGACGTGCTTCGGGTTCTGCGCCTCCGCGAACTTCTCAGGGTCCGCTTTGGGGTTCCCTCCGAAACCCGTGAGCAGGCGCCGATGTCCCCTTACCGACTCCAGGTACAGCTCGTAAGGGTCATCGTCAATCTTGTTCAGGGTGTCAGAGTGTGGCTCCCTCCAGCAGTATGTGCATCCGAGGTTGCATGTATCCACGTTGGGTGCCATTTGCATACAACCATGGCTCTCGATGCCGTAGAATGTGCCCTTGTAGCAGGATCTGTCAGCAATCAGGCTCTGCTTTGTCCAGTGGCAAGTCTTCACTCCCCCATGCTCACCAACCAGCTGATATTTCTGCTTAGAGAGGCGTGCGGCGATTACCGGGTCAATCTTCGTCACGGGACTCTGCAAGCACTCACCTCCGACTCCGAATCCCGCAGAGGGGCCGTGTCTGAGGTGCCTGCGTGTGGACAACACGTCTTGAAACTGACCCGTTCTGCCCAACTCATATACGAGCCACTCACATCCGTAGCCGATGCGACGTATTGCTGCGATTGGGTTCGCAATGGTCATCTTTTCAGGGACCCTGCAGGGATGCCTAACCTCTGAGGCCGAGGGCCCACTCATCCCCTCGGAAGACCTAGATGTCAGTCCAGGAACTCTCGTAGGGGCTCAGTTGCAAGCAGTCGAGATTATCGCATCGAGCTCAATGAGCGTTCACATCCCCTATCTGATAATCGACACTGCATCCGGATTCGTTGTCAATGGAACCACTCTTCATTTCAGTGGTTCAGGCGTTCAGTCAGTTGAAATGATTGCTCCTTCAAATATCGACTCCGCATATTTCCTCCTTGGAAAGGAAGGACGTACAGAGTGGCCACTGAGGGATACAAACCAGAGCTGGGTGGAGTGGTTCGACTCGTCCGAGTTCCACGACTCGCCATACACTCACGTCCAAGTTCCCGTGGTCAGGGAGAACAGGTCAGGCTACTCTCCCGAGGAAGGCTCCCTGCATGGAACCGGAATTATTGACGGGTTGAGCGTCTTCGAGTGGATGCAGGTATTCGCAGACCCCGATTCTGGTTACAATGAGAGGTGGGGCCCCTTCACCTTCAACGACATTCAGTACGAGAGGGCCGTGGATTACGTTGAGGGAGAGATCAATGCAATCGGCTTCGATGCGCAAGTTCACAGGTATTGGATCTCAGACTTCTCATACGCCGTCAACGTGTGCGGTTACAAGGAGGGGTCACTATACCCAGACGAGTGGCTTGTAATGGGTGCACACCTGGATGTGGCTGAGCCCGGAAGCCCTCCCGGGGGTGGGACCCAGATCGGGGCCCATGACAATGGAGCAGGCGTCGCCCTGATGCTGGAGGCGGCCAGGGGGCTGGCGCAGTTCGATCACAGGAGGACGCTCGTCGTCTGTTTCTGGTCGAATGAGGAGAACGGCTACGACGGCGTCGACATGTGGATAGAGAACATCCCTCAAGGCGTCACGATTACCAATTACCTCAATGCTGACGCGGTCGGGACGAACTGGCCTGGCTACTACACGCTGGTCGTCGACATCATCCCAGAGACTGACAACCAGATCAACGAGCAGTGGCCGATGGTCAGGCTGACTGAGTGGGTCGGCTCCAACAACAACAACATCTCCGAGGCGCTACGATTGGGCAGGGAGATATACAACACCGAGGGATACGCCTCGATGAAGGACGTAGACTCGAGCGACCAGAAGAGGCTCTCCATATCGGTTCACGAGTCGCAGAGGGGACGTAGCGACTACGAGAGAATAGCAGACCAGCTGGGGGTGGTTTCGATGGACTTCGGCTCCCTCACAGGCGGCTCAGACTGCTATCACGCCACCTGTGACACCCTCGACACCATGGTCGACATGATGGTGACAGACAACGGCACTGGGCAGCAGAACCTCGTGGAGTCCTTCGACCTTATTTCCTGGTGGGTGTTCAATCTGGCGATGCACCTCGACGAGTCGCCGATATACGATGAGTCCTAGGAGTACCTGATACCGGTTCCGTAGGCGAATACCTCGACGCCCTTCACTCCGCCCGGCATTCCCTGTGGGGTCATGTCTGCCGTGTCTATTCTGACGTTGATCACCTCATCCCAACCATCCGCCTTGGCATTCTCACGGAGCCTCTGCATGACCTCTGCCCTGCCTGCGGATATGACCTTCTGGAAAATAGTCACCGAGCCGCCAAAGAGATTGTTGAACCGAGCGATGAGGAGGTGCCAGTGACTGGGTCCGAAGACCCCGCTAGCGTATACCAGGCCAGCCTCAGAAATTTCACTCCTGAAACCACCGTCAATGGTTGTCAGGGGATCCTTCCCCAGCGACTCTCTGGTGGACCTCTCCCTGATGTTCGTCTCCTCAATCATGTTGTCAAGCTTACCTCCGCTGGTAAACATCCCCCAGAGGAACACAAATGGGTAAGCGAAGCTCCACAGCGTCCCCACCAGGGCCAATAGAAGTAATGGCCCTAGGCATAATCCCAGGATTACCAGCACTAATGGGAACTCAGCAGCCATCGAAAGCCCTCCGGTTACTCGTACTTCACGGCTGTACCGTAGGCGAATAGCTCTGCAGCGCCCGCGGTGATTGCTGACGTAGCGAACCTGACGTTGACTACCGCCGTCGCACCAAGCGACATCGCGTCAGCCACCATCCTCCCAACTGCCTCTTGACGTGACTCCTGGAGGAGCTCGGTGTACTGCGATAACTCCCCCCCGACAATGTTCTTGAGGCCCGCGAAAATATCCTTACCAAGATGCTTGGCCCTGACTGTGGAGCCGCTAACTACTCCCAGCGTCTCCGTAATCATCTTCCCAGGTATAGTCTCCGTGTTCACCACTAGTACTCCATTCACTACTTGTTCCATGTGGGTCCACGGTAGGAGGAGCCACTTGAACATAGTGACTTTAGGATTCGCGGAATCCAGACGGGATGTCGAAGGAGGTCTCCGGCTTGGACTTACTAGAAACGAGCACCAGTAGGGCCAGTAGGACGCCATTGCAGAAGGCTATCTGCCCGACTCCCATCACCATTGAGAATTGGTTAATCAGGTCGGGTATTGCAGTTCCACCTGCCTCCGGACCGTAGTCGTCAATGGGTGTGAACCCAATTTCGGACATCTTCCACATCATCCAGACGCCCCCCGCGAAATTGACGGCTATCCACGCCCCGACGGCCTTGATTCCCGCTTCCCTGTTGGTCCACAGAAGGACTGCGCTGGCTAGGCCTATTATGGCAAGGAGCCCGCTGTGTAACGCCACCGGACCCATGAGCTCCATCATCTCGTCCGTGTAGTCCTGCGTATCCTCCCAGGCCAACTTCCCCTCCTCCCACTCTTCTTTCTCCTCGTCGCTCCCATCCTCGGGGTATTCCTCGATCTCCTCCCATTCCATGTCAGTGAACTCGGAGATGAGCATTGGCGTGACCGCGGTCATCAATGAGTTGAACGCGTAGAAAATGGCCATCAGGCCCATGAAGATGGCAAGCCCCCTCAACCACCAGGGGGATGGCTCGCTGATAGGGGAGTAGGCCCCCTCAATCCGCACTTGAGACACAGGCCCCCTATGCGGCCCCGCCTAATAGTAATGGAGGGGGGTAATCAGATTCCCAGGGAGATTCTGGGCGTGGTCCTCTCCTCGGAGTGGATGCACTCCCTTCGAGGGTGAATGCAGAAGCCGCTCCTCAGGAAGCGCCTGCCTAGGATTAGGCGGTGCTTCATTCTGGAACGGTCCTGCAGGCACATCTCTATGTCGAAGTCCATTCCCGCGATCTCCAAAGTGGTCCTAATTACCGGTCTCAGGGTGTCATGCCCCCCTGTGTCCCTGACTCGTCGCCAGTCGTGAAGCGGCCTCTCGATCCATCGGCCACCCTGTTCCAGCCTGAATCTGACACGAGTCTCCATGTCGGACTCTATCACTTCTATGTCGGCCGCGTGCAGGGTGTTCGACCAAGCACCGGTGTCCATCTTGGCGAGAAGGGGGCTATTCTCGAGCTCAGGAATTCCCACCCATTCTCTCCAGCCTATCATCACTAGTCTCTCCGCCCCTTTCCTTGGCATGGTCCCGGCCCCCCCAACTGGGGTTTTTGAATTCGACGCTTACAATTTCACAATATTCTCATCCAACTCCTCAACGGCAGAAATAGAATCGTTCAAGTATCGATGCCATACGCCATCCCTAATGGCGCAAGACGGTATTCCTGAAGCACTGACCTTCGATGACGTTCTTTTGATGCCAGCAGAGTCGGCCGTACTGCCTGCCGAGGTGGACGTTTCCACTAATCTGACATCAGATATCGGCCTGAACATTCCAATCATCTCTGCTGCTATGGACACGGTCACTGAGAGCTCGATGGCAATTGCAATGGCGCAATCCGGCGGCATGGGGGTAATCCACAGGAACATGCCAACAGAGGAACAGGCACTCGAGGTCGAGAGGGTCAAGCGGTTCGAGTCTGGGCTGGTTCTGAACCCAATCACGGTTTCCCCCGATATGACAATCGGCGAACTCAGGGAGATGAAGTCGAGATACGGATTCTCTGGGTTCCCTGTGGTGAATGGCGGCGGAAGACTCGCCGGGATTATCACCAACAGGGACATCAGGTTCGTCGAGGACGACTCCACCAAGGTCTCGGAGATGATGACAAACGATATCGTCACCGTGCAGCAGGATTACGACCCCAAAGAGGCCAAGATGCTCCTGCAGAAGCACAGGATCGAGAAGATCGTAGTCGTCGACGGAGAAGGAAACTGTGCTGGGATGATCACTGTCAGGGACATCCAGAGGACAAGGGACCACCCAGTGTCCTGCAAGGACGAGCAAGGCAGGCTAAGGGTCGCAGCAGCCACTGGCACGGGCGAGAAGGGGGTCAGCAGGGCAATGGCACTCCTGGAAGCAGGGGCCGATGCGATAGTTATCGACACAGCACACGGCCACTCCCATGGGGTGATCGACACCGTGGCGAAGTTGAGGTCTGAGGCACCCGAGGCGACCATAATCGCAGGGAACATCGCAACAGGAGCAGCTGCGAACGCCCTCATAGACGCTGGAGCCAATGCAGTCAAGGTTGGAATTGGTCCGGGGTCAATATGCACAACTAGAATCGTCTCGGGAGTGGGCGTACCGCAACTCACCGCGGTTCAGAGTGTGGTAGAGGCGTGCAAGGCCCGAGGAGTCCCTGTCATTGCAGATGGAGGCATCAAGTACAGCGGGGATATAGCCAAGGCAATAGCCTCTGGAGCAGACTGCGTCATGATAGGATCATTGCTAGCTGGAACGAATGAGTCTCCCGGGGAGACTATACTCTACCAGGGGCGTTCCTACAAGGTGTACCGGGGAATGGGCTCAGTAGGTGCAATGAGCAAGGGGGCCCATGACCGATACTTCCAATCCGAGCAGGGGGACACCAGAAAGTACGTCCCCGAGGGAATCGAGGGCAGAGTCCCCGCGAGGGGCCCCGTAGAGAACGTCATCCATCAGCTCGTCGGAGGACTCCGCTCATCGATGGGGTACACCGGAAACGGGAGCATTCCGGAGATGAAGGACGGGTGCGACTTCGTCAGGATCACCAATGCGGGACTTTCTGAATCCCACGTCCACGACGTAGAGATAACTCGTGAGGCTCCAAATTACCGGAGGTGAGGCTTTGGAGTCAATAGTCCTCGGAGGGGGATGCTTCTGGTGTGTAGAGGGCGCCATCAAAGGCCTGAGGGGAGTTACAGAGATCATTCCGGGATATTCCGGCGGGCACGTGGAAAACCCGACCTATGAGCAGGTCTGCGGCAAAAGGACGGGTCATGCAGAAGTCATCAAGGTGACTTTCGATCCTTCTTTGCTCGATCGAATAGCGCTTCTGGAGGTCTTCTTCACCTGTCACGACCCAACACACCTGAACAGGCAGGGGAACGATATAGGGCCCCAATACAGGAGTGCAGTATTCTACTCGAACGAGGGGCAGAAGGAAGACACGATGCAGGTGATAGAGAGCCTCATCGATGCATTCGATGACGACATAGTAACCGAGGTATCCCCCTTGGAGAACTTCTTCATCGCCGAGTCATATCACCATGACTACTTCGAGAATAACCCTTCAAACCCCTATTGCAGGATGGTAGTGGCTCCGAAAATTGCTAAGACGAGGGCCAAGCACGCGCACCTGTATGGGTGAATCAGAACTCTCTCCTGAGCCTTGGCCGGTTCACTTGCTGGGGCTAATTAGTCCCGCACTCGCGATTTCCGGGAATGTCCTAGGGGGAGTGTACACAATGATGGGCGTCGTCTTCGTCTGGGTCATTGGCCCCCTTCTCGACGTGGTGATGGGGGAAACGAAGACTCCCCGCCCCCCTCGGGAGTCGGGTACTCCGTTTGAGGCACTTCTGTGGGTCCATGGGCTGCTTCACTTCGTGATGCTCTGGTCATTTGTCAATTTCGCATCCTCAGAGGGATTGACTTGGTGGCTACTTGCAGCTTCACTGTCCACTGGTTTGGTAGCAGCAGCTTCAGCCATTGTAACGGCACATGAGCTAGGTCACAAGAGGCCCAAGAGCCCTGGGTGGTGGTTGGCAAGGGTGCTTCTTTTCAGCATCAACTACCCTCACTTCACAACCGAGCATAACCACAACCACCACAAGAACGTGGCAACTGACCTTGATCCCGCCAGTGCGACCTACGAGCAAGGAATCTGGGCATTCTGGGTATCCACCATCCCCGGGCAGTTCGCCTCCTCCGTGAGAGTCCACAATCGCAAGGGCAGGACAGGGCTCTCCAATCCGTCATGGAGGGGGCTCTCCCTGCAGATACTCCTGGTTTCAGCTCTATCAGTGGGGCACTACACAGGATTACAATGGGCTCTTCCAGTTCTAGTTGGCTGGGGAATCGTCTCTCTGATAGCAATACTGACGCTCGAGTATGTGAATTACATCAGGCACTGGGGCCTGAGGAGGGAGGGGGACTCAAAGAAGTTCGAGCAACAGCACGCCTGGAACACCGAGGCAAGGTGGTCAAGGTGGACCCTTCTCGAACTAACCAGGCACTCCGACCACCACATTCACGCATCAGTCCCATTCTGGAAACTCAGATCATATCCTGATGCCCCGTCACTTCCATATGGCTACTATGCATGTTGGTGGCCATGCCTGGTCCCCCCTATTTGGAGGAGAATGATGAGGGGGAGGGCACCGGGTGTCTGAGACTCACCCAGCACTCCAACAACCCCTCCACAATCTCCCTCCGGCAGAGTAACCTTCAATGGTGAATCGGATGGCAGCATTCCATGGTTGTTCCAGTCGGGGAGGATGGGGAAGAAAACCCAGCTGGCAAGGCTTGGGCGATCCATGCGGCGATAATAGGTCTGAACACAGGTAATCTTCTGTTCCGCGGCCTAGAGCTAGACCCTGACAATCCAGAGATGGTGACAGTGGCGTGTCTGGCCATCCTCGCGGCAGCACTACCTTTCCAAGCGATATTCTTCCTCATCAACTCATACATCCAAGAGGCATCTAATGTTCACGAGATGGAGTATGTCATGCTCCAGAGGCTATCGCTGATATGCCAGACGGTTTCCTATCTTTCACTGACTGCCATAGGGATACTCATGTTCGAGACCCACGTGTACGTGGGAGGAAGCTTCCTCGCCGGGTGCATTATCGCTTTCTTCCTTCTAAGAACTGCGATGACGCAGGCAGAGACCCTGTCTAGCTTTAGAAGATAAATTAACCATATTCCGTAGAGGGGTTGATTGGTGGTGCGCCCCTCAGTGCACACATGGCGGACGCGTTTGCAATCCCTAGCATGCCCCCTGCATCACCGTGGGACGCGTACATTCTGATGCTAGCCATACCGTTCATCATGAGGCTAGTTTTCGTCTCGCCCCCCTTGGTTGACCTGATCAACACATATGCCCCTCCCGGAGAGAGGACGAAGCACATCAGGTGGTTCTTGGCACGGATAAAGTCACTACCTGTCAAGGGATTTTGGTTGATTGTCATTAACGAGGTTATGGCATTCATCCTCCCTGCTTTGATAGCCATAGGGGCTAGGTACTTCCTAGGGCCCATTGGCTGGCCAACATGGGACGAGACTCCACAATTGGGTGTCATTCTCCTCATTCTCGCAGGTTGCGCATGGCTCCTGTCAGACTTCTCGAAGGTCATGCGATCCCGCAGGGACATCCAAACTATTTCGAAGTACAACCTTAGCACGGCTAAGATGGTAGTACAGGGAGCGGTGGTCGGCCGCCAGATACTACAGAACGTCACTGAGACGGGTATCCCCAGGCCATGGAGAGACGTAATCGACCTTGACTACGAGGAAGACGGGGTCGCTACTATCGCACCACAAAATAACCCTCTGAAGGAAGCTCTGTACGGATTCCTAGATATGGGCGCTGACGCCCTTGAGGATATCTTGGGCAAGGTAAAGGAACCAGCAACAGCAGCCATGGAGAAGTTCGATCAGGAGATTCAGGAGCGTGTCACAAAGAGGGCACAGGCCTCGGCAAAGTCCCTTTTCCAGAACATATTATTCTCCATAGCCCCAATCATCGTTTTGATCGGCCTAGATCAACTAATCTAGCATCTTCTTCTCATTTGGAGAAGCCAGTGATAGCCAAAGTATCCCCACTACGATTTGGACTCCTGCCGTGATCAGGAGCATCTCCCTGAGCTCCACCACCTCGTTCTCCATTGCTAGCCCGGCCAACAGCGTGGAGATCCCCATCGTCAGTGTGATGATCAAATTGTCAGTCCCTGCAACTCTCCCCATCCACTCGTCATCCGATCTCTTCTGCAGCAGGGTTGTGCTGAATACCCATGACACCCCGCTGAAACCATGGCTGAAGAAGACGCACACCAGAGTCAGCAATCCCCATTCGAAGGTTGATACCCCCACGTATAGCAAGCCAGCTCCCGCGAGGGCGAAGCCAATGATGTAAGGCATCAGTTTCTCCATGGCCATCAGGGGACGTGCGACTATCGGTCCGAATCCCGAGCCGAAGCCCCTGCACAGATAGACAATGCCGATTCCCGCCGCGACCTCCCCGAAATCCGCCTCCATACCTATCAGAATCAGTAGGAATACCTGCGCTCCACCACCTGTAGCCCATCCTCCCTTGGCTAGAAGGAGCCTCCTGATGTGGGGGCGAGCGAGTATGTACTTCCACCCAGCGAAGATCTCTCTGAACATATCGATGGGATTGGCAGATTTCACCTCCGACTGGTCTGGCCCTCCTTGGGGGAGGGTGGAAATCATCACGGCAGCGAAGAGGAAAGTCACCGAGTCTATCATCAGGCCGACCTCTATGCCGTACTGTGAAATGACCAGTCCCCCAATCCCTGCACCGAACCCCATCGAGGCCGACCACCCACCAGAGACCAGCGCATTCGCCGTCAGCAGCTCCTCTTCTGTGCACACGTTCGGCAAGTAGGCAGTTTGTGCAGGGTCATATACCGCCCTTCCAATTACCAGGGATATCGCAAGTAGGTAAACCGTATACAAGTCCCCCATGAGGTCCAGAGCTAGGAAAGCTACCAGGATGAAGAAGGAAAGAAGGTTTGACCCTAGCATCAATGCCTTTCTCGAATAGCGGTCAGCTAGCATTCCCGTAATGGGCTCCAGAGGTGCGAAGGTGAAGCTTCGTGCAACTAGGACTCCAGCTATCGCAAGTGGCGAGTCGTCCGTGGCCTCAGCGGCCAGCAGGAACATCGCTATCACTGTGAACCAGTCACCTGTGAACATCACCATGTCGCTGATGAACAGTTTGCGAAAGCTCCTGTTCTGCCGCAGGAACTCGACGTACCCGATTCCTGCCACGCCCCTTCCCAACGCTTCACGTCTATGATTCTGGCCCCCCCAACACTCAAGACAACCACTCTGTCGTCTCTTGTTCATGGAGGACAGGCTGGTGTGGATGGACCTGGAGATGACAGGACTCTATCCAGATGAGAACACCATCATTGAGATTGCCACCATTGTCACTGAGGGCGATCTAACCATAGTGGCGGAGGGACCAGCTCTGGCGATTTCGCAACCAGAGTCGGAGTTGGCCAAGATGGATGACTGGAACCTTACGCACCATACAAAGAACGGACTGCTGAAGAGGGTCCGGAATGATGGTGTCACAATGGCCGAGGCTGAGAGAATGACATTGGAATTCCTGATGGAACACTGCCTCGCCGGAGTCTCCCCCCTCTGTGGTAACACAATAGGCCAGGACCGACGGTTCCTGAGGAGATACATGCCCGAACTCCACGAGTTCTTCCACTACAGAAGCGTCGATGTAACCTCCGTGAAGGAAATTGCGAGGCGTTGGTACCCCAAGGCGCCCAGGTTCTCCAAGCCCTCCGGTCACAGGGCACTGGACGACATTAGGGGGAGCATAGAGGAACTCTCCCACTTCAGAGAGCACATCTTCAGGGACTGATTAGTATCGGGTTTCCCTCGGAATCAGTCAGAATGAGATTCACCCCCAGACCAGTTCTGTGGAAGGCGATGATCTCCAATCCGTGAATTCTGTGCCCTGTGACCGCCCTGCCAATTGTTGGATGATCTGAATATTCGCTGTCGTCCACTTCCTCGGGACTCAGCCTCCTCCTAGTCCCTTCGATGTCGTCAAACCAGGGCAGGATACCCTCTGGCGAGTAGCGAACACCTAGTATCATGTCACAACCCTCGGTCCATTGCGCTGCCTCAGCGTCAGCCCCGCTCGGGATTGCGACAGCATTCGGGTGAGTGTGTATCCAGTGGGTGAACCTGCCCCCTCTGGCCCCCCGGTCCTCGGAGAATACCCCATCCACCCACTCCTCGGGAACATGGTGGACAGAGTAAGAGTCGCCCCTGTTGACCAAGTGGGGGGCTCCGAGGACGAAGCCCTGTCCAGCGAACAATCCAGTCGCGTAGTCACATCCGTGGAATGACTCCGCTACACCATCCGGGTGGGGGATGCTGGAATTCGGATCCAGTCCAACTAGAATTTCATCGGGAAGTGACTGGAACGTCCATTCTAGGATGGTGGAAAGCGTGTCTATTGGCATCAGAAGTATCGCTGGATAATCGTCACGACAGTCCAATGAGTGTTGATTATACTGAGCCGCAGCCCTGACAAGCCAGCCTTCTGCCACGCACCCGGGCTCACGTTCGGTGACTTGAGTTCGATGGGTGCTCAATCAACGTCGATGTCCAGAACCAAGTGATCCCATCGAGGGGCGTAACTCTTGACTTTGACTCGCTTCGTGACTATGAAATCAGAGTCAGGCCCAATGTCTCTGAGCTTGGCAGTTATTTCCTCAGACCACTCGTCATGAGAACCGGGTCTAGCAAGGCCATGGACGTGAAGGGACCCTCCAGATTCCTTCAATACCCCAAGGGCGGCCTCGAAACTTCCCTCTGAGGAGGGGAGGAGTCCCAGAATTACCCTATCAGCTACTCCGTCTAGTTCGGTGCCAGCTCGACGGTTGTCCCCCTCGTGAATGGTGCATTTGTCCCATACGCCATTCCTCTTCAAGTTCCACTTCAGGGCATTTACGGCTTCTGGATTCCACTCGCAGCAATGCACGTGGGAAGCTTCCGAGTGAATTAGGATTGGAAGGGAGTAGTAACCAATCCCACAGAACATATCGACAACAACATCTCCCACCTTGGCCACTTCGCCCATTCTCCTTCGCTCATTGACGTTCCCAGCTGAGAACATGCACTTCGTCAGATTGTAACCATAGTCGACTCCGCTCTCTCTCCTAACTACCCAATCATCATCACCAAGTAGCATTGTGACCCCGCTTTCTCGGGTTTCCCCGGAGATCTCCCCCATCTGCCCCAATCTGCTGGCATCGAGTCCCTCTGCAACCGCTTTCCACAGCCCCTTCCCCCTGAAATTCGACCAATCACCACCGGTGAATGCGTCTGATGGCAGCAGTACAACATCAGAGAACCTCTCCCACCTCTTCGGCAATGGTCCAGGGGCACTTCCCCCAAGGTAATTCGACACCGAGTCTGCAAGCCTCTCGTGAGGCCCCCTCCCTGACATACGCCCCGATGGGGGAACATTACGGATTCAGACTTATGGTAGGGCGCACGCCCCCAAGGGCGTGCGTCGACACTCGCTTATGTTGGTGATAATCCTCGTCGCCCCGCTGGCTGCAGCCGCACCCCCTCCCGGACAACCCGAGGTTTCCAATGAAATATGCTCCACGTGGAACAGTAGCGATGGGATCTGCGATGACTATGACTCGGACCTGGATGAGACCTCTTCCAATGAATGGGTCGAGGGACATGTTCGAATTTCCATGGAGAGTGCATCAGCCTTAGAGATGAGCCTCGAACTCGCCATTCATGAACTTCCAAGGGACGACCTAGGGCTGCTTGATTTAGATCTGCAGGGAGATAGCAACCCATCTGATGGAATACCTGCTGATTTCATCCGAAACTATCGCGATTTGTCACGCGATGGGTCTTCTGTCGAGGATAGATTGATCGAAAAGGTCGAGCAAATAATCCAACAAGTGGTCAATGAGAATTTTCCCAATGCTACGTCGACTCCACTCCAGCCCACATCGGAGATCAGCTTTTTTGGTCGCGAGATATCATCGTGCACATTCAATCCGGATATCGACTCAGTAGACGAGGAGAACGGAATGGATAACAATCCATTTCACCCTCCAATTTGCCTTCAATCGGTCTTGACTTTGGATGTTAACCCCGCAAATATTGGCATGGATCCAGATACTGGGGATATAGACAGGGCGATGCAGGGACTTATGGCTATGGGAGGGGAGGTAACTACTAACTTCACAACAATCGCAACAACAGGTCATTACTTCGAATATGTGATGACACCCCCTTCATATTCCAGCATCATTGAGGTTAACGAACCGGGGGAAATATTCTGGACGGAGCAAGGACAATTACAATCTTCTGGAGCACGAGTAGCGATAAACAACCTCGCAGGAACCCCTCTGTCTTCTCCAATATCGATCGACTTGGTTACAGTACTGGGGAGTTATGATAATCAGCCAGATTGGCAAAACGATGCAGGCTCCCCGTTGAGCATAGATCTATTCATCGATGTCAGAGATCGAATGAGCAGTCGAATAGACATGGAACTAGGCATTCACCATCTTAGCGCAGAAACTCTGTCAGAGTGGGGGCTGAATCTTGAAACATCGACAATAAAGCTTGACTCAGTAACCTCGGATGGAATTAGGATGTTTGATTCAGAAATGGATATTGATGCACAAGAACTGCTAAGCAAAATTCCAGTTGACTCGCTCTCAGAGACATTTTCTGAAGCCTTGGGAGTAGAAGTTACTTTCCAGGCGCCCTCTTTCGCACCTTCTCATGATTCCGGAGGGCTGATGTTTCAGCATACCCCGGGCGTGACATGTGGGGAGAGTCTGGCATACAGATACTGCTTGGGAACAAGTGGACCTATGGCGAGTACCTATCCAGTAACACTCCAAACTAGTACTTCCTCATCGGAGATGCATATCTCAAGCATCGTTAACCAACTGATTAAGCATGCAGAGGGCGATGTTTCAACAATGGACTTGTCCATAATGACCGACGAGGATCTTGCCGCGCTCATGAGTGTCCTAGGGGTGGAGGTGAATGTGGATTTGAGCTTCATTCAAGACCTCCTTCCTGAGAATTTCCCTTCATCGGATGTAAAAATCACTGTGCTATTGCCGGAATGGCTGGAATCTACAGGCCCCACTACCGACTCATTGGTATTCACCGCAAACATCGGCGGTAGTATGACACAGAAGGTTGGACTTGAAGGGTCAAGCCCATTCGACTGGGAGCACCCAATCTGCCTGGAATCAATCCCATGCGAGGGAGACAGCCCGGATCTACTATGCTCAGAATCTCAGAAAACATGCGTATCATTCGAAGTCAGTATTGACATAGAGTCTGTCGCAATACACGAGCTTACTGCATCCGCCTCGGTCTACTTCTCCTCTGAAGTGACGCTGGAGATTTACAGATTGGGAATTGACCCGGGGGAGGACGAGATAGATCTCCTGCCCGTTCCTGCTGACGTATTAAGGAGAATTATCGTCATTGGAGATAGACTGGATGGCGGGCTTCTGGCAGGTGCCGACTTGGAATCATCGATAGACATCGGTTTCGGAGATCCAATTGATTTCGAGGTTTCTAACAATGGGATTCAGGAGTTAGCCAGAACTCTGACCGAGTCGTCATCTGATATGATTAGCGAACTCGGGGAAATAGGTCTTGAGAACCAGGATCTTGGCATTGGCCTCTACTCATTCAATGCAGATTTGGAAAGGATACCATTCACTGCCGATTTCGACACCATACAGATTAGGGATGACCCGGAAATTAGCGATAGGGTGCCACTGAAACTACTGAGCAGAATAGATGACGCCGAGATTGAAATGTCCCTGAGGCAGGATCAGGTGGACATCTCGATCCAACCCGCCTCAATAGCCCTGAGGACGTCATCACTGCTAGCTTCTGCATATGGAGTCCCATTCTTCTCGGACACGGGAATGCAGATTGAGGGTGCTTCAATCACGCAGAGAATCACCC
The DNA here is from genome assembly GCA_964386765.1 of uncultured Candidatus Poseidoniales archaeon. GTDB lineage: Archaea > Thermoplasmatota > Poseidoniia > Poseidoniales > Thalassarchaeaceae > MGIIb-O5. The sequence goes on along the minus strand of CAYLUC010000007.1, from coordinate 48,071 downwards.
CATTGATGGAGCACACGGCGTTTGGAACCGTCAAGTCATCAGCCAGATTCCAGATACTGATGCCAGACTCAGTGAGGATGGTCTCGTTCGAAAGTGACATGGGACTGGGTGAACTGGGGGTGATTGGCGGCAGACAGGTAATCAATTACTCTCTCCCGACATGTCCCGAGGCAGACTCATGGGCTCAATGCAGCAAGAACTCCAATACGGATACCGTGACCTACACAATTGAGGTTACCTGGATTTTCTTGATTGGGGAGCTGGCACCCTATGCCCTCGTCCTAGTTGTAATCGTCTCCCTTTTGGTCAGTAGGTTCCGGAGAAAGAGGAAGGAGAGGAAGGAGAGGAAAACAATGAGGCTGGCCGAGACGGAGGCGAAAGAACTCGAAGTCACAATGGAAAGGGAGTTTGGAAAGCTGGAGGACAAACTAGTCTTGGTAGACGAGCAGTTCTTCGATGAAGACGACCCTAGCGATGGAAATGCTCCTTGATCCTCTTCGCCATTGACCCACCAATCCCCGGGACCTTCCTGAGGTCCGCCACGCTAGCATGCTCGATCCCGCTCCTTCCGCCAAAGTGACGGAGTAGGGACTGAATCTTCTTGGCACCAAGGCCGTCGATATCTTCGAGGGGGTCCCTCAGTGCGCCTTTCGACCTCCTCTTTCTATGAAATTGGTTGACGAATCTGTGTGCCTCGTCCCTTGAGTGGATTAGGACCCTGCCCTGCCTGTCAAGAACCACAGGCTCCCTGCCATGGACGTACAGGGTCTCTTCCCTCTTGGCCAATGAAGCGAGTGCGAAACTCCCGCTTGGGTTCTTGTCCTCTAGCATCCTGCTTATCGTTGATAGATGGGTTTCCCCTCCATCCAGGAGAAGCAAATCCGGCCACTCGTCCTGATGCTTTAGCCACCTCTCAATAACCTCTGACATCATCCTCAAATCGTCGTTTGCATCAGTTTTCACTCTGTATGTTCTGTACTCCTTCTTGGAGGGCCTCCCATTTCTGAAGACGACGGAAGCTCCCACCCTTTCAATACCCTGAAGTTGAGCCATGTCAAAGCACACCAAGTGATTCATTGAGTCTAATCCGATCAGCCTAGCCGCATCATCCGCTGCCTTCTGCTCTAGATTCCCGGATCCCTTCGTCCAAGAACGCCTTACAAGGATCTCCGCATTTTTGTCTGCCATTTTCCGTAGCTCAGCTAAATCCCCTCTTTTTGGAATCCTGACCTCAATAGAAGAGCCTCTGATTTCCCTTAGCCATGATACTACCGACTCACCTACTGTCGAGGGCACAAGTATCCTCTTGGGCGGTTTTCTATTTGAGTAGTGTTCAGCAAGAACACAGGAAACGGACTCCGATACATCACCTCTGTGAATTAGGGGATACTCAGTTTGACCCTCTACCACCCCCTCCTTCGCATGAAGTATGGTCACCATGCCCGTGTCGCCAGTAGAGGCGAAACCTATTGCATCACAATCCTGGTAGAATCTGCTATGAATTGCCTTTTGGGATATTGTCTCATTTACTGATGCAATAAGGTTCCTGGATCTGGCTGCAGCCTCGTACCTGAGGTTGTCACTGTGATCATCCATCTCATCTTGCAGACCCCTGATGAGAAGTCCAGCATCACCATCCAGGATGCTCACAACAGCCTTGATCCTTCTATGGTAGTCATCAGGATCATCCGACTCGACGTACCCGAAAGGCAGATTGTTTCGGTTATCCCTGATGCCGAAGAACCTTCTTAGTAGCTCAACGACTCTCTTCGCAGCACCTGCATCGGAAAACGGCCCCCATCGCCGAGAATCTTTGGGAGGGTGCCTTGAGTATAGGATCCTGGGTAAATCGTGAGATGTCAGGGCGATGAATGGGAACGACTTGTCGTCCTTCAGAAGAGAGTTGAATCTGGGTTTGTGCTTTCTAATGAGCTGCCTCTCTAGGATTAGCGCCTCAGAAGGACTCTTCGTCACAATGAAATCCACCTTATCGGACTCAGAGACAAGTCTTGGAATCATGTCCCGATCCGGATTACTGGAGAAGTAAGAAGAAACTCGGGACTCCAAATCAGTAGCCTTTCCAACGTACATCACATCCCCGCCATCCCTTCTGAAAAGGTACACCCCGGGTTTGTTGGGAAGGTCAAGAGAGCCTCTGTCGACTGCCATTTACGTTGATGCGCCGGAGGTCAATACCCATGAACCCGTGCCTCACCAGAGGGGCGTGCTTACCGAGGCGCAGTCGAGGATCTTGGTCCGTCTGAGTGAGTTTTCAGAGTCCTTGGAAACAGCGTGGGACGTCCCGAGGAGCATTTCTCTACCAGGACTCGCAGAGTCTCTAGGAGTGGTTCGCTCTGCCCTCCACTCTCCCTTATCGATGCTAGAGGAAGATGGGTTGGTAGTTACTCGCAACGCACATGTGATCGGAGGGGGCAGTCGTCGAAGGACAGTGGTACACATTACCAAGAAAGGTAGGCAAGAGTTGGAGAAATCCGACCGAACCCCCGTGAAAAAGACAGGGGCGAAGTTCGGCCCAATCCCCGACTCAATTGTCATGCATGGGAGGGAGGAGGAGATGGGTCACATCACATCCTCACTCTCCGCTGGAAACTCAATCGTCCTAAGTGGCCTCCCTGGAATCGGAAAATCCACTCTTGCAAGGGCAGTGTCGGAACACTTCAGCCAAATCGGGTGGACGATAAGATGGGCTTCTTGCAACCTTGATAGCGACTCCCCATCAATAGGCAGTATGTGGCTAGGGGAGAACTCACCATCATCATCCTCAGCGATATCCGCGGCAGCTGGATCGGGAAGGACATTGCTAATTGTCGATGAGGCGCAGGAGCTACACCCCAGACACGTCGCCGGCGTATCTGAATTGCTAAATGAGGCCTCATCGGGTCCTTCGCCAGTTCTTGTCCTTGTTAGAGCCCCAAGCCCGTTCGATTCATTGATCGGTTTCGACGATTACAGAATCGATGGTCTGAAGCATGACGATGCGACTTCACTACTTCCTGAGGGAATTGATTCGGGTGCCGCTAGGGGCATTACCGAAGCCCTCGGAGGGCATCCTCTTGCAATCCGTCTTTGGTCTCCAGAAGAGGGATTACCAGAGAAAGACGAGGCAATCCAAGAATACGTGCAATCTACCGTTATACGCAGACTCAGTGATCAAGGATTGGATTCTCTGGACGAGCTGTCACTTTCCCCAATTCCCTTGGTGGTATCTGAAATGCTCAACGAGGAAGGTACATCCGAACTCGATGATTCTGCAGTACTTAGGTGGAGCAGAGAAGCGGTAGAGCCGCACCACTTGGTCCGAAATGTCAGGAGGGCAACGTGGTCGGAAGAGGAGGCAACTAAACTCCACTCCGAAGCTGCAGAAAGATGGGCCACTATCGAAGGTCCAAGGGCCAGACGTTTGGAGGCACACCATAGGATGGTGAGGGGCCAAGAATCCGATGCAATCTGGATTTCAAATAATATTCAGGAGATTTCCGATCACGACAGTTCTGCAGCGGCAATACTGCTGGAAAGTGCGGTCATCCTAACCGAAGACCCGACTATCAGGGAATCAGCAGTGCATCTGGCATTGGAGAGGGGGGAGGTCGAGATTGCAGACTCACACATCTCAGAGCTCCCCGATGGAGCCCCTAGGAAGCTTCTGTCAGCGCGTTCTTCGAGAATCAAGGGAAAGGCATCAGAGGCTGACAAGATCGAACAGGAAGCCATCTCAATGTTGGAGCCGTCCGAGCGGGCCAGAGCATCCATTTCGTCGATAGTTAGGCTATATGACGATAGGCTACCAGGTCCAATTTCAAATGATCTTTCACAAGCAATCTTGGGAAGGATCTCATTTGTGGATCTCTCAGGGCTCCCTCAGGAAGACATCGAAGCGGCGACACTGGCTATGGACATAATCCGTCATGGGGTTGCACTGGCATCATCCGATCTATCGGAGGCTTCCGAATCTCGGGCATCCATAGAGAGGAGCCTTGGCCATGACCACCCTAGGCTTCAATTGCTGGACCTGAGGTCAAGACTGGCTGTGAGGTTAGATGGCAGGGCATCGGAGGGTGCTATTGATGCATCTCGCACCATTATCGAGAATTGTGCTTCCAATCTCGATAGAATCAGGACCATCCATGCCACACTGGAAGCTTGTGGCCGATCTCCACCAGAATGGCTAGTAACCGCTCATTCAGAGGCATCGAAAATTCCTCTGAGGGAGGATATCGCCGCTTTCAGGAGACTGTCTGCTCAGAGGTGGTACTGGCGAGGAGTGTTAGAACCGGGACTTCGGATGTCGCATTGGAATGAGGCCATCAGCAGATTCAGGAAGGCCGAGTGCAACAATGCCGCAAATGAACTTGCAACTAGGCTTGCAAAGGGGACTTGAATCATCCAGGGGGATGATCCCAATCCCCTTCTCCCGTCATAGATTCAACAACCTCTTCTATCTCATCGTAGAACTCTTCATCTTCGAAATATCCACGGTCCCTGAGTTGAATTCCGGCGAAGACCAAAGTAACCAGAAGCATGAGAACGAGTAGTGACAGCACTCCAATCAGCACCCCTGTCAAGGAGCCACCTTCCGCACCTTCCTCCATCTTTTCCTCACCAGAGATGTGAATATTTACGGCTAGGTTTGTCGATGCTTCGTCTCCGGAGATAGCTCTCACGAGAATAACTTGGTCTCCCTCTATTGTGTTGTTGGGCAGGTACTTCAGCCTGTCAATGAGAAGCCCATGAGTCACCTCAAATTGGGAGTCGCCAATATTGAAATCCGCGAGATCCATCCAGTTATCCCTCATGTCCCAAGTCCTCCACTGCACCCGTTGAATCGCTCCGTCTAAGTTGTAAACCACGGAATCCCCAGGACCGACCTGAACTCTGTTATCCATCCCATATTCACTATCCAGAGTTATGTTGAGTGACAAACTCAACTCATAGTGATAGTTAGCAGCTTCCTCAACAGAGGGAAGCGCGTTCACGTGCCCATGGCCATACACATTGTTCTGGCGGTTCTTGGGTATGGCATCCTCTGCACACGGCTCGTTTGCAGCCATGTAGTGGCACTGCCGGTAAGTCGAAGTCTCCTGCATCATGTTCCTGATATCGAATGGAGACAAATCCGGATTTGCTTGGAACATCAGTACCGCTACACCCGCAGCACCGGGAGTAGCCATGCTTGTTCCGGATAGCGCGACGTAACCAGTTCCAGTATTGGCATCAGGGGCCATCACATCACTTCCTACGAAGGCTATGTTGGGTTTGATACGACCTTCCTCAGTGGGCCCTTGGCTAGAGTAAATCGCTATTGCAGTGTTCTTGTCGAGTGCTCCGACTGTAATCACGTCCTCCGCACTCCCGGGTGTTCCGATGGTTGCTGGTCCGGCGCTATTTCCTGCTGCAATGAATAGAGCCACACCGGCCCTCATCATCTCATTGCCCATTCTATTGACAGACTCCTCCTCCGAGGAGGTCCACTCGATTGCACCCGGGCCACCGAGGCTCATGCTGGCAGCCCTGATGTTGAACTCATGCCTCTTTTCCACGGTCCACTCCATCCCTGCCATGACTTGCGCAAAGGATCCACTTCCTTCATCGCTCAGTACCTTCACTCCAACTAGATTCGCTTTAGGGGCGACTCCTACGTATTCGTAGGTAGGAGCTCCCGTGCCGGTGGTAATTCCAGCACAATGAGTCCCGTGACCGTTCCCATCATACGGCTCGACCTCGGACCCATTCCTTAGTCCGGGGTTATTCACGGAATCATAGAATGCCAGAATCTTGGGGTCGTTGGTGGAATTATCATCATCGAGGTCATCTAGCCCAGAATGGTTTCCGTCAATCCCCGTGTCAATGATTGCCATTGTCACGCCTTCTCCGGTATAGCCAGTATCTTGCCATACCATATCGACACCATGGATTCCGTTGACATCATTCATCAGAACCTCCAATCTACCATCTAACTCGACAAAGACCACTCCTGGCAATCGAACGACTTCGTGAATCAGGTCAAGGGAAACAGTTCCTGCGATGGAGTCAATCAACCAATATCTGAATTGGGTCTCAAAACCAACAGATTCCTCCAACAAAGCCTGATCCTTTACAGTGGGCGTGTGATCAAAATCAACAATTACGGAAATCCTCCCGTTCTCGTCGACGTAGTCATAATGATCTGATTCTGCAGCCATCCAAATCGCATCGTGAATGAAGTCCCCATCATTGTCCATGCTGGTATCGGTCCACCAATTTGCCTCCCCGGGGTCATTCTCCAAGTCAGTATTGTGGGTCACCGGTACGGCCGCAGCAAGAGCTGGCAGAATCATTAGTCCGAGTACGGTAATTGCAACCAATCTTCCTCTGATCTCAGAAGTTCGTATCATGGTAATCAAATCTCGGCACCAATAAGAGTCCGAGTCTCCGCAATGCCGGCTATCGCCCTTATCTCCTGGACGATGCACCGAGTAAGCTCAGCCTCATCATCGGCTTCAACCTTGACAAAGAGATCATGCATGCCGAAAACTATCCATTGGCCGGAAACTGAAGATAGGCGAGAGACCGCTTCCCTAACTGAAACCTCTGCTCCGGGCTCAGTCGTGATTAGTACGAAACCTACAGCCACAATCACACCTCCACAGCAATCAGAGTCTCCGTTCGAATAACCCCTTCAATTGACCTCATTTGGCCAATCAGGGTCCTAGCCATCTCCTTCTCATCTTCGAAGTCAATTCTAGCGACTAGGTCGTATTCCCCGTATGAAATGTGAGTCTCGGAAACAGACTCCAGATTTAGTAGCGTGAGGTACACGTCCAACTCCCTCTGAGGGGCAGTCTTGATGAGGACGAATGCAGTACTCATTTGCTCTCCCATACGCGCCCCGATACTCTCCGTTTATGACCTCTCCGATTGTCATCTTTCCAGTTGCTCAGTTGTACGAAGGGATAACATGGAACTAGTTCGCCCAAGCTCTATGGGTGGACGTTCCGGACAGTCAATGAGGGCAATCATCCTCGTTGGATTGCTTCTTATGTCGATAACCCCGCTAGATCCGGTTACTGCTGACTCAAGGAGTACCACAGTCTGGTCTGGAACCGTCCTCCTTCCTGAGGGGCATACTGTAGAGTCTGGAGATGTCCTTTCCGTTTCAGCTGGAACTACGATAAAGTTGGGCTCTGGATACACAATTGATGTAGATGGCAGGATCTCAGTTGAGGGAACAACTACTTCACCCGTAATTCTGGATTCCGTAGCAGGAAACCACGAAGGAATAGTTTTCAACTACTCCAGCGATGGATTGGGATCCAAGATTGACAACCTCACAATCACCAACTCGAAGTACGGCGTTACAGTATACGGGAGCGACCCAATACTATCCAACATCACTGTCCTAAATGCAGACAACGTGGCCATCGACCTATTCAGCAGCGCTTCACCAACCATCAGGGACCTAGTTATCGAGGGAGGAGGGCAAGACGTTCACGGAACATCAACAACATGGAGGTACGGAATAGGCCTCTCGATTGGAGCTTATTCAGCACCCGTATTGGAGGGAGCTAGGATTAACGGACTGATAACCAGGGGGCTAAACCAATGGGGGAGCTCGGGCGGACTACTCTCCGACTTGCAAATTTCTAACATCAGTGGCTCCACTTTAGCAATCGGTGCCGGAATTTGGATTGAGGACTCGTTTCCACTCATCTCCGACTCCGAGGTCAACAGGTGCGACAACGGAATTTACGTTAGGCACATTACCCAAGGGTGGACCACTAGGCCGACAATAGAAGACACCGTGGTTGAGAACAGCATGTACAGGGGGGTCATGGTCGAGCAGTACAATCACAGCCAATACTCGAACCTCCCACTGAACGCCGTATTCAACGACCTTGAGGTAAGGGGCACAGGAGGCCCGGGGGCCAAGGCGCAAGGACTCGCAATAGCCGCTTTCGACATTAACACCAGTGGAGTGCATATCGATGGGGCACTAATAGAGGACAACGCCGCTGTGGGGATTAGGGGCTACATGATCGACTCCACCACTATCATGAATCACGTCACACTCCTCAGAAACGGGAAGACAACCGCTGTCTCCCCCTTCAACGACCGAGCAGGACTATTCCTCAGGAGCGCTAACTGGGCGCCTACGATCAACGATCTCGTAGTGAAGAACTCCACCGGCCCCGGCGTTCTTCTCTGGAAAGGGGGTATACAAGGCAGTTACTGGGACATAGAGGGAAATGGTGCCAACGGACTCGACATCAGGGAGTTCCATCCCGACCTCTTCCTCGTTCTGAGCAAGAATAACACAGGCCACGGTGTTTCAATCAGGGACTCCAGCAACGTCGAGCTAGAGCAGGTCCACACATTCAGGAACGGCCTCGGGGCCATCTCGGGGGCACTAGGATCCGGAATATACTTCCATGAGTCAAACGACGTCACCAGCTCCGGAAAGAACGTCAGTTGCCACGAGTGCTCGTCCACAGAGGATCAATTCGGCATAGTCGTCAGGGACAGCGTGGATCTCCAACTTTCCGCAATAGAGATCAGGGATCCAGTCAACGGCCCCGCCTTGGACATCGACAATAGCGGGCTCACGCATGAGGGAACCATTCTCGTGAATGATATCGCAATAAACTCAAACTCAACATCATACGCAGTAGACATAGAAAATGCCGACGCATCGATAGACCTGATGGACCTGAATGGAGACAATGAGGGAATGTCTTGGAGCTCTGCCGGGGACTCTCCATCGTTCCTGAACTTCAGCGTAATAAGGGGGGGGATGAACCACTGCTTCGATATTTCCGACCACCCAGAACTCCTAGCCAGCAACGTCTCTATGGCCTGTCCCGGGCCATCACCCACAGTCGACAACAGCATGGTTAACTTCACCGATTCGTCATTCGTCCCAGGTGGGGGGTTGGCTGACACCTTCCATGCGGTGGAGAACAGCCACATTCGTTGGATCTCATCTTCACAAATGGGATTGCCCAGCTCATCGCATTCCAGTAACATCATCGACATAATGTGGAGGTTGGAAGTCAGCGTGGTGAATCAGCATCACAGAAACATACCATTCGCAGACGTCAATATCACATTCGACAATTACAACCAAGAGCACCTGGAGGAGCTACCGTACTCCGGACGCGAGGTTCTCGGACCGTTCGTTGGCCAGCGATGGACTCCACTACAGGGGTGGTCCGAAAACAACACTGCATACACCGGATGCGACTACGTTGGGGTGCACAATGACTCCAGCCCCATCGTCATGGATGCAGACGCAAACGTGGAATGCCTACTGGAAATCCCCAACCAGCCGCCTTTCATAGTATGGGACTCTCCAATTGACGAGGGGGTATATCCAAGTGGCAGCCAGATTCTATTCAATGCCTCCGAGTCTTGGGACCTAGATAATGACAATCTAAGTTATACTTGGACGAGCAGCATCGATGGAACCCTCGCCGGAGATTGGGGCCCTAACTGCTTCGCGAACAGTAATGGCTCAATCTTCTACGCTAATTTCTGGTTGGGAGGCAGCAATTGTCTATCTGACGGATTTCATCAGATTACCCTTCAAGTCTGTGATTCTGAGGGTCACTGCACCACCGAGTCCCGTCATATAGAACTCACAAACCTCCCTCCTGTGATGTCAGTTGGAACGTCCCCGAGCATCTCCTCATGGGGCACTCTGTACCTTGGAAAGACCGCCAATGTGACCGTTTCCTTGGAGGGCACCTACGATCCCGAGGGGGATGTTCTGACATGTTGGATTGAAACCTCTTACGAGGGAGGGAACGGAACCCCACCTGAAACATCCCCGGGATGCCCTGACCAGATTATCCGCTCATTCCCTGGGGCACCGAACCAATTCTCAGTAACAGTCTACGCATCCGACTCGATCAACCCCCCAGTCTCATGGGTCTTCGATGTCGAGCTCTTCAACGAGCTTCCAACTGCTAACATGGTAATAATGAGGTCTGGAAACACCTCATCCGACACCACCTCAATCGACGGGTCCATGACCTTCGACCCAGAAGGGGACGACATCAAGTTCGAGTTCTGGAGCGACAAAGACGGCTTGCTGAACTCCGGAGTATATCCAGCAGTATCGATTGAGTGGACTGGGACCTTATCCAAGGGCACGCATACCATCACCATGTATGCCAGTGACGTTCTTCCAGGGCACTCAGGGCAATGGACCAACGCGGAAGAGGTTCTCCAAGTGAGTAACTCATTGCCCGTCGCTGTAATAGCATCCCCAAGTGACGGGATCCTCACTGACTCGGGGACGATCATCCAGTTCGAGGCTACAGGATCGGGTGATTGGGACCTAGCATGCGACGACCTACCTGCCAACGGCAGTGGACTGGTCTGCAACCCACTAGCGACTGTGAGTACAGATCTCGTTAGCGTGCTATGGGAGAGCGACATCATGATCGAGCCCCTTGGGAGTGGGTGGTCGATAGAGGCAAGGCTCCCTGAGGGGGTCCACCAAGTCACCCTGACAATCGACGACGGAACGGGTCCGGCCGTAACGGACGAGATAATGGTCAGAGTCGACGAAGCCGCTCCGATCCTTGTCTTAGACTCCCCAGTTCCTGACGCAGTCGTACTCTCCAACCTCCCAGTCCTGTTCGACTTCCGGCAGTCTTTCGACCCTGATGGTGACGAGTTCACCGTCTCTGTCTTCTCTGACTTGGAGGCTGAACCAATCCTAGATTCGAAGACGACGGACTTCTGGTACAACGACTACCTAACAGCAGGCTTGCACAACCTGACATTCCAACTGACGGACGATCAGGGAATGGTCAGGACCCACGTCCAGCAGATCACGGTGATGGAGACGGGGCCAGTGGCCAGGATTTCCGGGCTATCCGAGGGACAGTACATACCCCCGGGGGAGGCAATCCTGCTGGATGGCTCTGAATCGTACGACTACGATGGCGACATCACCCTATTCCAGTGGATGATAGACGGGGCGCTCATCGGAGACAAGGAGTCCCTCTCAGTCAACCTGATGCCCGGTCCAGTCAAGATAGACCTCATGGTTCGCGACTCCCGAGGGGACCAGTCGACCGTGTCGATCAACCTCACAGTGGGGGCATCATCCCCCCAGCTCAGAGATCTGAACGTCATTCCAGGAGTATTGATTGACGGCGAGCCCACTCCGATCAGAATCACTGTAGTGTTGGTCGACCCCGATGGTACCACCTCCTCGGTGGGAGGCGAGATTCTGGCTGGAGGGACATCCAAGGGATTCCAGATGAGGGACGACGGGCAGCTCGGAGACACAACCGCCGATGACGGTATTTGGACCTACGAGACGACATTGGAGGTCACTGGCTCGAGCTCCGCTAGAATAGAGGCATGGGCACTCGACGGGGATGCGGTCAGCCCGGTCATGGTCGTTATCGTACCAGTCACCTCCGAGGAGTCTACGAACTTCTTGGACTGGATGCTGGGAAGCGGTCTGCCTTTCCTATTCGCGGCGATAACCATCTTGGTGGTATGGGGCATGTTCTACTCCGCCAACAGACGTAGGACCCTCCAGGAAGACCTCGACATGATTGAGTCGTGGTCCGCATTCGACTCCAGGGAACTGGATGACGAGTCCGACACAGTAAATCAGGAATAGTCAGCGGCCCATTCGTCCCACACCAGGAAGTAGAGGCTGGAGTGGGCATTCGTCTGCATAACCACGGAGTCGCCCGCAGAGAGGAGACCGTCCCCATCGTTGTCGAACACTGTGACAGACGTTCCGTCCTCGAAGGTCATTGTTGTGGTGTCCATCCCCATGCTGCCTATGAGCGACCCATCCTCAGAGTAGATCTCTAGAGTCAGTTCTCCCATGTCCACCTCGTTCCAGTGCCATTCGGCGACCTCGGTCAGTATGCTGATTCCGGTCTCGTCGGGAGTATCTGGACCCCCTTCCTCCCACCATCCATCAGGCCTGACGAATGTGGGGGATTGTGAGTCGATTTCCCCGCTCCAGTCAGTCCTGTCCCCTGATGGCGAAATTATTGAATTGTCGAAAGACAACTGTACCTCTGACGAATAGGTGGTGGTGACAATCACGTATGTCGTTCCCGATGTCAGGTCCCAGTGTATTGAGGACCCCCAGTCCCCATCTCCAACTTCCCAGTCGTCTTGGGAGGCGATAGCATTCTGGCCCGGTGCATCGGAATTGAAACTCGACTCGTACAAATACAGGTACCCATCATCCGTTTGGGATGAGTTGATGATGTGCCTGCCATCTTCAGAGGCAACGAACTCAAACTCCTCGTACCCCGTCTCCTCGTACCCCTCGTAGAATGTGTTTTCCATGTTCGGGGTGCCTTCATCAGAGCCATTTTCAGCGGGGAACGCCAGTACTACCCCACCATCGACCATCTCGTAGCGAACCCTCTCAATCATCCCCCAACCGAAGTCAATCTCAATGAGGGTCTCGTTTGCTGTCCACTCCCCATTGGGAAACTCACAAGCCTCCTCGATGGTATTCCAGGTGCCGCCGAACTCACTACAGTCAGATTGTGTTGCCTCCCGGTCGCCGAAGTTCAGGGCGCCAGCGTTGGTGAAGTCAATGTAGAAACCATCGGGGTTGTTCCAGTTATTATTGGCCAAGGCCGACTCCGAAGTTGGATCGGAGTCGAAAGTCCCGTTCCACTCTATCACGTCCCCGCACCACTCTGGCTCGGGCATCGCATCGACCTCCTCTTGGACGTCATCATTGCTATCTGGACCCAAGGGGGTGCTGTCTTCAGCGAAGAAAGAGTCCCTGCAGTCCCAGATGGACTCCTCTTCATCAGTCCCATCACCGCCTCCTGTCTGTTCGGTGTAGGGGTATGCCGTGAAAAGATGGCCGTCTGAGTTGAGCCCATATCTATCGCACGAGTCCCCCCAGTCTTCGGATTCCGAACATTGGTACAGGTCCGAGGCCGTGTTGTTGGAATCCTCAGTCCACCACTCGCAGGTCTGCGTCAGTATGTCGTAAGTTCCACCGTTGTGCGAGCACTCCTCCGAAGTGACGTCGAGCAGATAGAAGGTGGAGGATGAAGATTCAACGTCAATCTCGACCACGACCTCCTTCCAGTCCCCGGTCTGCGGGTCCTCGATGTAGGTAACTACTCCCCAGCGAGTGTCGAAAAGCGGACCTGAGCTGGTGAAGCTCCCATTCTCCGGGTCATCATCGACCAGCTGCCCACAGAAGTCAGGGAGCTCCACTCTCCCGTACATGACCTCATTGACGGACTCCACGCTGTCGTCATCGAGGGAGTCCAGATTTGCCATCTCGATGTAGCATTCCCAAATCTGGACATAAACGGGCCCAGTTTCCGTGGTTTCCGGCTCCATCCAGTCTATGGTAGCTGGTAGCCGGGTGGGGTCGTCTGCCTCTGAAGGGGAGCTAGACGCCCCTTCTGCCAGACTCAGCGTGTAATCGTCACCCATGTCTGCCGATAGCGATACCAGGCTCGCCGATCCAGCGGTGAGGGTAGCGGTAAGGAAGATGCCTCCAGGCGCACTCACCGTAGCGGTCTGGTAGGGGGACCCAGAGTCCGCCATTGCGACGTCCCACTCTGACCCGGAGGGGATCTCAAGCACCAGTAGCGCGCCGTAGAGCTGGAAGGGCGTGTCGTAGTCCCCCACATCAAACTCCATCTCATGTCGCATCAGAATCATGGTCACATGGATTATATCGCTTTCTGGCAGTGAATCATCATCGTAGTTCCTGCTCTGTAAGCAGTCAATCTCTGACTGGTGGTGGCACACAGTCGCGACCCCCCCTCTTTCCGTAGCTGAATAAATCAGGTCCCCTCCAATGGTCATGAGCATTCTAGGCCCGTCAACATCGGAGAAAACCTCCATGGTCTTCTCGACGTATCCCTCAAGACCCAGGTATTCCCCAGTAAGAATCAGCGGGTAGTCCATCTCCTCCCCGTTCTTGTACGAGTTAAGGGCGTCAGAGATGCCCATCAGAGCTGAGTCGATCTGCGGACCCGATGCCGTGAATACGCAACTCCCGTCGTTGACCAGGGCCTCCGGGTCGAAGTTCACAGCTGATGGGGATGTGCACCCCTCGAAGGTCTCTACTACCTCATACACACACGAGCGGTCGTTCGTATTGGCGTTCTCGTCGAAGTTCAGGGCCTCTTCGTCCGTACAGCCCTCAATGATCTCAGTTCCCGTTCCTTCGATGGAGAGGCAGCCTGGCATCAGCATTATTGAGAACAGCAGGACCGCTGCAATCTTCGTTTTGTTCATGGCTGAATGAGAGTACAGAGGGCGATAAGGGTATTCCCTACATCCTCGACAGGCATCTTGGTTCACAACATCCGCGATTTGGCCTACTCTGGCCCCCATGGAGTCAATTGGCGTGTCAGGCCCAGTCTGTGTGTGAAAAGGAACCTCAGGTTCAGCAGCCCGTCCCCCCAGGTGTTGATCTCAGCTTCACCCACCCTGGGCCGGTATGGGACGCTTACCTCCGCGGTCTTCTTCTTGCCTAGGTACCTGCGAGCCCTGATCTTGAATTCTTGAGAAAGCGGCATCCCGTCGTGCTTGGGGCGCACCCGCTCGTCATCGAAAATTGATTTGCGAAATACCCACATGCCACTCTGAGAGTCGTGCACACCGTACCAGTACAGGACCGTCGCCGTGGTCGAGAGAACCCAGTTCCCGAAGCCGTGCAGTCCTGGCATTGCACCCTCCTCGGCTTTACGCAGCCTGTCGCAGGTGATCCACTCCAGATCTTCTTCCAGTAACTTCCTAACCAGATTGGGCACCTCCTCCCCGGGGTAGGTGCAATCGGCGTCCATAGTGACTATCACATCGCCCGGTGCCATGGCGAAACCGGTCTTGTACGCCCTTCCGTATCCCTTTCGCGGCTCAACATAGACGGTCGCGCCCTCACTCTCGGCGAGCTCTCTTGTTCGGTCGGTGGAGTTTCCGTCCACTATCAGGAAGTCTATTTTCTCGCACCAACCGTCATTGGGGACCGAGCGAATCGTATCCACTATGGCCTCCTCCTCGTTCCTTGTTGGTATCACGACTGTTACGTGCACTGGCAGGGTTTCGGACATTCTATCAAAACGCCCACCCATGAACACGTTTTGAACAATGCGAACCCCTGCCCTGTGTACGCGCTCTTGAAATGCGGTCGCTGAGCCCGTAATATCGAAAACCATGCACATAGCCATGCTGTCAGCCGAATACCCGCCTAGGTGGGGGGGAATGGGGTCGACCGTATTCCACTTGTCGGCATCGCTGGTCGAGAGGGGTCACAGGGTGACTGTGATCACGAGGTCAGGAGGGGGTGACCCACCTCGTCAGGAGGGGGTGACAGTAATCACGGTCGGATGGGCCAAGATACCCATGGAATTCACCCGATCATACGGAAGGAGCGCACTTAGGGAATTGGAGAAACTGAATGATAGAGACCCAGTGGACGTTGTCCACCTACACTGTCCGATGATTTCGTGGTCCGAGTCACAGTTCCGAAGGTGCTCCGACAAAGTCGCTCCAGTGGTGTCATCATTGCATGGCTCATGGCTCGGTGAGCGTGACGGTCTCATCGCAGCTAACAAGGCGAGAGAGGCCGCAGTCTGGGCCAATCCAAATGACCTCGCGATACTCCTAACCGCAGGGCGCTACGCTAGGTTTGAGAGAGCCGCTATTCATGAATCGAGCATCTGCGTGGCGAACTCACATGCCACCAAGGCCGACTTCGAAGAAAGATACGGCCCACCGGAGTCATGGAGCTGCGAGGTAATCCACTGGGGGGTGGACACAAGCATGTTCCATCCCATAGACAGAGAAGCCGCGGATCAATTAGTCGAACACAACGAAAACAGACTCAGATATGGCGTCAGTGAGGACGGCTCTAAACTAGTCCTGGCAGTAGGCAGGCTAGCAGCGAGGAAGGGGTTCGGCACCCTCTTGAGGGGCTTTGCGAAGTTGCAGGAAAACGTTCCTGAGTCAAGGTTGGTAATAGTGGGAAGGGGCCATCTCAAGCGAAGGCTGCAGAGGCAGGCTTCGCGACTCGGGATAGGAGACAAGGTAACCATAGAGTCAGGAATGCCGTTCGAAAGACTCGCCTCCCTTTTCAGATCTGCAGACTTGGTCGTCTACCCGTCGTTCTATGAGGGACAAGGTCTGATACCACTGGAGTCAATGTCTTCTGGCACGCCTGTGGTTACTGTCGATGACGGGCCACTCCCCGAAATGGTAGATTCGACGGTCGGGGCACTCTTCGCTATGGGGGACATAGACTCAATGTCCTACTCCATGGAATCAGAGTTGCGAGATGAGGCCGCACGCAGGAAAAAGGGCGAATTGGGGCGAGAGAGGGTTTTGGAGTCATTCACCTATGAAGGCAATGCAGAGACATTCGAGAGCGTCTATCATCGTGCTATTTCCTGAATTATCACGATTTATCACCAAATCAACAATATTTCCGCCGGCGAACCATTGATGGGTCGGAGCCACCTCGCATACACAGAGGGGCATGTCGCAGAAAGCCGGAATCAGTGGCGTGACTTCAGGCACGCTGGCCAACATTTCAATCATCTTGCTTGTGGGGGTTCTCGCGATTGTTCACCTGAAGGCAGTGATACAACCACTTGTTGTAGCCACTCTGATATTTTTCCTGATAAGGCCGCCAGCACAATGGCTCGAAGAGAGAATTGGAGGGCATCCCCTAGTCGCCTACGGCGTCCTAGTCGCGATGGTAATGGGATTCTTGTTCTTCGCTTCGAACTCGATGTACGAGTCTATGCAGAACTTCTCAAATGAGGCGCCCGAATTGGAGCAGTCCCTCCAGTTGAAGATTGCGTGGCTAGAGGACCTCTCGGTTCTTGGATACCACTTGGACACTACTGCTCTGACTGGCTTAATTACCATAGAGACAGTGAACTCCTACGCCGCCGACTTCGTCGGAACTCTCGCTGGATTCACTACCAGCCTCGTAACCGTCCTCATCTTCCTGCTATTCATCATACTGGAGGCCGAGACGCTGCCAAGGAGGATCAAGGCCGCATATCCAGATGATGTAGATAGAATCATGTCAGTAGCCGAAGGATCCGGTGAGGGGATCAACACGTATGTTGTCACTAGGGCTACTGTAGCCTTCGGTCAGGCAGTAGTCGCTGCAATAGTCCTCTCCGCAATGGATATCCCATTCGTCTTCCTATGGGCATCAATCACATTCCTGATGGACTTCATCCCATATGTCGGCGCGCTTCTGGCGATCATACCACCCATCCTCTTGGGACTCATTGTTCTGCCATCGGCATCATCTCTACTTTTGATAGCACTCCTGGTGGGCAACCAACAGATATGGGGCGGCATTATCGAGCCACAACTGGCTGGACAGAGGCTCGATATGTCACCAATTGTCCTCCTTCTCCTCGTCGCTTTCTGGGGATGGGCGTGGGGAATAATGGGGATGGTACTGGGAGTCCCTCTAGCTGTAATAATGAAGATAGGGCTAGAGAGTGACGCCAGGACTCGTCCAATTGCCATGATGCTATCGCGTGACCCGTCATCAGATTAGGGCTAGTCACTCTTCAACGAACACTGCCAGAACCCCATCAGCAGAGATGCGGACCACGCCCCCATTCCCCTGGTTGCTAAGGCCTCTTGTAGAAAACGCAAGAGGCTCATCCACGATTTCCCACTTAGAACCCATAATTCCAACCCTCTCGCATGGTGTGAGGGCAAAAACCGAGAAGATCCCGCCGTCCTCGATAATTAACTCCATGATGTCCATCGAGGGGTGGAATCTGTGAGTAACTCCTGACTCGTGGTGAAACCTGACCATGCTTCCACCGGGGGCTTCAGCCATTGACCCGATTGCCCCAAGCTGATGGCCAAATGAACCCCCCTCAATGCCGACCACGTCGATTTCTTCAAACCCTCTTCCGATTACAACTTCGAGAGCCTTCGAAAGGTCGCTATTGTTGGCATCAGAGATTTTTCTAATCGAGCCATCCCAGTATTCGGTGTCGGCGGAGTCCATGTCTCCAACCACCTCATGGACCTCGTATCCGGCACCAACAGCCTTGTCCGCACCGCCATCCACTCCGAAGAGTGGAACCCCTGCAACACCAGCTCTCTCGATTACTCTTGAACTGGGGGAATCTCCATTGCACCAGAGCACTGCCCTCATTCAATCACCGTTTACGGGCAGTAATCTTCCCGTCGACAACAAGGTCGACGTCCTCTAGCTCGATAGAAGGCTTACTCATCACCCCTCTGAGCTGGAAGCCGACTGGCGCCGTCCCTCCCAGCGCGCTGTTATCGCCGATTGCAATGTATGCGGAACCCCTGACAACCTGATCCTCAAGTTGGTTGCCCGAGATACGGGATCGTGGATTCATCCCAAACCCGAATTCAGCCACGGTTCCCACCCTCTCAATGAGGGAAGTCCTCACTCGTGATCTCGCTTCGTCCATTACTCTCGTGATTTCTTCAGATTCCTCGCCCCCGGAAGTGCCAATCACGACGCCGTCCTCGACCAGTAGGGTCAATGGCTCCTCCAGCCTATGCCCCTCCCATGAGCCATCAATCACGATTTTTCCATTTGCCGTACCTTCCTTGGGGAGTACGAATACCTTTCCTGCAGGAAGGTTCGTAATTTGACCAGGCCGATTGCAAATCCCGCTGTCCTCCAAAACCCATCTGGCTCCAGTCCTGAAGCTAAGGTCAGTTCCCCCGGGAGTCCTAACAACTACAGAAGACCTCTTCCTGAGAAGTGGATTCAATCCCGAGATTTCCTTCTTCATGGCCCCGTAGTCAGCAGTCATTCCTCCCTTGGCCAATATTTCTGCGGTGACTCCCGGCATCGAAGCAATTCTCGCATTCCCCCTTGTGGCATTTCTTCTAGCTCTTGTATGGGTTAGAGATGTATTAGTTGCTAGCAGAACGACATCCTGCTGCCTCATCAGTTCGGCCACAGGGGACGGGGGCTCCATTCCCTTCTTGTGAGAGGGTGGCATCATCATCAATAGAATCCTGTCAGTAACCTCGGCCGTAGCCTCATAGAGGGCCCTTCCAACTTCTGAGGTCTCTGGGTCAGTAACCACCAGAACATGCTCCGAGGGCCTGATTTGCATACAGGTCCTGACTACCGATCTAGCAGCTGTCAGCATCGCCTCTGACAAGTCATCGGAAGCATCCTCAGTAATTTCTGGCTCCTCCGGCATAGCCTTCCCCCACCTCTCGGAGCAGGTCGTTATTCAAGGACACTGCGAATTGTCAAATCTTCTCACCAAGGCAGTCATAGGTGAATATGGCCTGCGAAGGTCGATGGAAGGCGTCCGCGCTGTTAGGTTGGTTAGCATTCTAGCTGCCATCTCCATACTATCCGGAATTTGGATGCTCAACGAGCCAACAGACGACGCATATGAGAAAAATCAGGCGACACCATTTGCTGAACTAACTGACGATTCTGCTGAGGGGGCAGTGCAGCCAGAATCAGATGCCGACCAACCAGAATCAGGGAGTGAAAATGAGGATCAGTCATCTGATTCAAACAACTTGCCAAGGAATCTGATTTTCGGTGGTACAGGGGCTCTTGGCTCTCTATTGATCGGCTCGATAATGTTGGAGTTCGTGAAGGTCGCAGTCCTAGTTGCCCTCGTCTCCCCAATGTTGGCCAGGATGAAGAGCAATAGTGAGGACATGCTCACCAGGGGTAGGCTACTCGGATATTTGGAGGCCAATGCGGGAATTCACTTTTCCGCGCTTAGGGATGCATTGGGACTCGCAAACGGAGTGACATCATATCACCTCAATACTCTGGAGTCCTCTGGCCAGATAATCTCGTGGAGGGACGGAAAACTACGTCGTTATGCTGTTTCTGCCCTATCTAGGGAGGAAGTCGGCCGCATCAAGAACCCAATTGCCGGGACAAGGCTGGCCATTCTGGAGGTTTTGGCGGACTCAGGTTCCGTGGGTTTGTCGGGTTCAGAGATCAGGAAGAGGATGAAAATCTCAAGACAACTCCTGAGCCACCACCTCTCTGAGCTTAGGAACACCGAGATTGTCGAAGCAGCCTCCGAAAGGAAGAGGCCCAACTGGAGGATTTCCGATAAGGGCATGAAAGCATTAGTCGCCTCAAGGGAAGTCTCCAGGAAAGAAGCCGCGGCCTGAGTATTCGGCACTTTTGGCGGAAATTGAGAGCTTTCTCCAGTCCTCTTCAAGTACTATGTCGAATCGCCCGGGCACAATGGCACAAGGAACAGTTAAGTGGTTCAATCAGACAAAAGGGTTCGGTTTCATCGAGCAAGAGAGCGGTGACGATTTATTCGTCCACAAGACCCAGGTCGAGGGAACTATCCGAGACGGGGACTCAGTGGAATTCGAGGTTGGCGAGGGCCCAAAGGGACCAAACGCAGTCAACGTCCGAAAGACCGAGTAAGACCGATTTTCGTTATTATTGAATGATGAAGCAGCGGTGACGCAAGAACCCAAGTTGCTTAAGTCTGAGATTCTGATGATAACGTCTTGATGGACCAGAACTTGGATCTACAGATCGCCGCCCTGATCTTCCTAGGCGGCACGCAGAGCCTCGTCTCCGGCGATGATCACGGAGGCGTTGAAACGATGAGCGACGATGGAGAGGTAGAAGCCGAACCAGGAAACACCGCCACGCCCAACCCAATCACGATTCCGAACACAATTTTTCTTCCGGGCCCGATCTCAGGATTTCCCCTGGCATGAGGCATTCATTGTCCAACCAATTTACCAGTCTCTTGATATGTGGAACTCCATTCCGTAAAACCATGAACACAGGAAAGAAGGCAGCGTCCCTAGTTCTGCTAATGATGTTGAGCTCTGGGTGCCTAGGTGCAATTGAAGAGGCTATTGACGACACGGTGGATATGCTGGATGGAGAATACCCTCAGCTAGATTTGCCATTCAGGGACCGGACTACCCCTAATCTCCAGAATTACAACCAGTGCACTGAGCTTCTGGACGATTTGAGGTCATCCTTGTATGAGGAGATGCTGGTAAATCTTGATCAGGAATCCTACTACCATTGGATGGGGGGCCCATTCATGTGGGCTGAATTCGATGATGGCGTTGCGATGGCAGAATCAGCAGCAGATGATACAGGGGCAACATCCGCTTCGTCATCTCGCGAAGAGGGGGTAGATTTTTCGGGCACCAATAATCAAGAACAAGGCGTTGACGAGGCAGACTTCCTGAAAACGGACGGATTCCACATCTACATGCTAAACGGCGATCAACTGGTAATAATGGGCGTCCCAGAATTCGGGAATCTGACATTAGAATCGAATATCTACATCGAAGGTAATCCGATACAGATGATGCTGGAGGGCGACCGGTTGGTCATAGCTTCTGCAATCAACTACTGGCAGTTGCCAGAGGACAGCCCCCTGAGGCCACTCATATCCCAGGAGGTGACGGTAAACTACGGGGACAGTGAGGAAGATTCCTACACCTATATCCAGGTTCAGAGCCTAGTCAAGTACACCGTAGTTGACGTCAGCGACAGAGAAGCCCCCTCGATAGACAGGGAGATATACATCGAAGGAAACTATCACACTGCTAGGCTCGTGGATGGAACAGTCCGCTCAGTCACACACCTATCGACCTACATCGAGGGACTCAAGCATTGGGTCTCACTACCTGATGGCTACTGGAACGAGGACGACCTCGACAAGAGGATGGAAATGTGGAACCAGAGCTTGCTAGAAACGATAGCTTACAACTCTGAGGCTATCTCCCATCTCACCCTCGATGACTTCGTCCCGCACATGTATGAGATGACCTCCAGTGGCATGTTCGAATTCCCAGTCAGTACGGAGGGGTGCTCAGAATTCTCAGCTAGCGACGACAGTGCTGGTAGGGGTTTCACTACAATCATGACATTGGATCTCTTTGCTCAGGACGTTGAGATGGAAGTTGACCACATCACATCTTCATGGTCTCATGTTTACTCCTCTCAAGACACCTTGGTACTAGCAGAGCCGGCCAATGACTGGTGGTGGTTCTGGAGAAACTCCGGATGGGATGACGCGACAAACATCCACGTCTTCGACATCAGTGAGCCTGGATCGACAACGTACCTCGCCTCAGGAAGGGTAGAAGGAACCGTACAGGACCAGTTTTCCATATCGGAGTACAACGGAGTGATCCGTGTAGCCACTACTGAGGACTCATGGGGGCGCTGGTGGCTCGAGGGGACCGAGGAGTGGACCGGACCTACCAATAACGTGTTCACATTGGAAGTCTCGAAGAGCTGTACCTGCAATTCATACTTCACCTATGCCGGAGAAACCATGTGCTCATCCAGTGAATGCACTGTCGACTCACCAGATCTAATTCACCTCGGCCATATTGGAGATATCGCCCCGAATGAGCGCATATGGAGCGCCCGATTCGTCGGTGACAGGGCATACCTCGTCACCTTCCAGAACATAGATCCCCTATGGGTGATTGACCTCACAGACCCCACGGATCCAATCATACTTGGCGAGCTGGAGGTCCCCGGCGTCTCCACTTACATCCACCCTGTGGACTCCGACACCCTTCTGACCATAGGAATTGGACCAGGGCCAGATGGACTGGGCCTTGACTGGTCTATGACCCAAGTTTCTCTTTTCGACGTCAGCGATCCTACCAACCCCACTCTAGCAGACTCCCTACAACTGTCTCCCGCACACGAGGATGAGAACTGTGATGGGTGGGAATGTGGATGGGCATGGTCCTACTCAGAGGCGAGTTACGAGCATAAGGCATTCACCTACTGGGGGCCAGAGCAACTTCTCGCTGTTCCTCTGTCCACTTACAGGTACACCCACGAACAGGTCGAGATAGATGGCAAAACGTATACCTACTCAGGATACGAGTTCGTCTCGACCTTAGAGCTGATAGACGTAGATGCCGAGAACGGCACTCTGTCCAATCACGGGATGGTTAACCATTCCGAGTTCTACAACGATGGTGGCCTGTCTGGGTGGTGGAACGCCCAGACCAGCATCCGCAGGTCGATCTTCATGGGCGACTACATCTACGCCTTCTCCGCAGCTGGGGCTACCGTTCACAGAACAGACGACCTGACTCCAATGGTTGAACTGGAATTGCCAGGTTACGAGGACCCAGTGGCCTATCACTACGAGGCCGAGGAGGAGCCTTCTGAGTCGTCGGGCGATGACGGCGTAGAGTCGGAATCTTCATCGGAAGATACTGAAACTCACCCGTGCAACGAGTCTGATGCTGAGGGTTGCGAGGATTAAGACAGATCTACCCGAACCTAAGGGCCCTACCTACTGAGCCAGGCGGAGCCACGGGTACTCCACGTAGTGCCCCCCTCGCCTCCCTCTTATGGACGACTTCCCCATCGACGATAGTCGCCATTGGCCATCCTGTGAGCTCCATGCCAGCATAAGGCGTCCACCCAACCCTGGTCCAGGTGTCCGCATCAGTGAGGGTCCGGCGAGTATGTAAATCGACAAGAGCCAAATCTCCGTCATACCCCTCGGTCAGAGACCCCTTGTTTTGCATGCCATAGACCCTAGCAGGCCCCTCGCACATCCAGCGCACCACATCTGCGACGCTGCACTTACCATTCATTGCATGAGTCAGCATTAGGGGGAGTGAGGTCTCAACTCCCGGCATCCCCGCTGGGGCCTTTGGATAACCTAGAGACTTAGATTCCAAGGTGTGTGGAGCATGGTCGGTGACTACGCAATCGATGGTCCCGTCCTTCAGTCTCGTCCACAGAGTTTCTTTGTCTTCCGTATATCGAATGGGGGGATTCATCAGAACTCGTACCCCTAGTTCTTCGACATCATCCTGATCGAAAGTCAGATGCTGAGTACATACTTCGGTCGTAATCAGGTCGCCCTTGTTGCCCGACAACCAATCCGCCTCCTTTGCGCTCGTCATGTGGACGATGTGTAGTCGATGTTCATGATCCCGTGCAAGAGCTGCAGCCCTCTTTGTCGCTAGGAACGCGCACTCAACGTCCCTGCATTCGGCATGAGACCCAATATCAGTTCGATGACCAAACTCTGCAATGCGTTGTTGTAGGCGTACCTCGTCCTCTGCATGAGTGGCAATAATCCCTCCAGTGTTGGCGAAAATATCCTCTAGATGCTTCTGTTCATGGACGAGCAAATCACCTGTACTGCTTCCCATGAATATCTTAATTCCACAAACTCCATCCATACCTTCTACACTTTGCAAATCGCTGACGTTGTCTTTGGTCGCGCCTATGAAAAAGCCATGGTGGGTCACGGCCTTTTTGCCAGCTAGTGCTATCTTATTCTCAAGTGTCAATCGATCTGTAGCATTGGGTATGTTGTTCGGCATGTCGAGAAATGCAGTCACACCGCCCGCGGCAGCAGCCCGACTCCCACTCTCAAGGTCCTCCTTCTCTGGCTGACCGGGATCCCTAAAGTGAACATGAGGATCAATGGCGCCTGGGAGTAGGTGCAAGCCTTCCCCGTCAATTACAGTCTCGCCAGAAAAGGGCTCTAAGCCTCCACCTGGACTAACAGCAGAGATTTTTCCATTAGAAACCCTGAGGTCGCCCACAACCTCACGACCATCGAGAACCATTGTAGATCCGCGTATCAGTAGGTTGCCGGACACCACATCACCAGACCTTCGGGGGAAAGGGCGACTCATCACCATTCTGATTGAAACTGACTGGAAGGTGGGAATGTGGTTGCGTTCATATATTGCCGTTCCGCCCCGAATGCAACGGGTTGGAGTAGTCAGGTTATCTCGTCGGGCTCATAACCCGGAGATCGGTGGTTCAAATCCACCACCCGTTACCAAAATGCAAAACAAAACTGAAAGTGAACAAACGTTACACTGAGTGGCATTTGTTACAATATAGCACTTTCAATAATGACTTGCACCCCATCGTTTGTTCATATACTGCCGAGAATTAGCAACGGACATACAAGGTGAGCAGATGAGTGATACAACCGCAAGTGAGAAGGTAGATGACGAGGAGATAGTGATTGAAGTGGACGAGCCCGGGGCGACAATAGAGGATTTGCCAGGCGTAGGTCCAGCGACAGCTGAGAAGCTCAGAGACGCGGGCTTCGATGATCTCCTAGCAATAGCAGTGATGAGCCCTTCTGAGCTGGGAGAACAAGCCGAACTAGGTGAGGCTGTATCAGCCAAGATTATCGCGGGAGCGAAGAAACTAGCAAACATCGGCGGATTCATCAGTGGCGTAGCACTTCTCGACAAGAGAAGCCAAGTGATGAAGCTGACATCGGGCACCTCTGCGTTAGACGAACTCCTAGGAGGGGGATTCGAGACGCAGGCAATCGTCGAGGTGTATGGGGAGTTCGGTAGTGGCAAGACCCAGGTGGGTCACCAACTAGCTGTAAACTGCGTCCTTCCTGCCGAGCAGGGCGGAATTGGCGGAGAAGTGTTCTACATAGACACCGAAGACACATTCAGGCCTGAGAGAATAACCCAGATGGCAGAGGCAGTAGGCATGGACCCATCCGAAGCCCTAGAGCGTATCCACGTGGCCAGGGCATACAACTCCGCCCACCAGATACTACTGGTCGATGAGATCCAGAGGATGGGCAGGAGCGTAGATGTCAGACTGATAATCGTCGATTCTTTGACCAGTCACTTCAGGGCGGAGTATCTGGGTCGAGGGATGCTAGCAGCTAGGCAGCAGAAGTTAAACCGCCACTTGAAGGATCTGAAGAAGTTGGCTGATATCAATAACGCCCTAGTGCTCGTTACAAATCAAGTTCATTCCAAGCCAGATGCAATGTGGGGAGACCCCACGAAGCCAATCGGAGGTCACATATTGGCCCACGCAAGCACATTCCGCCTATATCTGAGGAAGTCAAAGGGGGGTCGGAGAATAGCCCGCCTGGTAGACAGCCCAAACCTGCCAGATGGAGAGGCGGTCTTCAACGTGACAACCGAGGGTCTGCGGGACTGATCACCCGCGGGCCCCGTGTCCGATGACCTATGCTAGCTCTTGCATGGCTATGCCGATTTCGTCAATTAGAGGTCCAAGGTGGCTTTCACTGAATCCAAGGTTCAGATCCGCTGCTGAGAATAGCTCAGGCAGTGTTTTCGTGTTGCCCAGAGTCATGGCATTGGCATAGTCTTCCAATGCCTTTTTCCTGTCTCTTCGATGTGTCTGCCATAGTTGTAGGGAACCTAGCTGAGCTATTCCGTATTCGATGTAGTAGAATGGGGCGCCATACAGGTGTCCCTGAACTTGCCAGGAAACATCCCTGAAATCATCCGCTCCCGACCAATTCATCTGAGAGCCGAATCTTTCCCGAATCGCGATCCAGGCATCCCTTCTTTCGTCTCTCGAATGTCGCGGGTTAGCATATATCCAGTGCTGGAATGAGTCTATGGTGGCAATCCATGGGAGTAGGAATATCACTCCTTCGAGATGAGCACGCCTAGCTCTGTCTGCTTCGCCTCCCTCATAGAAGATATCCCATTCTGGCTGAGTCAGGAGCTCCATTGACATAGATGCAACTTCCGCGAATTCAATTGGGTAGTCACGTTCATCGATCAACTCAAGATGCCCGCAGTAAAGGGAATGGAAGGCATGTCCAGCCTCATGAATCATCGTTTCCAAATCGCCCTGTAGTCCTGCTGCGTTCATGAAGATGAACGGGACCCTGCTCTTTTCCAGGTAGTATTGGTATCCCCCAGGTGCCTTTCCTTTCCTAGTGTCCAGGTCCAAAGTGTCCATCTCTACCAGTTTATCGAACATTGAGCCCAGAACATCAGACATTCCATGAAACATAACTGATAGCTTAGAGACCATTTCTTCGACGTTTTCAAAGGGTCTCAATGGGGGCTTGCCCTCTATATCTGGGCCAACCCCGGTTTTCTCGTTCACATCCCATGGCCTAAGCTCGTCAAGATTCAGTGAAGAGACTCTGGAGGCATTTATTTGATGCAAGAGTGGCATGCAAACCTTCTCTATTGAATCATGGAATTCCATGCAGTCCTCCTTCGAGTAGTCGAATCTGTGCATTGCCCTGAACATGTAATCAGTGTAGCTCCCGAATCCCGCGTTTACTGCCATTTGGTGGCGAATTGAAACCAACTCATCGAATATCTCCGATAGTCTCTCTGAGTCGATCTCCCTCCTGTCAATTACAGCCTTCCAAGCACTCTCGCGTATCTCGCGCTCGTTGGACTCCATGTATCCCCTCATTTGGGGCAACGTCTTTTCCTCCCCTTCGAATATCACGGTCATTGCACCGTTAATTGATTGAGCTTCGGTAACTAGTCTGGTCTGCTCCACCCCTAGTGGGATATTCTCCTTGCGGAATATCTCAATGTCATTCCTCATACCTTTGACCATCAGGTCATATCGGGGAGGAAGGTCGTCTACTGCTTGGTGCTCCACTATCCTTCTATTCAATGAATCTGAGAACTCTGAAAGTTTTGGTCGTACATTTTCTACAAATCCAAGGAAGGAATCTCTTTTCTCCTGACTCTCCGTGTCACATGTCATCCCTATGTACAGGAGTGCTCCGGTTTCGGAAATGTGCTCAGCTAGATTGGACGCATCAGAGATCAGTGTTTCGAGGCATCCGGAACAACTCAGAGTTCTGTTTAGCAGTTCATCGACATAGGGCTCTATGTTACTCCATTCGCTCGCATCGAAATCATCTGGGACAAAACTTCCGGATTGCATGGACCGCCCCGGCACAAACTTGGATTTGATGTTGACCCTGAAATGTATATTCACATATCTGCCATTGCAGAATGAAGTATGAATAGCGATTCTATCTCGCTATTTTCCACCTTCTGTCCCTTCGTTATTGCACCAATTCTCTCTAATCCAGATATTGTTGCTATTGGCCTAGTGGCTAGCAATTTTGCTTCCAAGTGCTCTTGAAGTCTAGTGGCTTCCTTGTCCGCATCATTGTATGTGCTCCGGGGAATTGACAATTCCCCCAACGACCCTCCGACATCGATATCCGGAAGATGCACGATCCAAGCTCTCTTGTCACCACTTGACAGTCCTGACCTCTCTATTGCCAAACTAATCTGGTGAGTGCCAGATAGAATCCTCATGAACTCAGCGGACACGTCCCTAGCAACCATGGAATTCGTTACTTCCTTCTTCCTCGTAGAGTACCAAACCGTCCATAGGTGCGACTCACTACCAGCTGCTTCCTCAGCGAGAATGAACCACCTATCACTTGGTCTCCATTCGTTAATCTTTGAGACCATGACGGAAGGGTCTGTCACAGCTTCCTCGAATTCAATGCACCAAGCAGGAAACCACGGCAGCATCTCTCTCCCTCATACTCCTGTTCCCTGTGTAATTGAAGATACTACCGAGAGCGCCTCCTCATTGCACGACTAGCCGTTTGAACCAGATTCTCGACAAGTTTAGGGCTCCAGCCCCTAAGATCTGCTAACTTCGATTGGTCTCTTTCTGTCAATTCAGCGACATCGGAAGCCTCTGAGACGCCGAGTAGTGAAGACATTTCTCTGGCCCTTACTCTGCCCACCCCCCTCAATGCTACAAGTCCTAGGAGGTCCGTTTTACATCCATATCTGACCCTTCTATGAACCTCGTCAATCGCCTCCACGAGAGTTCTGTGGGCATCTCTACCCATCAAAGACAACTCATCATCATCAGCCACGATTTGCCTAGTCGAATACAGCAACCACTCTGCCAACTCAACTCGGCCTCTGAGGTCCCCTGGCTGAACTCCCCACTCCGACTCTATTGTTCCGAAGCTATCTTCTTCCATCCATGACTGAATCACCAAAGCCGCCTTCATTCGCCTATCATCCTCCATATCGACAGCCTCTGCAAGAAACTCCCTTTCATGTCCATGGAGGGCTGCTTGAACTCTGTCAAAGTCATTTTTCCTGATCCAGAGTGGCATGAAATCAGGCGTGCATGACACGAGATGCAGGAGTCCCATGGGCGAGACCTGCCCAGATTCGTCCCTTCCAGTGAGGATCGACATCGCTCTGGAAGCACCGTCTCGCAGAATTCTTCCAGAAAGGGGATTCAGATACAGCCTTGCAATTCTCTTGCCCAGAGGAGTGGCAGAATAGGTCATCGACGGAGATTCTGCCGAAATTTCTTCTTCTGGGCCTATTACACTGGCCTTTCTAAATCCAAAAATGGCCGGCCCCTTTCTCTTTGATTGGATATTCCTTCGAACTTCAACATGTTTTGTCAGCTCTATCCCTAGGGCGTCAGCCGCGGAGTTTGCCCACGAAGGAGCTTCATCCTCCCAGTCTTCTTCAGAAGGCTCGTCAGGCTGCTCTTCCATCATCCTAGATGCTACCTTTTCTGACTCGCCATTTCTATCAATCATGCCATTTTCTGCCAACCAATCAATAACATCATCAAGCCTACTGGCCAATGTCTCGGAGTGCATTTGAGTTGCCAAGAAGGTCATTCCAAAGAAACGTCCTAGTGAGTACCTATCAGAAATTCCCCCGGTTGCTATTATTGAAAGACAGTGGCTCAGAAGAGCAGGATCTTCAACCGCCCTCACTGCCATTGGACTGGCCAATTTTGAAACCACGTCCTCAGGCTCTCCCCGTAGGTACAAGTCGACAATACGTTCCTCCTCTTGCCTGTCTTTCGCGATTATCCAAGCATCCCCGTGCTCGTCGTATTTGGGTCTGCCAGCACGCCCCAGCATCTGTCTGACTTCCATAATGGGAAGAGGCATTGAAGCGCTAGCTGCTGTATTCCACCTTCTGTAATCCCGTACTACGACTCTCCTAGCTGGCAGATTTACTCCTTGTGCCAGAGTGGGAGTTGCAACGATGCAATTCAGTACCCCTTCCTTGAATCCATCCTCAATTGCGCTCCTTTGGCTTGAAGTAAGGCCAGCATGATGGAATGCAACGCCACCGCGTACTGAGTTAGACAGGGACTTTCCAACTGAGGAAGACTCCTCTCCCCTGTTGATTTTCGATGAAATTACATCCCACTTCGATATTAACTCAGAATCATAGGGGCCACTTCCTGTATCTATGGCCTTGAGTACATGCTCGGATAAATCTCGGGCCTCCTTTTGGGCGGATGCTCTTGACGACACAAATACCAGTAGTTGACCATTGGAGGAAACCGTATCATCGAGGGCCGCCTGAAGGGACTTCGTCTTCTTACCAACAAGCCCCCTCTCAGATGGCCATTTGTCCGGCTCATCCCCCTCTATCCTGTGTACCCTGATTTCCAAATTACTCATTACTCCACAATGCAGGGAAACAGGGCGCCACTCGGACTTAACTAAATCAGCATCAAGCCATTCTGCCAGAGATTCAGCATTACCAACAGTAGCAGAAAGAGCGACAATCTGAGCGTCTGGTCTCTCATGCCTGATCCTCGAAAGAATAACTTCCAGAGTCGGCCCCCTGCTGGGGTCATTCAGCAAATGGAATTCATCTGATACCACTACGCCGATATTTTCCAGGAGGCTCTCATTTGTTCGGAGCATGGAATCCAATTTCTCGCTAGTGCAGACTATGATATCCGCATCTGCAACCCCAATATTTTCATTGCTTCTATCACCAATAGAAATCCCTACTTTCAATCCAATAGAACCTGCAATTTCCCGTAGTTCTCCAACCTTTTCAGATGCCAATGCCTTCAGGGGTACAATGTATAGGCCCCTGCTTCCAGATAGCTCCCCTCCCAGTCGGTGAAGCATAGTTAGGTATGCAACCAATGATTTACCACTAGCAGTGGGAATGGTTAGCATGAGATTCCTCCCCTCTAGGGCACTAGGAAGGGCCTCCATTTGGGGGGGGAATAGACTCTCTATTCCCCATTCATCCCTTAGGAAATCAACCAATCTAGAATCGAGGCCAAGTTCCTCTAGGCCTCGCGCTACCCGTTCCACGCACTCTCTCTAGTTCGGCCGTTCTAAAGGATGCCGTGCATCAAGCCTAATTCCATCGATGATATGCAGGATGGCCTTCTTTTACTGCTACGAACAGTCCATCTCCAGTCGCACATACTTTCTCATTGGATGATAATGTCATGCTGACCTTCGCCCGATCGTCTTCGATTTCTGTAATCCGAGCTTGAATTAGCAACTTCTCACCATGGGGGGTGGGTCGTCGTAACTTGATACTGTAACTTGCTGTAACCGTGCAAGGGGGATTTTCCGAGCCGTTTCTTTCCATCAATGCAATTGCCGCTGCCCAGTTTCCATGGCAGTCTAGTAAGGTGCCAATGATTCCACCATTCACCATGCCTGGGAATGCTTGATGCTCATCGGATGTAGTGAACTCCATCTCCAAACCGTTTTCTGTTTTGAATGACCGAATTTGCAGTCCCTGCGAATTGGAAGGCCCACATCCGAAACATATGCTGCTCGGTGCGTATTCCTCTTGGACCGATGCTCCATCCCATTTGCCCATGAGCGTCCGAGGAGCCTCGGGGAATTGAATAATTCCCAATTTTCCCACAAGGTACCCTATTTATGTCGGACCGACTGGGCAGACTGTTGTCCGAACCACATAACGACTCATCTGACGAGATTCCAAAGCCTAGGCCGGAGTCCCTCACTCCTCGGTCCAAGAGGCGGAGATTCACCCCACTGAAGGTCGCAAACCAGATTCCCCAGAGGAGAAGGAGGGAGATAGAGAAGGCATTGGAGGGTAGTTCAGGGACT
Organism: uncultured Candidatus Poseidoniales archaeon; assembly: GCA_964386765.1. Taxonomy (GTDB): domain Archaea; phylum Thermoplasmatota; class Poseidoniia; order Poseidoniales; family Thalassarchaeaceae; genus MGIIb-O5. Next base: position 16,416 of record CAYLUC010000007.1, on the reverse strand, counting down.
CCCAAGAAATGGTCTAGGCAGAATGGTCCGAAGAATCATAATTTCATGAAGAAGAGGATTTCGCCTGGCTCTATCAGGAGGATCGAATTCGATCTCCTTTCCGTGGACATTGGGGAATCATGGCCAACTCCAGTTACAGTGATTCATGGCTCTAGGCCGGGACCGGTAGTGACTCTTCTAGGGGCAGTCCACGGGAACGAATTAGTCGGCCCCTTAGCACTCACTTACTTGACCGGGCCAAATTTTGTCGGTCCGGGAAAGCCAATTGATCCAGAGATGATGTCCGGAACCCTCAGAATTGTCCCTGTAGTGAATATGCCGGGATACCGTAGACAGAGTCGATATATGCCAGATGGGAGGGACTTGAACAGATCATTCCCGGGGAAGCCAGAGAGCAATACGACATTCAGGGTCGCCCATAAGATTTGGAACGAGGTTATCGTCGGTAGCGATTACGTCATCGATTTACACACTGCTGCCTTTGGAAGGACAAACATGCCTCAAATTAGGGCCAATCTGGCCCATGCTTCTAGCAACAAAATTGCAAGGTCATTCGGAATAGAAGCAATACTGGATAACGTTGGGCCAAAGGGATCACTTCGGAGGCTAACAAACGAATCAGACATCGCCAGCATCACATTTGAGGGAGGTGGACCCAATGAGTCAGACCCCGAGTCTGTGCAGATTTCCATCTATGGTATACTGAATGTTCTGCGTGGACTGAGGATGATACCAGGCCATCCTAGTAGGCCAAGATTCCGAATATTGGCTTCTGGTTCTGTGTGGATAAGATCCGACCAAGGGGGCTTGCTCGATGTTCTGGCCCCCGCGGGCAGCTTCGTCGATGAGGGAGAGGTAGTCGCAACCGTGACGAATCCGGAAAGGCCCTCAGAAACTCATGAGGTCACCTCGCCCAGCAAGGGACTGATCATTTGTTCCGCCACACATCCTTTCGTCACTGCCGGCACACCCGTTGGTCACATATTGCCAGTTTCAAAAGGAGTCAAGACCATCCGAAAGAGACTGGATGAAGATGACTGCCTAGTGATTACAGGGTCAGATGGTGATCCTCCATGGCGTGAAGACGACGATGTTGAGGATATCACGGTAGAGGGGGAATGGTCAGGTGGGTCAGTCGATGCAGAGTGGGGGGTCAATGACCCGGTAGGCGTTGAAGAGGAAGCAGCCGAAGCTGACCCCTGATTAATCGAACTTGGGGGCCCCGGGTAATCCAGTATCTTCATCTATCTCTGCGGGTGAATAAGCCATCTGTTTTTGTTCCCCCCCAGATAACAGACTCGAAACATCCGGGGCGCTAGGCAATGCGTAGCCCTGATGCTCAACTCCAATGTTGTCACTATCGGAATTGATATTGTAGAATTCGTACGCCTCTTTCAGTTGCCTCTTGTATGAAATCCTTGATCCTATGAGTAGTGCCCCTCCAATCAGGCAAATCACACCCAAAAGGGACACTATTGCGCCCATGGGGCTCAATATGAATCCCAGGATCTTCTCACTCACACTGAGTGGTGGCTCCCATACCGCCATATCCAAGTTCCAGACAAATTCTGTGACTTCACCACTGTCTACCATCAATGCAGTCACTTGTTGGGGGCTGCTACCTTCTGAGCACAGTTGTATTGCAAGGTTGCTGTCTGGGGAGTCGCAGTCTATTGACGGTATGGAAATCATATATCCGCTATCACTGATGTTCTCCGTGAGGGTGTAGTCACCGAACTTCCAAGAAACACTAGCTTCTATCTGAGTTGGTACGGCACCGATAGATAGAACCAAACTGTCGTTTACCGATTCCCATCTGACTATCTCCGAGATTTCAGGCGTCGTTGAAACCAACTGCGCCCTGTCCAACCCGTCATCGATCACCCCGCTGCAGTCATCGTCCCAGCCGTTCCATTTCTCGATCCCGTTAGGATTGATTGTTTCAACCAAATCCTCGCAGTCCTCGAAGTCTCTGAAACCATCCCCATCGTTGTCGAAGTTGTACTTCAGTGGATCAGACATTGTCGATAGGACCTCCTCGCCATCAGTCAGCCCATCATCATCAGAATCTGGGTCATCCGGATCAGTTGTGAAGTTGTGATACTCATCATAGTCCAACAAACCGTCTTCGTCCCTATCAGTTTCATAGAAGTCCTCGTCGATTACCAAATCGCAATCGTTGTCCTTCCCATCAAGTGATTCTGGCAGATAGGGGGACATTTCAGAGTCCTCATCGTCGCAGTCGTCGAACCAGTAAACCCCATCATTGTCACTATCGGGGTCATACACCAGTGGATCGGACATTGAGTCCGTCAATTCGTATCCATCTGGTAGTCCATCACCGTCAGTGTCACCATTGTAGGGGTTTGTGGACAGGTTGTGATACTCCTCGAAGTCACTAAGCAGGTCTCCATCCGTGTCTATTGAGTCGAAGCCGTCATCCATTTCTTCATCGCAATCATTGTCAATTCCATCTAGAATCTCTGGTAGACCAGGGGACCTAAACTCATCTTCGTCATCACAATCCAAGAACCAGTGCCAACCATCAGAATCATCGTCTGGATCGGCCCAGTTGGGATCCGAACCATGCGTATTGACCTCTACCCCATCTCGGAGCCCATCATCATCTGTATCGGCATCAAGGTGGTTTGTGTTGTGGACGTGGAATTCAGACCAATCAACCAGCCCATCACCATCAGCATCTGTGAAGTTAAATCCCTCATCAGTCAACTCATCACAGTCGTCGTCTATTCCGTTGAGCATCTCGGGCCTTCCAGGGTTTACAAGAGGGTCCGAATCGTCACAGTCGTTGAAGTGGTAAAATAGATCGTTGTCAGCATCTGGATCGTAAACCAGTGGATCGCTAGACCAGAAGTTTACCTCGGCACCATCGGATAGGCCGTCGTCGTCAGAATCGCTGTCAAGTGGATTAGTCCCCAGTACCATGACCTCAGAATAGTCGTTCAGGCCGTCAAGATCGCTATCTACTGAGAGAGGGTCAGTACCGAATATTATTACTTCCTGGTAGTCATCCAGACCATCATCATCTGTATCGGCGTCATAAGGGTCAGTCCCCCAGACGCCGGTCTCGTTGAGGTCCTCAAGGCCATCATCATCATGGTCCAGATCCGCATCCATTCCGTGAATTATCATGCCCCATGAGTCCAAGGTTCCGGTAGTGCCGGAGTCAGTGTCCCGTATTTTCAGAGTCCACTCACCAATGGACGACTCGTCCCAGTGGTGCACCGTGTTGAAAATCCAATTGTAGTAATTGTTCCCATTGTCATTCCGGTTCTCTGCGAGCCATGACTCCTTCCCGGTTGGGGAGACAAGTACAATGTCAAGGTCGCCCCTTGAGTTGTGTGAGATGTTGACTATGATATCGACGCTCTCAATCTGAATGTCCGATTGCACGTCAAGATCAAACTCAGTCCAAGTCGAGTTTGAATCTGGTATAGTGGTCGAGGAAATCGTGGGACTGAATGTGAGGTTGACCTCCTCGTCAACAAGAGACCAACTCTCTGCTAGGTTTACTGCGGCACCAGCGTCTATCGCGCCAAAACCATACTTGTGTGAAACATCATGACCAGCACCATTCGTTTCCCATGATGAATCGCTGGCATCGTTCATGCGTGCGCTATTGACGAGAATGTGCTGAACATCTCTCCAAGTCAGGTTCTCATTCGCTTCTAGAATTAATGCAATAACTCCTGCTGCAAGCGGAGTCGCACTAGAGGTGCCACCGAAATCATGAGTGACATTTCCAGAATTATTGTATCCGCCCGAGCCAGTTATGTCAGTAGTTGTGATTCCTTCGCCGTCTCCATTAGAATGGGCTGCTATCAGGATGTTAGCTCCGGGTTCTGCGTAGTATGACTGATCTCCATCGTGGTCTATCGCCGTTACCGCAATCGTGTACCTGCTGTTTGCGTACCCGTCATAGTTCGCATTGTCATTGGAACCGAGTCCGTTCCCTGCGGCCCAAGTCAGAATATTCCCGAGTTCCTCTCTGCCTCCGTAAGCATCCTCCTCGAATGCAGCAGTAGTAAGGGGCCCCGGCCCCTCCAGAGTCTGCCCATCATCACTCGGCCCCCATGAGTTTGTGTAAATGTCGATATCATCATTCTCGTAGCTAAGGGCCTCCGATTCTGTTTGATCTCCAGCCCAGCAAGCAATCAGTGTCGAACCAGCTATTGTTGCTCCGAAGGCGGCACCGGTGACATACAGATTGTTATCACCCGCTGCAGCAGCAACACCGCCTGCCGATGTGCCATGTCCGTCGAAGGGGGAGGGAGAGGGATCAGTATCGTCGTTACACCAGTCATAGGAAAGTAGAGACGAATAGTGGGGGGATATGTCTGGATGGTCCTTGTCCAATCCATCATCAACGACACTGATAACTACGCCCGAACCATTGTAATTATCCCAGGCCCCAGTAATGTTGGAGTCCTCTCCGGAGACTCCATTTGTCTGTCCGGTGTTACTCAAGTGCCATTGGGCAGGGAATTCAGGGTCATCTGGTACGAAACGAGGATGCTGTTGTTTCACAACTAGTGGTGAGAAAGACTCTATCTCGCCAGAATTTAGTGAGTCTCGAAGACTATCCACCGACCTCGTCGGATCAGTGAACTCCCAGATGTAGGCACCCTTCAGGATAGGGGCTTTCTGTGAGTTGTCGGGACTTGCCTTGGAACTCAGATGGCTCTCCATTTCCATACCAGTAATGACAAGCCACTCGGAAGCAGAGTCGAGCTGTTCTTGGGAGTAAGAGGAGAGGTCCTCAGCTCTATTTAGGGACATTTGAACAGCGATTGAGTATGTCGAGACTATCGAGTCATGAACAATCCTCTCTTCCCTTCCGTCAAAGGGGTCTGCCGACGAGACTCCTGCAATTGAGGAAAATAGGAGCATGACCGCCATCACGAACGCGTTTCGCATGGCCATTCTCGCGTAAGTTAGACATATAGCCGTTCGTAGTAGAAGTTAGACTCTTGAGTCAATATTTCTAGGACCGAAAATTTCCAATCACTGCGTGTACTTCTTCGTCAGTCATCAGCCTTCTTTGGGATTTTGCAACCTCAAACATGTGTTCAACCAAATCTTCAGATGCCTCGTAGCCATTTTGACTCAACCACCATGTGATATTCGATCTACCACTCATGTGGCCAATCCGGATTATCTGCTTGAGTCCAAAGTCTCCCGCCGGAACTCCCGAGTAGACCCTATCAGCCAGCCAATGATCGCCCTTCGTCATGGCCTTCACTACTGCACTGGCGTGAACGCCAGTGCCCGTTTCGAATGCGTCCTCTCCGAAAACTGGGTAGTTTCTAGGTAAAGCGACGCCGATATACTCGTTGGCCTTCCTCATGTACTCATTCAATGAGGTGAGGTCATTCTTAATCACCCCCATGAGACTCAGATTGACTAGAGTCTGATCCAAAGGTGCATTCCCAGCTCTTTCTCCAACGCCCAGGGCCGTTCCGTGAATCACATCAGCCCCAGCTTCATAGGCGGCCAGATTGTTGGCAACCCCAAGTCCACGATCCTGATGGCCATGCCAGTTGACCTCTATTTCACGACGCTTGGCACCAGAGTCCGGAATGACCTCTTCTTGGATGAATCGCAGGAGCTTCCTCACTCCATTGGGGGTTACGTGACCACATGTGTCACAAACACAAATTCTGTCAGCCCCAAGCTCAATTGCCCTGGAATAAACCTCCTTAATCTCCTCGGGCTTACTTCTGGTGGTATCTTCAGTGACGAACATTACGGGGATGTCATTGTCAACCGCGAAGGTAACCGCGGATTCTGCTGTGGACATAATTTTCTCCATTGTCCAGCCCTCCGTGTATTGCCTTATGGGGCTAGTTCCAAGGAAAGCACTAGCTTGTATCTGGCGCTCATGCTTCGCTTGAAGGTCGACAAGTGGCTCTATGTCAGAGACTACGGTTCTAACTGCGCAACCAGGCCTCAGCGAGTAATCCATCTCTCCCATGTGGCCCAGCATCGCATCTATGTGGCCAACGTGGAATGGGCCTGCTCCAGGGAGCCCCAGATCCACCTTCTGGACCCCGAGTTTCTCCATGAAGTCAATCAGCTCTAGCTTCTGCTCAATGGTGGGGTTGCTCGCGCTGGGGCTTTGAAGGCCGTCACGAAGGGTTTCATCGTCAAACCAAAGCTCATGCGGGTGACTAGATGGATCTCTTTCGATTTCATAGTCGATGGTGTTCCAATCGAAGATTAGCTCCTTCTCATCCATGGCCTCGCCCCAGTCCTCTACGGTTGTCAACATCCCGCTCAGTGCTTGAAGGCATCGGGACCCACTCATCTATGATTGACTCGAAGATGCCCGTTTAGTCCACTCAATTCTAACTACCCAGGACATGGTAATAATGGCACCAACAATGGCCCCATTGAGTCCGATACTTGAAGTCAGAATCATCACGAATACCAATGCCAGGTAAACTAATGAATCAATAAATGAGCGTGATGCTGTAGCCTTTCTGCCATCCTCATCGGGCAACTCCTCTAGGTCAATCCTCCAAATCGTGCTAGCGTACCATAAACTCAGTAGAACCGCATTCCAACCCACGATGTGATAGATCATTTCCCCCTTGTCCAGTCCTCCATATGCTATTGGTGCGCCAGCGGACAATATGATTAGCAATATGGCGTAAATTTTCATCTCGAATAGGGTCCTTTCAGGTCCTTTCACATTTGGCATCATTGGAACGCCAACCTCGCCATATTCCTCCGAGCGGTAGAGTGCAAGGGCCCAGAAGTGAGGAGGCGTCCAGAGGAAGATAACCATGAACATGAACCAGGGCATCAAGCCCCCAATGTCCGTAATTGATTCAATGAATAGTGATACAGACTCTGTAGAAAGTTGGAGGTTACTCTCAGCGGAGGCCCATCCAACCAGGGGGGGAGTGGATCCGGCTATTCCACCGATCACAATATTCTGGGGGGTAGACCTCTTCAGCCAAATACTGTAGATGAATACATAGAATAGCACACTGAAAGCAGCCCAGAAGGCAGCAACTTCGTTAGCAAGAACAATCAGCCAAAGGGTTCCGACTATCGACAAAAACACGCCGAAAAACAATGCCGAATTAGGCGAAACCTCACCTGACGGTATGGGCCTATTTGCGGTCCTCCTCATTTTTGGATCAATATCTCTGTCGTACCACATATTGATTGCATTGGCACCCCCTGCAGTAAGGTATCCACCTACCAAGACTACCCCCATGGTCTCGATGGTTCCCATCCCCAGTCCGGCCTCACTAAGAAAGTCATGAGATAGTGTGGAGCACAGCGCTGTAATCTGGAGAAGAACGACAACGCGGGGCTTCGTTAGAGAGAAGTATGATCCAACCGCACTACTCATCTCAACCCTCCTCATCATGTAGATATTTAGTGACTGCTATCTCTCATTGCGATTACGGAGAGGCCTAGCCAAGCTGTAGCTAGAGCGGAGAAAGCCCCAGCAGCCACCATCAGGTGAGCCAACGAAAGGAACTCGAAGAATCCATCCGACTCCCAAGAAAGTATGTAGAATCCTCCAAGAGCAACATTTGCGAAGTAGAGCAAAGTGGCAGAGAATATCCACGTCTTCAGCATCGTCCCCCCCTGTCCATGAGCACAGTCTTTCCAAATCATGTAGCACGTGGAGATAAGAAATACGCCAATCGCACCAACCAACCATCTATGAATGACCTGGGACTGAATCTCCCAATCTTCTATAGAAGGAAAAAGCTCCCCATTGCAAAGTGGCCAAGATTCTGAAAAGCCACCAATTCCACATCCATAGTTTGCACCGGGTGTGGTGGAAACAAAGGCACCGGAGAATAGGGTTATCAGTGTCCCAAGACTCATCCAACCCAATAACGGACCCCATTTCTTTGCTAGCAATGGATCGAAGGATAGCCAATTGGGCAGTTCGTCATCATCTTTGCATAGTTCCATCCACAGCCATATCAGACATAGCATAAAGGCCAATGCAGAACCGAGGTGGAGAGCAACACTCCAGTGTTCATTATCAAGCTCAACCGTCAGCCATCCAACAGCACCTTGCCATAGAATGAGAATCAGGGATGCCGCCGATGCTCGCTTCGATTCAGATGATTTCTCATCGTCCGATTTAATGACTATCCAATTCAATATTACTAGAGGCCCTAGTATTGCACCTGCTAGAAGCCTGTGAAACCACTCTGTGAAAATCTGGAAAGAAGTGTATCTGTGCCCTGAACCCCTGGAGTCAGCCTCCTCGGGGTTCGCCTCCCACCACTCTCCTTGCTCCTCCTCAGAAATATCAAACCCGAATGTCCCGAAACAAGTTGGCCAATCAGGACATGACTCACCAGCATCGTAAATTCTGATTGTTCCGCCAATGCATATCACGATCACCGTCAGGATGACTAGTGTGGCTGTCGCCTTCTTGGGATTGACTACATCTGAGAGTTTTTCCACACCCTGCCTAATCGGGCTGAGCAAGATTACCACCCCTTCCGGAGCTCACTCTTCCTCTTCATGGGGGTCGACATCGATAGGAATCTTGTCTTCCTCATACTCAAGAGTGGCTATCTTCATTGGATCAAGAACCACTCTCTCCTTCGCTTCATCAACCCCATAGAGCTGAATGAGCTCATCACTGAACTTCTCTCGCAACTCATCCTCGGTGACATAGAGGGGTGCCCCCATGCTTATCTGAAGCGCCCTAGCGCCAATAATTCGCGCCTTTTCGAAGCGTGTGTGGTGTCTTGCAGGCTTAACCATCGGGCGGCCGACCGGAGGCCCCCACATAAGGGCTCTTACTGCTCATCGCCCCTATAGGGGCGTGGATTCCTCTCACAGACGCTCGACCAGCATTGCCACTGCATTTCCGCCGCCGAGGCAAATCGTGACGACCCCAAGCTGTCCTTCGGTTCGGATGAGGGCGTTTACGAGAGTCATAAGGCACCTCGTTCCGGTCGCCCCTAGGGGATGGCCAATTGAAATCGCACCTCCGTGGATGTTGAAGCACTCGTCGGGAACTCCAAAATGGTCCATTATCGCACAAGAAGCGGATGCAAAGGCCTCATTGTGCTCAAACACATCTATGTTGGAGGCGTCTATCTCATTTCTCCCGAGAAGCTTTTCCACTGCGGGGATGGGTGCTGCCATGACTCTCTCTGGCGATACGCCCGATGTCGTGTAGTCAACTATCCTAGCTAGTATGGGTAAACCAATTTCACGCGCTTTGTCCTCTGAAGCGACCAGAATCGCAGAGGCACCATCCGATACCTGACTTGCATTTCCAGCAGTCACCTGCCCAGAGTCATCGAAAACTGGAACTAGTGATGAGAGTCCTTCCATGTCCGTATCGGCCCTAATCCCCTCATCTCTGTCCATTCCCCCAACAGAGAAGCACTCTGAGGCCAACCACCCCTCTTCCCAACCAGTATTGCTGAGGTAATGGGACCTCACCGAATAGGAGTCAGAACGTTCTCTGGAAATCCCAAATTCGCGGGCGCAAGTCTCTCCAGTGTTGCCCATTTTCTCACCGGTGTAGGCATCTTCAAGCCCATCATTTGACAATATGGAAAGAAGTGATTTGTAAGGGACATCTTCGCCTCTCTTCACGCTCCTGACAAATCTAGGGGCATTTGTCATCGACTCCATGCCACCGGCCACAATCAGAGATGCCATCCCGGATCTAATCTCGGAAGCTGCAATCATCACGGATTTCAGGCTAGAACCGCATACCTTGTTGATTGTGGTGCAAGGGGTCGAGTGCGGCATCCCTGCCCCTAGGGCAACTTGTCTTGCAGGGGCCTGGCCAGAACCAGCCTGGAGAACTTGACCCATGTACACTTGATCGATATCGCCACTCGCCGGGTCTATCCCTGTCCGTCTCAAGAGTTCAGAAACCGCCATAGTCCCCAGTTCTGGAGCTGAGTATTCTGACAGGCCCCCCCTGAACTTCCCGAAGGGAGTACGTGCATATCCGCAAATCACCGCTTCCGGCATACGACGTTCGAGATGACCAGAAGACTTCAAGGGTCCGATGGATTAAACCAAAAAATCACTCTTTTGCAGAGTTGTATCCATAGAATTCCGAGTTTACCAGTCCTGGGCGCAATTGCGGCTTAACCAGAATGGTCCTCACAGCCCATAGGTCCTTGAAAATTCGATACTCGGATGTAGCATCCAGGTAATCAACCCCGCTGGTGCCGCCTGTTCCAATCCTTCTGCCCATTATCCGCTCCACCATTCTCGCGTGTGAGTGACGCCACTTTACCATCGACTCTTCGAGCTCAACCACCGCATCGATTAACTTACGAGGCCAAGCGAGCAAGGGGAGCTCCCTGTAGGACTCAATGAACAACAGGCCCGCCCTTTTCCTATCCGGCGTTCCATCTGGTTTCAGAAATGAAATCGCCGACTCATGGGATGCCTTCATTCTCGCAGCCATCATATCAGAGGAACCAGAAGCAGAGTCACAAATTCTCTTGTGTGCATCTAGGTGTGCATCCACATATTCAAGCACCGCCGCATGGTCATTTTCGGACTCGAAAATCGAACCCATGATGGGGGTCCTTTCTACCCAAAGCATCAGGGATTCTGCAAGGCTTGGCTTCGAAGACACCTCCTCGAGCTTAGTGAGAACTTCCTCATGCTGCTCGCCTCTGGAGGCCATTCTCCGGAAGGCATCCAGTGCATTGACTCCTCCAATTCTATCTGAGTCTTCCAGTCCCAGAAGGATCTCGAACTCCCTCATTTGGAACGACTCGAACCCGGAAGCGCTCCCAAGTCCATCCCTGAAAGCTAGGAATCCCTGGGGCGTAAGTGTCTCTAGTACCGACCACTGATTGGCCATCAGGCGAAAAATCTCTGTGGTTCTGCCAAGGTGCTCAACCGCACGTGGAATCTCGTCTTCTGGGACAGGAACTTGTCCCAGTATGTCCCTAACCTCTGAGAGCTCCCTGATGACTTGCTTGAACCATAACTCGAATGTCTGATGAACAATTATGAAATGCATCTCATCTGCACTGATGGACCTCTCTTCCCCTTGGAGGTCTAGCAACTCGTGTAGATTGAGGTACTCGGAGTAGGTCCAGTCCCCATGTCCGCCACCGCTCATGAGGCACTCCCGGAAGTACTCGCTTGAAGCATTGTCGCAACCTGCGAATAACTCAATAGTGGCTACATCCGCGAAAAACCGTGCCCCCCTCCCATCGTCCGGATAACTCCCTACAAGTCGACTCCGACCTCGGGTTCTCTTTGTTGGGAATAGATGACGCTGAGGAATTATTCTCTGTTGTCGAATCCAATAGAGCGTATCTCAGAGAGTGGTTACCATGGTTAGATCAAACCAACAATGTTGATGACGAGATTTCCTTCATTTCGATGAGCCTTGACGAGTATGAGAAGCGTGAGGGAGTGGTCTATGCGATTCGTCTGGGTGGTCGAATAATAGGCACAATCGGTCTTAACTGGATAGACTGGGGTAACAGGGGCTGTGGAGTTGGATATTGGTTGTCTGAGGGACATACAGGACAAGGCATCGTCACTCGTTGCTGCATACGTCTTATGGAACATTGCTTTGACGATCTCGGATTACACCGATTCGTGCTAGAGGTGGCTGTGGATAATCATGAAAGCCGTGCTGTCGCAGATAGACTGGGGATGCGCCTCGAGGGGATTACCAAAGATAGAGAATGGCTGTATGATCACTATGTTGATGCAGTTCTATACGCGATTACCGCCCCAGAGTGGCAAACCAATAATCAAGATCGAATCAATCCGTGATCCTCAATTGAGCAGTTGCCAGGTGGCAAAGCAGCGAGGACATCGTCTTGAGTCAGCCCGGTCGCCTTCGAAATCGAATTCGCGATGTCCTCCTTCTTTCTTCTTCCAGGAGTGATTTTGGCCCATCTCCCGAACATCCCAGATATCGTCTCAGTAGTTCCCACGACCGGCAGAGGTATCCCATTCACAACACCCATTCCAATTGCCAACTCAAGCTTCAGATCCCTGTGCCAGTTCCTCTGTCCTCTGACTACGAAGGAACCCCTTCCAAGGGACTCGCCACTCTCCGTTGTCTTGGATACTTGGCTGGGCCTAACGTGGAAAGCCGTCGCCGCCGCACCGCCACTACCCCACGCTCTTGACCAGCATACGGAAATCCTAGCAGCCTCGCTATGAATGGACTCATGAAGTTCTCTGGCATCATCGACACCATCTGCAAGACTCTGGGAAAGCTGGAGAGAAGCCACTCCCTCAGGGATGCTTTCAGATGGGGTTTGGTTGGGAAGTAGCCCATCTTTCAGCTTCAGTGTGCAGGATGGGGCTCCATGCAAGTCAGCATGGAAGTAGAGGTCCTTGGCACCCAGGTGCTTCTTCACGACCGAGTCGTTCCCCTTTGCATCCCTTCCACCAATCAGGAAATGGCCACCAGGGAGAATCGCCCACCTGTGCTTCTCAAACCAGAATCTACGACTTCGCCTGACCGCACGCAATCTGCCTGCGGCCGCCTCCTTTGCAGCCTTGCGACCCTCACGCTCCCGTGACGCTTCCGTCCTGTCGAGTGCTGCCTGCGCCCCCTTGGCCTTCTCCTTCTGGGTCCTGCCATTCTCGAAATATCTCTGAGCGTTCTGATGGACTGTCTTGTCCACTTCCAGAGTGATGCTGCTACCAGGCTCCCCTTCTTCATCCGGAAGATACGCCACGATAGTTCTCTTCCTCGGATCAACCCCCCCTATCCACGGTATTTCCAACGACTTCTCTGCAACAGACTGCCAATTCGAGCCTTCGATGGCCGAGTTGAATTGCTCCAGAATCGAGTTCACATGCTCCCAACTCTCCTGAATCGCCTTGCCAAGCTCTTGCGAGACTGCAGCCTTCTGGTGGAATCTTCCGATAGCCTGCCGCTGCTGTTCCGCCCTTCTTTCCAGTTTTCCTAAGACTTGTTGCTCATCAGAACCGGACTCAATCAGGCGCTCCTCCTCACGACGGATGAAGGCCGCAGAATCATGCGTCCCGAAAACCCCGTCTAGAGCGGCTGAGACCGACTCTACTTTGACGGAGAAAGAGCTATCCAAGTGGGACAGGGAAATAGGAGACAGGATTTCTGCGCTAGAGAATGCCTCCAGCTCAGATTCCGACTTCCACTTCGAAACCGCTTCGTTGTCCGTCAACCAGAGTGTTGCGCCGGATCCCTCTTCAAGCTCTGATAGCATGCTCGTTATGGCGCCCATCATCGCTTCTCTTTGCCCTTCATCCAGAGAATTGGCTGGCAAATCCTCATCGATTCCCGCTAAGGAACACGCAGCCGAACCGAAAACCCTCCCAAGGTTCGCCCTGGATGCTATTGTCCTAATGAGGTCGCTATCGCTCTCATCCAGGATTCTCCCTAGTTCCCCAATCTTCATTCCACGGGGGTCAAGGGCATCAGGGGGAGGCACATATTCGATGCCCTTCTTCAGGGATCTACTGGCATATTTGGCATGAGTCAGAGGCTGTATTATGACTCCCTCTCCGTCTATGAGGACGATGTTCCCGTCCCTGAAGAGCTCTATAACTAGCCTCACCTTCCCTCCGCCATGTTCGAAATCGAGTATCATCACACGGTCGAAACCGTGTTGCTCAACGCCTACCAGCCTAGAATTTCCAAGATGCTTCCGGAGGACCATGGCGAACTGGGATGGATTTGGGGGCATGGGCCTGTCTCTAGTTGAAGTGTAGACCCTCTTCCCCCTGACTATGACCAGATCCCTGTTGGAGTCCCCCTTTCTGTTCAGCCTCAGGACCACCTGCTCATAGTGAGGCTGATACGCCTTCCTGACCCTCGCACCAACCATTTTCGAAAGCTCACGCACGACCCGCGCGACCTCAAACGACGACGACTGCTCACGCATGCTCTCGTCCCGCCGTCAACAGTGCCCTTCATCAGGGAATCGCTAATTGTGGGCCGTGCGACTCAAACAGACGACTGAAATTCCCTAATCTCCTTCAGAACGTCCGCCTCATGGGCATATTGGTTAGACGGGACCTCTATCATCTGAGCACCTGGTATCCTCTCCACGATACTAAGCACCTTCTCCATTCCGTGCAGCTTGTCTGACGAAGCAGTCATTATTGCACAGGGAACATCGATTGAGGAGAGGTCCTCGGGTAGTGAGTATCCCATCAGGTATCTGGCAGATAGAAGCATTTTCCCCAAGTCCTGGGAGAGGAGAGCCCTCCTGTAGCGGATCCTCTGCCCCTCTTCCTTGACCTTCCTGTCAACTGCCCATATGGCCACTCTCATCAGTCGGGGATGGGTCCATCTGGGTAACGGCATTTTCATCAGCACCCTCGCCCAGATTGGGAATACGAAATCGGTGTTCGGTGCCAGTAGTATGGAGGTCCTCCCTGACAGAATCCCCTTCTGGAAGGCATCTATCAGTAGGGTCGAGCCCAGTGAAGATGAGAACCAGTCAACCTCCTCGCTCTCGATCTCCATAGATTCCAGGACTTCAGCGATATCGGAATTCAGACGGTCTACCGTGAAGTCCCTCTTCGATATCCGCCCCTTTATCCTAGAGCTCCCCTTCTCGCGTGTTTCGATGTAGACGATTCGACGACGCCTCGCCCACTCCTCGATCAGGGGCCTCCATCCCTCGAATACGGATCCCCAGCCAGGAACGAAGACCACTGGTGTTTCGTTGGACGGGGAATCAGGAGTCCACTCCATCAACCTCAGGGAGACCCTCGCGGAGGAGTCCACCCACATTTCCCTTGAAGATGCCCCCTCGATGGTCGGGACCCCTGTCCAGTGCTCGTCCACGCTCTATTCCAAAGGGGGCAGGCTCCTTCATCCTGACGACGGGCTACCTGCCGCCACCGCCTGACCTGCCGCCGCCCTTCCTGCCGCCGGAGCTTCTCACGGTTCTGCTGGTCTTGGCTTCCCTGTGTCCCCGCCTGTCGTGATAGTGCCTACGCCTCTGGTGGAACCACGGCCTCCTGTGCCAGGGGCGATCGTAGTAATCGGGGTGGCCGTAGTAACTGGAGTGGCCGTAGTGGCCACCGCTTCCAAACGTCACGCTGTTCGTCCCGACATCGAACCAAGCCCCCAGAAGGACCAGGACAAGTAGAATGACCTGGATTATCCCACAGCAGAAGAGTCCGAGGGCTGGTGAAGAGGGAGGGTTATCCTGTATTTCACGGGGGTCGTCGAGATTGTAGTACAGCGTCACGAGACTCCCTATCGGCATGGTCCCATTCTCACCATATTCCAAGCAGTCTTCCTCAGCGCCCTCGTAATCTTCGTAAGTTCCAAGGCCGAAGTGATTCACCTCGCCTGTGTAGCTGGAATTGTCCACCATGTACGAGACATCCAAGTCAGCCCAACAATCCAGCTCGTAGTAGTAATCGCAGTATTCGTCCCCCCAAGCATCTTCGTAGCAGTCCTTGATTTCGTTCCAGTCATACCCCGGGTACTTCGCCAAGACCTCTGCATCCACCTTAGCCCAATCTCCCTCGGAGCCAATAGTGGCAGCCCCTCCGACGAAGGCACCTATGATCCCCATAACCAGGAGGATGGATGCTATTGCGTATCCGGGGTCCTCGAAGAGCCAGTTCCCGGAACCGGCCTTGGTGCCAAGGTGAATCCCGTCTGGATTGAGAATGAGCATGCCGTCCTCATGCTCCCAATCGATTTGATTGAGGAAAGTCATGCCGAGGACGGAGTATTTTCTTTGTTCGGCCAGGGGGTTGATCAGTGCTTCAACGCCCCTCATTGTCATCGTGCCGATTGTCACGTCGGGCAGAGTGGTGCTGTACCCCAGCCCCGGGCCAGCGGCCGTCGACGTCTGTATCGGCTCCCCGTACACTAGGCCGAGAATCTTAGCGTCCTTCTCACTCACGGAGCAGTAGCTCGCTCCTGTGTCTACAAGGAAATTGATATTCTTGAGGTTCCCAATGCTCCCCTTGACGTAGAAGCACCCATTTCTATCGGGCTTCAGTACGAGCTTCTCTCCTAGGTACTCACCAGGATCTAAGTTTACTTCACCTCCCCTCGGAGGCAGAAATTCGACTCCCTCGGTACGAGGGGCAGTGTGAGGTTCGGTTGGCTTTTCATCGGCGGGTTCAGGGTCCTTCTTGTCCCACCACCTTTCTGTCATGACTCCACCAGTGTGAGGTGACCCTTCAACGTTCACACGGATTAGACTGGGTGGTAGCCGTTGTCCCGCTCTTCCACCTTTCCTGAGGATGCGAGTGAGCGCAGGTGGGACAGCGTCTGGTCCCGGGATAGGAGGGGATTCGCGTCTGGGGTGTCCTCGTATGCCGACCTGGCTATATCGTCAAGCGAGATAATCCCCGACGAAACCGCATCCAGAACCCTCTCGTGCCTGGCTGACCTGTGTTCGATGTACCTGTCCAGCAGCCTGCGTG
>CAYLUC010000006.1:0-68665 GCA_964386765.1 uncultured Candidatus Poseidoniales archaeon | reverse complement strand
TTGTGGGCAACCGCTCACTAAGGTGAGGAGGAAAAAATATGGAAATGGACAACAGAGCAATGATGAATGAAGTTGGAGGTGCCTTCATGGTATCCTGGATGGTTCTCGCGGGAGCCGGCCTAGGAAGCCTAGAAGGTGCTGTTCTAATGGCTGCAGCATGGATGGCAATAAGTGGAGCGCACATCCTGCCTGTTGTTACTTGGTGCCACATGATGACCGGTGACCTAAGTGACACAGACGGAATGATGGGTAACGCTATGCTACTCCTATCGCAGGTAGTCGGTGCCGCACTAGCGATCGCACTGATGACCGAGGCTGGAGCTATAGAGACCGGTTGGGAAGCAGCAGCGTGGGAGGCCCCTGAGCTATGGGGAGCACTCACAATGATTGCAGGTGGTGCAGTATTCTGGACCATCTACACCCGATGTGACGCATGGGTAGCGGCCTTCTCGTTGATGGCCCTTGCTGGTGCCATGGGCGGAATGGACGCAGCGCACGAGATGGGAGCATCGCTCCTAAGTGGCGCGGACGGCATCCAGGATGTCGCCCTAGACTGGATCGTCGACGGCCTAATAGTAGGTATCGGCGCCAGAGTCGGCATGATGGTCGACGACGCAGTCTGAGATCGGTAAAACGATTGGTCAGAATAACGTAAGGCGGGCTGGGGGGTTCACTCCCAGTCCCGCCGGATCTCAAACACCTTCTTCGAGGACTCATTTGACTAGGGGCAGACTGCTCGTAATCGAGTCTATGACTCCCCTCGGACCCGGTCCGATTCCAACGACCGTTACTGTGCCGGGAGGTATCTCCGTATGGCCTGCGTCCTTCACCATGTGGGCGATGAGCCCGCTCTCCGCTGCATCTCCGTAGATTCTCCTAAGTCCATCCAGGTGAGGGGCTGCCACCACAATCTTTCGAGCTCCTTCCCTCAGGTACCTTTGCAGAACCTTGGGCTCTTTCGAATGAGACTTTAGCACACACTCGCTTACTGCGTGGCCGCACTGTGCTGCCAATTTCCCCTTTGATAGATTCAGATCTGCCCTTGTAACCAATACCATGGTAAGTTCAGATTCTTGACGCGACAGTTTCCCTCACCACCGTTCTTCTAGAGACGTGCCTGGACATCATCTCCGACAGGGGGGATGATAGCCATGCGGCGAAGAAGACGTTTCCAGAAGCGTGTAGAACGTCAAAAGGAATCCCCGAAAAGATGTAGATTGGGAATAGATCGACTCCGAAGGTGTGCAGGGCGCTCAATGAAACAGTCCAGTCGAATAGGAATGCGGCGACTACGGATAGGGCCGCCACCCTAGAGGGAGAAATTTCTCCTGAGATGGTTAGTTTGCCTGACAGGAGGGACCCCAATAGCCCCACTAGTGACCATCCCACTGCTTGGTAGAGTGTCCATATCCCATGTCCCAGGAATATATTGGATACCAGTGCTATCGAGGTGGCTAGAACTACGGTTCGAGGGGCCCCGTAGTAAATCCCAGAGAGGAGGACAATCAATGTGACTGGTTGAATATTTGGCAGAGGGTCCAGGAGAACCCTGCCAGAAACTGCGAATACCCCGAGCAGCGCTAGCACCAAGGCATCATTTCCAGGGGTCATGGTCTTCTCGGCCTTCCACATCGACCACCCAATAATAGCAAGAAGGGCGACGTTCAAAATGAAGGTCTCAGCAGGAGATAAAGTCACAGCATGCGCGTCTAACATGGTAGCACCCTCATGCAGATGGGAGAAGCCGTCTAATCATGATTTTGCTTCTCATTGCCTCACCACGTCACTATTGACCAAGTTATTACGCTATCATTCTCTAGTGGAAGATCGCTGATTCCAAGTGTCGACAGTTGGCCATTATGGTAAAGTCCCCACCACGCTCCAGAAGGGAAGTCTTCCGAGCAGGGGGTCGCATCACATGGCTCGACCCATCCAATGGAATCAATCTGCATTCCAAAGGAGAATTGGGTTGAATTGTAGGCAAAGTCGCCCCCTGATACCATCACTGCCTCATCCAGAAGTTCGATCCCAGTTTCAAATCCGGAGAAGCCGCCGACACAAGCCCCAGAGCCGTTCCAGTTGGAATCAGTCAAGAATTTCGTGCCGTCGCTGTCTATGTGATGTCGTCCGTCATCGTACCCCTTTGGTGCATTATCTTCTGGGAAGTTGAAGCACACTACCTGCTTGTCTTCCCAAATGTCGGGAAGTCCAAAATGGTGATCTGTTTCGTCATCAACAAGCTCTGAGGTCATTCTTGCCCATTCTTTGGAGATCACTGAGGAAGAAAGGAGGAGGACCACTAGCCATAGAGCTGAGAGTACCTTCAACCTATCTTCTGGTTTTATTGAATTGGCAAGAGCTATGGATGAGGCTACTAAGATAGCCATCAACGATAGGATTTGCGACATGATTTGCAACTGTGATAAAACTGGTAATTTAACTATGCCAATGAATATCTATTCCAAAATCTCAGAAATCTTTTCTCGGAGGACTTTGCTGACTATTTTTCCATCAGCGGAGCCGCCCAATTTGCCCATAACCACTCCCATGAGTGGCCCTATTGCACCCATCCCCCTCTCGGCAACGAAGTCCTCTCTTTCCCGCAGTACTTCCTCAACGGCGCTTTCCACTGCACTGTTGTCAGCAGGAGTGAAGCCCCTCTCAGAGGCCTCATTGGCCATCCACTCCAAAAGGGCGCTTGTGTCCTCTAGTTGGGCTTCTGAAACCAAGGGGGATACTCCCTCTCTGGTCATCACGCCCTCCTCTCTGAGGTGAATCGCGGCCTCCAGGGCCCGTAGCTTCGAGGTCCCAAATTCCAGGAGTGCGCTAGCCCATGCCTTTGCGGGGATTTTGAGTTCACCCTCGACGCCATCGACTAGGAAATCGTCCAACTCGTTGTTCATTATCGACTCCGCCTGATTTTCAGAAATGTCGAACGAGCGGATCCTTTCGGCCCTCTCTGCCGAGGTCAGGGGTAGCTTGCCGCATATCTCGCCCCATCTGTCAACAGAGAGCCCGAGGACTGGGACGTCTGTCTCGGGATACATCCTAGCGCCGCCCGGAAGCGGCCTCAGAGCGGTAGTCGTCCCATCCTCTGGCTGTCCCTTCCTAATTACCACATTTCTTACCTCCTGGGGTATTCTGTGATATGCCATCCGAGCCCTGTTGACAACAGATTCCAACGCTAACTCCGCTTGCCAATGAGGGGCGACACAAATTGCGAATGCGTCGGGATCCGTGAGTGAGAGCGAGTCCCTAATTTCTTCGACTTGCCCTTGTCCTATCCCATATGCAGGTAGCTCGTCTGAGTGGAAAATACCGGCGACGCCTGCGAGTTTGGCCGCACCTGCGAGCTCCCTCCCAAGACGGGGCAATTGAGCACCTTCGGAGTCCTCTCCCTTCGAGCCCAGCTTGCCTGAGAATCCTGGCAGGGAGACACAAAGTGCTCTTTCCCCCCTGCCCAAGGACTCCAGCACCCTCTTGGAGTCACATCCGGAGAGGAGATCGGAAACATCGTGGATCTCCAGGGGTATCTTCGATTGTGCTGAGAGGGCGACCCTGTTCTCCACGGGCCCCTCTGTCTTCCTCCTGTCGGATGGCAGGGGGGGGAGTCCTGCCTCGCTTCGCAGTTCATTGGCCAGTCGGTACATGTGTAGCTGCCTTGCCATCTCCAATCGGATGATCCTAGGAATCCAGTCTAGATCCTGGCATCCCTTGATCTCGACCCTGTCACCACACGCGATGCTGACGTTGAGGTCCTGCCTGATGGAGCCAAGCCCTCTCCTGACCCTCCTGGTGTCCCTCAGCAGCGTCCCCAATGCCAATGCTGTCTCCTTCGCATGGTCGGGGGAGATTACATCGGGGTCAGTTGCGATCTCCACCAGAGGTACGCCCAACCTGTCGAGAGTGTAGGTAACGACCTCCCCCCTAGGCGTAATTGAAGCGTCGAGCTTCCTGGCAGAGTCTTCTTCCAGGCATATTACCGCGATTCCGACCTCTCCCGAGGGAGTCGCTATCGCACCATTCGTGGATACCAGGGTGGTTCTCTGAAAGCCACTGGTGTTGGATCCGTCGACAACCGTCTTCCTCATGGCCTGCATCGCGGGAACTGGCTTTGCCCCCATCATAGCTGAGATGGTGAGTGCTACCTCGACTGCGTCCTCGTCGTGGCGCATCGGAGGGGCCTCGTCCATCTCTATGAGCCCGGAATTTGGAGACTGGATGTATACGAAGGAACGGTTCCTCCTCTGTTCGAACCTAGCTGCTACGTCGACCACGCCCCCCTCTCCCCGGGATGCCCTGAGCTTTCTCTCGGAGGCCCCCCAGTCAGATGGGATGTCGTCAATGCCGAATTCATAGAGCTCGCTTGGCATCCTTGAGTGCAGCTTGCCTGTCGCTAGTTGCTGATGTATCTCGAGCCCGCACATGAACCCGAGAGCCGCTGGATCCAATTCAGAGGGATTGGATACGTCGCCAATGGGCTCCATCGTACCATCGGAACGGGCATTCGCTCATAGGGTCAGCGGGCGAAGGAGTATGTTTCGTTCCTAGGCATGAACAACTCTCCTGACATTCTCATCTTGGATAGCGCTTCCTCGACTGTTTGCTCCGTGAGGTCTCTCGCTCTGCACCGATTGAGAATGTCAATGAGCGAGGCCGTTCCATCGGTTTCTTGGCAGATGTCCCTGACTACTTTCCTGATTATGGTGTTGGCATTCCTCTGCCGATGCGGGACTCCCGAGTAGAGCTCGGAGTCGTCCTCTATTCCCGATTCGTCCCTCCAGTGCTTGAAGACCGCTAGGGCAACTGTAGCGTCCCTCTTGTTAGCGACTTGTCTAAGATGCATTCTGGCGTGTGCCTCGGTAAGGCGAATCAGGGCCTCGAGGGCTCTTGCAGTTACTGGTACTGGGGCTTCATCAGACCCGTCCTCCCTCCCATAGGACTGCCTCTCGCTGATGTAGTACTCGTGTATGGCAGTCTTTGCCTCGTCGTCCAGATCCGGATGGACGTGCCTCTTTGCATAGGCGACATACTTCCTGAGGAAGTCGAGTGTGATGTGCTCATGGCCATCTACTCCGACTGAGTATATCTGATCTTTATCGGGCTCAGAAGGATCAATCTCCAGAGACTCCTCTAGTTTAATTTCACTTATCGCGCTCGTCCTCGTATCCAAGATGTGCTTGGCAATCCTTGCGTCATCCTCGGCCTTTACCTCATCTCTAATCATCCAGATTATGTCAAATCTAGAAGCCAATGGAGCAGGTAGTCCGGTTTCCTCGTACATCCTGAGGACGCTTTGGTTTGGCCCTCTCCTCGAGAACCTCCCATCCTTCGGGTTGGCTGCTGCTAATACCGCACACCTAGCTGGGAGAGTAGCCGTAATTCCACCCTTGGCCACATGTATCTGTTGTTGTTCCATTGCTGGGTGGATTGCACTTCTGTCTTCCTTGGATATCTTGTCGAACTCGTCGATTGCTGCTAGTCCCTTATCTGAAAGAGGGAGGACGCCCGCTTCTAGGGCGAATCTGCCATCACCGAAGGCATCCTTCACAGCAGCTGCAGTAAGGCCCGCGCCTGTGACTCCTCCTCCGGAGGCTAGTTTCCCACGGGGAGCTAAGTTGGACATGTATGAGAGAAGTTGTGATTTAGCCACTCCGGGATCTCCCATCAGAAGAATGTGTATGTCTCCTCTCAGGTGGCTCTTGTCGGTTGTCTTCCTCCTGACGCCGCCAAAGAGCTGCAAAGCCAAGGACCTCTTGACATGGTTCATCACTCGTGTGGCGAAGATTGAGGGGGCTATCGACCTCTGCATAAGTGTGACTAGGTCATCCCTCTGGGAGACCTCCAAAATCAACTCCCTATCCTCCTCGCTGATCTTTATCTCCGTGAATGGTACGCTCTCGTGTTCGGAGCTCACTAGGTGGTAGATGATATCGAACATTGGCGTCTTCTTTCTATTTTTGACCTCACTATGGACGACAGGTATCACATTTGCAGTGATTCTCTCGCCTGGGAGGTGCTTGTTCACCAAATCTCCCTCGACTAGGGTGATGCCCCTCCTGGGTTGCGCACCACTGGGTACGTTCTCTGGGAGTTCCTGAACCTCCAACCACTGATTGTTGATCATCCTAGAGACGTTCATCACGAGCTTGAACCTAGTTTCCCTCGATGATGACCCACAGCCGGTTTCTTGGGGGCATTCCAGAGGCTCTTCTAGCTCCCTCTCGTTTTTCTGTTCTACCTCAATAGTGCAACCACATTTCTGACAGAGGAAAACCGCTCTGTGAATCCTAGGCTTCAATTCGGATACCTTTGTCACAGAAACCTCGACGCTCCTAAGTTTCTCAATATCGGAGCTCCCGATTTCCCTCAAGGGCCTACGACTGTCCCTTGGCAAGTCGGTTACCCTTACCATCGCATCCAAGTCGACCCCCCTCTCCTTGCAGATGTCGCTCAGAGTGGCACTGCCACTACCCAATATCTGCCTTGGCTCGTTGAGTATGTCCTCTGCGAAGTCGGGATCGAATCCAGTAAGGTCATGGAATGACACCTCAATAACCGGGGTCGGTGACTGCTTTGACAGGAGGAGGGTAATCTCCCTCTCCTTGGCCTGATTGAGGAATGTCCTCCATCTTGGTGATGAGTCGTGTACGGCCATTGTCATGTTTTTCACCGTCGGGCTTTGATGCCGTGATGTCACGGTCTATAACCACAATGGAAGATGTCGTACACCCCTATGCTTCCGATGGAGAAATTTGGTTTGCGTACTGTGCCTCAGAGATGTTCGTTGCTTCCACTGAATCATTTCCTGATAATTGCCGAAATGGTGGGTGCTTTGAGAGAGGTTGAAATCGATTGGTCGACAGGGCGGGCTATGGAGCACACACGATCTGGTAGTGACATCTTTGTCAGACTCGACCCGGGAGAGGAAATTCACGCATCCCTGCAGGGGCTGGCGGACGATGTTGGATTTGATGCGGCGGCCATCACCAGTGGAATTGGCAGGACGCGAGATAACCAATATGGCTACATGAACGAGGAGGGGGTTTACCAGAGGCGTATTTTGGACGCCCCATCTGAACTGGTGAGCCTGTCGGGCAATATTGCTCGCACTCAGAGTGGGGGGGCTTTCACGCACATCCACTGCTGCTGGTCGGACGATGGCAATGATGTCCATGCGGGCCATATGTTCCAAGCAACGGTCCATGTCGTGGCAGAAATTCACATCAGGGTAATGGACCATGCGACGATGACCCGTTGCCCTCTTGCCGACTTTGAGTTGCTGGGTCTGGAATTTGACTAGAATGGAAGGCAATAGGTCGGATGATGATGAGGGTTCTTTTCGCCCACGGGTTCGAAGGAGGTCCTTCTGGATCGAAGCCGACCTTCATGAGGGACGTGCTAGGGTGGGATGTAACGGCCCCTGTGATGTCGGATCTCGGCTGGGACATAGAGAAGCAGACAGAGGTTCTACTTAGGGAGATAGACGAGTCAGACTACGACTTGGTGATTGGTTCTTCCATGGGAGGTCTGGCTGCGGCCAATGCCTCTTCGCTCAGGGGCGACTCTGATTTTCGGCTCCT
The DNA here is from genome assembly GCA_964386765.1 of uncultured Candidatus Poseidoniales archaeon. Taxonomy (GTDB): domain Archaea; phylum Thermoplasmatota; class Poseidoniia; order Poseidoniales; family Thalassarchaeaceae; genus MGIIb-O5. The sequence goes on along the minus strand of CAYLUC010000006.1, from coordinate 61,082 downwards.
TCTTATCGCTCCCGCGTTCGGGCTTTCCGATAGCTGGGAAGGGCTTACTGAAGAAGAGCTGTCCAATTGGAGGGAGGTTGGCACTAGGAGGTACAGGGGCTTCGAGCTTGACATAGACCTGGAATGGGGGTTCATGGTGGCTGCTGAGAGGATGTCGTGGCCAGAACCCTTGCACAGCACCACGATTGTTCACGGAACCGGAGACGATGTGGTTTCCATCGAGGTCTCCAGGAGGGTTGCCAGAGGAGTTGCATTGGTCGAACTGGTGGAGATAGATGATGGTCACAGGATGAAGGAGTGCCTTCCCCTGCTCTCCGGGCTGGCTTCTGAGCTAATGTCCCGTGGAGCCTAGGAAGTACTCCCCTATCTCCGGGTCGGTCAGGATGGTTGCAGCGTCCCCGGTATGCACTATCTTCCCGTTTGACACAATGTATCCCCTGTCCGACCTTGCGAGAGACAGCCTGGCGTTCTGCTCCACTATCAGCACAGTGATGCCCTGCTCCCTGAGTGAGTCAATCCTCTCGATTATCTGCTGCTGGTACAGAGGGGAGAGCGCTGCAGTAGGCTCGTCTAGCAGGAGGAACTTGGGGTCGGAGATTAGCGCCCTGGATATCGCAAGCATCTGCCGCTCGCCACCTGAAAGTGAGGCTGCTAGGTCATGGACCCTTTCTCTGAGGTCAGGGAACATTTCCAGTGCCCTTTCGATCCTCTCGCTGAGAACGCTGCTGGATAGGCTGTTCCCACCCATCTGCAGGTTCTCCGTCACCGAGAGGGATGGGAACACGTTGTCCACCTGAGGGACGTATGCTATCCCCTGGTTGACGAGTTGGTCGGTCCTCCATCCTGAGACGTCGTTGCCCTTGTAGGAGACGTCCCCAGAGTAGTATGTGGCAATTCCGAATATCGTCTTGATTAGGGTAGATTTACCGCACCCATTGGGTCCGATTATGGTAACGAACTCTCCTTCTTCGACGTACATGTCTATGCCATACAGTATCTGAACCGACCCGTAACCGCCCTCTAGGCCCTTGATATCCAGAATTCGTGACATTACTCGTCCTCCTTCGGGGAGCCAGCCGCTCCAAGATACGCCTCGATGACTTCCTTGTTCGCTCTGACCTCATCGGGAGTCCCCTGCATCAGGACCTCGCCCTCGTTCATGACGACGATCCTGTCTACGCCTTGCCTGAGGATGAAGTCCATGTTGTGCTCGATGATGAGGACTGATATTCCAGTCTCGTCGACGATGTTTCTGAGGTTGTTGAATATCTTCATCGCCAGTGGGCCGGCGACACCGGCTACAGGTTCGTCGAGGAGTAGCAGCTGTGGGTCGCCCATCATGGAGCGGCCTATGTCGACGAGCTTGCTCTGGCCCCCAGAAAGCTCGCTGGTCAGGTTGTGCGCCATGTGGGGTACTTCGAGCTGGTCTAGGACCTCGTATGCCCTGGAGAGTCTCGCCCCCTCGGCCTCATTTACGGGGACGAGGAGCGACTTTACTAACTCGGAGATTGATGTCCCGAACTGCTTTCTCGGTGGCACTAGGAGGTTCTCAATCACGGTCATCTGGCGCCAGAGGTTTGTGTGCTGGAACGTCCTTGTCATGCCGAGGTTCTGAATCTGGTCCGGGCGGAGGTTGGAGATGTCCCTTCCGAACATCTCGATGCTTCCGGATGTCTGGTCGAGGAGCCCGCTTATGCAGTTGAATGTGGTTGACTTTCCACACCCGTTCGGGCCTATGAGGCCCACGAACTCTCCCTCTCCCACTGTGAAGGAGACGTCCTTGACGGCGACCAGCCCACCGAACTCCTTCCTTAGTTTGTCTACCTTGAGGACTGTCTTACCCACTGGGTTCACCTCCTATCGGTCTCTCAGGTCGGACAGGTACCTCTGGCAGGAGTCCCTTGGGGTTGAACTTGAGCGAGAAGAGCATCAGGCAGCCGATTAGAAGCAGTTTGACATACAGCATGTCTGCACTAATTATGCCGCCGAAGAACGATTCCTCGATGGATCTCTCGCCCAGTGCTATGGCGCCGAATATGAATATGGCTGCACCGGACGCCCCGATGTCCAGCAACCCCTCGGATCGAACAATGAAGCCCACTGCCATCATGTAGAGGAATATCCTGGCCGTTTCCCACTGGTCCGTGAACATCCATTCGAATAGGCTGTCGATTCTCGCTGCGGTCGTGTGCAAGGGAAGGTCTGGTGAACCCTGTCCGGCTACTAGGACGTTGAAGACGAACTCCATCAGCACAATGATGAATGCTCCCACTATCATTCCCCTGTTGTTTGAGGTGCCCCCTATGATGAATGCAGCCCAAACGAGGAACGTAGAGCGGGCCGGGGACATGAAGTTGGGCTCGAATCCAGTAAGCTTCCAAGCCCAGAAGGCCCCGGCCAGGGCAGCTATCGCAGCCCCGAGGGCGAGGCTCGCTGCCTTGTGGGTGAGTATGTCGTGTCCATGATGCTGAGCGACCTCCTCGTCCTCCCGTATGGCCTTGAGGATTCTTCCCCAGGGAGAGGAGAGGAGCTTCGATAGGACTCCCCAGACTAAGCCGACAGACAGCAAAGACAGTACCATCAGGAATAACATGTATGGGGCTGGGTCCCCGAGTCCGAGGAGGTCGCTAACCCATGAGGAGGGAGAGGAGAGGAAGGTCTGGATGGGCTCTCCAGAAACGCCATCGAACATGGGAGTTCCGTTTTCGTCCAATACTGGGATTGGGTCCCTGCAGTCGGCGATGTTCTCGTAAGCGGTCCCCTCCCCTATCTTTTCCGAGCCGCAGAACCACCACTTCTCCGATGGTAGGGGGTATGCGGAGATCCCTAGAGCGTTGCCAACGGAACCGACCCTCAGAAGGGGCTCGCCAGCAAGGAGTATCCTGAGTATCTCCCCTAGGGAGATGGTGACTATGGCGAAGTAGTCGGTCCTGAGTCTGGCTGTTGGGTATGCCAATGCCCAGCCAAAGAATGCGGCCAGTGCCATCCCCATAATCGTGGCCGGGAGTATACCCCACCCGTACCCGTGTAGTTCCTCGGGGGCAGTGAGGATACCCACAGTTATTGCTCCTACTCCAACGAAGAATATCACGCCGAAGTTGACCATTCCTGTGTAGCCGGTATGCAGGTTGAGTGAGAAAGACATCAGGACGAAGATGGACAAGGTGAGTAGCACGTTTGAGGACTGGAGGATCTTCTTCCACCTGAAGTCGTCGGACTCCGATATTGGGAGCCATAGTAGGAAGACGAGTAGGATTGCAATCAAGAGCGCGAATAGCAGCCACGATCCCCTTTGGCTCTCTCTTCCATACATATCCATCTTCCTGCGCTCAGGTCCTGTTCCAGATAGTGCGCCTGTGATAACATCAGTAATTCGGGACAGCACTTCGGATGGGACGAGGATGATGATTGGGATGATGATTGGGGATGGGATGACTAAGACGACTAGGATGGAGATGACGCGGAGGAGATTCTGGAGGCTTTCCACCACCTTTTCTTTGTCGACCAAGATGTGCTTTCTATGGAATTCTTTGTGCTTCCTATCGAAAGCGGACCACATGCTCGTCACTTTGAGTTGGGCGGACCTGATGGAGTCGGACACAGCGGACTGGGTTCTGCGGAGAGAATCCATCATTCTGTCTGCTTGGGCCGATTTGTTGTCTGAATCGGACAGCATCCCCAAGCCCTCGTATATCGAGTATATCCACAATGCAATGATCGCCCATGGCCACACTATGTCTCCGAGGTCTACGATGAAATTGACCATGTCAATCTCGTAGGTCATCATGCTCAGCCATGACTCGTTCATGTCAGCGACAGTGTCAGCGACCCATTGATCGGCCTCGGAGGCAGATAGTTCGCTGGGAGGGGTCATCTGGCCCAGTATATCGGATTCGGTGAGTGGTGAGTCCTCGAGGGAAATCACTCCATCGTTCCTGCCCGTCAGGACTGCGAGGTTTGTCTCAAAGACGTCATTGGACGCGCACGAGTCAGAGCAGGCCCCATCTGCGAAGGAGTGCCTGGCGATGAAGTCGCTAAGCCTGTGGAACACGTAGGCAACAATTGCGATTGCAGAGAAGCTCTGCATTCTCTGTGTCCGATCGTTCCACCAGTGATGGAGACCCAGAATACCGGTTGGCAATATAGCTAGGGCTACCGCTATCTTTGGTGACCTCTCGGTGCTTCCCTCCTTGCGCTTCCTCAGCCTTTCTATTTTCCATTTCTCATAGGCATCGCCTATTCCCTCGGGCATAATCATCAGAATTGCGACGAGGAAGATGTAAGGCATTACCCCCTCCAATGCAGAGTAGTTGGATCTACCCAGAGGGCCTCCAATCCCTATTAGAACGGGAGAGGACAGTGCACGGACGAAGCCAACTATCAGTGAGCCCACTATTGCACCAGGCACCGACCCTATAGTCCCCAGTACGATAATGGCGAAAGACGGGAGGAGGAGCGTGAATGCGGTCTCCGGATTGAATCTCAGGGTCAATGCGAATATTGCGCCCCCCAGGCCAGAAAGTCCTGCAGATAGGAAGGCGCTGGTCAGATGGACCCTCTCGACGTTGATGCCGCTGCTTGCGGCTAGTTCCGGATTGTCGGCTACTGCCCTCATCCTCCTTCCGAGCCTGGTCTTGTTCAGCAGTAGCAGTAGCAGCAGTACGGCGGAGAAAACAACGAAGGGGACTGCTCCCTTGTAGTATGCGTAGTTGGTAGTAGCGTGGGTGATGCAGTCAGTAGTGGTGTCGTAAATTTCGAGAGTGGGTTTAGAGCCCTCGGATACTATTCGAGATAGTATTGGTTCTCCCGTGACCTCGTCGAACATGAGCTCGCCCGTATCTGGATCGGTGGATTGCTCGCAGTTGAAGTGGGTATATGTCTGAGCGGCATCATATCTCCCATCGCCGTCTAAATCGGTGAAATACTCGCCTTCTTGCCATATTCCATCGCCATTTGAATCCCCGTAGAGGGGCTCTGCGGGCCTCAGGCTGGTGTCGCCCAAGTTGAATCGAAGCTTCGTGGTTGGTATCTCCCACCTGAGGTTGGGCATCCTCCAATCCCCTTCGGGTTCGAACATCCTCCTGCCCGCACCGAACCTCAGGTAGGTGAGGGCACGGAGTATCAGGGCCACCCCCAGTGAGGCGATCATCATTACCTGTGGGCTCGCCTTCGTCCTTCGGAACCCCCTGTAAACCAGCCTGTCGATTATTATCCCGGCGATTCCCGTAAGAATGAAGGCTGCTACGAGGGTGAAGATTAGGACGGACCAAGTCAGGACGCCTTCCTTAGATGTGGAGAGGTTCGACATCGGAAAGAAGTAGTCGGACCATATCATGATCATAGAGACGTACATCCCCAGCATGAAAAGCTCAGACTGGGCGAAGTTACCGTATCTCTGGACTTTGTATGTGAGGGTCAGGCCTATTGCTATGGCTAGATAGGTGGAGGACCAAGTGAGGGTGCCCGTCGATATGGACACCAGGTCCAAGGTGAATAACGCGTCCTCTCCCAGTCCTTGGAGGAGTATGTCCAGTGAGATGAACGTGACTACCACCAAGAAAAATGGGGATAGGAGGATTGCTGTGGTTCTGGGTATGCCGCTTGGTACGTCGTCGAAGAGTATCTTGACGATGACAAAGCCCGCAGTGATTGACTCGATAAGCTGGAGGAGCCATATCATGTCATTGGGCAGTGCCCCTCCCAGTACCTTGTCGACTATGTTCAGCGATCCTAGCCCATTGAGTGTCCCTAGGTATGTTGCGTCGATGAACAGCAAGGCCGCTATGATGAGCCTCCTAGTGCCCCGGGGCAGGTTCGAGAATCGATTTCTGGCCTCGTGCAGCATGCTACTACACTGACCCGTCCCTCATGCGAAATAATTGTTGGGGCAGTGCGGCGGGATTTCCCCGCCGCACTGCTTTACGTTATCCAATCAGGCTGTTGTTATGCCGTTGTTTGGATCCCAGTTCCTTACGCAATCGTAGGAAACCGAGTCGTCGCTTGCATCGTGAGAGAACTCTCCGATGCAGAAGCCTGCTGCTGGTACGTCGCCGTTGTCCATGAAGCTGATTGCTCCACTGGCGCCGTCCCATCCCTGGCCGGTTCCGGCGACTGCCATGTTGGCGTCTAGTCCGGGTGTAGCAAGGGCGGTGAAGGCCGCGAAAGCAACTATGGTAACAGCGTCGAAGGCCTCAGCGGTGTAGATACCGCCAGCGCAGTCTGCTGACTGAGCGCATAGGCCTGCGAAGACATATCCGACCGTGGACATTCCGCCTGCGGCTGCGGGCTTGGTAGCGATGATGCCATCGACAAGTGACTTGTCGGACATATCTGCTGCTAGGCCCTCCTCTGCGATTCCATCAGCGCCATAGATGGCTCCTGAGTATCCCTGAGTAGCCATCTCCTCGATGATGGCAGCGCCGTCAGAGGCGTATGATACCATCATCACGGAGGTGCATCCGGCGTCGATTATTGCCTGGACGTTTCCGCTGTGGTCGGTTATTGCCTCGTCGTAGCCAATCTGGGTGCAGACGTTGTCTGATCCCATGTTGGCGACGAATGCGTCAGCCAGACCAGCGCCGTACGCGTTGGTCATGTGCAGGACAGCCACGTTGTCGTGGCCGTCTGTGGACATTACCTCTGCAACCACGGATCCCTGGAATGCGTCACTTGGGACGACTCGGAAGAATCCGGGGTAGGCCGTTGCGTCGCTCAGTGCTGGTGATGTGCTAGCGTAGGAAACCTGTGGAATCCCTGCTGCGGATAGAACCGCGTTAGCGCCCATCGATGCACCGGAGCATGCTGCTCCGACTACTCCCCAAACACCAGCGTCGACTAGCGACTGTGCTGCGGCGCCACCCATGGTGCCGTCGCAACCAGAGTCAGCGTAGACTATCTCGAACTGCACGCCGTTGCTGTATCCGATAGTGTTGGCTAGGCCAACAGCGATCTGGGATGCTGCAACGAACCCTGCTGCGTACACAGCTATTGGTCCAGAAGCGTCGTTGAGGAAGCCGATCTTGACCGTTGCTCCGGTCCAGTCGACATCGACAACGCCATCTCCGCCAGCGGCCCATGCCCTGTCGCAGTTGAAGTACTCGCCATAGGTTGGGACGTGGTGGAAGGTGCAGACATCGTAGCCTGACCCGCCAACGTCTCCGTTGTCCAGGAAGGTGTGGGTTCCGCTGTCTCCAGCGTACTCGTCACCGACCATTGGCACGTGCATGCCCATGTCCATTCCGTCGTCCATCATTGCAGCGTGACCGATCATCATGACCGCGTCGTACGCCTCAGAGGTGAAGATACCAGTCGAGCAGACGTCGTCTGCTGCGCATGCGGCTGCGAACACACCAGCGCCAGCTGCTGCGGCCCTAGGCCTTGTGACCTGGATTCCGTTTGCTGCTGCGGGGTCGGTGTAGTCCCCTAGAGCCGCCTCTCCTGCCATTCCGTCAGCGGAGAAGATTGGTATCGATGCGCCCATGACTGCCATGGTCTCTACGATCATGGCTCCGTCAGCGGAGTACGCGCCAAGGAACACGGAGTCGCACCCTGCGTCCATAACTGCCTGAACGGCAGACTGGAAGTCAGTGGTTGTCTCCTCGTATCCTGATTGTAGGCATACTGCGTCTTCGCCTAGGTTCTCGGCGACTGCGTCCGCTAGGCCTGAACCGTAGCTGTTGGTCATGTGCACGACAGCGGTGTTGGAAACGCCGCTTGCCATGATCATGTCAGCTGCTGCCTGGCCCTGCAGTGCGTCGCTTGGAACTATCCTGTAGAAGTCAGGGTAGGCCGTTGCGTCGCTCAGTGCTGGTGATGTGCTAGCGTAGGAGATCATTGGGATCCCTGCTGCTGATAGAACCGCGTTAGCGGCCATCGATGCACCGGAGCAAGCTGCTCCTGCCACTGCCACGACTCCTGCGTCCACAAGGGACTGGGCAGCTGTCGCTCCCAAGTCACCGGAGCAACCAGAGTCGGCCTCGATTACCTCGAAGACATAGCCGTCATCCATTGCGTTCAGGTCGTCCATTGCTGCTCCCCACGCGAAGGTGAATGGAGCTGCGAACTGGGATATAGGACCAGATGCGTCGTTAAGGAAACCTAGCTTGATGGTGACCGTTGGGTCTACTGGGGCCTGGAACATTGGGTTCTCAGTTCCCATGTAGTGTGCGGCTATCTCGTCAACCAGAGCGGCAGCGACGTCAGCGTCGAAACCTACTACTGCGTCTCCATCGTAACTCTCGAATGGAGGGTAGAACGGGTCAGTGCACAGCCTTAGATCTCCGGACTCGAGGACCTGGGTCAGGTCGCTTCCCTCAGAGGGGTCCGGGTATTCTGTAGCAGTGTCAGCCGTTGTGTCATCAGCAAGTGTGACAGCTCCGTCGAACCAAGCGCCGTAAATGGCGTCGTACTCTCCGGAGGCGACAACAGCGCCGATAGCGACATCCAGAGCAGCTTGAAGCTCTCCGGAGTCCTCACGGACGGCTAGACCGAAGTTCTCGTCCGAGAAGGTGACCATCAGGTCGCCCTCTAGAGACAGAACAGGTGCGTCTCCCATGGCGTAGTCCGCGTCACCGTTGTTGATAGCGGCGATCACTGAAGGGAAGTCGTCGAAGGCGCTGATCGTAGCTGCACCTAGGTTATCATTGGCGTATAGGTCAGAGGTGGTCCCCGACTGTACGGCAATTGTGGTACCTGCTGCGTTCAGGTCCGAGACATCCGATATAGCGGCTGCACCGGATGCACCGATTACACCCTGGCTACTTGTGTAGTAAGCCCTGGTGAAGTCGACGACCTGGTCGCGCTCCGCTGTCTTCGTCATCGCCGAGATTATGGCTTCGCACATCTCGCCGGCATTCAGGTTGGGGATAATGGGGTCCCATCCAGACTCGACCCATACAGGGTTGACGTCTGGAGACAGAGTGATGGACCATACCGGGTCGTATGTGCACGAGTCGTCAGACTCGGTCGCTTCGGCGTTGTAGTTGTTCGCCGTTTCGTCCATACAACCCAATATTGCCTCGGGCTCTGGTTCCTCTTCATCTCCACCAAGGCATCCGGCGAAAGCTGCCGCCAGCATGCTCATGGTAAGCATCATTGCAATCATCTTCTTGTTCTTCATCATTAGAAACTCACGTTCCAGTGCGACGCACGACGTCGTGTGTTCGTTATAGAGATTCGCTTAAATTTCACAAAAAACGCCATTTATTGCGAAACTAGCCTATAATCTTGGTTTTCATGTTGTTTTTGGCTAATTTATCAGTGAGCGAGAATATCATGAACATTAACGCACACGGCACGCCATGGGAGAGGCACCAATGGATTACTCGTCTAGCGGTGTGGACATAGATTCTGAGTCAGCGGCCATAGCGAGCCTAATTGGTGCCCTCTCCTCCTCTAGCAGAGAAAGTGGTGTTCGAGGCGCTCCCGTGCCGCTTCCAGGGGGTTTCGGGGGAATTATCGAATTCGGGGAGTCGCGGCTCGCCCTCGCCACCGATGGAGTGGGATCAAAGTTGCAAATCGCGAATGAGCTCGGGAGGCTTGAGGGCGTGGGGATAGATTGCGTGGCCATGAATGTTAATGATCTGATATGCGTTGGGGCCGAGCCAATAGCTTTCGTCGATTACATTGCAGTGCCAAAGACTGACCCCGCAGTTCATGCGGCGCTGGGTTCCTCGCTTTCAGAGGCTTGCTCCATAGCTCGCGTCACTTTAGCAGGGGGGGAGACCGCGACGCTCCCCGGCATAGTGAAGGAGTTGGACATGTCTGGTACGGCCTTGGGGTGGTTCCCAGAAGGCGGGGAGATTACAGGAGAGGCATTGGAGGCTGGAGACATCGTCATTGGCCTGCCTAGCAGTGGAATTCACTCTAATGGTTACACTTTGGTCAGGGCAGTGATGCGCAGATCTGGGCTTTCTCTGGATTCCCCGGCTCCATTCGATGTTCGACACCCGGGACGAGAAGTTAGGAGGTTCCCGGGTGCTAGGGGGGATGCGAGCATCGGCGAGGTACTACTCAATCCGACTAGGATATATGTCGATCCGGTCATCGATCTGATTAATGAGTGCAGAACCGGAGACGGGCCTTGCGATATAGGTGATATCAAGGCCATTGCACACATCACAGGAGGCGGTCTTTCCAACCTTCTCCGGCTACACAACTCCTTGGGTTGGCATATAGGGGAGCCTCTGCCGGTCCACCCTGAGTTCGGTTGGATTTCCCAGATAGGGGGCGTCACTGAAAGGGAGATGCACAGGACTTTCAATATGGGAATGGGTTTGGCGATAGCGATCTCCAAGGACTCTGCGGATTCGGTTAGTAACTGGATTTCGGAAAGACTCCCCGGAACCAGAGTAGTAGGTGAAGTAGTGGATAATGGGCGCAAAGTTACTCATCAAAATGATCAAGTTGTGTTCGATCACTATTGATCTCTTTGTCGTCAATGCCTTGAGTCATGGGCGTGTCGCGTATTCGTGGAGTCGGACACGCCATCGGGTTGGCCGGGAGTCGTTCATCGGGAAGGGGGGACCGTGATGAGGGTGGCCGAGAGACCCGATGAAGATAGGAGGGGCCCTGCAACGAAGAGCGGTGGGGCCTTTCTGAATCCCGCTATGGCCGGAAGCAGGACCAGGAGCGTCCTCCTACTACAGTATGCAATCGAAAGCGGGATGCTAGGGGATGGCACGATATACGCCCTAGATGGTTTAGCTGCTACGGGTGTACGTGCGCGTAGGTGGCTGAACGAGTTGCCTCCGGAGAGCGCGGAGAGGCTGGACGTAGTGATGGGAGATTTGGATGAGGAGTCACTCTCATGGGCACGCATGAATCACCTCGAGTTCCCTCCCTCTCACGGCAAGGGTGAGATCAATGCGGTCAAGGGGGACTTGCGGGCAATGGTGCTTAACCACGGAAGGCATTGGGTCGACATTGATCCGTACGGCTCCCCAGTTCCATTCTTGGACACGGCAGTTCAGTCATTGGCGAGAGGGGGTGTAATCGAGTTAAGTGCGACTGACACGGCAGCACTGACTGGGTCTTCCAAGGGCCCCCTTCTGAGGAGGTACGGGGCGAGGGTTAGGACTGACGGACTGGCTCATGACTCGGCTTTGAGGGTTCTTCTAGCGACCCTAGCGAGGACTGCTGCCAAGCATGACAGGGCTATTTCCCCATTGATGTCCATTTGGGACTCCCACCACCTACGTGTTTCGGCTCGAACAATAAAGAGGAAGGGGGCTGCTAGCGACGTCGAGAATAATCTCGGATGGAGAGTATATTCTCCCACTGTTGAGGAGGTCAGGGCTTCCATTAACTCTGGCCTACATCCCGAGACGTCTCTGGAAATATTGCCGATGAATTGCATGCTACCGCTTTCTCACCCTGTGACGAGAGATGATGGGAGGTTCTCTGGGCCACTGTGGGTGGGGAAAATGGGGGATGAGGGTGCGATGGCCTCCATGACTGAGGAGCGTGCGCTATCCATGTGCACGACTCAATACAACTCAGATGACTTAGCGGGATGGTCAGAGAAGGACTTCGAAAGAGAGGCGCGTAGGGTTTCAAGAAGCGTGAGGAACTTGGAGGAAGAGTCGCGAGTAATCGATTCCCCTCACCATATTGTGGTGGACGACCTATCCAGTTGGCTGGAGATGCCTGGCCCGCCTAGTCCCAGATTGCTGGCAAATTGTCTTGAGGAGCGAGGATTCAGGGCGGGCTTGACCCATTATGGGAATCCGTCAATAAGAACCGATGCTCCTTGGGATGCGGTGGTTGAGGCAGCTTTGTCCCTTCAGCCCCCAATGTAGGACATCTCGACCCTTTCCTGTCCTCTTGTCTCCTCGGACCTGATTTCTGAATAGCGATCCTGCCGACTCTCCCACTGGCCTTCTATTAGGGACTTGATTTCTCTGTTCGACATTCCTTCCCTCATAGGTGTCAACAGGTCCAGTCCTCGACTAGCAAACAGGCAAGTGAACAGTCTGCCATCTGCAGAAATCCGTGCTCTCGTGCATTGCTTACAGAAGGGCTCCGTGACACTGGTAATGATGCCGACCTCATTGCCCTGCGGAAGGAGGTACCTCTTCGCTACGTCACTGCCCCTATTGGGGGGTATTTGCTTCATGACTCCAATCGTTTTCCTTATTTCATCGGCAGTTACAACCTCATCCATGCTCCACCCATTTGTGTTTCCCACATCCATGAATTCGATGAATCGGACTGCTATTTGCCTACTAGAGAATCTCTCTACCAAATCCAATATCTCTTTTTCATTGGATCCCTTCCTCACTACAGTATTGATTTTGATAGGCCCCAAGCCTACTGACTCAGCGGCCTCGATTCCTGCTAGGACGGAAGCAACAGTGTGTCCCGAGTCGGTGATTGCGGCGAAGGTTGCCTCATCTATTGCATCGAGGCTTACTGTGACTCTGTCAAGCCCCGCGGCAGAAAGAGCCGGTGCGTATCTAGGCAGAAGTACCCCATTGGTGGTCATAGCGACCTCGACGTTTCTCATTGAGAGCATTGAAACTAACTCGTGCAGGTTCCTCCTGAGAAGCGGCTCTCCCCCCGTGAGGCGGACCTTTTCCACCCCCAGTGATACGAAAATTCCCACCAAGCGGTCTATTTCTTCGAATGTCATGATGTGCGAGCGCTCCATGAATGGGAAGTCCTTGCCAAAAACATCCCTTGGCATACAGTATGTACATCGGAAGTTGCACCTATCGGTCACAGAAATTCTCAGATCCCGCAGAGTTCTGCCGAGTCTGTCTGTTACACCGGGTCCGGCCACGCGCATAGGAGGAGAGTCGGGGTGATAGTGATACCTGAGCAAGCCTTGAAGAATGACGGCATAGTACGGAGTTTGAGCGCGATGTTGAGTTTCAGTCCCAAGGCGAAGGAAATGTTGGATCATTTCGCAGAAGCTACTGAGGAAATAAGCGAGGTCTGCCTCAGGATTGAGATTACGGGCAGAGGCAAAGACGGATTCCAATACGACTTGCAGTTCATCGAGAAGGGTGATGCCAGGGATGGCGATTTGCAGTTGGAAGTCGAGGGGATGGTCGTCTTCGTTGACCCCCGTAGTGCCAAGTACCTAGATGGCACAACCCTTGACTATCAGGAAACCCTGATGGGCGGAGGTTTCAGCTTTGATAACCCGAATCCACTATGGATGGATGAGATATCGAAGGCGGTCGCCGACATTATCGATAGCGAGGTCAATCCAGCGGTTGCATCCCACGGTGGTCACGTTGAGTTGATGGGCGTAGAGGACGGTAAGGCCGTGATAGTATTCGGAGGCGGGTGCCAAGGATGTGGGATGGCTGATGTCACCCTGAAGCAGGGGGTTGAGACTATGATCAAGGATCACGTTCCCTCTATCGCTGAAGTTATCGATGCCACGGATCACGCTGCTGGAACAAATCCGTTCTACTGATCAATGTATCATTGGGACGTCGTCCTCATCATCAGGGCCCGGGGCTGGCAAGGCGGTTGACTGTGCGCGTTCGAAGGCCTCTCTGACCCTCTCTTCTATGCTACGCGCGTCTTCTAGGAGCTCCTGAATTGGTATCTCCATGTCGAGAATATCGCTCAATCCATCGATTGCCATCAATGCCGCTCTGGCATCTGGGTACATCGGGTTGCACTCGGCCAGCAGAGCTGTTACTTCCAATCCCCTTCTCTCGCCCTCGGCTATCAGGTATCCCGAGATTCCGGACACTATTCCCTGTTGGATCTGCTGAACGCCTGCGTCATTCAACTTGTCCCTGCCTGATGAGGTGGACGAAACCCCCCATAGATCGCTTTCCTCCTTGATTCCCAAATCATTGCTAACCACCCCATCAATCACGATCAGTCTCTCGAACCCTCCTTTTGTAAACCACTCAAGCACCGTTTCTCCGAAGTAGGCATCATTCTCAGGTGGGAATTGTATTTCGGCAGTGAAAACGCCTATTCCGTCTCCCTGGTAAACCCTGACAGGGTGCTTTGGCACCGAATCGTGGATTAGTGCAATAGCTGGAAACTTTGGATGCATCACCGAACCCATGGGCCCTAGGTCTAGGGATTTGATTAGGTGAGTTGCCGCAATAACGCCAACTGATCCGACTGTAGAAAATCCGCAGATTGCGGTGCCACCCAGCTTCGAGGGGTCCGCATCGGAGTGCAGGACCAAAGGATAGCCCGCGCTGGAGTCTTCGCCCATTGGTTGTGCCCCTGCTTTGGGCAATTTAATGGTAGCCCGCGTTTCATCGATCGTTTTCCTAAGTTTGTTAAGGAATAGTTGGAAATAATAACTTGATAATTGATTGCCTACCGGACCATGTCATGAGTGGAGAGGAAACCGATGCCATGGGTAGAATATTCATCAAAGTGGGCTCGGAAGAGATTGACCTGACAGGAGAATTGGGGGAAGTTAGTGAGAGCTTCAACAAGATCCTCAAGACAGATACTTGGCAATCTGCGCTCTCTAAAATCCGCAGGACGAGGGATGCGGCCATAGAGGAGGCTACCGAGAGGGCGAGAATGGCTGGAATACCAGAGAGGGGTGCTTCATTCAAGCAACTATTGAGTTCGTGCAATGTGGACAAGACCTCTGACGTCATTCTAGCTTCGATACATTACCTCAGGAATGTCGAGAGGGAGCGGGATACCCCCCCTAGGGAAGTTAGGAGGCTGATTTCCCAGACTGGCGAATGGACCGAGGAAGAAGTTGAGAAGTGGAATCTGTCTCTTTACATTAACAGGATGATTGAGGGCGACATGCTGTCTTACCCATCTGGAAGTCCGAAGAAGAATAGGTTCGTCGTTCTCACTGATGTTGGACTGGATCATCTCGAAGACCTGTCTATGTGAGGCATAACATGGATGATATCCCAATAGACTGGTCTTTCACCTCCCATATTGGTGCGGATCTGCGTGGTGCGGAGCTATCGGGGGCCAATCTCAGAAGAGCTATCCTGGATGGGGCAGACCTAGAGGGCGCCGATCTTTCCGGTGCGGATCTTAGAGGGGCCTCGCTCAAGGGCGCGAATCTGATGAAGGCTGCACTGGATGGGGCTGATTTGCGTGGGGCGCGCCTCATCAAAGCTAAGCTGGGCCTCTCAAACATGCAGGGTGCTAGGCTAGATGGGGCCGATATGCGAGGCATTAGGGGCAAATACGCAGTTTGGAGGGAAGCTAACTACTGGGATGCAACATTGGATGACTCTTTGCTGAAGTCACTGCAAAAGAAGTGGCCGCGAGAGTGACTACTCCGGTGCCATTCTTGATTCCAATCCGGATCTCATCCAGTCTGGCACTGGTATCTTCGACTTGACTTCGTCCATGTCGGTACAAACCGTGACTTGCTTTGCTGACCAACAAAGGGTGCCATCTTGATTCCTAAACTCGTATTTCCATTCTATTGACGTGTTACCAATCCTGGGAGTGGTGATGGTGCATTGTACTGTATCTCCGTATGCGAGTGGGTGAAGGAACTCCGCCTCACTATGGACCAGAGGGAAGGCTATTCGATGCTCGCTCAGGATATCGTTGTAGTGCAACCCGCATGAGTGCTCCCAGGACTCCTCGTAGAACCTGTGAGCCAGGTCCCAAAATCTGGGGTAGTAGACTATCTTAGCCAAATCAACCATTGGAAAGTCGATCCTTCTTGTCGAGACGTAAGCCATGGGCATGCGTGGGGGTGGGTCTTGATGAACGTCATGGCGGACCCACCGCGATTCGAACACGGGTTACAAGCTCCGCAAGCTCATGTGATATCCAGGCTACACTATGGGTCCAGTGACTTTTCGACTAGAGTCTCGTGTTTAACCCCGACGGTTTTCAGGGTTCACATGGTGATTGGGAGTACTGTCTTCCATCTTGGTTCGGCCAGCTTCTTGGAGTTGGGGCCGGTCCTCACGTTCTTCGTCTTGTGAGTCAGGATCCCGTGCATCCCCTCGACTGAGAACTTGACCCTGAGCTCGAATGCCCTGTCCCTCTCGGCAATGTGCATCTGCTCGGTGTCGAGCTCGGTGCTGGTCGAGGCGTCTTCTTCGCCCTCGTTGTATAGGCTGATCGTGCTACCCTCCATCGAGGCTCTCGGTGAGAAGTCGTAGTCCCTCGGGTCCTCCATCAACACGTTGGCGTCGATGACCAGCTTCTCGCGGATGGTGACCTTGGTGATCTCCATCGACTTGACCATGGCAGTGCCACATAAGCCGAGTTCAAAGCACTTCGCACTGAGATGTGTGTCCTCATGAGCCGACTTCGCTGAGTCTGAGGACGAATACGACCACTCTGACGGTTAGCTGCCAATCGTTGCCCTGATCTGGGTCGACATCGTCCACCGGCAAATCTGGGTCGCATTGATCGGCAGTTATCGTCCACTCCCAGGTCCCCTGTCCAAACCTCTCCCCTGCCTCGTTCAGGAGTGCTTCTTCCAGTACACTCTTGGAGTCGGATGTGACTGTGTATCCACTACTCGGGTATGAGTTCATTTCCCCCCTGTCAATCGTAGCAGACGAGTTCTGTGTGACGTTGTCCTGTTGAGTGGATGAGAATGAGCTCCAACCCGATTGCATGTCTATCGAGAGTGTGAAGTTGTCCTCTGGCCACATTATTGGAAGTATGTCCCTTGCTAGCGTGAGTGTGGCGTTAACCTGCATCACCCTTGCTCCTGAGCCAGGCTCGTGTTCAATGGTGAGTGATTGGCCTTGTTCCAAGTACCCTGACCACTCGAAATCCAGTATCTGCTCCTCCCAAACCACATTGAAGGTCCTGGACGTTACCATTAGTGACCAGACTGTGGTCGAAGTTGCCCCCTTGTCGTCGACCACTGTGATCGAGCCTGACCTGTTTCCAGAGTTTTCTATCGTCAGCTCTGCTATCGGCGAGGTTGCGTCGGCATCGTTGGACGGATCTCCGTCATTATTGGAGTCTGACATGATGTTGAAGTCCCAGATGAACTCCATACTTGCACCCTCTGGGTCGAAGGAGTCACTGGCATCCAATGTAGCAGTATCGCCCGCCCTGATGTATCCTGGAATCTCCAAGACAACAGTGGGCGCTGAATTGACAAAGATGGTTACTGATGCCCTATCTGTCTCACCGGCATCGTTCAGAACAGTCACTCTGACATCATGGTATCCCGGAATTAGGAAAGTATGGCTAGCCACGCCTTGTTTGGTTGTCTTCTCATTTCCATCGCCGAAATTCCACTGATACTCATCTATTATTGTGGGATTTGGGGTGGAAGATTCTCTAGCATCAAAATTTACTGTTTCGCCCACATTAATTTCGGTCTGATTGGCATTTAATTCCGCGTTGGGAGCCGACCCCCCTAATCCTGAACATCCAGGCAGGGAGCTGGCAATAATCATCATAATTGCAAATATTACTGCCTTAGCCACATTCGTCACGGCGCTCCTGCAAGGACTTCTGCTCATATGGCTGTTGGGTGCTTCGAAGTGTAGGTTACGATTGAGAGGGTTCATTGGCGAAGCGGTATACCGTGTGCATGTGACGATGTTTCTGGATGGCCTTAAGGTCCTTGGATTCGATCTGGAGACCACTGGTTTTGACCCAAGGTCCGAGAGAATCGTGGAATTCGCTCTTGTGGGGAGCGACGTAGATGGCAGCCACATCAACATCCAGTCATTGGTCAACCCAGGGAGGAGAATACCCCAGAATGCTACTGAAGTCCATGGAATTACCGATTCAGATGTAAGGGAAGCAGGGGGTTTCGAGAGTCATCTCAAAGACATCTCCGAGGCAATCACGGATTCTGTGATTGTTGGGCATAATGTATTGAGTTTTGATTGGAGGTTCCTTGAGATGGAATGTATGAGGGCTGGTGTCGAAGTGCCTATTCCCAGAGCCATATTGGACACGTTGGTCATTTCAAGGCGTTTGATGATTCCAGGCAGACATAGACTCGGGGACCTTTGTCTAAAATTTGGAATTCCGATGGAAAGGGCCCACAGGGCCGATGCCGATGCTGGTGCAACCCTCCTACTGCTGTGGAATATTATGAGGAGTTACCCGGAAAAATTCGAGGGGACTATTGATGACGTTGTAGAGTCACTCACGAATTGACTTCAGTAGTGGGGTCCATGGAAGGACTTCGGACCAATCTCCCAAGTGCATGACCTTTCCGTCTGCCTTGGCACTTCCGATAAATATGGGCCCCTCATGCCCAGATTCATTTAGCTCCCTCATGTGAACAAGCGCCTGATCCCTCAGTAGGGCGCCGAACTTCTGTTCGGACCTGCCGACCTCTCCTTCGTCACCCAAAGGAGGGGCCCTCTCGAAAAGGGCGGCCCCTGACTGTGAGTCAAATTTCACCAGATTGACTACTTCATCTCTGAAAACTCCACCTGGAGAGAGGGTCCCATCCCTTCGAGCAGCCCACCATGTGGGGCACCATGCCTTCCATTCACAGAAGCCACACGATTGGTTATCAGGGGTACCAATAAGGGGAGTTTCGCTATGTCTCATACCTTCCCATGCTATCATTGCGTCATCGAGTACTGAGGGCCCCTCGGCCCTGTGTACGGTCTGATTTGCAGAGTACCATCCCTCGGCATGAAGAGGTGGGTGGTCGGGGTTGTTTTGCTTGATTAGGTCCCTGTAGAACCTGAGTTGGCGGCTCACTTTCTCGTTTAGGTCTACTATTGGCGGCTTTCCGGTTTTGAGGTCGGCGACTATCCATCCCGTCGACTTTCCCTCTTCGTCCAGGTCAGCGATTAGAAGGTCCAGCCTTCCCATCATTCTACCGCATTCCGATACCAATGTCCCTTCATTGGCGAGGACCATCGACTGGACCTTTCTCCACATCGATACCGACACTTCTGAAAGTGCTACTTTCTCTATCCTTGACTTTGAGAATAATATGTTTAGGGCGCCAACTAGGCCGTCATGTGCCTTGGTAATCATCTCATCCTTCCATCTGGGGTGTCTTGGGGTGCCCAAGAATACGTCCTTCTCAAGAGCCCAATGGCGATCCAGTATTGCCTTGGCAGTTGGTGGTAGCCAGCCAACTTCCGAGTCGTCTCTGCCTGAGAGGTCAAGATTGCAGATGTCTTCTACCGAGTTATGGACAGCGGTACCCATAGCCGCGGGCATACTGGCTTTCCTAGGCAACCTCTGTCTGGAAAGCCAATACTTCCTAGGGCATTCCTCATATCTACTCCAAGAGGATGGGGAAAGTTGGTGAGCGACGAAGTTTTCATCCATTTTCTAGCCCCCGGGTACCTGCTTATGCCATGGCGAGTGGGCCAAGAGTTAGAAGCACTTGCGTTCATTGGAGGCCATGAGCGCGGAGCCTGTAATCGACGTTGACGCCGGAACGGATGCATCGGGAGCACTGGTCATCAACTGCTTTCCATCGGTCGGATTTGTCAGCAGTATCGTGGCTCACTTCCTTGTAGACAAATTGGGCTTGGAGTTGATTGGAGGGGTCAGGCATCCGGGGCTACCCCCCGTCTGTCTAGTGCAGGACGGCATGCCCCTCCCTCCCATGCGTTTCTACGGAGGGGAGCCGATATGCACTGTTGACCGGTGTGACAAGGTAATCTTGATTGCCTCGGAGATCCAGATTTCTCCAGAACTGAAACTGCCGATAGCCAGCAAAATACTAGATTGGATGAAGGATTCTGGCGCTGGAACGTCGATAATGATTGATTCATATGCGCATGGGGAGGGGCAGAAGCACTCTATCTTTGACGAAGATCAATCGCCAGACTCGGTCGTTGGAATAGCGTCAACCAAACTGGCAAAGGGGATTCTAGAGGAAGTCGGAGCCCCCCTTCTCAAGCAAGGGGTGGTTGGTGGCATGACAGGTGTCATGCTAGGAGAAAGTCGTAGGAGGAGGGTTGATTCTCTGGCTATCCTGGCAGAATCTGGTGGTGAATTTGGGGGGGGCGGGATTCCTGATGCTAGGGCCGCCGCACGAATTATTGAGTGTCTAGATGGGCTTTTGCCTGCAGTTCAGCTTGATCCGGAGCCCCTACTAGAGGAAGCACAGAGGATCGAGTCCCAAATTAGAGAGATGATGGCCTTGAATCTGAACTCGGAAACTGACGTGGTGAGTCCCCCTAGTACAATGTACGGTTAGTCAGAATTCTCCGAGCGTTGATTGCCTCTCCTCGGGGATGTTCTCGAGTATGGCCCCTCCCATGAGGTCGTCCAAGTCCCCCTCTGAAAGGACTCTGACACCCAATCTTCTAGCCTTGTCTAATTTTGTTCCTGCGGATTCTCCCGCAACGAGATAGTCAAGTTTTCCAGAAACTGAAGACACTATCTTTCCACCCTCTGATTTTATCGAGAGGGCTATCTCTTTCCTTGGCCTGCTCAGCGTCCCAGTGATGCAGAACGTACTGCCGGAAAGGGGGCCGTCCTTGTCCCTGTTCTCTTCCTCCACTATTTCCAAATGAGAGTGGAGATCGATTATGTCGCTCTTTCTTTCTGCGATTCCATCCAACAGAAGCGCCGCTACCGTTTCTCCGATTCTATCTATTGAGGTCAACTTCTGTATTGATTGGTCCCTATCCTCGAGCATGTCCATCAGCTGCTCCATGGTTCTGACTTCCGAGCACACGAGTGTGGCAATCTCAGGGCCTATCCTCGGGAGGCCTAATGCCGAGATGAATTTGCTCAGAGTCATGGAACGACTGGACTCTAACTCATCCAGAATGTTTCCAGCTGATTTCTCTGCCATCCTCTCAAGGCCCAAGAGGTCGTTCTCTTCCAGCCTGTACAGGTCCGCTAGATTGGAGACGAGGCCTGACGAACAAAGCTGCTCTGCTAACTTCTCGCCTATCCCGTCCATTTCCAGCTTTCTGCACCAGTAGAGGATGGTTCTTTCCAGGCGGGACGGGCAATTGAGGTTCATACACCTGATGAACGCCCCGTCCTCGATTAATTCGGTCTGGCATCTAGGACATTCCGTGGGCAGTGTTACGTTCGTCCTTTCTGGGAGGTCTGAATTGAATGGCGTCCCATCGGCATGCCTTCTGTCTGATAGATCTGACTCCGATGCTGGTCCGAGAACTTCGATGATTTTTGGAATTACGTCTCCTCTGCGGACTACCCTGACCTTGTCGCCTATCATCACACCAAGGCGTTCCACCTCTCCACGGTTGTGCAGTGTGGTGCTCTCCACGGTTACTCCTGATACTACGACCGGTGCTACTCTGGATACCGGTGTGACATTTCCTGTCCTTCCGGTCTGCCATTCCACTCCCATCAGCACTGTGATGGCCTCTTCTGGTGGGAATTTCCAAGCGAGCGCCCACCTAGGGTGATGGGCCGTCATGCCCAGAAGGGCTCTCTTGTCTAGCCGGTCTAGTTTGATTACCACTCCGTCTATTTCCCATGCTGTCTCATCTCTGTTTTTCGTCCACCTTCTTGTTACCTCCAAGATGGATTCTGTCGTTTCTTTGTCTCCTTCTCCTGAAACTACTTCGTTTCCCGCGACTTGAATGCCCACTGACTCTAGCCATGAAATTAGCTCTGAGTCAAATGGGAATGATGGGGGATCCGGACTGTCAGGGTGCCTGGTTGATTCCGATGGGAACTCTGCCCCATATGCCAAGAATGTGAGATCCTCGGCCTTCCCCTTCCCTGCGTCGATGTGCTTCTGTCTGAGTGATCCTGCTGCTAGATTCCGGGGGTTTGGGGCTATTTCGGAATATTTCTCACTGAAAATTTCCAGCGGCATGACGACCTCCCCCCTGACATGGCAGTCTCCTTTCCATGAAATCGCCTCTGGGACGTTTGGTATTCGTCGAGCGTTTGCTGTGACATCCTCCCCCCTGGTTCCGTTCCCCCTAGTTGCAGCCCTCACCAGTCTTCCTCTGCGGTACTCCAGAGACAGGGCGGATCCATCGAGCTTCGGTTGGCATACGAAACGCCTCCCTTGGGCAGTTGTCTGGGAAACAAAATGCTCGACCTCCTCCTCTTTGGTGGCCTTGTCGAGGCTCCTCATCGGAAACTCGTGTTCCACCTTTACTGATCCCGGGGGAGGGTCGGAACCCACCCTCATCAGCTGTGGATGGTTTGGATCTAGCGATTTCAGCTGATCCCAGATTGCATCGAATTCTGCATCTGAAATCTCAGGAGAGGCTTGATTGTAGTAGAGATTTGAGTGGAATGCTACGAGCTCTGCTAGCTCCTCAATGCGTGCCCTCACCCCGGGGTCTTCTGAAGGCGCTTCCACCATGAATTTCGAGAGGGGGGGACCCCCTTGAACCTGCGGTTATCGTTCAACAAGGTAGTGTAAATTGGCCTGTGGCGAAGTCTGACGACATGTGGTGGGCCTGCCAGGATTTGAACCTGGGTCGCGCGACCCCCAGCCGCGAAGTATAGGCCAAGCTAACCTACAGGCCCCATGTGGGAACTGTGCGCACGTGTCGCACATCAAAGCCCTGTCGCTGAGATTACTGCTCTCTGGGGATGCTGAATGGGGCGACTTCGTCAATGAGTTCGACGTGCCCTAGGAACATCCTTCTGCAGCAGTACCTCTCGAGTCCTACGTCATCCATCGCCTTGCTGGGATCTTCTCCACCTGCTACGGCCTTCTTGTAATCCTCATATGCATGTGCGATAACCTTTCCACAGCTCCAACACCTTACTGGAATAATCATTTTTTTCACCTCACCTATACGACTTCTGCCACTTCTTCCGTGCGCCACGACCCATTTGATGCTTGGGTTCCTTTCGGCGTGGATCATTCACTAGCAGGCTTCTGTCGAATCTAAGGTACTCGTCGCGGAGTTCCTCGTCGTCTCCTTCGGCTCCGCCGTTCCACTTTACCAGGCCACGTGCGATTGCAGTTCGAATTGCATCTACCTGTCCCATTTGCCCGCCGCCTTCGACGTCGACTACCACGTCTACGTCGGAAAGGCGGTTCATCGCCTCAGCTATTTGCACTGGCTCCAATGCCTTCCTCTGTGCAAGGCTTGGTCCCATGATGTGGATTGGCTCTCCGTTTACCCTGACCCTTCCTTTGCCCTTCCTTACTGTGGCTCTAGCTACTGCGGTCTTTCTCTTTCCACTGGTGTTCACGGACACCTTCTTGCTCTTCTTCCTAGCCATTTCACTCAGCCTCCCATCTTGTTGAGTCCACACCAAGGGCGGAGCTGATTTCGCCGAGTCGGACGAACTTCAGGGGTAGTGGTCTGTCGATGCTTGTGGTTTCTCCCCATGCGTGCCCGTCTGGTAGATCCTCGCCGCTGAGATTCGATGGGGTCCCTATCATTACCCTGAGGTCGCGGAGGGAGTTTCTGCCACTGCTGTTCTTCTGATATGGTAGCATTCCTCTTACGGTCCTCTTGAGAATCTGGTCTGGCATCCTTGGGAAGAATGGTCCCTTTCTGGCATGGTTGAGCTTGTACTTGGCCCTGTAATCTCCCAATACTCTCTTCTTGGGTCCAGAAACGATTGCCTTCTCTGCGTTGAGTATGATTACCCTCTGCTGGCCGCCGTTCTTCCGTGCTGTCAGCATCTCGGAAGCCACATGGCTCGCGAGGCGCCCTAGCACCTTGTCACTGGCGTCGTATACCAGGGTGCTTGGATTATCCAAGAATCCTCACCTCCTTGCCTTCAGGGTTCTCCTTCATCAATTCCCTGATGGTCAGGACGCGTCCTCCTGCGTCCTCGATCTTGGTCCTAGCTCCGGCGCTGACACTGTATGCGGCGACGCTGGGCTTTCCTTCCACATCCCCGCTTCCAAGTAGCTTGCCCGGTACGAGTATCATTTTCTCGTTACCAGCGTGCCTGGAAAGGCGGCTTAGGTTTGGTTCAGCCCAATTGCTTCGACTGGTTTCCAGTCTAAGCGCCACGTCTCGCCACAGTGCCGAACCGGTGGACCTGCTCTGCTCCTTCAAGTCGCCAATTAAGGCGACAAGGGACTGGTTGGTCTTTCTGTTCAGCTTACTCATATGACTCCCTCGACGTTCCTTGGGTAGGCGCGCCACCTGAGGCCGTGTTATGAATGCTACGGGCGCCCCGAAGGGGCGTGCGAGACCGGCCAAATGGCCGAATGCCTCAGACGGGCGTCTCCTCGGATGTCAAATCCTGAAGTTGTCGTCTGGATTGTCCTCGTCTACACCAGCCAGTCTTACCTGCCCCTCTGAGTCTACGAACTCGCCTGCTTTTGTAACAGAGCTGTACATTTCTGACTCATTTGCCGATGTCCTCATGAGCATGCTGTCTCCAAGAGACGTCGTCATGTGGCTAACGATTGACTGCAATGTCGATATCGCGCGGTCCCTCTGATCCGAGCCAATTTCGTGGTTGGAGTACCTTGCCTCCTCGAATATGGCGAAGAACTCGTCGAGATCCTCCGGGGGTGCTATTCCCCCAAGCATCGAGTTCAGTGCGTCCTCGAACTCCCTTGTAGTCTCATACACCTTCTTCATCGCCCCTCTGGAGCGGAAGTACCTGACTAGGTCCTTGTAGCAGTTGAAGATGGTCTGAATGTAGTCGTTGGAGGCCTTGAGAGACATTAGAGAGTCAGTCAGTATTCCACGAATAATCTCAATTCGCCTTCTCTCGGCGTAGTTTCGATACATTATGGCGCCAATCAGCACTGCAAATGATAGGGCTATCAGGAGCACTACGGTGACTTGGGCCGTGAAGAAACTAGTTTCCCCTTCTGCCACAGTGGTATCCATCCTAATCAGAGGAGTGTTCTCGAGAGTCTCCTCCTGGAAGAACGACGAGCCCTGGAATTCGACTGTGACCCTCCATTGGCCGTTGACGGCGCATGGCCCGCCTTGCTCACATTCGACCTGCCCGGGGATGTCCTTTCCTGAATACATGAATTGGAAGTCGGCGACGCCCTGCTCATTTGTGACGTCGTAGATCGGTTGTGTGTTCACATAACCGGTTCCGTTCCAGTATTGTATCCTGAATATCACGGTCTCGCCGAGTACGGCAACGTCTAGCCTGTCTCTGAGTATAGCCACAGAGCCTGTTATGTTCTCACCGACGTTGTAGCCGACGGGATCAGCCCAGTGATTCTTGAGCAGGATGTCTACTCTGCTTCTAACTAGAACCTCGATATCCATGAATGAACTGTTGACGACAGGGATATTCTCTGCTCGGCATCCGCCGGGGAGCTCCCTTTCAGGCTCGTAAGCTACACGTAGTGTTCGGAAGCCTTCCAGAGACTCACCGTCTGGCTCGACTCCTCGCCGACTGGGGTTGTCGTCCGGATCCCCTGAGAACCACTTGACCCATCCAGTTCCATCCTCAGTCGTCATGGTGGCTACTGGCCGGGTGTTTGTCTCTGGGTTGATGTAGATGTTGAGGCACTTGCCTCCGATCGGGTTTCCGTTGACTTGTGTTAGCAGTGCTTCGACGTGGAAGGACTCCTTCAGGTAAAGAACGGGGAATACCGACCCATTCTGGAAAGTGAACGTGTCGACGTCCGACCTGAATGGCCCTACCTCCATAATCTGTGTAGTGGAGTTGGAGAATACAGGGAATACCCTCGTTGACGAGGCGTTGCTATACCTGAATCTGTCATTATTCTCGTAGGAATTGAACTGGATGTTCACTCTCGCTTGTCCGGCTTGCACGCCCGTCAAAGGACAGATGATGTCGAATAATCCGTTTACGTCGGTTGTTCCTGGGAGGCAGGACACCACGCCCAGACCACCATCAATCATCTCGTAGGTCACCCTGATTGCCCTGTTCGATAGGTTTGCACCGAGCTCGTCCTGCAGTTGGCCAGTGACTATCATCGGCTTCTCTATCGGTTGCCCGGTGGTGGGGTCTATTTCCGATGTGTAAACGATTTGATCGTCTACGGATAAGTCAGTCCTTCCTATGAGGCTGAATCCATCGACTTGGAACTGCATGACCTTTCGGTAATGGTCGCTGTTGACAATCTGGGTACATGGGTCCCACGCTCCAGAGGTCGCCAGCATTTCCTGGTCCAGGGGCTCACAGCCCTCATGAGGGAGGTTCTCGGCGAATCTCAGTATCACGTTGACAGGACCGAATCCATCCGGGAGGAACGAGTTCGGATCGTCACGCAGTAGCTGTGGGTCGAGTAGCATCTCATGATGAATGGTTCCGGCGTTTGGACAGAGCGTATCGATAATCTGTCGATGGGTCCTGTCTTCGAAATCGGTTCCTTCCATGATCAGGAGGACCTCCCCTCCATTCTCATCACATCCATCGAGGGCCTGTCCGAGGTCCTTCTCGAACGCGGTTCTGTTGTCGTCGGTAACCTGTCCTGAGAACTCCCAAATATCGCCTGCCTGTCTTATGTTGGGCGTTGTGCTCTGGAGGCTCACGAATGTTCTAGACACCACCCAGAGATACGTGTCAGAGGTACTTCCCTGTCTGAATGGATCGCCAGGATAGGTATAACCAAGTGAGAAGTTTCCGAGTTCGTGGAATTCGTCAATTGTCAGATTTACCTTGAATACACCGTTATTGTCGGTAATCGCCACTCCTGCGGAGTTGTCAGCGGACCACGTGTAATTTATCGGGGCGTCCCTGACCGGTTGATACGCGTTGTCAATCAGCCTCGCCTCTATAGTGACATTCTGACCTCGGTACAGCCTGGGAATTGTGTTGTACTGGAAGTCTGTAGTTCCTATGACCGAGACGTTGACGTAGGCACCGGTTGGTGCAAGCACCGTGGTTTGGTTGCCAGTGAAGTAGAAGTTGGAGTTGGTGAAATCGGCTCTTATTCCATAAACTCCAGCGGAGTACTGGGAGTACCAAGTCCAATTGTAATCGAATTGTGCTACTCCGTTGACCATGTCAGGGACCCTAGCATACCCCGTCTCTGTTGAGCCGGCGAAAATGCCGTTGTGATCAACGTCGACTTGTAGTGCCATGGGGTCATAGGGCCATGGTGTCATGGTGCGGTTCCACACTGAACCTATGACTCGCAGGGTCTCGCCCGTGAACATCTCTGGAACAATCTCACAACGGACCTCGCTCTGTGGGTCTAGTGGGTCTACAGGTCCACATGGAGGGACGTTGAAGTCCCCGCCATTCTGCATCGCAATGAACCAATGTGTGCCGTTAGAGGACAGGAATGGCCTCAGATTGGATGCCTCTCCTGTTAGGGATTGTGGGTCTCCGTCCCATAGCATCGAGTACTGCTTTCCAAGGCTCACTTCAGAATAGTCCAGGTTCGCGTTAGATAGCGATGGTGCGTGGAAGAGGGCCCTCCATGCCCCGAAGGACGAGCCTGTGAACTGGGTTGAGTCCCAGAAGTAGACTGGCCTTGTCGAGGGGGTGATGATATCTGCCTCGACGTACATCCTATGCATTGAGCGTATGTAGAATGTCTCGGTGTCGCTGCCCTCGAGATATGGCCATGGTAGTTCTGAGCCAAGATCTGGCCTTGAGAACGCGATGAACGCATAATCCCCAATGGGCAGGCTGGTCGACGTGTAGTTGTACCTCCCAACCACGTTGTGCGACTTCGAGAAGTCGTCCCATACAATTTCCTCATAGCCCCCTGGTACTGCTCCTGGGCCGTTATCCATCGTTGAGTTCCACTGGACCTGCTTCCATATTCCTTGACTCCCGGATGTCTGTACGAATGTCAGGGACACCCATCCTCCTGAGTCGGCTCGGTATCCGTATCCGTAGCCATCGAATACGGTCGGGTGAGTGGTGTTTCCGAATGGCCCTCCCGAGATGGTGAAAGACACTGGAGCATGGGGGAGCTTGTTATCGAAAATCCCACGGTCCCAGTCAGCTGCGTAGTGGACCTTGTAATCGACGAAAAGCGGTTGCTCGTCGCTCCTGAAGTAGGTCCAAGCAACGTAATCTATAGTCGTGTTTGCCCTGACTTCAACAGGCACTGGCTCTGTTGTCGCACCGTCGTGGATGAACATCTCAGTCACTTCGGCATAGATGTTGTATGTCGTGTTGGGCCCCACTGACAAATCCTCAGGGAATAGGTACTGTCCTACCTCGAAGTTTCCGTTCTCGTCCGTTAGGACGTTGATTGTCTCCAAGGCCTTTGTGCCGTTGTTGGCCCAGTCAATGTGGACCTGCACTGGTAAGTCGGGAGCTGGTGTGAACACCCCCTGTATTGGGTCCAGCCAATTTACAGTTCCATTGAACTTGGCAGGGTATAGTGCATCTAGCCACAGAACAGGGTCTGCAGTTAGTGTGATCCTTGTTGGTATCTTGTCGTCCTCGTCGAGAATTCCGTCGTTGTCGGAGTCCCAATCTGAGGTAAGATTCCAGTTCTCCTCCAGGTGATCCCAGTCGACATCGGTCCTGTTGTCGGCATCGTCATCGTTGTCTATGGCGTCCGGACCTGTGCTGGGGTCAGATGGATTGGCTATGCCAGATCCGTTCCCAAAGTCGTCGTGGTCCCATGGGTTGGTGGACTCTGAGTCGAATCTCGTGGGCCATAGCATCACTTCGTCCTCGTCGAGCATGCCATCTGAGTCGTCATCTTCGTCGATATCGTCTCGAAGTCCGTCGTTGTCGTGGTCCCAGGGGGATATGAAGGGAGTGGCGCCGGCTTGTTCGATTACGTTGACCAAGCCGTCTGCGTCCCAATCGTCCTCCCACCTGCCGTCCGGCACCCCGTCGTTGTCGTGGTCCCATGGGCTCTGTTCCTCTCCAACGAAGCACAGGAGCTCTTGGGCGGAGTCCAGAATTCCGTTGTTGTCGTCATCTGGGTCCTCTCCATCGGGGACCCCGTCGTTGTCGTTGTCGACGTCGTAGTACTTGGGTGACATCAGCCCCTGCCCCAGTACGCCCTTGTCCCAGACCGCTTGATACCAACCATCCTGATCCGGATCGGTGTCAGTCCCATCGTCGTCGTTGTCGTCACAGTTTGACCCTGTGAAGAAAGACCCGGGGGGTTCTGTTCCCGCGTCGTCGTCTAGATCGTCGTTGCTGTCTATCTCGAAGTAGTCCCAAATTCCGTCGTTGTCGTCGTCTATGTCCCAATGGTCGTAGACTCCGTCAAAGTCATCATCTAGATCCGCAGTGTCATTGAACATACACTGGGGGTCCATATTGCCTGTTACCGGGGCTCCGCAGTCATCATCGGGGTCAACATCATTGTTTAGCAAGTCAGCGACCTCGTCGGGGAAGAAGTTGGCATTGCTGTCGGCCGTCCATTGGAACAGCCCGTTGTTCAGGCCAATGTAGGCAATGAAAAGATCCCGGTTGTTCTTGATTTGATTGTATGAAACGGCTGCTGTGGGACTGGGGTTGCTTCCCGGGTCAAAGGTGAACCAGAAGCAATTCTTGTTGCAAGTCCATTGGCCGTTCGAGTTGTTTCCTGTGTATGCCCCGTCATCTTGGTCTGGATCGGGCCTGGTGCTGTAGGGTGTTGTGTAAATCAACTGGCCGGTTTGGGTGGCATCCAACATTGGATACCCATAGAGCCATGCGTATGCCAGACCGCATGCGTGGT
This sequence comes from uncultured Candidatus Poseidoniales archaeon, assembly GCA_964386765.1. Taxonomy (GTDB): domain Archaea; phylum Thermoplasmatota; class Poseidoniia; order Poseidoniales; family Thalassarchaeaceae; genus MGIIb-O5. Next base: position 31,690 of record CAYLUC010000006.1, on the reverse strand, counting down.
CGTCTGCCACTCCCTGCAGAACTGCCCAAATCAGAGTAGCGCCGCAGCTATTGTCGTCGAATGATCCTCCCATCTTTGGATCGTTGACATCGAGGACCCCGTCGTTTCCTTCGTCTTGGTCCCACCAGTCGGGGAGTCCGTCGGCGTCTTGATCGGTGTCTATTCCATTGATCAGTGAGTCCCCATCGATATCTATGTCGAAGAAGTTGTCTCCATTCCAGGGGCTCCACTTCATCAGTACGTACCAATACATCTGTGGTACCTTTCCATTTGTTAGTGGGACGGCGGTGTCGTCGTATCCGTTGTAGTTCAGTACGAACTTGTTCTCAACTGTGAATGGGTTGAACATCCAAGACAGGTTCCAGTAGAATGGGTGTCCGAGGTCTGCTGCGTAAATTTGGCCGTCGTCTGATCCGTCTATCGCGTCACCGTCGCTGTGAGAGTATGACTGGCCTGTGAATGGGTCGGTATTGTCTGCGTCCACGAAACCGCAGTTTCCATCGTCTGGGTCGTAGTAGTCGGAAAGTCCGTCGTTATCGTCGTCCCAGTCCTCATCGTTCGCAAGCCCGTCCCCATCGACGTCAGTGTCTATGTCATTGGGCCCATCATCTCTGAACTTGGAACCGTTGAGGAGATGGAGGTCGTTATCGTCGTCTAGATCGCAATTTGGATCTATGTCGAGCCAATCTAGAATTCCGTCGTTGTCGTCGTCGACATCCTCCCAGTTGTTTATCCCGTCACCGTCCCAGTCATTGTTTCCTGTGTATGACTTTCTTTCGGTGAAACATCGAGGATCTGAGTTCACTGGATTTGGATTTGCGAGACTGGGGCAATTCCAAGTTGCCACCAGGTCCTCGCTGGCATTCATGTAGGGGTCTTCTTCGTTGGTGATTCCATCGTCATCTAAATCGAATGGTATGTTTCCTGGAATGGCTATTGGGGAGCCGACTGGGTTGTCAGGGAACTCAGAGCCACCCATGTCGGTGTCTATCCAATCCCAGACCAAATCATAGTCCTGATCTATTGGCCGGTATCTGTCGTCGTCGAGGTCTCGGTCATAGTCAATTTCGCAATCCCTTCCAGGGGTTGTGATGTTATGGTTCACAGGATAGTCCCCGTTTCCATCTCCGTTGGTATCTGTTTGTAAGCAGGTGTCAGGAACTCCGTCGTTGTCGTCGTCGACGTCGTACATGTCTGCTAGTCCGTCGTTGTCGTCGTCTGTATCAGCTGAGTCTGGCGTTCCGTCGTTGTCGTTATCGGGATCTAGGAAATTTGGTATTCCATCGCCATCCAGGTCCCCATCGAATATCTCAGTGAAGGCCTGTGTTCCGTTTTTCGGGTGCCATGCCTTCTCCCTCTCGACAAAGTCCACACCGCCGACATAATCCATGTATGAGGTGTTGGCAACCACTCTAGCATCGTCCCACAGTGTTGCGGAAGTTGAGATGTTTCCATACTGGAGGCTGTCCCAGGGATTCTCATCCCACAAATCTACGACGCCGTCATTGTCATCATCATCATCGAAATAGTCTTGGATTCCATCTTGGTCGAAGTCGCAAGGCCAGACGAATTGGTCTATTCTTGCATCGTTGTCATCGTCCTCGTCGTAGGAATCCGGGCCCGCTCCATCAGTATCATCGTCTGTAATTCCGTCGTTGTCGTGATCCATCGGATTTTGATCCACACGATAGCCCACCCCAACTGGCGTTCCAGTCCAAGGGTGTACTGTTGTTGGTTCGACGTAGCGATCCATAGAGACGTTTCTTGGGTCTGCTCCTTGGGAATAGTCAATTGGCCCTTCTAGAATACCGTCGTTGTCGTCGTCCCAATCATCCTCATCCAAGATTCCGTCGTTGTCGTGGTCAAACTGATGAGTTCCTATGCATCCATCGAACATCTCAATCAGGTCGTTGATTCCGTCGTTGTCGTCATCTAGATCATTCAAATCGTCTATGCCATCGTTGTCGTGGTCCTCAGTGTTTGTCTCCTCGAGGAAGAACCCATAGCTGGAGTCTAGGTTCAATGCAGAGGGATCTGAGACCTTTCCATATATCGACATTGGATCGTGGTAGGATGGGTTGAGGAACTGTTCGTGCAGGAACGGATTCTCCGCTGCCGGCTGACCTTGGGAGCCCCCTGGCATTGGACCCTCTGCCTGTCCTATTTGCTGAAATGCGGTCCTCTTAGCCACATCCCCCCAGACAGATTCCTCTTCGTCATATTTCTCAAAATCCTGGAAGGAGTACATCTGCGTACTGAAGAGCATTATCGCTACCATCATTATCGCTGAGAGAGCCTTCCTAGGTTCTCTTTTCTTATTTCCATTATCAGTTCCAACTGTCATTCGACCACCGAGATGTCTTTGATAGTCTGGTTCTACTTATGAAGGGACGCCCCGATATCCGGAGAAAGTATCAGAGGGTCGTTTCAGTATCACTCACGGTGATAGGGCGAGCCGCGGTTAATTTCGTAGGCCCTGTAGATCTGCTCCAATAACACAGTAGCGGCTATTTCATGGGGGAAAGTCATCATTGAGAGGGATATTGATGGGAACTTTTCCTTGATTGCTGGTGAAAATCCGTCTGCGGGACCAATAACCAAATTCAGCGAAACAGCGGAGATTGTTGTTTCTTGAACCAATCTAGCAAATTCCTTGCTGTTCATCGGTTCGCCGGCCTCATCAAGAATCATTACATTGCCACCGATGGATCCTATGCTCTCCTCATATTCTGACGCAGTCTGCCTTCCCGGGTGGAACACGACTCCAGCACCATTGGATGAAATCCTCTGGGCATACATTTCAATCATCGTTCTGGCTCCAGCATCCTTAGGCTTGCCATGGAGGTGAACGACGACGCGCGCCATGAGTCTGTGAAGAGGCGCCCATCCTTGAGGGGTTCGCAAGCATCAAGAAAGTTAAGCGATGCCGAGGGGTTGACTGAGATGGGATGGTGGCCGTTTGGAAGGAGTCGCGAACACGACGGTAATGACCCACATATGAAAGGTACTAGGGTATGGATTCAGGACCTTCGGGAGGTTTGTGAGAAGAACTACGAGAATCCCACCGCAGGACAAAGTAGGGTCAGAGAGATGCAGGTTGAGTGGAAAGATGCACATGGAAAAGGGGACCTCGATGATACCCTTCTACAGGGACTTGACAGGCGGGCCTTCAGACTTCTGAGGGCCGATGAAGATGAGTGGATCAAGTGGCTTGATGATGAGGGTTTTTGGGAGCCTGGATGGAAGGGCGGTTTCGAAACCGAGTGATTCGCATGTGGTTCTGGATTGGTTTGTTTGTTGTTGTGGGGATAGCCGTTCTTTCTTACAGCAGGCATCAGCCCTTCCCAGAAGTGAGCAACAGATTTGCATATCTTCTAATTCTGATAGCCGTGGTTCTTTGGATCTCCAGTACTGCCCCTCGTCCCACTTCAGACTCAGTCCCTGCCATCACTGCTGCATTGGTTGGAGGGGTTGCCGTTATCGTCGGTGTCAGGCACATGTCAGTGACTCACAAGGACGTTCTATTGGCTCCCTTTGGGGGAATTCTAATGTGCGTAGGAGCGATTAGTCTTCTCTCCGACAGGTGGGTTGATTCTGCACAATGGGAGCAGATTGGTTCATTCATACTAGCATCCCTACTGATAATGCTGGAAATATATCTGGCATTCAGAGGACTAGTTGTGGGCGTAAAGGGGCTCTCTTGGTCCAAGTCTGGCCTCAGACAGATTAGGAGGGGGCTAATTGACGGCCCGCATGGAGCCATCTCACACTTTGAGAAATCATGGGACTCCGAGGATCGCTGGCTAACCGCGATGAGCCATGCGGCACTTTCAATGATCCATAAACAAAGGGGGGATACTGCCCAAGAGAAGCACCATTCAAACGAATTGGAAAAACTCGGTGGATGGGAGTCTGTGGACGAGTCCTGGAGAGCAACGATTCAAGAGTCGTTGGATAAATTGTGACTTAGGGACGTTGATATCACCAAACCCCGTCGCGGGGTTCGATGGTCCGTATTACGAAGGTGCACACCGGAGCCGGAGACGGTGGTGAAACGGGGTTGCTGGACGGATCCAGAGTCGGAAAGGAGCACCCTCGAGTTAGGCTCTATGGGACCATTGACGAGGTGAACTCCCAGATTGGGGTGGTCAGAATGGAGATCAATAGGGGCGACGGATTGCCCGATGGATCAAAAAGAGCGGTTGACCAAGTCCTAGGGAGGGTGCAACAGGAGCTTTTCGATGTTGGAGGGGAGTGCGCGTGCACGCCGGGAATGCTGCCTGCCCAAATGGCGCTGGTTGGAATGGCCGAATGCGACAAATTGGTGGCAGAGATGGATTCTTGGCTTGAAGACCTAGAGCCTTTGGAGTCGTTCGTTATGCCGACTGGATCTGCGCCTGTGGCCACTCTGCACGTTGCCAGAACCTTTGCCAGGAGGGCTGAGAGGCATGCTTGCTCTTTGCGTGGTTCAGAAGGTGAAGAATCCGTGAGAGCGGAGATAATCTGCTATCTGAACAGGCTGTCTGACTGGATGTTTGTCCTAGGCAGGTGGATTTCCAGAATGTCTGATGAGGAAGAGGTCCTATGGACCCCCCTGGGAAAGCGCGAGCCGTAGATTAGACTGGTATGCCTATCGTTGCATGTGCCTTTTCGCGGAACGGAGGAGTTCCTTCTCCTGTTCAAATGTGACCATGGACTCAGCGCTATCAAAATCCAACCATAGGTAACTAGTGTGCTCCTCTGAAAGACTGACCTCGATTTCCTCCGTATGTGCGATGTACCAGAAAACCTGCTTTGGTATCTTTGTCCCCTTTCGCCTGAAAGTGTACTCGGTCCTAGAATTCCAAGAGTCGTCGATCACGAAGTCTTCTATCCCGGTTTCCTCCGTTAGTTCCCTGGATGCTGTGTCGTGGTGATCCCTGTCGCCTTCCTCCACGTGGCCCTTCGGAAAGCTCCAATGACCCTGTGGGTACTGTAGAAGCAAAATGCTGTCAAAATTCACCAATATGAAACCGCAAGAGGTTTCCATCTTGCTGCTAACCTGTCCTCCCATGACTACAGAGAGGGGGGGTCGGATGAAAACATTCCGAGTGAGTTGGTTGCGAAACCCCCATTGGGGAGGACATGGTGAGTTGTTTCATGGCAGTCGACCCGTTGTCCTTGGATATTCGGAGAATCGTCACAGACAGCGATTTGGATGGGGTTACCACGGCAGCTATCCTGAAGAGGTGGTGGGTCGATGCAGAGGTGGTCTTCGGCCATCCGGGCGAGTTGCGAGCTGGTCTTTTGGATGCCCAAATTGATGAGTTCACTGCCGTGTGCGATCTTCCTCGTCACCCCAATTGCGGATTGAGCATAGACCACCACCAGTCTAACCAACCAGCGGACGACGTCAACGGAGGTACTGTGATACTGTGGAAGCCCACTCCCTCAGCCGCGAGAATAGCCTATGACCTAGTTCGAAGGGAGGTTGACCTGAGTGATCTAACGGAATTCATGGAGTGGGTGGACAAGTTGGATGGAGGGGGGGTGACTAGGGACGAGTACATGTCCGATGAGCCTGCGATCTGGCTTGGAAGGGTTATTGACGTCGGAGAGGGCACTGCCCTATCCGTAATGGAGGGACTCACCAGAGGCGATTCTGTGGAGCAGATACTCGCTATTCCTTCCGTTGCGCAAAAACTGTCTGAAAGGAAGTCCGAAAGAGAGCAGTTGACTCGAAATATATCAGAAAGGACGCGTGTAGTTGACAGGCTTGCAATTTCGAGGCTAGAGGATCTTGGGATGAGATCGAATGGGTACCACGTCACTGCCCATGTCGGTGATGAATGCGATGCGTGCATGGTGATACACGGAAATGTGGGTGCCTCTTTCGGTGAGGAGGGGAGATATCCAGTATCTGCCTCTTTCTACACCAACTCGTTCTTGCATAGGGAGGGAGGGGTTTTCGACCTGACAAATTTGGCGACTCACCTAGACCCAGATGGAGGAGGGCACGCGAATGCTTGTGGGTGCAGAATACAGGCATTGGACGGTGGCAATAGGGCAGACAGGGGAGTGGTCAAGAAGGACATAGACGCCAATATCGAGATTTGGTTGAAGTTGTGGTCTAATCGGAAAGAGGACCAAAACTGAGTATCACATAGATTGCCTGGACTATCATCAGCATTCCGACTAACGAGAGTACCAAACCAGTGGGCCTTGGTAGGTATTCATGCAAGTGATTCCCTGAAATCCAAGACAGTGCCATCACAGAAATTCCTGCTACCAGCTCCTTCCTTGCTGATTGTTCGGGATTATCCCAGAGATCGGTCCAAGGAACCAGTCCCCTTCTCTGAAATGTTAGGCGGAACCAAGAAACGTACAGTAGTACCATCCCTGAAAGTCCTATGACACCCAATGTGAAAGACGGGGAATCCCATGGACCGGGAGTTGAGAATTTGAGAATCACGGTGTCCAATAGCAATAGCAAGCCAACCACGCCCGGTAATCTCCAATCAGGGGGGTTTTCGTTCGTCACGTGTGGGTCCAAGAAGCCCACCGGCTTCAAATCGACTAAGGAAATGTAGGAGACTTGACATTTCGGACCATTCAAGTCAGGGATTCGACACCGAGGTGTGTGGACCGCCTCCCCCATGACAGGTCCGACCTTCTATGGTCAGATGGTTATGCGACAGAATTGCTCCTTGATTCGGTGGACAGGTGGGGTAACTCAATGGTCGCCGACGAGGGAGGGGGAGGGAGTGGTTCTAATGAGCCGGAGAAAGCAATAGTTTACGCCAAGGGGGGTGGATTGCTATGCGGCCAATTGGTTGTAGAGCGCCTGCTATCCAATCACTATCCTACCTGCTCCGTTGAATGGGGCGTGGAGGAGGGTGAAGCTGTTAGCGATGGTGCCCCCATCCTAACCATGAAAGGAGAGCGTGGTGAAATGCTACGCTGTGAACGGATTGTTCTCAATATCCTAGGGAGGCTTTCGGGGATATCCACTAACACTGCAAGATGGGTCTCTATCGCGGGTACTATGGGTGTAGCCAGCACTAGGAAGGTAGATTGGGGGCTACTAGACAAATGGGCGGTTCACGTTGGAGGGGGCCTTACTCACAGGCTCAGTAGAGCTGACGCATTGATGATAAAGGACAGTGAGGTTTTGGCTGAATCTAATGCGGGTGAGAGCGAGGTGGAAGCTCTTGGCAGGTTGGTGTCCTCAATAGACATGGAAAAGGAGGCTGGGTTCACAGTGGTGGAGGTTAGATCGGTAGAACAGGCAATCACCGCTGCTTCTATTTGGGATTCAGTACAGAGAGAAAGGGGGGGTTGTGAGAGAATAGTGCTGCTCTTGGACAACATGGGCCCTGAGATGTCCAATGAGGCCTCTTCTTCACTGGAGAATGAGGGACTTCGTGCTTGGTGCATTCTGGAAGGATCTGGAGGGGTCACTCTGGACTCACTAGAAGCATGGGCAAATAGCGGAGTTGACCTGGTTTCTTCCAGTTCCCTGAACAGAGGGGTTCCTCCACTTGACATGTCTATGAAATTCGAGGGGGGCTATTGATGGTGGACATTCCAGACAGCCACCCACGCAAGGCTTCACTATTGGCTAGGCAGAGGATGACGGATGCGGCAGCACGTGGGTTGCTGGCAGAGTCCGCAATGATAGCGCACGGTCGTGGCGAGGCTTTCGACTATCTCCTAGGAGAGAGGACAATTGACTCCGCCGCCTCTGCAATTTCAGAGGTTGCTTCCAGGCTTAGAAATGCGAAAACTCCCGTGATTTCCGTGAATGGGAATACCGTAGTATTGGCAGGAGAGGATCTGGTTCGCTTGGCGGCGATAATCGGGTGCCCCATAGAGGTCAATCTATACTACAGAACCAGTGAGAGAATGAGTGGCCTTCTTTCCCTTCTTCACGAGCAAAGGGAAGTGGTTTCTTCGGGCCTTCCCCCTGAAGGGTGGTCGGGAGATTGGAAAAATAGGGTGCTATCTGTAGATATCTTAGGGGCCGATGCAGATGACAGCATTCCTGGACTGGAAGGACCCCGTTCACTATGCTGTGCAAATGGCATAGGAGGTGCGGACGTAATCCTAGTCCCTCTAGAGGACGGGGATCGCTGTGAGGCACTTGTCGCCCTAGGAAAGCAAGTCCTAGTTATCGACCTTAATCCACTATCAAGAACCGCCAGGAAAGCAACCGTGACAATTGTGGATGAGGTCTCTAGGGCCGCATCTGGACTGGTTGCTAGTGCATTGGGCAGAGGTGCTCCGACTGAATGGGACAATGAAGAGTGCTTGAAAGACGCGCTGAATGCCATGATGATGCATCAGCTGAATGAATTCTAGTGATATTGCTCTTTAAGCAAATCAGCACATCTGGCCGCTATTGCCTGGCCCACTTCTGTAGTGGACGCTTCTCCACCGAGGTCGTATGTGACTACGCCGCCCCCGGCGAGGTGTTGAGAAATGGCGGTCTCGAGTATATCTGCGCAAAGAGTGGCGTTATCGTCGCTGTGTCTCGATCCAAGATGGTCCATCATCAGCTGTACTGAGGATATTGCTGCAATCGGGTTGACCTTGTCCTTCCCCGCATACTTTGGGGCTGAGCCGTGGACTGGTTCGAAGAGCATGTGGTTATCTCCGATGTTGGCACTTGCCGCCATTCCCATACCACCCTGCAAAACCGAAGCCAAATCGGTAGCTATGTCGCCGAACATATTCGGAAGGACCACCACATCAAGGTCCTCGGGATCCCGGACGAGCCACATTGTGAATGCGTCAATAAAGGCCTCGCTGGTCTCAATACTCGGATATTCCTCAGATATCTCCCTGAACACCTTGCGGAAGAGTCTGCAACCTCTAGACACGTTGCTCTTGTCTACACACGTTATCTTCTGACCTACTCCCATACGGGCTTCTCTTTTCTTTGCAAGGTCGAAGGAAAAGCGGATTACCCTGTCACTACCGTTCCTTGAAATTGGGCGTGGATCCCATTCAACCTCTCCCTCGAGGCCGGGAAATTTCTCGATGACTATGGGTTGGTCTTTCTCGCCCCCCTTTGCTGCTTGGGCGGATCTTCTGAGAAGGGAGTGGTAAAGGCCCTCTGTGTTTTCTCTGACTAGGACCATGTCGACTAGGTCTGGCTCCCAAATATCCATGAAAAGACCGTGAACCTTGTGTTGTACTCCCTCATAGAGTTTGACGGGTCTCACATTTGCGTAAAGGTCGAGCCCGGATCGCAGCCCTAGGATGCACTGACCCCCGGCGTTGTCACCATTTGGGAGTTTGGCTTCGGGCCATCCAATAGCTCCCAACAGGATTGCGTCTGTGTGGTCCCTGCAGTGCTCAAATGAGCCTTCTGGCCATTCTAATCCCGTTTCCAAGTAGTACTGTCCCCCACATGGAATTTCTGTGATATTGAATGATAGTGGACTGAGCTCCTCGAAAACATCCATGACCCTCCTAGCCTCTCGGATGACCTCCTTGCCAGTGCCGTCACCGGGCAGGACAGCCACTCTGTACTCCGACATCGTACTGTGCACGTGCTTTTCATTCATCAATTCACCCCAAGGAAACTTTGGGTGCAAATGAACGGTATAGTTGATAGACGGTCTCCACTAATGATGATGATATGGAGAGGGGAACCGAAGATGGTGGAGGGTCTCCACGCATTGATGTCAGGACCCTCCCGGAGTCTGTTGCAACGCTCTGGGAAACCATGCTGAGGCTCGATCCTTCGTGGGACTTAGCAAAGTGGTTAGACGAGCGGGCCAAGGAGGAGTTGGGGCTGGTGGAGAGCCATCTTGGCAGGGAGAAGTTGCGCGTTGAACAGCGCCTTCATCGAATAGAGACCCTGGTTAAGAGACTGAAGCGTCAGAGAGAGGTTCAAGGAACTCGTTTGTCAGACCCGAATCAGAAGAATCTTTTCGACGTGTTCGGCAAGGGAAATAGTGACTCAATAACTGAAGAGTCTGTGCCTGAGTTTGAAAGTGAGCAGGCAGCTGTTGACTTTGGATCAATGGATGTTGGGGACGACCCCCTGTTGGCTATTGTATGCGAGCATGTATTGGGGATTCTGGAGATTTGTAGATTAGAGGGCACTTCTGCCCACTTTGATTTGCTAGTAGGAGAGCTTGTTCCACTAGGAGTTAGGGTCGATGATCTGGACGAGGCCATAGCATGGCTTCTACAGTCGGAGGCAATTGTAGAAATCGAAGAGGACGCGTTTTCATTGAGTGAGTGAGTTATCGGTTCCTTACAACTGATACAACCATTCAAAAAAGAAGCGTTTGTCGATCCGTTCGGTCACGATGGTCAGCGATGCTTCGGGCTGGTATGCGAGACTTGATCAAGAGTGCCCAGACCGCATCGAGCAGATTCGATTCTGGTTGGACTCATGGGAGCAATCGGCCAAGTCAAATGCCCCCATTGCCGCTTCTCTTCCAAGAGGCTGGCCGACCCTTCCAGCTGGACTTCTGTATGACCCTGGTGCGGTTCTCGATAGGCTCCTATCACGACATGAGGCGGTTTCTGACGGGCGTTCACCGAGGGGTGCTTTCTCGACCCCAGGGCAGTTGATTCAGGCAATTATTGCAGATGAAATTGGCCAAGCCGGGAAGAGGAGGAAAGAGGAGGAGCCAGTCACCTTATCCATGTCGGCAATTCCTCCCGGATTCCGGGACTATGCTGAAAAATTCAACAGTACCGTTTCCGGTTCTAGCAAGGAGGATGAGGAGGAAACTGCCTCCATGACCAAGTCGGGAGTTCCCCTGCCGTTCGCCGACCCTTCCTGTGGGGCTGGCCTTGTTGCATCACAAATCATCCGCATACACTCTCAAAGAATGGATAATGAGCGTGACTCTGTAAAATGCAATGAGACTCTAAAGCTGATTGAAGGATTTCAGCTTCTTGACTCGTCTGAAATAGCGATTGAGGCCTCTCGTAGAAGGATACTCATTACCCTAGGGAGGGCCGGCCTCGTGGATCTCGAGGGCGGTGGTCACGAAGGGATGATTGGTAGAGAAGAAGCGGAGATGATATTGGAAAGTAACATCAGAGTTGGAGATCCTCTTCTCGATGAGTGGCCTTGGAATGAGTCCCCAGCACTGATTATCAGTAGACCTCCTTGGATCCGGATAAAGGATCGTTTCAGGGGGCATGAAGATGGAAGTAGACTGAGGAAGGAGTTGTCTGGGAGATTGCGTAATGCGATTGATTCCAATGGGGAGTTGAGGTTCTCGGCCCTCAAAGGAAACGTGAATCTCTATCGACTTTTCTTGGAGAGGTCCCTGCAATTGGTTTCTGAAGATGGAAGAGTCAGGATTGTTGTCCCGGACTCCCTGTTGAGAGAGAAGAGTAGCATCCCACTGAGGAAGTTGCTTGTGGAGAGAAACAATTGGGCCTCCACATGGTGTTTCCCGGACCCCCAGCGTATTTTCCCTGGAATCTCACAGGGGTTTGCCGTATTGGGAATCACAGTCAAGGGGGGTACCGACGTGATGACTAGTTTTGGCCCTCTAGGGCCCAATGAGGTTTTGCCAGAAATCGGTGTCTCGAAGACTTCTCCTTTCCTTGAGTTGGAGAGGGGGCCTTGGTCCTCGTGGACTGATGCCACTTGGGCTGTTCCCAGAATGCCCTCTGATGAGTATGAGAGGAGGAATGTGCTAGATGCGATTGGGAGGCTCGCTGATCAGCCTCGATTATCTGAAGAAGATAACTGGTTATGTCCGGGTTCTGAGCCGATTAGGGTTAGGGTTGGGGAAGTAGATCAGAGCAGCTCCTCGAGTGCCATTAACAATTGGAAAATGGGATTAGAAGGGGTGCCTTTTCTCAGGAGTGCACACTTCTGCTTGGAGGGTAATGAGGTGGTAATTAGACACCCCGCATATGATGCAAATATCGCAGATGATGCCATCCAGATGTCGCATTCAATGTGGTCTGGCTCAGTGGAACCTAGGGGATTCCCACGAATTGCTTGTCAGGCAATTCTCAACTCTGCCAATGAGAGGCGCTTGCGTTGGGCTGTGGTTCCTGGGGACTGCGTTCTTGGGAATTCCTTGAACTACCTTGACCTCCCAGAAGGTGTTAACGATATTCTTGAGAAAGAGAGGGGTAGCCTAGCAGACGGACTAGAGTGGCTATGCAAGCAATTGAATGGCTCTGACCTTGATTTGTGGTCCAGAGCATGGGGGGCCAATAGCAATGTCAACAACTACGAAATAGAGAGTCTTCCATTCCCCCAACCAAATGGCATGGATTGGCTTTCTGAATAATGCCAGGCCGAGAATTGTAATGCAAAAATGGCTTTGCTACAGTTCAAAACATCTTTGCGTCTACCGAATAGACTATTATCGTGTTTTTACGTACGGTAATCGTACTATCGCGGTAGCTTTGGCACGAGGGTGAAATAATGGGCATTAATCCGAAGATAGGCATTACTGGATTGCCCCGTTCTGGGAAATCAGCAGTTCTGGACAAGGTAGTGAAAATGGTTGTTGAAGAGGGGGGCTCGAGTGATATCCCAGTCATTGCCGGGATGAGATCTGAGGCTATTATGGAAAACGGCGAAAGGGTCGGATATGCTTGTGTCAACATTGTCACGGGGGAAAGGGGAGTCATGGCTCACAAGGACATTGACTCAAGACACAGGATTCTTGGATATGGGATTGACCCAAGTGAAATCGACAGGGTTGGTGTTCCTGCAATATTGGATGCAATTGGGAATTGCCAATACTTGGTTATCGATGAAATTGGAAAGTTCACTGTTGAGAGTGAGGGTTTTGTCTCAGCGGTTAGGGAGGCACTGAAATATGACATGCCCAGTCTATTGACCCTCCACAAGAAGAGTCGTCACCCTCTGCTTCAGGATATACGGAGGAGGGATGATGGGCGCATCCTAGAGGTGACTCCGGTCAATAGGGCGCTTCTGCCTTACAAAATTCTCAAGCTAATTCAGGAAGACTACTGATTTGGTTTAGTCAAGTTGATTGGTTGGTACCCTAGTTGGTAGGCAATGGAGTCGCCGTCGAGTCGTCTGAGAAGGGTTCTCGCTGGCCTATGCGTGGCTCTTCTTTTCCTGACTGCTTTAGCAATAGAAGACGGTAGCCTGGTAATTACAGCCGAAGACCGATCCAGTGAGGAGGATGTATCAGTTATCTTCCCCATCTTGGCAGGTGTATTTGGCTTACTGTACATCTCAATTTCAAAATCCTCTGGAAAGGCGCATGGGCAGCATTTCTTGGACCGTTGGATAAGTAGGGAAATGGAAGAAGACATGGTCTCCAGATTGCAATTGGAGCAAGAAGAGGCGGGTGCAGAAGGAATGGGGACAGCTTGGGCCGAACTGGAGAAGAGTCACTTGGAAGACAGCCTTGGTGAAGAGGAGTGACAATCGAAACCTTGACTCGCTAGGAGCCTTCGCGATGTTACGGGTGAGACGTTGAGTGAGGTACCTGAAGACTTGAGATATACCAAGGAGCACGAGTGGATTAGAGTTGAAGGTGGAGAGGCGGTAATTGGAATCACTGACTTTGCACAGAATGCCCTCACGGATGTTGTTTGGGTCGAGTTGCCTGACAATGGCTCAATGGTCACTTTAATGGAGGCTTTTGGTAGTGTAGAGTCTGTCAAGTCTGTCAGTGAAATTTACGCCCCACTTGGTGGAGAGATTGTTGGTGTAAATGATGGCTTGGAGGATGCTCCTGAGCTAATCAACGAAGATCCGTATGGAGATGGTTGGATTTGCAGGATATCTATGTCAGATTCGACGGAGCTCGACGGGCTTCTCGATGCGGCTTCCTACACAAAACTGATTCAGGGGTGAGGGTGTCTAACTTGAGGTCGGTTCACATCTATGTTGACGGATCTTGCGAGGATAATAGGAACGTGACTCCTGCCACTTCCGCGGGTTGGGGTTATTGTGTCATTGTTGGCGATAGTGGACGAGGAAAGGGGCAGGGGAACCTGGTCGAGGAGAAGAGTGGACGCGTAATCACCAACGAGGGCGATGTTGATTTTCTAGGGGCTGAAGTTGGCTCAAACAACACAGCTGAGCTCAGTGCCATTGCCCATGCCCTCAGATGGGTAATTGTAAATTCAGATTTGGAGACTGTCCTGATAAAAACTGATTCGACTTATGCAGGTAATGTCACTTCTGGTGCTTGGAAGGCTAAAGCTAACATGGACCTCGTCAAGCGGGTTCGAGGATTGTGGGAAGGGGCCCACGAGATGTGTGATATTGGGTGGGAGCACGTTCGGGCCCATAGGGGTCACAGATGGAATGAACGTGCTGATCATCTTGCTTTCAAGGCAATGAAGGGCGAGTCGGCCATCCCCCTACAATTCTGGAAGCCGGGGATGCGCTAGTCAAAATAATTCAAGCAGATACAGAAATCCCAGGAATGCGTGAATTACTACAAGAATTGCCATCACATCTCCAACTCTACCATGAATATCTCTGGTTTTGAAAAACGATTTCCCTTCGTCCTTTAGTTCCTTAGTTTTCCTCCCTAATCTCCATAGGATTGTCATTGAAATCAATGCCAGGATACCGGCCCAGCCGTGATAGTGGCCGGGAACTATGTACTCGAACGCGTGTTTCCCCTCCAACAACGCCCTACCTATTTGCGCAATGAATGCAACTGCAATAACGACCAAGAGGTAAATCATTGCCGAATCCCCCACTTTCTGATGGGACTGAAGGGATTGCTCCCTTTCTTCTGGTTTTAGCGTTCTTGAAGAAATTCTCCATGATCTCTGTGTCATGAAAATTCTGATGAGCAGCAACGCTAGTATCGGGTGAACCAATAGAACCGCTGCGCGGACCGCGTCCATGCTCCATGGTGTGGATTGTATGTCTTGAGTCCTCTCCATGACGCCTTGCTACGCAAGGCGATGTGTTGATGTACGCAAGCGACTCGGGCTCATTACCGGGGGAATCTGATGGAGGAGTATCTTCTAGATTGCTTAGACATGCTCAGTAGGGCGGGGGATGACGAGATTCGGCGTCAGAATGAGATCAAGAAGTCCCCATCATGGGACTTGCTCGAAATGGAATGGAAGGCCCTAGCTATGGTCGGAGCAAAAAAAACCGCTGGTGAAAAAGTCGGTCCCGAAGATGGCGGCGACAGTATTCCTCGAACTAGGAGAGTCGGTAGGAGGGGCGGGAGAGGCCGGGTTCGTGGAATAGAAGACAGAATTGCTTCCCCGCAGAGTGTTATTGGGGGCTCCCTACCATTGGGGTACAAACTAGCCGTCATGATAGTCCAAAAACATAGAATGAAAGGGTCTTGGGACGATGCCCTGGAGTCTGAAATGGACAAAATTAGGCAGGAATGCAACAAGGGCATACATCCTGTTTGGGAAAGGCTGGCAAGAGAGTCCCCCCTACTAGCGGAGTTGGGGTTGTTCCCCGTTGTTCAGCCGGAGCATGCAGAAGTGAATTCAATGACATGGATAGACAGTGCAAATTTCGATTATCGGGATTTCTCTTCTCTGAGAAAATGGATATCCTCAGATAATCCACTCAAACTTTCTGCGGCGCAGATGAAAGTGTTGAAAAAAATTCAGAGTGATTTGTCTGGAAGGGCCAGGCCATCGCAGTGGGAGGGGTGGATGGTACCCTCTTTGGAAGGAATGGAGGGGGATGGTTCCCTCCTAGAGGGCATTCTTCTAGCTGCGGCGGATTCGGATAGGGCTTTGCGGGTTTTGGAAAATATTAGCGGGAAGTGCTCGGCTGTTTCCTCAAAACAAGCGGAGTTGATTAGAGCGAGAAATGGGGATTTCTCCAATTGGTCTGTAAACTCATCCTGCAGAGACGAAGATGGTCTGTCGGTAGCTTTGAGGGTAGAATGTTGGAAGGGTTTCAAGGAAAATATTGGATCCCCTACATTAGAAGAAATGATTGAGGGGGATGAGTTATTGAGGGGTCTAGGCATAGAGTCTCCTCCTTCCTTGAAATGGACAATTTCTGAAAATTTAGTTGGTTCAGACAGAAGGGAAGAAGCGTTGCAATATGTTGTGGGAAATAGTATTTCTTCCACAGAAAATGTCAGTACGTGTCTGGAGTTACTCGAATTAGATGACTCGGGGAGCTTGGAGGGTTCTCTAATGAAACATATTGATGATGCTCATGAAGAAGAGGGGGTACTGCTAATCCTGAATCATGATAACAGCACCAGTTCGATTCGGTTGCATGCAGCTAGTAGGCTAACTTCCGGAGACTCTATCAGGCATATGGACGAGATTCTTTCTGCTTTCACTAGAACGGCCGAAATTGGTGGGCTAGCTGAGTGCCTAATTGACGACAGGTCACTGTCTCGTGCGTACCCGTTCAGAGCTATGGTGGCGTGGCATCTGATTAGTGCCAATGAAGCCGTGGGCATATTACAGGCATTAGAGGAGGCTAGGAAAACTGCATTAATTTCGATTGACGTTGCGAATGAAGACTCTGTTCTAAGTGAAGTTAGCATAGGTCTGATTTCCCTCCTGGATGGCATTTCTGGAGATCTTGGCCCAGTATACGACAGGCTCGACTCAAAGGGGTCTAGGGCCCTGAATGAGGTTCGTGTGGCACTTTCCCCTGAAGGAAACGAGATAGTTAGAGAAAACAGTATCGGGGCATTGAGAAAATCTGTGGATGGTGCTCAGTTGGAAATGGTGGAAAGGAGGCTTTTCGAGGCTTTAGTCAGTGCGCTAATTCTCAACAGGGCGGCCCTTGACCTGCAGAGTGGGGAGATTGCCAGAGAGGGAGCCGCGCTGTCCTCTCTTGAAGACCTGATTTCAGATGATTCTGTTTCAATGAGGACCATCAAATTCGCATCCGACTTAGTTTTTGAACATAGAATAGGTATCGAAGCACTTGATTCTTGGTACAATGAGAATGAAAGGTCCGGAGTTGCGCATCAAGTTGTTAGGGCGGCCCTGTTGGAACGAAGGGGCGAGTTTGTTGATGCGGCTCGGGCACATAGAATGGCTGCAATGGGAACGATGGATGGGGATCTCGAAAGATCTTCGACTTTCCTGAGGCGCTCTCTCATCTCTTTTGCTCATGGAGGTCGTTGGAAGGACGCAGTTTCCCTAATTGATGAGTATCCAACAATTTCCGCTTCTGTGACGAAGAGATTCAAGCTCTACCTTAGAGTTTGCATGGACCAAGCAGGAGGAGATAGTGAGCAGGCGACGTGGAGGCTCATGGAGTATGTTTCCTCTGACTTGGAAAGTGAGGGGGAGGGGCTATCTTCTGGGCTGGAGAGATTGGAGTCACTGTGGATGTATCCCGATGAAAGAAATCTGCCTCCCGAACCATTCAGAGGCAGAGTGGTTGTAGCGAAGAAGAAGCTAGGCCATTCTGCGGAGTCTGCAATGACACAGTTGGATATAGACTTCGAAAGCGAGATGAGGAGGGGGGAGGACACTCTGAAACTGGTTACCCTCATAGAACAAATTGCAGGGGACAGTTCTGTTCGGGGTCTGCGATTATTCGAGAGGGCCATGGGTTCGGGTAAATTCGATGAGGCTGGAAACAAACGATTGAGGGACTCTCAAAGAATACTTTTCACAATGAAGAAAGATGCGGTTAGCATCAGAGAAAGGAAGAATCTCAAGAGTCTGTCTCTCAAGCCTCTAGTCCTTATCGACACAAATATCCTCATAGATGCCCTCAAAGACGATATTCTAAGGGAGCTTTCTGGTGACAGCCTAGGTAGCTTAGATTGGTCCCTCAACAGGGCATTTCATTGGATGCTGAGGCGCAGGAGGGATTCGGACGAAATACTTCTTTCCATCCCTAGAGCGGCCAAGAGTGAGTTCCTACACAGAGTGAAAACCCCTGATTCGGTACTGAGGCTTTTTGATAACACATACGTGGATAGGAAGGTTTGGAACAGGAGGATTTCCAAAGATCTACTCAATAAAAAAGTGAGTGACGTTCTATCTGAATTCGAAAATTGGAACGGCGTTATTGAGGAAGAGGAATTGAGTGGGGTTGAATTAGATGATTTCCTAGTCAGTCATGGAGAAATTTTCAGAATCGTCGACGAGCACAAGAGAGAGCGCCAAGACAAAGTTGCTCCTAGAACGGTGATTGGCGGAGAGGAAATTTATCCGGAAAGGGGCGATTGTGACATCATGAGGGAGGCGTCGGTAATTGCCAACTCATTCCATGACGGCGTTGGGAGCATTGTTGTGGCCACCAGGGACTCCGACTTTAGACTGGTATCCAGGGCTCTCGAAGAGAGTTTTGGATTCGGAGTTGTGGGTGACGCTCAGCAATTGAGGTTGTTGAGTTAATCATTGGATAGGTTCTGGTTCTCCTCCAGTGATTGGCCCAATCTCCTCATTATCGTGGTTGCAGACTCCACACTATTCACCGTCTCCACACTTTTTCCTGCAGACCACAGATCTTTGGAAGATTTTTTCTTTCCTCTTGCCAGTGCCCTCATTCTCCAGAATGATATTGCCGTAATCAGCACCCTGGTCCTATGCTTGAATCTACTTTTCAGCAACTTTCGGACTAGCCAATTACTATGCTTCTTGGATCCCTTTGTACCAATGATCGCAATAGGGACGCCGGTTAGCTTGGTGGTCCATGTAATGTCTTCCTCCTTGGCATCCACGATGGCGTCCTTGTAATCCTGAGGAGTTGTGCATTCGTCTGTTGCGATGAATCTGGTTCCCATCTGTACTCCATCATACCCCATCTCCAATGCTTCATTGAGCTCCTTCTCACTCCCTATCCCTCCAGCACAAATAAGGGGGAGCCCCAGATCTGAGAGGTCTTCATACATCTCCTCCATTGACATCTGTCCTAAGTGCCCCCCAGCTCTGTCGTTAACGCAAATTAGGCCGTCTACTCCGCATTCTATTCCCTTTTTTGCATGGAGTCTGTTAGTTACATCGTGGTAGACGAATCCCCCCTTGGAGTGAACCCTGTCACAAACCCAGTCTGGCTTGCCTAGGGATGTTACGAAGAATCTGATTCCTTCATCCAATGCTATGTCTATCCAGTCGGACATTCTCTGCAGATACTTTTCGCTCCCTTTCTCGATCAGCGCGTTGAATCCGATTGGTTTGTCGGTCAGTGTTCGGATGTGCCGAATGGATGTCCTCAGTCCTTCCTTGGTGTCCGGCTTGTCATAACCATGTACCATAGTCAGAGCAACCGGTTGAACTATCGCTATTCCCCCTCCTTCAGACGCCGCGGCCACTAGTTCGGGGTTGGAGCATGGATACATTGCGCCACAAATTATCGGATACTCGACGCCTGTGTCTTGGGTTAACCTTGTGCTGACCATCTGTTCACGTCCTGTTTATCACTAGAAAGTTCCACTTGAATACCCATTCTGAGACTATGTCTCCTGAGGAGTCAGTTCCGATGGAAACAAAGTCACGCTCAACGGACTCCCCCGACTTCATGCTCTCCTCTATCGCCTCGCGAGCTGCTGTGACATCATTGCATGTGAATGTGATCCTCCCCTTGGCCCTCTTGACGAACTTTGCTTCCGTTCCAACAACGAACATCCTGAGCTTCTCTGGCATGGACCTCGACATCGCGAAGGGGGCTGCTCCCGTCGCTAATTCTGCTCCCATCCCCTGCACTGCCCAATACATCGTCTTGAATGGGTTCTGGGTCCTCCAACCACCCGGCAGGGAAGTGACGCATGATTCGTTGTCCAATTTATCCATCCTCAGGCCGGCGAACCATGCAGCTGGCATTGACATCGCCGCAAACGTCCTGAACTTCATCCGACTCTTGAGCCCCCTATACTCGGAGTCCAATTTGGTGTCATCTATTGGCACCCATCATCCCTCCTAATCGCTGCTAATCAGTGAGTCTACGATCTCGCAGTACCTTTCCATCGCTTCAGACTCGCTAGTTCCGGAGATTGCATTCCAAGCCTTCCATTTTGCTCGTTCTTTGAGGCCCCCTCTGGCCCTTCCCTCACAGTCTCCCTCGGTTGCCTGCTTGAACAACGCATACAGATCCAGTAGTTGTTCGTTAGTGGGCCTCTCTGGTAGATCCCATGCCTTCTTCGAGGCGCGCTTGAACTTGAGCCTCAGCGTCTGGCTTGCCTTCCCTGACATCACATCATCTCCACGGGGTAGTCCATGAGGTTCTTGTGTCCAGATTGGATTCTGGCTGCCAGGCCCACCGTCTCTGGGAATATTCTCTTGAAGAAATATCTGGCACTGGCGACCTTTGCGTCATAGAACGGGTCTCCTCCCTTCTCTAGGCTTATCTTCGCCATTCTGGCCCACATGTATGCAAGTAGCACATTACCGAAGTATCGGCAGTAATCAGTCGCTCCAGAAGCTAGGAAGTGAGGGTTTGCCTGCCCCTCTGCTATCATCAGCAGGGTGAGTTGCTGGAGGCCCCTTACTCCTTGGTGCAATGGCTTGTTGAACTCTGCCATCTCTGGGATGTCCTTGTTCTCCTCGATGAACTCAGTTAGGGGCCACATGAGATACCTCAGGTTCTTGCCCATGTTCTGTGTTATCTTCCTCCCTGCTAAGTCGAGGGCCTGAATTCCATTCGTCCCCTCCCAAATCTTGGATATCCTCACATCCCTGTAGAATTGTTCTACTCCGTATTCGGTGCAATAACCGGCCCCTCCCATCACTTGCATGCATGTGCTGGCTGACTCACATCCGAGGTCTGTGAAATGCGCCTTGACAATGGGGGTAAACATGGCGACGAGCGCCTCTGCCGTTTCTGCCTCCTCCTTGTCGTCACTGTGCATTTGGTCGAGTAGTATGCCGGTCCAAGCCGCGAGTGCCCTGCACCCCTCTGTGTTCACTTTGGCTTCAAGCAGCATTCTTCTGACATCGGGGTGCACGAGGATGTTGTCTGCACTCTCATTCGGGTCTTGTGGCCCCTTCAAGTCGCGCCCCTGTCTCCTCTCCTTCGCCCATGCCAGTGAGTTCTGGTAAGCGATTTCAGCAAGACCTATTCCCATCATTCCCGTTGCAAGGCGTTCCCTGTTCATCATCTCAAACATTAGTGGCATCCCATTGTGAAGGTCTCCAACCCTCCATCCCACGCTGCCATCGAAATTCATAACGCACGTTGGGGATGCGTGTATCCCCATCTTCTCCTCGCTCCCTGAGCAGGTGACGCCGTTGTGGTCGCCTCTGATTTCATGAGAGATTCCCTCAACCCCACCGGATTCCCACTCCGAGGGAAGGTATTTTGGAACCAGGAAGAGGGATATTCCCTTCGTCCCCTCTGGTGCCCCCGGGGTCTTGGCTATAACCAAGTGAATGATGTTCTCAGTCATGTCATGCTCTCCATATGTGATGAAAATCTTAGTTCCAGTGACTCGGTAGGAGCCATCGTCCTGTGGCACCGCCTTGGTTGTGATAATGCCGAGATCGGTGCCCGCGTGAGGTTCTGTGAGGCACATTGTTCCAGCCCACTTGCCCGAAGCGAGATTTGTAGCGAAGTAGTCTATCAGCTCCTTATCCCCATGCTCAGTAAGGACGTCGTATACCCCTATCGAAAGGGCTGGCAAGACGCTCATTGCCATGTTTGTGGATGTCCCAATTTCTGCCCATGTGACTGCCTGGAAGAATACTGGGACCCCCATTCCCCCATGCTCTGGTTTGCAGGCTGTTGAGAGCCATCCCCCCTCTATGCTCTCATTGTATGCTGACTTGAATTCATCTGGCATCAAAATCGAGCCGTCATTGAACTCCAATCCCTCCCTATCGCCTAGCTGATTGATCGGGAGCCAAACCTCCTTCGCGTGCTCGGCCCATCCCTCCGTGAGCATTGAAAGGAAGTCGGCATCGAAGTCGTATCCTAGCTTTTGGACTATGGGAATTGCATCGAACATCTCATTGAACAGGAAGTCATAGTCTCTGATTGGTGCATTATACTCTACCATTCCATCACCTCAATTCCTCAATGGCTTGCCTGTCTCAAGCATGTGTTGCATTCTGTCCAGAGTATCGGGATGCCTGCCGAGCCTAGCTATGGCTGACTTTTCCATGGCTAGGATGTCATCTTCCTCCAAGCTCTCTGTGATGTCGGTGTCTCCCCCGGATAGTATCTCCGCTAGAGCTGTGGCGACAACCACGTCATGAGGGGTGGCCATACCAGAGAGGGCTAGATCGTTGAGGGCGAGTTGGAGTCCTGCCATGCCAGTGGGTCCGGGCAGTGAGTAGTTTCTGGGCTCGGGTGGCTCGTAACCATCGGAGAGCTCGATTACCCGCGCCTTAGCATCTGCTAGTAGCCTATCTCTGTTCATCGTTATTCTGTCCTCTGGGCCAATGAATCCCATGGACCGCGCCTGTTCGGCAGACTTTGCGACTTGTGCGGTTCCGATATACTCGAATGCCTTCATGACAGGTCCCATCGGGCCTTTGCTGGCTAGACCGAAGTCATTCAGCCTTCCCAGGAGCTCCTTGCATCCCCCCCACGCGGGTATTATGCCAACACCGACCTCGACCAGTCCAACGTATGACTCGGAGTGGGCTTGGACGGCGTCACAGTGCATCAGGACCTCAGCACCGCCACCGAGGCACATTCCGGCAGAAGCAGCGACGACTGGGACTTCCGAGTACTTGACCGTCTGATACGTGTCCTGCCCCAATCCTATGAAGTCCTCTAGGTCTTTCCAAGCAGCGAGGTTCGCAGCGAACAAGGCTAGTCCGAGGTTTGCTCCGGCGCAGAAGTTCGAGGCGTCGTTCCCGATGACTATGCCCTTCATTCCCTCTGACTCGGCCATGTCGACTGCATTGAGCAGCATCTCCATGTTCATCGGATCCATGGCGTTCATCTTGGTGTGGTACTCCACCAGCAGGACGTCGTCACCCATGTCCCAGATGCTGGCAGAGCCGTTTCTCTTCAGTGGCTTGCCTCTCCTCTTGAGGTCAGCCACGTTGAGAGTCTCGTCTGGCCTGTCGACGACGACCATCTCGCCGCTTGGAGAGAGTCTTGTGATTTCCCCGTCATCTATTCCGTAGAAGGAGCCCTTCTCAGCAGCCAATGATAGGAAGCTTGGCACTTCTCTCCCAGTGGCCTTCAGCCTCTCTACCATCGAGGAGGCCCCTATCGAGTCCATCATCTCGAATGGTCCTCTCTTCCAGTTGTAGCCGACCTTCATCGCGCCATCGATTGAGTATATGTCGTCACTGACGTCCGGGACTATGTGCGCTGCATAGGAAAGAGAGTCCAGAAGGACGTCGGATACGAGCCTCGCGCCATCGTCATCGCAGTCCATCAGGGGAGATAGCCCCCTCTTGCCCATCTTGGCCGAGGGGAACGCTGCCCTTCTGTTGGCCGTCTGATACTCCCCCGTTGAGAGGTTTCTCGCCTCCTTCACCTTCTTGCCGCCTTCGCGGTTTAGCCGGTAGAATCCCCCCTTGCCCTTCCTTCCGGTGTATCCGTCCTGAATCATTGACATGACTATATCTTCGCCTGTACCTGCTATCTCGTGGAATGGGTCATCTTCTGGGAGGTGGGAGAGGAGGCTCTCGGTTACGTGTGGAATGAGGTCGATTCCCACGAGATCCATGAGCGCGAAGACTGCTGTCTTGGGGAGTCCTATGGGCCTTCCGAGCATCGCATCGGCCTGTTCTATGGATAGCCCGTGGTCCAGAGTTGCCTTGAATGCCCTCTGGATGAAGTAGACCCCCAGCCTGTTGCCGATGAATCCGGGCCTGTCGTTACACATAGTGACCCTCTTGCCCAGATTCAGATCTGCGAATGTGCAGAACCTCTCCACGACTGCTTCGTCTACCTCGGGGGCTGTCACTACCTCGAGGAGCGGCAGGTACCTTGGTGGGTTGAAGAAGTGAGTGATGAGGAACCTGGAGGCGATGTCTCCCGGTAGCTCGGAGACCAGCTCGGAGCGTGGTAGAGTGGAGGTGTTGGATGAGAGTATGGTATTTGGCCCAATGTGCTTGGAGATGTTGGAGTATAGGCTCCTCTTGATTTCGAGGTTCTCGATAACCACCTCAACAACCCAATCGAAGTCCTTGAGCTGCTCGAGGTCGTCCTCGATGTTCCCAGGGGTTATCCTCTTCGCGTTTCTCTTGTGCATGAGCATCTCTGGATTCGACTTGTGCATCTTATGGATGGCCCCTCTCGCTAGCGCGCTCCTGTCATCCGAGTCCTTCGGGACGATATCGAGTAGGAGGACCTCGCAACCGGCATTTGCGCAGTGAGCGGCTATTCCCGCGCCCATCACGCCGCTACCGATGACAGCGACCCTCTCTATCGAACCAGACATCCTACCACCTACATTCTTTCTAGAATCGTGGCGATTCCCTGACCGCCTCCTACGCACATTGTGGCTAGGGCGTGCTTCGCCCCGTTCTTGCTCATGAGCTGCGCGGCCTTCCCAGTGATCCTTGCTCCGCTAGCACCCAGTGGGTGACCGAGTGCTATTGCGCCACCTTCGATGTTAACCTTCGAAACGTCTAGCCCCAGCTCCTCAATCACTGCAAGGGACTGTGCGGCGAACGCCTCGTTTAGCTCCACGATGTCCATGTCGTCGATTGTCAGACCAGCTCTGTCAAGTGCCTTCCTAGTGGCCTCTACTGGGCCTATTCCCATTATCTCGGGAGAGCATCCGGAGACCGAGGTGCTCAGTATCTTAGCGAGTGGTTTCAACCCGTGTTCGGACGCGAATTCCTCTGAGCAAACTAGTACGAATGCTGCGCCGTCCGTGAGTGGTGATGCGGTTCCGGCAGTGACTGTACCACTTGCGTCGAATGCTAGACGGAGTCCGGCTAGTCCCTCTGCATTGGTGTCCGGCCTGATGCACCCATCTGAATCGACCACTCCGCCAGTGGTGTCGATTGGCACTATCTCCCCAGACAGGTTGCCTGACTCCCTAGCAGCAGATGCGCGCGACTGGCTCTCTATCGCGAACACCTCCTGGGCCTCCCTGTCTATCCCGTACTTCTTGGCTAGGTTTTCGGCAGTGATACCCATGGAGGTGAATGCCTCCGGGTAATCAGAGCTGAGCTTTGGGTTGGGCATCGGGTTGAATCCCGTCATAGGAATCCTTGTCATCGACTCGACCCCTCCTGCGATGAAGGCGTCGCCCGCTCCCATCGATATCCTTCCTGCGGCATCGTGTATGGCTTGCATCGAGGAGCCGCAGAAGCGGTTGATGGTGACTCCCGGGACTGTTTCGGGAAGGTCGGTCAGGAATGTGATCATCCTTGCGACGTTAAATCCCTGCTCGGCTTCAGGGAAGGCCGTTCCAACTATCAGGTCCTCGATCAGGCTGGGATCTACTCCAGTCTCCTCTATCAGTCCGTTAACCACGGCTGCTGCTATGTCATCGGGTCGTGTTCTGGCTAGTTCCCCCCTCTTTGCAGGGGTGAATGGGGACCTAGCGTATCCGGCTATCACTGCGGGCATGCTCTTCCATGGTCAGGTGCAATAATTAAACCATCAGGTAATTTTTACTACACCGAGTTTATCGTTTGGAAGCGGGTTTCTCAACGATATCCAAGCCCTATTGCATCCAACTTCTCGGGCAAATAAGTATCTGTTACGAAATCGAGGCCATACTTAGCAAGGGACTGCTGCTCGGCCTTCTTGCCCATCTCTTGCATCAGGTGAATCTGCTCCTGCCAGTATCCCGACGAGAACCTGGGGTCGCTGAGCTCCGCCTCCAGGGCACCGGTGTCCTGCTTGGTCAGGTCGTCGCTCGGAAGGTCGTAGGCCAGGATGTCATCAGCTGTGATGCCGAGGTAGGTCGCCTCCTTCGTAGCAAGGTACTCCGAGATATGAGCAGTCTTGATCGCACCGTAGGCTATGCTCGCGAATATCCTGAACGACCAGGGGTCGCAGTCGGCGAACACCACTATCGGCTTCTTCCACTCGTCGCTGATCCTCCTCATGATCCTCCTGGTCGACCTCGCTGGCTGTCCCTTCAGGTGGACCAAGGCGCATCTGGCCTCCTCGTCGAACCCGTTCTCGACCAATCGGTCGAACATTCCACCGGTCTCTATCGCCATGACGAAGTCTATGTCCTCCTCGATGAGCCTCAGCTTCTCGCTCTCGACGTTGTATGGTACCCCGTAACCGGAGTCACCCACATCGTCCCTGCAGTTTATCCTCATCCAGTCCCCTCGGCGGTTCCTCTCCTCGACCGTGATGTTGCCGATTATCCTGGCACCATCCTCCTCCGGCCTCAGCTTGAAGTCCTCCCTCAGGCACTTGGTGACTATCTCGAGGTCCTCGGCTAGGTTGTTGCTCTCGTTCTGGGAGCCGAACTTGCCATGTCCCCATCCCTCTGAGATGTAGTACATCTCCCTGAGAGTGGATGACTTCCCGCTGTCTATCATCTCCTCGATGAACTCCGTTATGTGCAGCGTCCGGAGGAGTTGCCTCGCTGACCCAAGGCTTGTTGCGTCGCGCACTGTCTTCTTCTTGCCGTACTTGAACACCCCGAGCCTGTTGTCGAACGAGATGTTGCTCTTGGACCTGACAGGGAGCGTCATTCGGGGTGGATCCCCCCTCTGCATCCTGTTGTGCATCTCGACTGCCACGTCATGTAGCGCATCCACCACTTGCTCCTTGTTCCTCCTGGGGGCGGCATCGCTCATTGTCCATCACCTTCCACGCCGAACCACTCGGCACCGGTTGCCGGGAGGTTCTCCTCCGACGGGCCTTCCTGATCTTCCTCTGGCTCTGGGGCTCTCGGTGCTTCCTCGGCCCTGAAAGCAAGTCTGTCGATTATCGCATCGTTCTCCTTCCTGCGGACCTCATCCATCGCGGCCTCGAGGGCCTCTGTCTTCCGTTGCTCCTCGAGCAGCTTCTCGTCCATCTTGGTGGCCCCTATTATCTCCCCGTTGCCTCTGAAGAATACATCAGTCTCGTTCCACTCCCCCTTCGTGAGTCCCGAGATCCCGAACTCCAGGACGGTTGATGTCCCGGGGTCTAGGGTGTCTAGCCGCCACGCCCACAAGCCACGGGTCTCCTTCCTGCCACCTGTCGGGTTGTGGAACATTGCGGTGTTTGGACCCTCGGGCCACTTCGCGAGTATCGTGTATGCTCGTGCCCTCGCTGTGTAGTTATGAACTGTGATGGAGCACATTGCGAGCTTTCTCTCCTTGTCCCAGGCCAGCTCCTCCTCGAGGAAAACCGCGTTCATTATCTGGGTGATAACTGGTGCTAAATCGGGTTCCTCCCTCTCTAGTAGCTCAGATGACTTCCTAGATATCTCGGGGAGGATTATGTTGACCAGCTCGAACTTCTCCTTCGCCTTCTTGCGCTGTGAGCTCTTCTTCAGGTGGTTCTTCAGGCCACGGCCGACCTCGAGCATCGCCTTGCGAATCTCGTCAAATACTACCTCGTCGAAGGAGACTGCCTCCTTGGCCTCGCTGGTGAATTGCACGTTGGTTGAGGCTAGGTGTATCAGTACCGCGGCTGGCCCCTTGGGTATTCCGCTTCCTCCTGGCTGTTCCAGCCCGTACCTCTTCCAGTCGACGGACTCTAGTGCCTTGGTCAGCAGGCATCCCCCCTGCTGGTACATGAGCGGCACCCGGTTTGCGAATCTCAGAATCTCTATCGGCCCCTCTGATGAAATATCCCCTCCAAAAACGAGTCCTACCTCTATCTGGAACGGGTTGCCCTGGCTGACAGAGGGGTTGCGGGTTACAGTGGAGGCGAAGCGCGAGTCTATCGCCTTGGAGAGGCCCTTCTTGATTAGAAGGTCCTCAATGGGTGACAGGCAGTCCATGGGGGGCTTGAGCAGCTTCACGGTCTGGAAGGCAGACACTATCGCCTGAGCCTCCTCGGCCTTGATCCTCTTGGGCGTCCTTGTCTCATCTACCTCGGCGACCCCCAGTATCTCCTTGGCGGCTCTCCTGGTGACTCCGGAGAAGTTGTTGTTCAGGAATGAAGTCATCCTTCTGTCCTCGGCCTCCCTCATCATCCTCTGGAGTGTGCCTAGGTGTATCCCGTGAGGGTGGGGCTTGATCTCCTCAACTACGCGAGGCAGCTTGTCAGTGGTTCTGGGCCAATGGCCCTCCTCTATCACCTCGCCCTCTTTGTCCTTGACGACCAGTGAGATTGATGCGTGTGGGTTTACTATCGAGGTCATTCTGAGGTATTGGTAAACCGATTTCTTGCCACGCTGGTACTTCGCCTTCATCAGAGTCCTGATTCTCAGGCCGTGCGTTACTTCCTCGCCAGTCTTTTGATCGACCCAGACGTCCCTCTTCTCTCCTGACTTGATTGCCTTGTTCTTCTTGGTGTCTATTCCCAGGTCGACGTATACTGCCGATGAGTCGCTCTTTATCTTGGAGGTGACCTTTGTCTTGGAGCCCGTTGTCAGTTGGCTGTACATCACCACTCCTGTGATGCCTATCCCCTGTTGTCCTCTAGTTTGCCTTATGGCATGGAACCTAGAGCCGAGTAGGAACTTACCGAACACGTTCTCTATTGCGTCTCGGGGGATCCCGGGACCGTTGTCCTGGGTGATCATCTCCAACTCGTCGCTCTTGGTTCTATTGAGCTGGATCCTGATGTTGGGGAGTATCCTTGCTTCCTCGCAGGCGTCCAGGGAGTTGTCCACGGCTTCCTTGACTGCTGTGATTACGGCTCTTTGAAGGGTGTCGAAGCCGAGGAAGTGTTTGTTCTTCTCGAAGAACTCGCTGATCGATATCTGTTTTTGCTTGCTTGAGATTTCTTCTGCTTCACCCATGCGAATACCCCCATCAGGTCCTCCCAATATCCTAATGACACGGGGCCTGCTTATGGTTGACCAATCGCGTTTGCTGATACCTATTGAATACTGCTGATGTATGATGTGGTGAAAGGGCTAATTCTCACTCGGAAAATACGTTCGGGGCCCATGCGGTGATCTTCCCTGTGAAAGCGCTCGTCATCACGGTAAGCGGGCTGGCTAGGTAGAGCCTACCCGGCCCTGACCTTCCCTGGAAGTTCCTGTTGATGGCAGAGACGGTTACCTGCTCCGAGTTGTCGGATATGCCGGGACCCGCTCCTATGCAAGCACCGCAGCCTGGGTCAATCAGCTTGACCCCTGCCTGCTCGAACAAGTCGGTCCAGCCCATCCTGGATGATAACTCCTTGACGTTCTTCGATCCGAACTGTATGTAGCACTCGACGTCGTCGTGTACCTTCAGTCCGGCTTCCAAAGCGGCCTCTGTGACCTTTGCGTAGTAGGCGAAGTCGTCGTCCTTTCCTGCTGTGCAAGATCCTGCGTATGCTATGTCGATAGTTACCTCACCCAACTCATCGATGTATGCGCCATTCGTCGGGTCCGATGGTATTCCCTTGTCCGGGTCCCCTGGATGGGCAACCATAGGGCGTATTTCATCCAAATCAATCGTATGTACTCCGCCGTGATATGTCGCTCCTTCGTCAGGGCTGACAAATGCTGCTCTGATGGCGTCTTCAGTCAGGTTGTCCCTCCTCTCCAGTAGCCACTCCACTGTCATATCGTCCGCCTCGCATATTCCTGTCTTCGCGCTGCACTCGGTGGCCATGTTGCAGAGGGTCGCTCTCTCGTCCATTGAAAGGGACGAAAGCCCTGATCCTCCGAACTCCATGGAGCGGTCGAGTGTGTCTGAATTCTTGGCGTATTTATCCAGTATGTGGAGGATGACGTCCTTGGCCGTGCAACCCGGATCCAGTCTTCCGATTAGTTCGAACCTGATGCTCTCGGGGACTTTGACGAAAGAGAACTGGTTGTGTACAAGGTTGGCGTACTCACTGGATCCAACCCCGTAGGTCAGAGCGTTGGAGGCCCCTCCCATGCACGTGTGGCTGTCAGTGGCCTGTATGAAGTCCCCAACGTCGATGAATTCCTCCCTGGCCACTTGGTGGCATATTCCAGGACTCACCCCGTCCTCGGCCGAGTAGTCTCGGACACCAGTGTGCTTCTGGAATACCCTCTGCATCTCCCTCAAAGTCTCAATCTTGGATACGAAGGGACCGTACCTTGGGACGTCGGTCGCATAGAGGAGATGGTCCTCGAAGACGGCGAACTTGGAGGGGTTGGCTATCTGGTAGGACTGGCCGTACTCCTCGGATAGGAATGAGTGAACCTGTGCGGTGGTGTACTCATGAGAGTAGCCCCCATCCACGGACGCGAGCACCGCGTCTCCTGGGGCGACGCTTACATCATCGCCTCCTCTGCCAATTAGCTTGCTCGATATTATCTTCTCAGCCATAGTCATTGGACGTCCACCTGGCCTCACATCGGGAAGGGAAACTCTTCCTTCCTTCAGCTCCCTGGCGAAGGAGAGTAGCCCCCCATTCTCCAGAATCAGTCTAGTGACTGGATCAAACTTCCCGGTAAACTCCTCGAGGGGTATGCTCTCGCCGTCCTGGAGCCGCTGGAGAACGGAGTGGTCTGCCATCAACTGTCCCAAGTTGATGTTGTTCCTCTCGTGTATTGGTGCGAAGGATGCTGCGATCACTATCCTGATTCCGGCCCACCTCTCGCATTGGGCGGCGGTTTCTCGGCTGCTTCCGGTTCCCTTGCGATGTCCACTTACTATGACCTCGAATTCTCCTTCAATCAGCGCCCCCTTCTCCAGTACCCTTCTTCCTTCGTGCATGAGACCCGCGTAGGCATTCTCCGCTATTGCAGCAGGGTCATGGTCGAAGCACACCCATGCCGGCGTCATCACGTCTGTGTTGATGTCATCAAGGAGATCGTCTACTGAGATGTCCTCCATTCTCAAATCGAGCCCCTCGTAGAGTTGCTTTCTGATCAATTCAAGGTCCTTAGTCAGGAAAAGTATGCGTTTCCCAGAAGTCAGTTTGACTTCCTGCGGTGGCCATGCCTCTCCTCCCAACATACTCCCTCCTTGAAGTGTCCAAGAGTCGATTCTATTTCACGGTTCTCAACGATTGGATAATTATTCACTTGAGACTAGTGCTACGATTGAGCTATGATAATGAAATTGTTAACCTTAAATAAGATGCGCTTTCGGGAGTTTATACCTTTCCCATGAAAGGAGGCTTAGAAATGGCAGACTACCTAGTAGAAGACACAGTGAAATGCAACGAATGCGGAAGCAGGAATCTCCTGCGAGATGAGACCAGAGGGGAGGTCTGCTGCGAGGACTGCGGAGTGGTCCTCGAAGACAAGGTGATTGACCAAGGCGCCGAGTGGAGGGTTTTCAGCCCTGAGCAGGGCGACCAGCGGGCTCGTACTGGAGCACCCATGACCGTGATGCTTCACGACAAGGGACTTTCCACAGACATCGATTGGCAGAACAAAGACTACTCGGGGAAGTCAATTTCCAGCAGATACAGGAGCCAGTTCTATCGAATGAGGAAGTGGCAGAAGAGGTCAAGGGTCAGCAACGCTACAGAGAGAAACCTAGCTATGGCATTGGCAGAGCTGGACAGGATGGCAAGCAGATTGGATCTGCCCAAGTCCATCAGAGAGGCTGCTGCTGTGAATTACAAGAAGGCTGTAGAGGCCCGACTAATCAGGGGGCGCTCCATAGAGGGCGTCGCTGCAGCAAGCCTATACGCGGCATGCAGGCAATGCAAGAACCCGAGGACCCTCGACGAGATTGGAGAGGCCAGCAGAACGGGCAGGAAGGAGATAGGAAGGACCTACCGATTCATGGTAAGGGAGCTGAAGATGAAGATACCTCCTACCAAGCCAGAGGACTACATCCCAAGATTCTGCTCGGGACTGGATTTGGACGCAGAGGTCCAAGCCAAGGCATACGAACTGATTGCCGC
>CAYLUC010000005.1:0-72616 GCA_964386765.1 uncultured Candidatus Poseidoniales archaeon | reverse complement strand
TGATCTCTACTGCACCCTTCCAACACCCATTCAACCGGTGCCTGTTGGCCGGGTACCCACTGATTCAGTCGACTGATACTGGCAGAACCCTAGTGGTTCTGTATCCCTGCAGTACCTTCAGGTACTTCTTCTCTGAGAAAAGGCTGTCCAGTTCCACATCCCCAGTCTCTATTCGCAGGCTCCTCAGGGTCAGGAGTTTAGCGGGAGTCACAATTCCGAGTATTCCATCCACCCCTACCCTCCTGAGCACGCTCGGTGAGAGTTGGAGGTTCCCGCGTCCAATCAGGAATCCCTGACCGCCCATCGGAGAGAGCAACAGCGTCACCGGGCCTTGGTGCGAGTCCATTATCTCGAGGATCTCGCTTTCGTTGATGTCCGTGCCCACCTGTTGCGAGCCCCTTGTGGCGTCTATCCCGAGTGTAGTCAGTTCGAATCCTATGATTCCCCCTATTGACCTCAGAGTCCCACCGGAGCCCCAGAGCACCAACCTGTCGTCCGTCACTAGGGTCTCCTCGATGTGATCAGCTATCCCCTCGACGATCTCTCCCTCTCCCGATGCCTCCACCCTCATCTTCGCCCCTTGCATCCAGCGGGGGCTGGAGGGAGTCATTGCCTCCGCATACATCCTGACCACCCACTTCCCCTCGCGGTAGAGCTCCTCATCTAGATCTAGCACCTCTGTGCTAGCTATCAGCAGGTCACCCCCAATCCATGAGGCTAGGACCTCGGCCGCAGCCTTCGGCGAGGATGCGAAGCAGCCTGAGTGCATCTTGACCCCTGTTGGAACGCCAATCACGGGTAGCTTCGGGGAGCCTCCTTCGGACAGTGCCGCGACAATGTCCCTAGTCGTTCCATCGCCCCCAGCATAGACCAGGAGGTCGATTCCTGTGTCTAGCAGTGAGGAAATCGCCTCGGACGTGTCGTTAGCTGAAGTTGGGCCCTTGGAGGAGTGAGCGAATTCGATGTCGGATATTCCCTCTGGAATCCATTCAGAGCCCATTCGGCCGTCACTAGTAACCCAGTGGCAGTCTTCCGACTTGGTGCCAGCTATAGCAGAGAAATGCTCGAGCATGTCCCTCATCCTCGGACCTGACCGGTCCTCAGCGCCCTGCGATCTAGCATATTCAGCCTTCCCATCTGAGCCCTTGAGGCCGAGCCTGCCTCCAAGGCCTGCGTCGGGGTTGACAAGCAAGCCGAGGCGGGGCATGCGCTAGCCTAGGGGCGTGTGGTCTTATCGCTTCGGATATGAATGTGGTAATTCGGCCCTCTGGACCGATTAGGGGATAGACGCTTTCAAACGAGAGCGTGTCAGCGGCTACAACGGAGGTGCAACGATGGCGATGATCAATGTGGACATCGGAAACGGTGAGCAGCACGAGTATTCGGCTGGAATAACTGCAGGCGAGGTAATCGAGAATGTCCATGGGAGGAAGTCCGGGGCGGTTGCTGCCTATGTCGACGGGACAGAAAGGGACATGTCTCACGTTCTGAATTCGGATTGCTCTGTGGAGCCCATCTCCGGTGAGTCGGACGAGGGCTCATACATACTCAGGCACTCGTGCGCCCATCTACTTGCTCAGGCTGTGACGGAGTTGTTTCCTGATGCAAAACCGACAATAGGCCCGCCCATTGAGCACGGTTTCTACTATGACTTCCACATGGACTCGATTTCGGAGGATGACCTCAAGAGAATAGAGAAGAGGATGAAGGAGCTAGTAAAGAGAAACCACGCAATTAGCAGGGAGGAGCATGACAACGAGTCCCTTCGCTCCCTGTTCTCAGATAATCAATTCAAGATTGAGATAATGGACGAGAAAATTGGCGATGACGTGGGTTCCTCTGCATACAGGCAGGGTGACTTCGTTGACCTCTGCCGAGGCCCCCACGTGCCTAGCACATCGCATCTCAGGTGGTTCAAGCTGACCAGCACGAGCCAGGCATACTGGAGGGCTGACAAGAACAGGGGTTCCCTAGTCAGGATTTACGGGATGTGCTACTCCTCTAAGGAGGGACTCAAGGAGAGAGTTCGGCAATTAGAGGAGGCTGCCAAGCGCGACCACAAGAAGATAGGCAGGGAGATGGAGCTGTACATGATCGACGAGATGATCGGCAAGGGACTCCCTGTTTGGCTCCCCAACGGCGAGGTTCTGAAGGGAGAGGTGGAGAGGTTCGCCCTGGAAACAGAGGAGGCTTACGGATATGTCAGAGTAACTACGCCCGTTCTCGGGAAGAAGGAGCTGTTCGAAACGAGTGGACACCTCCCCCACTACGCGGATGGAATGTACCCCCCAATGGAGATGGACGATGGCGAGTATTACCTCAAGGCGATGAATTGTCCCTTCCACCATCTTGTCTACAGGAACAAGAAGAGGTCTTACCGCGAGCTCCCAATGAGGATAGCCGAGTATGGGACCGTCTACAGGAACGAGTTGTCTGGAACTCTGGCTGGGTTGCTTAGGGTGAGGATGCTTTCCATGAACGATGCACACATCTACTGCACCCTGGACCAAGTGGCATCAGAGGTCGCAGATAACGTCAGGATGGTCCAGGACTACTACTCTGCGTTCGGGTTCGATGACTATCACTTCAGGCTCTCCTTGTGGGATCCGGAAAATACTGACAAATACATCGACCAGCCGGAGAATTGGGAGTCGACTCAGGACCACCTCAGAAACATACTCGACGAGTTGGGGGTCGACTATGTGGAGGCCATTGGAGAAGCTGCATTCTATGGTCCGAAGATAGACATACAGTTCAGGACCCTGCTGGGAAGAGAGGAGTCGATGTCGACGATACAACTGGACTTCGCTGCTAAGGAAAGGTTCAGTTTGTCGTATACTGACGAGACTGGTACGGACAATGGCGAGGTGTTCGTCATTCACAGAGCGCCCCTTTCAACCCATGAGAGATTCGTGGCATTTCTTACAGAGCACTGGGCGGGTTGGTTTCCAACATGGCTTTCGCCAATCCAGGTACAGATCATCACTATCTCAGAGAAGCACAAAGTGCACGCTGCCACTGTGGCTTCGGCCCTTTATGAGTCAGGAGTCAGGGTGAAGGTGGACGATTCGGACAATACCGTTGGCAAGAAGATCAGGACCCACAGGAAGATACGTCCCTCGTACATGGTAATTATCGGGGACGAGGAGACTGAAGATGGAACGGTCTCAATCCGAAATTCGATGACTGGTGAGCAATGCAAGGGAGTCCCTGTGGATGATTTTGTTGCAGGAATCTTCGCCGAGATTACAACACGAGACCGGAACCTTTCATTGGTCCCCGGGAGTGATACAGTTGAGTGACTCCCGAAGCGGTAAGTCACCGATGGCAGTTCTTTTCCTAGTCGTCCTAGTAGACATGCTGGGATTCACAATTGTGATTCCGTTTCTAACCTACTTCATCCAGGACCTGGCTTCGGGACAGGGGATTACCGATGTCGGTAGCAGAGACTTCTGGGTTGGCGTAGTAATTGCGGTATACTCACTTGCGCAGTTTCTCTTCACGCCGATTCTTGGCTCCATGAGTGATAGGATCGGACGAAGGCCGGTGCTCATGTTTGGATTGGTTTCAAACTCGATCTTCTTCGTTGTTTTCGGCCTCTCGAACAGTCTGGAAATGGCAATTGCCGCCAGATTCCTAGCAGGGGCAGGAAATGGAAACATCGCAGTTGCGAGGGCATACATCGGAGATATCAGCGAAAGCAGCATGGTAGCAAGAAGAATGGGGATGATCGGTGCTGCCTTTGGACTCGGTTTCATGATTGGTCCGTTCATAGGAGGGATTCTCTCGGATCCCGCCTCAGGAATTGGTGGGCCTTTCGATAATTCTTTCTGGGCATCGCATGAGTACCTCCTCCCTTGCCTCTTCTCCAGCATGCTTTCCCTAGTTTCACTAACTCTGGCCTACTTCTGGCTCGAGGAGAGCCTCTCCCTAGAGAAAAGGGGTTTGACAGAGGGAGTCTCGCCGATTACACGTCTTTCAGGAACCATGTCTAGCATCATTGGCATTCTCAGACTACCGACAGTTTCTACCCTTGTTCTGGTGAACTTCCTCTTCTTGATGGGATTTAGCATGATGCATGGGACATTCATCCTATTCACCGCAATGTCTCCCGAGAATGGTGGATTAGGGTGGGATGAGATGGACAATGGTTGGATATTCGCATTCATTGGATTGCTGGGGGTGATAATCCAGGGGGGTCTGATTGGGCCATTGAGCGATCGTTTCGGGATGAAGAGGCTGATGCTCCTAGGTACTGTTCTCTGTGGCCTGGGAATCTCAAGCCTCCCGTACGTCCCTTCCGAGGCATCATGGCTCATCCTGGGCTCGTCCGCAGGGCTCGCCATAGGAAACGGACTTTTCTCGCCAACTCAGTCCGCCTTACTGACTTTCGAAGCGCAGGTTGGTGGGCATGAGCTTGGGATGGTTATGGGGGCCCAGGAGGGCTACGGTGCCCTTGCTAGGATTATTGGGCCACTCTTGGCCGCTTACTTGTGGTCTGTTACGGTAGAGGGGACTGGGGTCTGGACTTACCACACCTGCTTCAGGGCATCAGGCGTGGTTTTCCTGATGGCCTTGGTTCTGCAATTCACCCTGAAACTCAACGGTGAGCCGCCATCAAGAGGTGCTACTGCGCAGGAAGAGTAGCGGAAGAGTCGGAGTTAATCGAATAGCAATAAGGGCAATGGCGCTCCAGGACGTACATGTCAGAACTGAGTTCTTCCGGGGAAAGGGGTTCACGGCACTTGAAGCACATCTCGTGTTTTGACTCATTGAGGCTCTTGTCTACCGATACGCGTTGATCGAAGACAAAGCAGTCTCCGTTCCAGTGTGCTCCCCCTGTTTCCTTAAAGTAGCCGAGAATGCCCCCTTTGATCTGGTATACGTTCTCCCAGCCTTGATTCTCCATCACGATGCTTGCCTTCTCGCATCTGATCCCCCCCGTGCAGAACATTACCACTGGTGTTGTCTTGTCTTGCTCTAGTTTACTTATCGCCTCTGGGAATTCACGGAATGACTTGATGTCCAAGTCAATGGCGTTCTCGAACGTTCCAACTCTCAGCTCGTAGTCGTTCCTCGTGTCCAATATCATAACCTCTCGATTATTGTCTAGCCACTCCTTGAATTCATTTGGCTCGATGAAGCTACCCGTGTAATCGGCAGGCCTTATCTCGTCCATTCCAAGTGAGATGATTTCCTTCTTGAGTCTGACTAGCATCCTCTTGAATGGCTGATATTCGGTGTATGAGACATGGAGGGGGATTTCACGGAACCTATCGTCTTCTTCCAAGTACGAGATGTATTCGTCTATTGACTCCTGCTTCCCCGCGAGGAAGAAGTTTATTCCATTGTGGCTAAGGAGAATCGTTCCCTTTAGCCCCAGATTCGCGCATTTATCCCTAAATGGGGATCTCAATGAGTCCCTGTCCGGAATGTCCACGAACCTATATCCGGCTATGTTTACGATCATTCTCAAACCTCATGATGCCTCTGAAAGCCACTTCTTCATGGTGCACGACTGGCACACTTCCCTAGATGTTATCTCCCCGCATTCCTTGCATTCCACAACATCCTGCTTGGCATTCGGATAGGCGTCCCTGTGAATTTCACGAATCTGGTCGAGGGAATGGAGGAGTCCATGCCTAGCACCTGGGGTCAGGGACTCAAGTTGTGCTATCACGGATCTGCTCTGTTGCCTCTGTGCGCCTGGGGCGTGTGGGCAGTCACCATGGTGGATTGGGAGGGATTTGGAAATGGCATGAGCGTGGATTTCTTGCTCTGGGATCCAACGCAGAGGGACGATCCTAGGGACTATTCCTTCGATTGGGGTTGACGTGTGTGGGGCCAGGCGAACAGATCTCTCGATCTCCCCTTTCTGCAGGTTCATCAATATCGATTGGGCCATGTCATCTAGGTTATGGCCCAATGCCATCACGTCTGCCTTTGTTTTCTCGGCCAAAGCATTGAGGCTCTGCCTTCTGAAAACACCGCAGTATGAGCAAGGCATCAAGCCATCTGCCTCATCGTGTAACTCGCCCATTGCAGGCATTCTCCTGACGACCTCGTCCATCCTCTGGAATCCCATTTCTTCGTAACTAAGTGTGAAGAACTCCACGCCAAGAGATTCGGAAAGCTCTCTGGCCCTTTCCATCGAGGGCGATCTATATCCATCGATGCCCTCATCCACGCACCCAGAAACTATCTCTACGTCACGACGGTTCCCGATGATGTCAATCAGCATTGTTAGTAGTACAGCGGAGTCCTTCCCTCCAGAAATTGCAGCGAGGATGACGAATGGGCTCCCATCTTCATGCCTGGCGTCGCGAGGGAGTTCCAACTGCCTCCGGAGTTCCTTGGAGGTCCTCTTTCGAATGGATGCTTCGAGGTGTCTAGGACAAAGATGCTGCCCGCTGTAGGGCTGGTGGACTATGGCGGGGGACTTGCAGCGGCTACAGGAGTTGACCACAATCGCCTCGCCCATGATTGGGGCCGAGAGTATGTCGTCTTGAACCCAATGAGTGTTTTTCCTGAAGTAATATGCGATTTTTTGATAACTTATGGTGCGCACTTGTATGCATGGAGGATACTGGGACGCTTCCCAACAGATCTGACTCACTAGGCAGATACTCCAGTCCCTGGCCAGAGCGGTTGGTGTTTTCTCTGTGCTTAGTCTCATCTATTGCTTTGATTCCTGAAGCTACTGAAGTACTGGATGGGTACATTGGGGAGATGTCCCTAATCGGGGCGATTGCATCCGCGGTAATATTGACCCCACTAGTAGCGGACTTGCTGATTAGAGTGATGTACAGGTCAATGAAAATAAGGTAGTCATGTCTCAGAGGATCTGAACCTCAATAGTGCTGTCTCGAATATGCCTGTGACCCTCTGCCACGGCAGAACAAACCTCATTCCAGCGACCACGACTAGGAAGAGGCCCGCGGAGATGACCTTCCCATAGGTCAACTGGAGCTCTAGAGACTCCTTTACCTGACCAGACCACTGTCCCCCAGATAGTGCTCCAACTGTTGAAATCAGGAAGTCGTCGAACTCGAGTGCGATCGCTGTAGTGAGGGCTACCAGGGACATGACCCCAATCAGGTGAACTAGGTGGCCGTTGACGACATTTTCGAACTGCCTGACGAAATCTGGATCCCTCTTCGCATCCTTGGGGAGCAGAGACGCATACTCCATATGGGAAATTACTGCTGACCCAGATTCTAGGTACAATAGTAGTAGTATGGCCACCTCAATCAGGTCAAGCGCCATTGGAGAAACTAGGCCTCCAATCATCGTGGCCTCACCAATCTGAGCTGGGAGTGGATTTAAGCCCAAGTCCACAGACTCAGTTATCCCCTCAAATGTTAGTATTGCATGCACCCCTATCACCGTAAGGTAATACCCGACTGTCCAAGTTAGGAACTTCTTAGAGAGTCCCCAGATGCCCATTATCCCAGCGAGTACAGGAGCGAAAACCACCCCTAGGAAAATGAGTTCGAAGATGAAAAGGAGAGGCCCCCAGAGATGTCCGATGTGATTCAGAGGGTGATCCATCGCCATTATCCATGAAATCAGGAATGGAAGAAGCATCCATGCGAAGAAAATCACTGCCACTGCGAT
The DNA here is from genome assembly GCA_964386765.1 of uncultured Candidatus Poseidoniales archaeon. Lineage (GTDB taxonomy): Archaea > Thermoplasmatota > Poseidoniia > Poseidoniales > Thalassarchaeaceae > MGIIb-O5. The sequence continues at coordinate 64,999 of CAYLUC010000005.1, read as the reverse complement.
ATTGATCCACTTTCTGGTCGACTCGCCACGAGTAAGTACGTAAATCCAGACTCCAGTGATTGCGAAGCAAAGAACGAGCGGGGCGGCCACAGTCATTTCACCAGTTTGATCTAGTCCCGTCAGGAAGTCCGGAAGGACCAACGAACCAGTTTCCTGCTCAAACCACCTAAGTCCACGAGTGTGCTCATATGCCGGACACCAGTACAGTGAGTCACCATATGATTCGACAAATGTGTCTGAGCACGTTCCATAGAGTCTCGTCATTCTCTGCATCAGGAGGACAAGCGAGGCGGTTGAGATTAACTGCAACAGCAGTATCTGCCAACGTCGGCGGAGTTGGCTGATGTTGAGTGACTTTCTCATTGGAACTTCATTTGAAATCATAAAATCACCTAACCCAACTTAATCTGCAATAGAGCTTGAGAAAGCTCGACATCTGGCATCCAGTCGATTACCTTGGCCCCATATCCAGCTATTGCTGTGAGACGGTTCTGTCTTTCCAACTTCAGAACCTCGTAGGACATCCTCGGAATCCGGCTAACCAATCTCTCAAGGTCGATGCTGCTTGGTGACAGGACTATCACCTCGTGGCCTTTCCCAGATAGGTTCCTAATTGCAGGCAATGTTGTCCCATCCCCCTCCAGACTACTGATAATGAACACGGGAGAACCACGACTCATTCTCGGTGATAGTGCGTTAGTGACTGCTTGGAGCGGCATTGATCCCTTTGCCTCGACCGAGGCTAGCCCACTTAGGATCTTGAAGTACTGCTTGTCTCCGGTTTCGGGTGGAATGTAATCCATCCTAGAGCCGTATGTTACCAAAGATACCGAGTCCCTCCTCTTCAGGAAGTAATTGGACACAGAGGCCGCTGCTACGGTGCCCATCTCTAGTGGGTTCTTCAAAACCGTGCCAATCCTAGAGACGTCCCTGGTATCGACTATCACGAAAACATCCGTCACCGCGTCTCTGGTTTTCTCGTTTACCATCATCTCCCCAGTTCTAGCCAGAGCTTTCCAATTGATCGAACGGAAGGAGTCTCCTGGCAGGTACTCTCTGAGTGCGTAGAACTCCATCCCGGGACCGGGTGTCTTCAGAGTAGTCGCGCCCGAGTACATCTTGGGAACATCTGACCTCAGAAGTGCCTCCTCAATATCCCTTATCTGTGGGAAGACCGTGATATCCGACCTGTCGTCCAACTTCGTTTCATTCACAAAGAGATTGAAGGCGTTTCTGTATCGGATAGAAACGGGGCCTACTGTGTAGTGGCCCCTCAGAGGGCATCTGACAACATAACGGAGTTTTGCCGTTTGTCCTGGTCCTAGATTCATTCTCATCTGATTGATTCCTTTACGCATCTTCATCTCATGCGGGACATTGTCGAAGAGTTCCAATTGCTGAGTTCTACGATAAGATTTGTTTGTGACAGTGAGAGAGACCACTATGTCGTCTCCCTTGTACACGTTTGTGGCGGAGGTTTCTCTCTCGACCAGTAGTTCAGAATGGCCTGATACCCATCCATTGATTGCCAGTAAGGAGATGAACGACAGCCCGACAATCATCAGTTGGAAATTGGAAATCATCATCCCGATGAGAATGAGACTTATGCCACTGGTGAGCATTATTGCAGCCTTTCTTGTCCACATTTCTAGGCCTCCGAATCGGACTCGGTCCGTCCCCAATCTTTGATTCTCTTCACAATTCCAACCAGCTCATCGGTCTTGTATCTGCGATCGTTGAAGATGAAGTCAGTCAGAACATTGTCATCTACCATTTTCTGTAGTTCAGAGGCGGGAAGTGCGTCGAACTCCTCCCTAGACATAGCATTGACATTCCTGACCCTTGTGAGTAGTACTTGTCTGATTTTCTCGGGCCTCTGATAATACTCATACCTCCTGGCATCTCCGAATCCGTAGTAAATTATTCTGAAAACGTGTCTCCAATCGTCTGGGTCCTCTTTCCTAATCAGAACTGCCTCCAACGCGATAAACAGCCCTAGGAACAGTAAGAGCATGGCCATCCAATCATTTGTGAAATAGATTAGGAGGTAGTACAGGAGATTGTAGGTATCTCCTCCGATATTCGACTGCTGGTGCCGACTCTCATCGAAAATTACGATTGCATTCTCACTAGCTTTTGTGCTTGAATTCCCGATAAGGAGTGCCTCGGCAATGATGTCCAGAGCCCATTTCCTATTGTCGTTATCAGGAACCAGTCCTGAATAGTCTGGGACATAATCTGGGTTGTAGAGTGAGTTGATCAGCATTGAACCATCTGAGACAAAGTGGACCCTGCCTGAATCTGAATCAATGCAAAGTCTGTCCTGACAATATCTTACGTAAACGGCGAATGGCCCCTGTTCATCATCTTCAATTCCTGCCGCCTCGAATCCCACAGTTAGGTTCCCATCATCATTTGTATCGAGGTATGAATCCAGTGTTGAGCGACCTATAGCGTAGCGGTTTTCCACGGGATTGTACGAAGTTGCCTTCTCGAATGCTGAGGGGCCGTTGGTTAGTATGTCGTAACCCTCCGAGAAATCCCAGCTTGAAGTTGCCTGGTCGAACCTGTGGGCACACAATCCAGCCATTTCAGAAGTTATTCCCTGAGTAGTTACGGAAGGATTCAGTGGGTCCTCGTCTAGCAAATCAATGACCCCGTCATTGTCCAAATCCTTCAAGCATGGATTGATGGAGGAAAGAGATCCCGAATTGGTAGTGAAGTTGAATGCAGATGTTGTGTTGACCCACACGAAGTTGTAGTCCAGTTCGTGGGCGTACGCTTGGCCGTCATAGAGCCTGTGCCCGGAGTAGTCTAATCCGAATTGGCTAGCTAATTGTGCAGAGTATCCGAAGTCATCGAGTAAGATGACTGTTCCACCCCTCTGTACGAAATTCTCGATTGCCAGTATCTCTGACGTGGTGTAACCATCCCCCTCAGAGAACTCGATCACATTCTCGTCTCCAGTGAATCTTGGTAGTGATATGGTGTCCCTCTCAACCCCAGACACCACAAATATCGCTTCCTCGGGGTAATCTATCTCACTGAGAAGGAGGGGGCTGGAAACAAGAGCATTTGTATCAACTCCCATGCTGTTTATCTCTGCTCTGAATGCTCCCAGATCATTCCAGTCATCACCATATGCAGACTGTTGCGTTTCTCCTTCCACGAGGTATGTCTGAAGTACCTCGAGAACCAATACCCCAATGAGGAGCCAGAAGGCCGCTATTGAGGCCCCTCTCCTGAATTTGGGAGTCGAAAGCCCCCTAATTGTAGCGCTGAAGTCGGCCATCCCCTGTCCTCCATTCCATAGGAATGGCCATCGAGCCTTAACTCCGTATTAATACCGTTGTGGGGCCATGAACGCAGGCGCATCACGAGTTCAACGGGAAAGTTGTATGGCAGACCCTATACTGGCCACTTCGCCGACAGGTACCGAGAGGAGTCCCTCTACAGTTGGCCAAGGAAGAAATGCGGGGTCAATTCCTTGCTCGATTGAAACCAGGAAGGCCACCACATCCCCCGTGTCGATGTCAATTCTGAAATCAGCCATCGTTCCCAATTTGTCGTTGGAATCATCTACAACGTCCCTCCCAAGCAGCTCCTTACCGAAGGTTGTCGGCAACTTACCACCTCACACTGACTCGATTCCAGCGAGGCTGTCTGGTAGCCTCCTTACTGACTGAAGGCCACTTGTTAGAAGTGACTCCATTCGATTGTAATATAGCATCATTTCGTCGGTGACGGTGGGACGGACCCTCTCTACTGCCTCTTCGAAATGCTTCTTTGTTACTGTCTTCTTCTCGGCCCTCATGGCGATCAGTCCTGCCTCTCTGCAAACGGCCTCAATATCAGCACCGGTGTAATTCTCAAGCTTAGCTGCTATGTCATCCATAGAGAACCTCCCTATGGGCATGTCAGCAGTGTGTATCTTGAGTATTGACTTGAGTGCCTCTGGATCCGGTGGAGGCACATGAAGGACCCTCTCGAAGCGCCCACTACGAAGTAGTGCAGGATCAATCATTTCTGGCCTATTCGTTGCCGCCACTACGATTACTCCCTCCATTCCCTCAACACCATCCATGCTGCTGAGGAGTTGGTTTACGACCCTGTTCATGACGTCTGAGCCATCGCCGGAGCTTGAGCGACGCATTCCGGCGATGCTCTCGAACTCATCTAAGAAAATTATTGAGGGGCTGGATTGCTTGGCTTTCTTGAATACCTCTCTAACGGCCTTCTCGGATTCGCCCACCCACTTGGAAATTAATTCAGGTCCCTTGATTGTTATGAAATTGGCCTTTGCCTCATTGGCTATGGCCTTGGCAAGTAGGGTCTTGCCAGTACCTGGTGCTCCGAAGAGGACTATTCCCCTTGGAGGGTTAATCCCGAAATGTTCGAACATTTCTGGCTTTGTCAGGGGCCATTCGATACTTTCCTTGAGTCTGTCCTTTATCTCCTCAAGGCCCCCTACTTCCTCCCACGATACTTCTGGAACCTCTAGGTAGATCTCCCTCAGGGCGCTGGGTTCGATTTCTTTGATTGCCATTCTGAAATCCGGCATTATCACGGCCATCTTCTCAAGTACCTCGGGGGGTATTTGCTCCTCGTCGAGATCTATCTCTGGCAGGTATCTCCTAAGTGCCTTCATTGCAGACTCCCTTACTAGGGCTGAGATATCTGCTCCTACGAAACCGTGTGTATTGTCCAATAGCCAATCTAAGTCGAAATCATCGCTGATTGGCATACCTCTGGTGTGAATTCCGATAATCTCAGCACGGCCATTCTTGTCAGGAACGCCTATCTCTATCTCGCGATCAAATCTCCCTGGCCTTCTGAGGGCGGGATCGATTGCATCTTGCCTGTTCGTCGCTCCAATAACGACCACATTGTCTCTTCCCTGCATCCCGTCTAGTAATGTCAGCAGCTGCGCGACGACCCTTCTTTCGACTTCCCCGCTAACGTCTTCTCGCTTGGGTGCTATGCTATCTAGCTCATCGATGAAGATAATTGCAGGGGCGTTTGCGGCCGCCTCATCAAATATCTCACGAAGCTGCTTTTCACTCTCACCATAGTACTTGGAGATTATTTCCGGACCGTTGATTGACGTGAAGTGCGCGTTTGTCTCAGAAGCTACTGCCTTGGCAATTAGTGTCTTACCGGTACCCGGGGGGCCATGGAGCAGGACACCCCTCGGAGGGTCTATGCCTAGCCTCGTGAACAATATTGGATGCTTAAGAGGGAGTTCTATCATCTCCCTGACCTTCTGAAGTTGGTCTCCGAGTCCTCCTATGTCCTCATAAGAGATATCTAGAATGTCTCCCGAGTCTTCCTCGTCAACTGGATCTTCCTTAATGACAATCTCAGTGTCTGGAAGGACCTGGACAATTCCCTTTGGTTTTGTGGACACTATAGCAAATGGGAGGGCCTCGGCGAAAAGTGTCATTCCCGGAATGAATATCCTGTCTCCTGCAACCACCGGCCTCTTGTTCAGGCCCCTACGTGCGAAGCCCTCTATCCCCGGTCCGAACCTTACCTTCTGCTGTTTCGCCATAACTGGGCTCAGAACCAATCTGTCACATGGTTGGGTTTCTACTTTCGATATGCCAACTCTGTCCCCCAGACTGACGCCGGCATTCTTGCGAATAATTCCATCAACTCTTATCACTCCCAGATTTGCATCCTCTGGCCTACACCTCCAGACTATAGCAGCAGTCTTTCTCTCTCCGGATATCTCAATGATATCCCCTGGCTTGAGATTTAGGTCATTGTCGAATGGAACTCTTGCGCGCCCGTGGCCGACGTCGCTTGGTATGGCCTTAGCTACTCTTAGCGTGAGTGAATCTGATGAGTCTGCGGTCATGGCGTCGTCTCCTAACAAACGTCTCTCGGTCACGGGGGTTGTTAAACCCACCAATCAACGAGTGTCAAATCGCCCCTATTAGTTATCAGAACAAGGAGGTTCGATGAGTAGCATTCATGTCAGGGTATTGATTCGCGTATACCATGACCCATGTGCTGGAAACAGGTTTTGAGACGATAGACAGAGCAAACCCAAACGGGAGCCCCTCGATCAGAGGCTACAACATTATCGCGGGCAAGTTAGCTCAGTCAAGTAGCGGTTCTAGCTTTGAAAGCATCAATCCAGCCTGGCTAGAAGACTGTCTGGGAGAGTTCCCACTCTCGAATGAAAGGGATGTTCATGAGGCACTGGAAGCGGCTCGGGCTGCTTTTCCCGGTTGGTCAGCTACACCCGCTCCAACTCGTGGACAAGTGATTGGCAATATGGGCCGTCTCCTGATGGAACGCAAGGAGGACCTTGTTCGCCTACAGGCTCGTGAAATAGGCAAGACTCTCAAGGAATGCGGGGGTGAGGTTCAGGAAGCGATAGACACATGCTTATTCTTCCAGTCCGAGGGGCGGCGCCTCTACGGACAAACTGTCAACTCAGAGTTACCTGACAAGGAACTTTTCACTTATCGGCGCCCCCTGGGAGTATGTGGCATCATCAACGCTTGCAACTTCCCCTCGGCAGTTCCTTTCTGGAAGATGATTCCCGCAATAATGTGCGGCAATACATGTGTGTGGAAGTCCCCCCAAGACTCCCCCCTCCTATCTTTTGCCCTCGCTAGGATAATGCATGAAGCGGGATTGCCTGATGGAGTTATCAACCTAGTCCACGGCAAGGGAAGCGGTGCCGGACAGCACCTAGTTGACGCTGTTGATCTAGGAATGGTAAACAAGATATCTTTCACGGGAAGTACAGCAGTGGGGAAAATGATAGGTGAAGTATGTGGGCGTAACCTAGTAAGCGCCAGTCTTGAATTGGGCGGAAAGAACCCACTGGTGATCATGCCATCGGCAAACATGGAAAATGCGGTGGAAGGTGCCTACTGGGCGGGCTTCGGAACTGCGGGGCAGCGTTGCACGAGTCTTGGTAATCTGATCGTTCACGAAGACATCTATGACGAGTTCGTGGAGAAGTTGATGTCCAAGGTAAAGTCAACAAAAATCGGCGACTCTATGCGAGAGGATGATGTCCTCTATGGATCCATGCTTTCAGAGAAGTACGCGGTTGATTTCCTCAAGGGAATTGAGATGTGTGAGGCCAGTGGTGCGACGAAGATATGGGGAGAAGGCCGAATAACGAATGACAACAAGCCCGAGAATTTCCACGGAGATGCTAGTGAGGGAGTGTACATGTGGCCACACGTCTACACTGACGTCACCGAAGATATGGAGTGCTTCCACGAGGAGATTTTCGGACCGGTAGTCACTGTAGTCAAAGCGCGTGACTTCGATCACGCACTACATCTCGCTAATGCCAGCCCATACGGACTTTCGTCGGCAATTTACACGAATGATCGGCTAGAGGCCTACCGCTACAAGACTGGAATAAAGGCCGGGATGACCGGAATAAACAACTCAACGACTGGTGCTGAGGCCCACTTGCCATTCGGTGGCGTCAAAGGCAGTGGCAACGGAACACGAGAGTCGGGAATTTGGGTGATTGAGGCATATTCATACTGGCATGCCGTTAATGACGAACTATCCGGAAAGTTGCAACTGGCACAAATGGATGTAGACGAAATAGAGATGGAAGAAGCGGATGCCGATTATGCGGGCCTAGCCTGATTCAGAGGAATGGCTCCCCGCAGACTGAGCAAGGCAGACCCGGTAGCCATGCCCCCGGCATGTGCCCGCACTTCAGGCATATTGACGATTCGATGTCCCCCCCTAGCACGAATGATTCTGGCATAAGGCCCGCTTAAACCTTGAGGATTTGGAATATAGGATAAAGCAATTGCTTAAGGAGAGCCTCCCGGCCCTAAGGGCCGGGGTACTATGGCGGACTGGGATCGCGAGTATCTCAGTACTCGTGGAATTAGCGTTAAGCTACCACTCAGAAGCGGCTTCGGAAGGACCGACAGGATAGACGGCTGGTGGAAAGGTCCCACGGCAATGGCCGCCTATCTGGGCATCATGATACTATACTCCACATGGAGAGGCATGATGGAAGCCGATTTCTGGATCTTCGAAGATTTCGGGAGGAGCGCTGGCCATTCGACCATGGCGATAGAGTCCAACGGCAGCCATGTACTGAGCCCCCTGTTCAGCCCCCTCATCATCCCGGGACAAGGTACCTTCGGAGGACCCATCCCAGAGTTCCTGTGGTGGATGAGCCCTGCCATGTTCATTCTCATATTCCCAGCTGGTTTCAGAGGTACTTGCTACTACTATCGTAAGGCGTACTACAGAGCGTTCTTCCAACAGCCAACTGGTTGTGCCGTCTCCAAACCATGGAATGAATACAGTGGGGAAACTGGGCTCCTTGTTGTTCAAAACTTACATCGTTATTTCATGTACATCGCGCTTGCCTATCTTCCGATCCTTTCGTATGACGTTTGGCTTTCGGTCAACTTTCATGATGCAGATATACACCACTATGGAGTTAGTATTGGAACGATTGTTCTTCTCATCAACGTACTGATGTTGACTGGCTACACAGTTGGTTGCCATGCATTCAGACACGTCATTGGAGGAGGTAGCAACGACTGGACTGGCACCCCCATGAATAGGATGAAGTATAGAATGTGGAAAGTCTCTACGAAACTCAACGAGAGGCACAAAGAATGGGCACTCTACAGCTTATTCTGGGTGATGTTTACTGACTTCTATGTATATGCCTGCACGGATCCATTCTTCGGATGGAAAGACATTGTGATTTGGGGTGGAATATCATGACGGAGGTTACCACTCACGAGCACGACGTTGTGATTATCGGAGCAGGTGGTGCTGGACTCAGGGCAGCCATAGAGGCAAGCTCGACTGGGGCCAGTGTTGCAATGATTTGCAAGTCAATGCTGGGTAAAGCACACACTGTTATGGCCGAAGGCGGAGCTGCTGCCGCTTTAGCCAACAAGGACCCAAGGGATTCCTGGGAAGTTCACTTCCGTGACACGATGAAGGGGGGTAAGTACCTCGGTGACTGGCGGATGGCCAAGATTCACGCACAGCAGTCACCTGACCGAATAAGGGAGTTGGAACAGTGGGGTGCTGTTTTCGACAGGACGCCAAAAGGCATGACCAGCCAGAGGAACTTCGGAGGTCACACATATCCAAGACTAGCTCACATAGGAGATGCAACTGGTCTCGAACTGATTAGAACACTTCAACAGAAGGGAATCCACATGGGAATGGATGTTTTCATGGAGTTTACCGTTCGAAGGATTTTCAAGACCGATGGAAGAATCTCAGGATGTTTCGCATATGACAGGAACGATGGGTCATTACATGTATTCAAGGCCAAGTCAATTGTTCTAGCCACTGGTGGGATCACCAGGTGCTGGGAGGTCTGCTCGGGATCTTGGGAATATACGGGGGAAGGTCATGCTCTGGCCTATTGGGCCGGTGCCGAGATGGGAGATATGGAGTTCGTTCAGTTTCACCCCACTGGAATGATATGGCCGCCATCGGTCAAAGGGATCCTAGTTACGGAAGGAGTGAGGGGAGAGGGTGGAAAACTAACGAACTCTGAGGGAGATCGTTTCATGTTCAACTATGTTCCAGAAATGTATGCCGATGAGTTTGCCGATACAGAAAAAGAGGCTTTGGAGTGGGTCGATGAAGTGGTCGCTGGGAAGCTTGCCACGAAGCGAAGACCTCCTGAGCTCCTGACCAGAGACGTTGTTGCTAAGGCAATAAACAGCGAGAGGGCTGCAGGTAGGGCATCCGAACATGGAGGGGCATACCTTGACATCTCATGGAGGGATGAGGAGGAAGTGAAGAAGAAGCTCCCTGGAATGTATCACCAATTCAAGGAGCTCGCAGCAGTTGACATCACTAAGCAACCCATGGAAGTTGGACCGACGGCACACTACGTGATGGGCGGGGTCAAGGTCAATCCCGAAACACAGGAGTCTACTGTTCCAGGGCTATTTGCTGCAGGGGAAGCGGCTACTGGCCTTCATGGGGCAAACAGGTTAGGTGGCAACTCGCTTTCAGACTTGATTGTCTTTGGAAAAATTGCGGGTGAGCATGCCTCCGCGGACGCATCGAAAATGGATGAGTTCGCAGAAATCGAACAATCTGATATTGATGAAGTGATTGAAGAGACTCTGGCTCCACTTTCCAGAGAAGGTGGAGAGAACCCTGCAAAAGTTGTTGAGGACTTAAGGCGGATGATGCAAGACAAGGTTGGGATTATCCGAACCAAGAAACTTCTGGAAGAAGCCCTGGATGACTTGAATGACCTTGAATCGAGATCTCACAAAACGTTTGGGGGTTCTGGAACGACATACAATCCAGGGTGGCACCAAGCCCTCGAGATTGGGGCCATGGTTGATGTAAGCAGGATGTGTACATTAGCGGCTCTTCGAAGAGAAGAGAGCCGCGGGGGACACACCAGAGATGACTTCCCCGCCCCTGATCACACCCATTGGGGCAAGATAAACAGTGTGATTTTGCAGAAAGGGGATGGCTCGATGGCCATTGATTATGTTTCTTACCCCCCCATTCCAGATGACCTGAAGTCTCTACTGGATGAGGATGACTTGAGTTAGGAGTGATTGAATGAGCGAAAAAGTGACATTCAGAGTTTTTAGAGGGGCTCCAGACTCAGTAGGTGACCCATTTGGAAAGATGGTTGACTACACCGTTGAGATGGATGAGGGCATGGTCGTCCTAGATGTGATTCACAGAATTCAGGCAGAACATGCCCCTGATCTCTCCTGCAGGTGGAATTGCAAAGCTGGAAAGTGTGGTTCCTGCAGTGCAGAGGTCAATGGTAAAGCAAGACTGATGTGCATGACCAGAATGGAGGACATTCTGGAGGAGACTCCCGAAGATACCCCTATCTTAGTCAGACCCATGCAATCATTCCCTCTAGTCAAGGATCTAGTCACTGATGTTTCTTGGGCATATGAGACGGATAGGAAAATTGTCCCAATAAACGGTCCCGATGAGCTTGACTGGGAGTTCAATCAAGAAGAAGCGGACAGAGTCCAGGAGTTCAGGTCTTGTATCGAATGTATGCTGTGCGTGAATACCTGTCACGTACTAAGGGAGCATCAGAAATTCGATGAGTTTGCTGGGCCTAGATTCTTCGTTAGGCTAGCAAGCCTCGAAATGCACCCCCTAGACAAGGAAAGCAGGATCCCAGAAATAAAGGATGACTTCGGCATTGGTTACTGCAACATTACCAAATGCTGCACAGAGGTATGCCCAGCTGGAATTAACATCACAGACAATGCAATCATACCACTCAAAGAGAGAGTTGTCACAGAATACTACGACCCTCTAGCAATGTTGGCCCGAAAACTGGGAATGTAGTTACTCTCTGAATATGAAGAATTAGCTATGCGCCAGAGCGGCGTTATGGATACCCCACGGCCAGTCACCCGACCAAGGGGTTTACGTTATTCTGAAATTGGCTAGACCCAACTAAAGGCGCTTTATGCCGGTCTTCTTTACGTTGGCCTTCCAGATCTTATCCGGAAGGTACGCTGGACCGCCTGCGCCTTTTGCAACGAGATCTCTCCAGCCTTCGAAGCAGTGCACCCTGTTGGTGCCTCGCTCCCTTAGTTGGATGTCTGTGTGACCCCTTCGAGCAGCTTTCAATGCTGCACCACGGGGCTGGTTGTTCACAAACACCTGGCTGGTGTCATCGCCGTTTTCCATCAGTACGAAGTACTTCTTTCCTGACATTTTTGCAATACCTCCGCTGTTTTGGGGCTCTAGAGAGATAATGAAGTTATTGGGGAGTAAACGCTTCACTGAGGCTCTATTGGGGGTTTTTTGGTTTTACCGGGTAGAATTTATCTCACATTTCGGCACAGGCTAATGTCTTGGTATTAGCCACTCCTGGTATTGATCGAATTGATTCAACGACGTGTTTTGCAATTTCTCCCATGTCCTCAGCCTCAATTTTCACAATTAGGTCATAGTCACCGAAAAGCATGCTTGCATCGGTCACACAATCAAGAGAGAGGGCTGCTTCATGCACGGAAGATTCACTTCCCGGTTCGACATTTACCAATACGTATCCAGCGGACATGGCCTTGGTAGGGAGCACCCACGAATGAATGCATCGCTGGAATTGTCAATAATCGTACGATGGTTACTTATCAGATGGCTTGACCTTGATATCTCATGGCGGAGACAATCATCGTCCGGGAATGCAGGCATGGACAGGTCAGGGTTCAGTTTGGGAACATTATCAGAGTCGAGGGGGATGTGATGGTAATTCCAGCTAACAACAGGTTAGCAGGAAGAGAAGGCTTGGACGAAAAGATGCAACTAGCAGCCGGCGAGGAACTACGAGAATTCTGCACGAAAATAGCAGTTGAAAGGAGAAAGGACGGGAAACAACCCTGTGGAGTCGGAGAGGCAGTGACCACCCCTGCCTTCAATCTGCCAGCTTCCAATCTGGTTCACGTAGTGGGACCAGACTGTCGCAGACCCAATCAGGACAACTTCAGGAGGGAACTCCTAGCTAACTCATACAACGCCCTGTTTGATCAAGTTTCTAACATCAAGAAGCGCGAAACTCTCGTCACCCCCCCTCTAGGGATGGACGTTTTCGCGTACCCACACAGAGAGGGAGCTAGGTTGACTATGGAAATAATCCTAGGTTGGATGGATGCGGAAGAAGACCCGGGAGTCAGGATGGTGCTAATTGTTACTGACGAAGTTAACTTCCTCAACAACATGAAAACCGTGTACAGGGAGAGCGAGGATCAGTTCCCCGGAGTGGATCGCACTAGGGATTTCAGAAAGGGCAAGATTCAGTGAACATTTACCAATGTCCTCAAGAACCCTGAGAATCGGCTCACCCCATGGGAAGCATCGGGAGCCAATACGAGAGGGAGCTCCGTTCGGTTCTTGCTGGGGAGGTCAGTGGCGTCAGGGCCATAACCAGATCTTGCTCCGAGATGGAGAGGGCCAGAGCTATGCAGGTCACCCAGAGGCCTTTCCTGGTTGTTCGTGCTCCGGGGAGTGGTTCAGAGGGCACTGGTGACCTCCTCGTACTGAGGGGCGATATGTGCTTTCCCGTGGAAGTTAAATCCTCGAAAACATCCAAACTGTACCTTTCAGGAAGGACTTGGGACCAGTACGAGTCATTGAAAGAGACAGGTGAGAGATGTGGGCTGCTACCCCTCTACGCATACAGGCTAAAGGGAGTTAGGGGGGATAGTTGGAGAATAATGAAAGTCGAAGTCGAGGGGCTCAGTGGGAAGTTGAGGCACCTCTCAAGGAGCATACCTTCCCTGCCACTGACTAGGAATGGAAAGCAATTCCTCGATTGGGAACAGGGAATGCCCCTTCACCGGTTCCTAGCTCTCGTTTGTAGATCGGACGGGGCTAGATTGATTGGAAACTCCAAGAATGCGGATTCCCTTGGTATAGTGATAGACTAGTTGTCAAGGATCTTTTCTATTGCGTCCATCCTGCTTCTAATGGACTCCAGGGAAGCTCTGACTTCCTCTAACTTTACTTGGTTGATCAGTCGCTGAACGCTGTCCCTTTCCCTTCTGAGTGAGTCTATCTCTCTATTCACCTTGCGGTTGCCTTCCTCTGCATCCCGAAGTTCGCCCATATGCCTTGGAGTTGGCCCTCCCTCAAGTCAATTACTATCCGATAGTGCATGTTGAATAGTCATGACTTCTGGCTATGTCCATGGATGAGGGAGGGGAGCGAAGGGGCTCGGTAATACCCATATTAATCCTGATTATGCTGATTTACTACGGTGTGGCTCCCTTCTGGCTAGTGGCATCAATCGGTATCTGGTACTATTCACTGGGCTATCTTGAAGAGAGTGGTCACCTAGACAGTTGGAACTTCGACAGAGTCCTTGGAATTATCCTCATGGCTAGGACCAACAGAGGTAAGTCTCTACTGGAATATGTTTCAAAGAATCGAAAATTCTGGAGGGGTTTTGGGGAGTTCTCGATTTGGATTTGCTTCTTACTGATGGCAGGTGTCGTCTACCTGATTTCTAGCTCATTGGTTTCCTCCATAAGGAACCCGCCGCAGGAAGTTCTTCCAGCCACTGATATTCTCCTGATTCCCGGAGTGACTAGTTTTGTTCCGTTCTGGTGGCCAGTATTGGCATTGGTAGTGGCCTTGATTATTCACGAGTACAGCCATGGAATTCAGGCTCGTGCCCACGGCATGGAGGTTAGGAATTTTGGATTGTTGTTGATGGGGCCTCTGCCAGTAGGGGCTTTCGCAGAGCCAGAACATCTAGACATGTCAATTGCCCCCAGGAGGGAGAGGGTCAGACTCTATGCAGCTGGGCCTTCAATCAACATCGTTGCCACGTTCATCTCTCTTGTACTGCTGGGAGTGGTTTCCAGTGGCTTCGTTGCCGTAAACCCAGGAGTTCATGCTTTGGCCGTAATTGAGGGAGGGGGTGCGGATGATGCAGGAATCATGCCTTATGACATCATTACCGAAATTAACGGAGTGGAAATCGATGACTACAATTCTTTTTCAGAGCAAATGAGTACATTGTCAGCAGGGGATGAGGCTTCGTTCACAATCATACCGTACTCAGAGGAAAGTGGGGGGCCTTCAGAGAAAATAGTCATTCTTGGTGATAGGCATCAATACTATCTTGACCTCTGCGATGGTGATGAAAGCTGTTTGGAGGAAACTGAAACAGCCCTTGATTCTCTCGGGATAGAACAGGGAGACGCTTTCCTAGGGGTCAGCAATATTCGTTCTGGGACCGTGCAGTCTGACAAGTTCTCATACATTGTTGATGGCAGATATTCCTTACGAGATACTGTTGTTCTGACGGCGGTTACTCCTTTGTTAATGCTAGGAACCCCCATGCAACATGACGGACAGACGATGGATCTACATGAGAGGTCCATGCTGATGGCAGGAGATGGAGGGTTGGCTTCAGCTCTGGGTACTGAAGGCATGCTAAATCTATTCGATTGCATCTTCTGGATGGCATGGATAAATTTCCTACTTGGCTTTGCGAATCTCATACCCATAGTTCCATTCGATGGGGGGCACATTGTCAAGGACACGTCACACTCTTTGCTTTCCAGAGTATTCAGAAATGAGAACCCGATGAAAGTTGAGATTCTAGCGAACAAATTCAGTTACTACACTACGATTGTAGTCCTCAGCATAATTATTATTCCATTAATCATGCCCTTGTTCTACTAGTCACTCTTCTTCCCCATTACGATTTCCAGAGATGAATTCAATCGCCATTGGGGCTATGAATATCATGGCTACGACCATGGCAAGACTTGTCCATGTCTTGTCTGTGACCTGAGAGGCCCCCGGATTAGGAGATAGAATCAGTTTTGCTGCTCCAATCCAAGGTATCTCTGAAGAAGCCACGCCGACTATCCATTCATCCTTTACCGCTTTTACTGGATTTCCGAACTCATCCCTCAAGCCTTGTTTTGGATCGTCCCCCGTTGCTACTCTCTGATCTATCTTGCAGCCATTGGTTTCTTCGTTATCCCCCGTTGTCAGATAGCCCTCGTGAGGGGGTATCCAGTCCTTAATTTCCAGATTGTAGAAACCACCATGGTATGGGCACTGATAGTCGAGTGTCCAATCTATAGATGATACATTCACAAGGGTCGTTCCGGGGACATCCCACCCTCCTGAGTCATTGGATACTGCCTTCAGTAGAGCCCTGTGGATTACCGGGGTATCAGTCCCCCCGTTCTTCTTGTAGACTACCACATCGCCCGGCATTCCGTGGGACTGGTACCCATAGTTCTCGTTCCCTTCCTGGGTGGCTTCTGCGAAGGTGATGACTTCTTTCCTATCTGGGTTCATGACGAGGACCAAGTCACCCGGATCTATTGACCCCACTGAACCATCATCATCATGCATCATTGAGCCGGACTCGACCACTACCATTGGAGGGAAGGAGCCTGTTGCCACCCACATTGATCCGAGTAGTATTGAGACTAGTCCCAAGGCGAGGTAGGCCTCCCTTAGAACGGCTCTGGACAATGTCATTCCTCCTCATCCAATGCAGATTCTGGCATTGTCGACCACAGGACAGTTCCCATGAAGGCTATCAGGAGGAGTGAGACCGAATCGAAGTGCGGTGCGAGTTGGTGGATTTCTTCTGCTCCACCGATATATGCCGAGAGGTCCAGTGTGTGATCCCTAGCTCCGCTACTACCTGTGACAATTCCGAAGAACGTGTTCCATGACAATAAGAATAGGGATGTGCCCGAAAGTACGATTATTGATCTGTTTGAGTTCTGTTGTTCGAGGTTTTGTAGTCCCGGCAACCACATTGACAGTCTGGATTCCTCGGTCCCCCACCAATTTGATATTCTCCCAGCCAGTGATTTGTCCGAGTAGATGCTGGCACCTCTGGAGCTAGGAACTGGGACCTTGTACCTCTTTCCTCCCTTTATCTCGAACTCTGAGTAGAGTCCCATTAGCCGAGACTGGTAAGATTTGCCCAGTATGTCAGCCGCATCCTCTGCCTCCTTCCTCCTGCGCAGAACCTCAGGACGGGAGTCCAATGATAGGATATCCTCGATTACTGCTCTGTGGCTCATGTAGTGCATGAACTCAGGAACCACAAAGAAGGCAACCAGACCACCAAAAATAAGGCAAGCCCAGCTAAACGGTATCATGTACTCCTCCTGAGTTGGGTCAGTCGCCCCCCCTAGCATGAATAGGAACAAGAAGCCCCATACCGAGGCTGCCGTGGAAAGGATTGTTGAGTACACGATTATCTGAAACTGACTATCTGTCTGAGAATCCCACCATCTGGCGAAAAACCCCTTCCTCCTAGTGCTTGCCCGTGCCATTTTCTCATACCGGCGTCAGGCACACATGATTAGTGCCTTCCGACGGGTCGTTCCGCTAATCCATAGCCAGATTCTATCATAATCCGATTAATTCATGAGTGGGGTACCGGAGTGGGGGCTGTGGGAGAAAGACCGCTATCTCTGCTGATTTGTCTCCTACTACTGTGCTCTGGGTGCCTTTCCACGGCACCCCCAGATTTGGATGGGGATGGGATTAGTGACTCCGAGGATATCGACGACGACGGTGATGGTTGGGCGGATGAAGTGGAGTTCAATTGTAGTTCTGATCCTTTGGACGGAGATGATGTTCCTGACGATGAGGACGGGGATTTCATCTGTAGCCTACTGGATGATGACGATGATGGGGACAATTGGGACGATGTTGAGGAAGAGGCCTGTCTGACGGACCCATCCAATTCCTCGTCAATTCCCAGTGACTTGGATGGTGACGGTGAGTGCGACATGAATGACGAGGACGCAGATGGAGATGGGTTGCCCAATGACTGGGAGGAAGAGAGGGGTTTTGACCCCCTTGATCCTGAAGATTACATGTCCTGTCACGGCGAGTCTGTGTATTGCATGAGGTCATATGATGACTTCACTTTCCCGGAGACTCACAATGCCTACTCTTCTGTTGAGGACGGTGTTTTGATTGGCGTTAACCACTATACCGGGCTTCAATCTCAATGGGACGGGGGAATCAGGGCATTCATGGTTGACACTCATCACAGAACATATGAGAACACCACGCAAGAGGATGTCAGGTTCTGCCATGGTACTGGACAATTCTTCCATCCCTGCCAATATGGCGAGATTAATGCCTTTGAATGGCTTGATCTGTTGAACTCACTGATGAACAACAGCAGTGGGGATGTCGTTACATTGCTAATCGAGAATACTGTGCCTGCATCCCATTTGGAGTACCTTTTCGAGCAGACGGGGATGTCAGAGAGAATTTACACCCACACATTGGGAAGTTCCTGGCCCAGCATAGGGGACATGGTTCTGGGTGGAACCGACTTAGTGGTCTTCTGGGAACAGGGACAAGACGACTCGTACCCTTGGATACATGACTTCGGTGTTTTCAGTTGGACAACAGATTATGCTGAAGATAATCCCGAAGACATGACTTGCACGGTTTACAGGGGGGATGGCTCCCAGCCGGTTTGGCATCTGAACAACTGGCTTTCCAACGCCTTCGGACTCCCCGATCCACTTAGGGCTGGAGAGGTGAATGACTATGATTTCCTACTGAACAGATCGATTGAGTGCTGGGAGATAATGGACAACAGGCCAACTTTCGTTGCAGTGGACTACTGGGAAGATGGTGAAATAACGAACGTTACAATTACGATGAACAAGATGTCTCACTGGTCCGATGAAGTTCCCCCCCATCCATGAGGGGAGAGGGTTTTCCGGGATGACTCTGGCAGAGGGTCATGAGTGGCGAGTCGGCCAGTTCCCTCCATCCAAGAGTCGGGGAGCTTGTTTCTAACCTGGGTTGGAAATTGACTCCAATTCAAGAGGCCTCGATTCCGGACCTGATGAACGGACTCGACCGAGTTCTGGTTGCCCCCACTGGAAGCGGGAAAACTGAGGCGGCCATTCTACCCCTAGTCTCAAGGTGCCTGGAAGAGGGTTGGAGTGGTCTTTCAATACTCTACATCACACCACTAAGGGCCCTAAACAGGGACATAGACAGAAGGCTCGCAGCGATGCTTGAGCCTCTGGGGCTAAGTGTTGGACTGAGGCATGGAGACACCCCTCAGAAAGTTAGGACCAAGCAATCCAAAAGTCCTCCCAACCTGCTAGTCACCACTCCTGAAACTGCACAGATAATGCTCCTAGGCAGCAGACTTAGGACCCATCTGGCT
Organism: uncultured Candidatus Poseidoniales archaeon; assembly: GCA_964386765.1. Taxonomy (GTDB): domain Archaea; phylum Thermoplasmatota; class Poseidoniia; order Poseidoniales; family Thalassarchaeaceae; genus MGIIb-O5. The sequence continues at coordinate 46,317 of CAYLUC010000005.1, read as the reverse complement.
GGAATAAAGGCCGTAGTTCTGGACGAGGTGCATGATCTTGCATCTTCTGAGAGGGGGGGGCAATTGCTGGTTGGATTGGAAAGGATCAGGGCCTATTGCCCGAGAGACTTCCAGAGAGTCGGTTTGTCGGCGACTGTGGGCAATCCAGAGGAGATGGCAAGATGGGTGTCTGCAGATGCGTCTGCGATACATGGGCCTGCTCCGAGGACCACTGAAGTTGTGGTTCATAGAGAGCCTCCTAACGTTTCTGATGAGTCAGAGGCGGTGAATTGGTCCAGCACGCCACATGCCGTAGCGGCACACAGGCGTCTCGTCGGTTCGCTTCTGAATGAGAGTCCCGCTCTTGTATTCGTGAATTCTCGTAACGCCGCAGAGTCGGTTGCCCAGAGGCTTGGCAACATGAATGGCGACCTTCGTCTGGGTGTGCATCATGGGAGCCTTGCAGCTGAGACTCGTCGGGAGATGGAAGAGGCACTGAGGAGTGGCTCTCTGCATGGTATAATTTGCACCAGCAGCCTTGAGTTGGGGATAGACATTGGTAGCATCCGAAGAGTCCACCAGATGCAAAGTCCCAGAGCAGTAGACAGGCTACTCCAGAGAATGGGGAGAGCCGAACATCATCTAGGCGGTTCTGGAAGAGGGGAGTTGCTAGCCTGGGAGATTGATGAGATCGCAGAGGGGGCCGTAATCTCAAGGAGGGCCATGGCAGGGGAGCTCGAAGGAGTGGAGTGGCGAACTAATCCGGCTGTTGTAGCTGCAAATCAGTTTCTTCAGATGTCTATAGAAAGAGGGGTTGTACCCCTCGGGCTTGCTACTGAGATAGTGTCCAATTGCTCGATTTTCAATGATTGGAATGAAGAGAGTACTATCTCGATCCTTAGGGTTCTCAATGACAGGTGGATGATCAGACTAATCGAGGACCCAGCAGATTCTGATGTCACGACATGGCCGGCAAGCCTATGGAGGGAGCTCTCAATAAGGACTGAGGGCGATGCTCCGGATGAGAGGCCGTCTTGGGAAGAGGAGCATTCAGAGGATGACAAGGAGAAGTGGAAGCGGCAATTCTTAGTTGCGCTACCGGATTCTCTTTCGAAGGGTTGGTTTTCCCCCTCGGGGAGACTTGGGAGAACTCGTATTGAGCACATCTCGATGATTCCGGATGAGCTTTCCTACAGAGTCAGGGATGCTGTTGGCAGAGGGATAATTGGTACAGTGGATGAGGCATTTGTTCTGTCTCTCGGAGGGGATGACGATGGGGACCTAGCAAGAACGAGGACTTTCGTCATGGCCGGGAGGACTTGGCAGATAGTTGATGCCGATCCAGAGCAGGAAGAGCTTCTCGTCGTTCCGGTGAAGGACACTGGAGAGGTGCCAGTCTGGTCCGGGGAACTGCCTCCTGTTCCAATCGAAGTGGCTATCGAAGTCGGGCAATTGAGGAGGAGCGCTGCCATTGCAATGGGGGCAATGGATGATGAGGGGGGTGTCGCCGATTTGGACTCGTACCCATTGTCCGATGATGCAAGAGAGGCATTCATGGGATGCGTTGCAGAGCATCTGGATTCCTCCGGGATACTCCCTGACGACCGGACCATGACCGTTTCCGAGAGGGATGGGGCTGTAATCCTGAACACTTGCCATGGATCAAGAGTGAACGAGACCCTGGCACACTTCCTACAGGCAATGGGTTCGCTCAACGAGGGGAGGATGGGGAGGGCAATTATCGACCCATACAGAATTTCCCTGCAGGTGCCTGGAGTCACTCCGGGCAATGTGATAGAGTGGCTAACGGGGACCTCGGCAGAGGCCCTTCCATCGATAATGAGGATGACAATCCCAAACGGCCGAGCTGTGAGGTGGAGGGTGGTCCAAGTGGCTAGGAGGATGGGGGTCCTGAAGAAGGGCGTTGACCCGAGGAAGGTGAACCTCGAAGGTTTGATGAGCCGATATAGAGGAACTCCCGTAATCGAGGAGGCCCTGGACAAATTGTTCCATGAGAGGATGGACATCGATGCCACCCAGGATCTGCTCAGAGGCCTGCAAGGAGGAGGTATTGCAATTCACCACACGCCCGCTGGAAGACTGGGCGTTTCGCCCAGAGCAGAGAGAGACTTGCTCCTCCCTGCGTGGAGCGATGCAGAAATCAGGGAGCGCTTGGAGAAGCGACTACTGAACGAAAGGACCGTCCTAATCTGTCTGAACTGCATGGGCAAGACCAGGAGGAGGGTGGAACGAATGACTGTCATTGAACCATGTTCCACGTGTGGTGGAACTATGCAGGCCTGCGCCCCAGAGAGGATGGAGTCGATGCTCTCTGAGTGGGTGGCAAGCAAGGACCCTAAGGTCAGTGGGAGGATGCAGAGGAACGCGGAGCTTCTCAGGACTCACGGACAGGACGCTGTTCTATGCCTCATGGGCAGGGGGGTCGGTGAGGATACTGCAACCAGATTGCTGAGAGGGCCACCGGGGGACAGGGTAAGGCTACTTCGAGCAATCCACAACGCAGAACTGCAATATGCTAGGACTAGAAGGTTCTGGGGCTAGAAACCACTATGCCCGGGAGTCCCGCGCATCAGCACGTGCTGATAGGACTGACCGGTCGCTATGCCTCGGGCAAATCAACAGTTGTTGCTTGGCTTGTTTCCAAGGGAGTCAGTAGTGAATCCTGCTCTGATTCCATTCGTGCTCATCTCAAAGAGAAAGGAATAGAAGAGTCTCGGGAGAGCTTGATCGAAGGTGGTAATGAATTACGCCGAATCGGTGGATCTGGCATCCTCGCTGAAATGTTACTCAAGAGGATTGGAGAGGGGGATGCTGTCATCGATTCGATTAGGACGCCTGGTGAGGTCGAAGCCCTACGACAACGTGAGGATTTCATTCTAATCGAAGTTCGATCGGGGATGGAAGCACGCTGGCAAAGAGCGCAGTCCCGTGCAAGAACAGGAGATATTTCTGACAAAGAGACCTTCTTCGCTAATGAAGAGATAGAGGCCGTTGCCAAGGATGAGTCAGGGCAGGCTCTGAACGCAACCGCAGCACTGGCAGACCTGATTTTGGTGAATGATGGGAGTTTGGAGGAATTGCACGCTGACCTCGAGGAGCTCTGGGTTATCCTATCCAATTAATCAGGCTGAGCGATAGGATACGCCTGATTCATTGAACATACTCGTTGCAATCTCGAAATCAGACTCCCATCTCTCTGGTATCTCACAATCTGAAGGATACACTACTTCTCCAACACCAGCCTGGATCAAAGAACGAGCGCAACGAGAACATGGGGGCCAAGTAACATAGGCTGTGCAGTCTTTGAGAGAGATGCCTATTCTAGCTGCATGCATAATTGCATTCTCTTCAGCATGGCAAATCATTGGATACTTCTGCTCGCGATCGTTAAGCCTAGAAGCGGTGTCTTCGATTCCCCTTGGAAATCCATTGAATCCGGTTGAGCGGATTTCTCGATCTTCGCCCACAACAACACAACCAACCTTGGTTGAGGGGTCTTTCGACCAATCCGAGATGTGCTTTGCAAGATTTAGGAAACGTGTGTCCCATTTTGAGCTCATGATTATACCTCAGGGTTGCCCACCCGGGGGGTCGTTATCTCTGTTGGCCTCAGAGCGATTCTCGTCATACCCCTCCCATACCTCGGGATTGTTATAGCAATCTGGATCATCCTCATCGGCCTGGCCCCCCTTGTCGTTGTCAATACCGTCACCGCAATTTCCGGAGCCGATTCCGCTTTTTGCCAGGATATCCTCCCCTGCTTCGGTTGTTAGCAGAGCCACTAGAACGCCGGACAGGAGTATCACCATAGCCAGAAGTATGACCTTCGAGGTAGTGTCTCTAGACTCCACCACTACTGTAATCTCGGGCTTGTTCTCATCTCTGGACGACATGCGATACACTCTCCACAGATAGTCATCATACTTGGGTTCTTAGTGGGATGTCAGTACTTCCCAGAGGTCAAGGCCGTCCCTTTCCACCACATATTCCAGCAGGTCCCCAATCAGATACACGCTTCCAATTACCATCAGTTCCACATTCTCCTCCCTGGCCATTGAGCCGGCAATCTCAAACGCTTTCTTGGGATCCTTCACAGCTTCTGTTGGAATATATCCAACTCCTAGTTTTTCCATTGCTTCCGAAAGTTCCTCCACTGTTACGGCTGGGTTCCTACCACTATTGGGTTCGGTGAAAACCACCTTCGGGAACAGGCGGTCCATGCAAATCTCCGTGACCAAGGGAGCGAGGGCCCCCTCCAGATCTGTCTTCCTAGTCATTCCAAATAGAATCACAGTTGGAACGGTTGCCTCACTTAGATCGCTCTCTAGGCTCTCTGCGTTGTGAGCTGCGCTAAGTCTTGTGGCGACTCCCTCTATCCAGTCCTTTCCGAAGTTTGGACAGCGACCCGGCCAACTGCATTCAGTGGACGAAACATTCCATTCGAGATAGGTGGCAGCGGCATCTACCAGTGAGTCGTAACTATCCCACTTAGTCGGGGCGAAGATATCGATGGGCCACCACAACAGATCTTCACCGGCGATGTCCTCGATCGCCTCGATGACCCCAGAGTCGCTCTGCTGGAGTGCAATTAGTGGGGTTCCTGGACGATGAATGGCGGCCTTCTCTGCTGCTATATCAGTGAGAGTGGGGCCCAGGAATTCAGAATGGTCCATGGAGACCGTGGTTAGTATGCATAGGTCGGCATCGACCATCCTAGTGGCATCTAACCTCCCACCCATCCCAGTTTCGATGATGGCACGATCGACTCCGGAGAGGCTGAATGAGAGCATGGCGACTAGGAAGGTCGTTTCGAAGTATGTTGGTGAAATCATTGGAGGTTGCTCCGAGGCCTTTCTGACCATATCCAGGAGGCGGTTGAAGGATTCAGGGGCTATTGGCCTTCCATCTATCCTGATCCTTTCCTCCACCGTGATCAAATGCGGCGATGTGAATAGTCCAGTGACATTGCCGCTTGAGGAGGAGGCTGCGGACAATTTTACGCAGAGGGACCCCTTTCCGTTGGTCCCTGCAACGTGAACTGATGGGAAATCAAGGTGCGGATCTCCCAGTCTGCTCAGTATTTCCCTACAGTTATCGAGTCCCAGTTTGACTCCCATCGAGAGTCTGTCATTGAGCCATTCTCTATCGCCCATTTGGTTCGCCCCCTGCCCCTCTCCGTTGTGCGTGTACGGGTCAAGGTGATATGGCCCTTGAAGTTCGTGCATACATGGCAGATGGCGAGCAGGGCAGTCTGCTGGACTTGATGAAGGGGCAATGGACCTCAATGATGGGGATGGGTGGCATGTTCGTAGCCACTATTCTAATCGGCCTTAGTATTCAACCAATATACAACATTCCTGAAGCCCGGGCTTTCGGTGAATCTGGGACATCGAAAGGGGGTTTCATAGCACTGGAACTGCTGATGATTGGGATTTTCACAGTGGCGATAATCTGGCTCGCTCGCAAGGGAATTGACTGGTTGATCAAGGGAATTGTGCTTTTTGCCTTGTGGATGAGTCTCTTCTATGCGGTTCAGCCATATGCGGCCTTGTTACTATTCATCCTCAATTTGGAGTCCCTATATGCAGTAATCATAGCTAGCTTGATTGTTAGTATTGGCTCTATCTACCTACTACACGTCTACCCAGAGTGGTACGTGGTTAATGGGGTTGGGATAATGGTTGGAGCTGGAGTTGTGACGATGATTGGTATTTCGTTCGTCCCTGTCCTCATCATTGCATTCATGATTCTCGCGGCTATTTATGACCACTGGGCAGTGAATGGAAGCAAGCACATGCTAGAATTGGCAGACACAATGATTGATCTGAAATTGCCGGTTCTCCTAGTTGCGCCAAAGAGCTCCGACTACTCTTTCCTAGATGAGGGAGACAGTGTGATGCGGGACGATGTGCCCATTGAAGGGGCCATGGACTGGGAAGACCCTGTTCCAGAAGTCCCGGTGGCAAAGGGCAAGCCAAAGGGTCGCGAGGCCCTGTTCATGGGACTTGGGGACGTAATATTTCCCGGGATGCTGGTAATATCATCGGTATCTTTCCTCCCCCAGACAGGAAGCGAGATAACTTACTTCAGTGCCTTCGGTGCGATGTACTCAGATTCACTAATCGTGGGTCTTGGCACGCTGATTGGTGGTTTGGTGGGATACTTGGCACTCATGACTCAAGTGGCTAGGGGCAAGCCACAAGCAGGCCTTCCACTATTGAATGGGGGTTCCATATTGGGATACCTTATTTCGGGCTATTTCGCTCTCGGGATAGACCAGCTATGGCAGGACATCACCTTCCTTTGACCGTTTTCTCCCGATTCCTTGAAAGTGAGCAATCCGGCCCTTGGGTTCGGTAGCCATGCTGGACATCGCCATGTTTCGTGACCAATCGGACCTAATTCGTGCCGATCACGACAGGAGGGGAATACCACATGACGCCATAGACGAAATCATCAGACTGGACGAGGAGTGGCGCAAGGCGCAGTACGATGCCGATCAGATAAGGAGGGAGAGGAACGCTGCCGCGAAGGGCATTGCGGAGGCGAAGAAGGCAGGGGACTCGGCTTCGGCGGACTCCATCATAGAAGAGGTCGCAGATCTCGGGAACAGGATTTCCGAATTGGGGGCGTATGCCGATGAGTGCCTGGAGAAGAGAGATTCTTTGAGGATGAGGGTCCCAAATATCCTGCATCCAGACGTTCCAGTCGGTGAGGACGACCAGAAGAACACCCTGCACAGTCTACATGGGGAGAAATCTGACCTGGGCTTTGAGCCACGGAATCACAACGACCTGATCGAGATGAACGGGTGGGTCGACCAAGCAAGGGGGGCAAAGGTGACTGGGAGCAGGTTCTACTTCATGCAGGGAGACCTAGCTAGGATGGAGATGGCGTTGCAGCAGTACTCCTCTGATTTCCTAATCAAGAGGGGGTACACACTAGTGCAACCTCCATTGATGATGAATCGAGAGGCCTACGAGGGAGTGACTGACCTGTCTGACTTCGAGACTGTGATGTATGGAATTGAGCCTGACAAATACTACCTTATCGCGACGAGCGAGCATCCCCTGACCGCCATGAGGATGGATGAGATTATCGAGCCTTCCGAGTTGCCGATAAAGATGGTCGGTGTCTCTCAGTGCTTCAGGAGAGAGGTGGGTGCTCATGGACTGTCGGACAGGGGCATCTGGAGAGTACACCAATTCACCAAGGTGGAGCAGATTGTCATTTGCCACCCGGACGATTCGTGGTCCCATCACGAGGAGTTGCTAGAGAACGCAGTCAGTCTCTGGGACAGCCTAGGACTCCATTACAGAGTAGTCAACATCTGCACTGGTGACATGGGGACTGTAGCAGCGAAGAAGTACGACCTCGAGGCTTGGCTACCGGGGGCCGATGCTTACAAGGAAGTGGTCTCCTGCTCGAACTGCACTGACTATCAGGCTAACAGGCTCAGGATGAGGTACAGGACGAAGGAGGGCAACGAGGCCGTCCACACGCTAAACTCAACGGCCGTTGCGACTAGCAGGGCACTGGTAGCCATACTGGAGCAGAACCAACTTGAGGATGGCAGGGTTTCAGTCCCGGACGCACTAAGGCCATACATGGGAGGGCAGGAAATCCTCCATCCACTGGGCGCTTGAGCATCAATTAAGGCTTGAAGAAGAAGAGTTCCAGAATCTGGCCTTCCTAGTTGATACAGTCACTTCTATCCACTTTGAGGTGGGTGTGTTGCTGCCTTCGGCGGTACTCTCTAGTGGGACTAGGACATTTGCCTCAGGGAAGTATGAACAGAGGTTCCCCTTGGGGATTTCGTAAGGAATGACTTTCCACCTTTCAGAGTGTATCTCCCTATCTTCCCAGTGACTAGTAATGTCAACCTCCTGCCCCTTTACGATATTGAGTTCCCCCATATCGTCGGGATTCATCATCACTATCCTGCGTGAGTTGTATATTCCCCGATATCTGTCATCCATCCCATAGACAGTGGTGTTGTACTGATCGTGGCTTCTTACTGTCATCATAACAAAACTGCCTTCACGTAAATGACGTTCTGGCAGATTATTGCAGAAGAAGTGCGCCTTTCCAGAGGGGGTTTTCCATACTGGCCCGTCCCTGGGACCATTTGGGAGGTAAAATCCGCCTTTCTCCCTCACTCTTGAGTTGTAGTCTTCGAAACCGGGGATACATCTTGAAATCAGATCTCGGATTTCATCGTAATTCGTAAATGACTGCCAGTTGAATGGACCCTTTGGAAAGCACGATTGGCCTATCCTACAAACTATCTCCGGCTCTGACAATAGGTTCTCAGAAGCAGGTTCTAGAGACCCCTTACTGGGATGGACGACTCCCATTGAGTTCTCAACGGTTACAAATCCAGCCGGATCCTTTTCGGTTCTACCTAAGCAGGGGAGTATCAGCGCCGACTTTCCAGTGACCAAGTGGGACCTATTCATTTTAGTAGAAATTTGGACAGTGAGATCAATATTCCTGATAGCCTCTGCAACTCTTTCGGTATCGGACATAGCGGAAACCAAGTTCCCCCCCATCGCCATATACAGCCTTACATTGTCATCCAGAGCAGCATGGACGAAATCCACAGCATCATATCCCCTCTCTCTGGGCATATCGATTCCAGTGGCATCCTGACAGGCAGACAGAAATTCCTCGCTCGGATGATGATCGATGCCTACTGTGCGGTCCCCTTGTACGTTTGAGTGCCCCCTCACCGGGCAAGCCCCCGCACCTGGTTTGCCGAAGTGCCCCCCGGCGAGGAGAAGGTTCGCAATCTCTTGGATGACTCCAACGCTATTCTCGTGCTGAGTTAGTCCCATCGCCCAGCACACAATCATCCTCTTGGACTTGGAAATCACCTTGCCAATCTCTTCGATTCTCTTCTTGCTAATTCCTGACTGGAGTACAATCTCATCCCAACCCGTTGACTGGATGTGTGACTTCCATTCATCAAAGTCGATGGTGTGCTCATCGATGAATGCCCGGTCTAACCTGTCTTCATCGATTATCACCTTGGCGAATCCCTGCAAGAGTGCTGCATCCCCCCCTATTCTGACAGGTATGTGTTCATCGGCAATCTGAGTTCCCGAACCAAGCATATGCAATGGATTCTGAGGGTGCTTGAACCGACGCATGGCAGTCTCCTCTAGCGGATTGATACTGATTACTGAGCCTCCGTTCTTCTTGCAATTCGACAATGCTGTGAGCATTCTCGGGTGGTTGGTTCCCGGATTCTGCCCTATCACCAAGATTAGGTCTGCCTTGTCGAAGCATGATAGTTTGACGGTCCCCTTTCCTATCCCTATCGACTTACCTAGGGCGTATCCACTGGACTCGTGGCACATATTGCTGCAATCGGGTAGATTGTTCGTACCAATCTGACGAGCTAGGGTGCCCCAAAGAAAGGCGGCTTCGTTGGATGTTCTACCACTGGTATAGAGAGCCGCCTCGTTGGGAGAGGATAGTGCACTGGTTGCTTCAGAAATAACCGAGAAGGCTTCGTCCCATCCGATTTCCTCGTATCTCTCTGATTCTTCTCTAAGAATCATCGGATTAGTTATCCTGCCCAACTTGTCCAATTCCATATCGCTCATCTCAGAGAGCTGCCTCACGGTCATGCTTCCAATCACCTTTGGGGTGGCCCTCTTCTTCGTTGCCTCAGTTGCAAACGCCTTAGCACCGTTTTCACAAAATTCGAATCCGCTTCTGTGGTGATCTGGGTCTGGCCATGCACAGCCTGGACAATCGAATCCGTCAAATCTGTTTACTGTCCTCATAGTCTTGATCGTGCGAGAGAGTCCGGCTTCGCTAAGTCCTATGTCGAATGACTTCTGAACGCCCATCAGTCCGGCGGCGACTTTCTTGGGAGGGCCTACCTTGAGGTTCTCTTTCTCGATAGGCGGTTGGGCCTTGACTCCACGCGCCATCGAGCTCTGGTGAGGGTGGGGTTTCTAATCGGTTTCCATGGATTGGCTGCTCTTCGTGATTCTTCGCCTAATCAGGAGTAGTGCGAGGATGGCTGCTAATAGTATTGCGAGAATTGGGGCCAGTATTGCGATAATCGTGAGTGCCACGCTGGCTACGTTCTCTCCCGTGGCCACCACTGGATTGGCCACACCCAGGGTGAAGGTTGAGCTGATTCCACGGGTGGCGACAGTGGCTGACTGGATGGTCGCAGACATCCCCCCTCCAGCGATTATTGCAATTGCCCACTGGACGACTGGCTCGCTCCCCTCCAGAGAGATTGCGGTAACACCTATTCCAGCAATTACTGCTGCTGGTGTAGCTATGGCATCCAGAAGGCTGTCTATCCAAGGAGCGTAGTATGCTGCAAATTCAGCGATTGTGGCGATTCCTAGGAGTATTATCGATGGGGTGGAAGTGAAGAACTCGAATTGTGTTCCTACCAAATCGATATCGATAAAATCGGCCCTGACCGCTAATGACAGGATGAATGGAGGGAGGAAGACCCGGAATCCTGAGGCTGCAGCTAGGCTGATGCCCATGAATGCTGCAATGATTAAGCTGGCCTCGTCCACAATTGTCCGATGATGAGGGGAGATATTAACCCGGGCCCGTATTAGTCGGTCATTTCTATCAATACTGAGCCCATATCAACTCTGTCGCCTTCTTTGTAGTGTACAGAGGATACCTCCCCACCGCTGGGGGCGAGAATCTTGTGCTCCATCTTCATCGCCTCCATGACCAGGAGAGTCTGTCCCTCGCGAACCCTCTGACCCTGTTTGACCAATACTTCGAGTATGGTTCCGGGCATTGGGGCGGACAGCCCGCCATTTGTGGCTTGATCCTGAGAGCCGCCCGGCTCATGCCCCCTGATCACGTGAATCCTGCCATCGAGATGAATCCACCAGTCATCCCCCACCCTTGCCACATGGGCGAACATCGGGGTCCCTTCAATTTCGACGACTAGTCTGCCCGGGAAGTCGTCAGATGATATGAGTAGGGACGAGCTCCCCAATTTCTCGCCACCCTTCATGAGAGTAGTTAGTGACATAGCCTCTCCCTCGTTTGACATCACCGCAGAATAGCGTTCCGAAGATTCTCCAATTCCCCATTCCATGATAATCACCTAGGGGTAGCTCCTGGAAAGAGTTCTGAACGGATCTCCCGAGTGTCCGGTGTGCTCGTCGATTGGGTTGCTAGAGGCTCCGGTGTTTGTCTTGTCCAATCCCATCCTGAGTGCTGCCTCTGCTATGGATACAAGTGCCTCGATCGGTGGTTCTGGGTCACTGAATTCTGAGATATCGGACGAGTCGAGTAAGTCAGTAGTAACATTGCCAGATATGAATGAGGGGTGCGACAATGCATTCCTTAGGAATCCTATATTCGTAACAACGCCCAGAGCGACAAAGTTTGAGAGAGCTGCGTCCATCCTCCTGAGGGCAGCCTTCCTCGTGGGCGCGTGAACGACTAACTTGGCCAACATTGGATCGAAGTTGACAGTAACCTCGTCTCCTTGCCTGACTCCGGAATCGACCCTGATTCCGGGGCCCGATGGCGTAATCCATGTGGATAGTTTGCCGATTGCAGGCAGGAACCCCCTGGTTGCGTCTTCGGCGTAAATCCTAGCCTCGATTGCGTGCCCGGACAGTGGTACTTCACTTTGGGAAATCCCCATTTCCAACCCAGCTGCGATCTCCAGCTGCTTCTGCACCAGATCTATTCCTGTGATCATCTCAGTAACTGGATGTTCGACCTGCAGTCTGGTGTTCATCTCTAGGAAATAGAACTCCCCGTTGCTTGAAAGAAGGAACTCCACGGTTCCTGCACCGACGTAGTTCACGGCCTTCGCTGCCATTACTGCAGCCTTCCCCATGGACTCCCTGACAGAGTTACTCACGGCAGGAGAAGGGGCCTCCTCGATTACCTTCTGGTGCCTTCTCTGCAAGGAGCAGTCCCTCTCGTTCAGGTGTATGCAATTTCCAGTAGAGTCAGCTAGAACCTGTATTTCGACATGTCTAGCTCCAGTAAGTAGCCTTTCCACGTAAACAGTGCCATCGCCAAAGGCTGCCGCAGCTTCTCTTGCAGCAGCCTCGTACTCAGTTCTGAGCATCTTTGGATCTCGAACGACCCTCATTCCCTTGCCGCCGCCACCGGCGCTGGCCTTCAGCAGGAGTGGGTAGCCGACTTTGGCGGCGGCCACAGCCAGTGGTCCGAGATGAGCGCCATCCTCTGGTATGGAAACCTCGTCACCAGGAATCACCGGTACTCCCGAGGAAATCATTCTCGATCTAGCAGATATTTTGTCCCCCATTATCTCAATTGACTCGGCCTCTGGACCTATCCAAATTATTCCGTTCTCTGAAACTTCCCTTGCGAAGTCTGCCCTCTCTGACAGGAATCCGTAACCCGGGTGTATGGCATTGGACCCAGTAGACTTTGCAGCCTCGATGATGGCTCCTGCATTGAGGTAGTTTTCAGAGAGTGACTCGCCTGGGAGGAGGATTGCCTCATCCGCTATTTCCACATGCAAGGAATCCGAGTCAGCTTCCGAATAAACAGCGACGGCCCTGAGTCCTGATTCCTTGACCGCCTGTAGGACTCTGACTGCTATCTCGCCCCTATTGGCCACCAATACAGAATCATACTCTTTAGGAGCTCCCTGCATCCATTCCGGGGACATCTGCAGACCTCAATTTTCGTCACTCGGTGACCAATCTGGCAGCCTTCTCTCCAAGAAGGCGGAGAGTCCCTCTTGACCCTCCCTGGAGCCTCTCATCTCACTCGTCTTATCCATGGTCCAAACCCTTAGTTCCTCATCTGAAGAAGTCCAACGGTCAAACTCCAGAGTTAGCCTCTTCGATTCTGTAACGGCCATTGGACCAGTACTCAACAGATTCGAGATTACCGAGGAAACGGAGTCTCCGAAAGACTCCGGGGAGTCCGCTATTTCGTTTATCCATCCTATCCTCAGGGCTTCTTCGGAGCCGACCCTGCTGGCGAGCATAGAGAGCCTTCGGAATTGTGCGCTTCCAATCTTTCTATACACATACGGCCCTATCACCGCTGGAAGAATTCCCAGCTTACCTTCTGAAAGTGCGATTCTGGTACTTGGTTCGGCTATGACGTGATCCAAGCATGCCACTAGTCCGGCGCCGCCTCCCAAGGCGACTCCCTGTACGCACCCAATTGTGAAGCATGGGTGCGACCATAGTGAGAAGAACAATCTATCCAGGCGCTCGGAGTCCTTTCTGTTCTCCTCTGGGCTTGATGCTCCCGCATCTCTCATCATGTTGATGTCCGCACCCGCGCAGAAGTGCTTACCCTCACTTCTGATTACGACTGCCCTGAGATAGGGGCTACCTGATGAGTCGTTCAGGGATGAAGTTGTGCCGACGGCCCGCGCAGCGGTCCATTCTATGATATCAATCAACTCGGAAATCAGTTGTACGTTCAGGGCGTTGTAGACGTCGCTTCTAGTCAATGTCACGTTTGCAACACAGCCCTCTATGCTCAGTTTACATAGATCGGTATTGGGCAATGCATCCTTCATTTCCATTTCTAATCACATCCTGAATACGCCGTATCCCTGTTCTGGCATTGGTGCATTGAGACTAGCTGAAATGCACAGTCCCAGAATATCCCTAGTGTCTCTTGGGTCAATCACACCATCGTCCCAAAGTCTGGCAGTTGAGTAGTAGGGATTACTTTCACTCTCATATTTGGCCCTGATTTCTTCTGGGTCTGCACTGCCGACAGTGGATAGTACACTAGCTGCTTGCTCCCCTCCCATCACTGAAATTCTAGCATTTGGCCACATGAAGAGGAATCTGGGATCATATGCCCTACCACACATTCCGTAATTCCCAGCCCCGTGGGAGCCCCCGATGATGACTGTGAATTTCGGCACCGGTACACAGGAGACTGCAGTGACTAGCTTAGCCCCGTCTTTCGCTATCCCTCCTGCCTCGGCCTCCCTTCCCACCATGAATCCCATGATGTTCTGAAGGAAAATCAAAGGGATCCCTCTCTGGCCACATAGCTCGACAAAATGGGCTCCCTTGAGTGATGACTCTGAGAACAATATCCCATTGTTTGCAACTATTCCAACTGGGTAGCCGTGAATCCTAGCAAATCCACAAACGAGGGAATTTCCGTATCTTTGTTTGAATTCGTGGAATCTGCTACCATCGACGATTCTGGAAATTACCTCCCTTACGTCGTAGGGAGTCCTATTGTCAGTCGGAATAATCCCCATCAAATCATCTGGGTTATGCGCGGGTGCCTCTGCTGGTTGCACATCGAGACGGTGTTTGGGCTCTATATTCAGATTCTCAACAATGTTTCGAACCATCCTAAGCGCCGTTGGCTCATCTTCGGCAAAGTGGTCCGCCACTCCTGATTCCTTAGTGTGGACGTCGGCCCCCCCTAGGTCATCGGCACTAACCTCCTCGCCAGTGGCAGCCTTGACGAGGGGCGGTCCAGCAAGGAAAATTGTCCCATTGTCCTTGACGATTATCGATTCATCGCTCATTGCTGGAATGTACGCCCCCCCGGCTGTGCACGATCCCAGAACTGCTGCTACCTGTGGAATTCCCTTGCTTGATAGGATTGCTTGGTTCCTGAAAATTCTTCCAAAGTGACCCTTGTCGGGGAAAACCTGGTCCTGAAGTGGCAGGAATGCTCCTCCCGAGTCCACGAGATAAATGCAGGGCAAGTTATTCGATTCGGCTATCTCCTGTGCCCTGACATGCTTCTTCACGGTCATAGGATAGTATGAGCCACCCTTCACAGTAGCATCATTAGCCACGAAAACGCATTCCTTTCCGTGAACAGTGCCTATTCCTGTGACCACTCCGGCAGAATGTGCCCTTCCACCATACATGCCGTTTGCTGCAAGACCGGAAAACTCGAGAAATGGAGATCCTGGGTCGCATATCTCAGAGATTCTTTCTCTGGCCATCTTCTTTCCTCGTTGCCTGTGCCTATCCACATACTTGCCCCCACCACCTTCCTTGGCCTCACCAAGTCTGGCCCTGAGTTCCTCGACTAGGGACTTGTTGTGGTCACTTCTAGTAGCGAATTCTTCGCTTCCTAAGTCGACTCTAGTGGGCAGCCGGTCCATTTCTCTCAAACACGCAGAGGGAGTGTGGGACTTCAATTGAATGGAGCCGACATCGTAGATGTCGGTCTTCAGACCCCAATCACTAGTCTGCCGACATCACGAAGTCCGGGTGCCATTCCCACTACGAGCATCATCAATCCGACCAGGAGCCTCAGATGCTGTTGCCTATTCTCGAAGTTAGCTATGGCGAAGAAATACCATATCAGTCCACCTAATGCTGCCTTGATCAAGGTAAATCCAAATGCCGAGTCCAGGAGTTCGATAATCTCAGCCGAAAGTAGGTGTTTCTCCTGATATCCAAAGTAGTCTATTCCTATCCACGTGGCTAGCCCATCTAATATCTGTCCGGAAACAGCTAGGAAAACTACAGGGTAAGCCATAACAGCGGTCTTCCTGTTGCTCTCGAGAAGTTCCTTCTGAGGAGAGCCTGTGAGTGCTTCGTAGTCGTCTTCGGTCATCCCCAGGGGCAGGACCCCTGCCACTAGGCCGTGTGAGGAGAGCGTCGATGCTGATTGGATGCCCCTCGAGTACATCGAGACGCAAATTAACACTGGAACCCCGATTACGAGGAGCAACGGCCACAGGACCAGATTGTCATCGGGAACGCTGGATGCGTAGGAAGAAAGCGCTCCGAAGAATACCATAGACCCCCCGAGGCCAACGAAGTAGACGACTCTCTGAACGTGCGTGAAGTACCTGGTTGATTCTCTGAAGAACCATGGCAGGAAGGTTGCAGAAATTCCTATCACAGCAAATGTAGCAAGGTCGATTCCACCTGCAACTACATCACTTCCCGATATGGACGAGCCATATAGGAAGAATTGAACCAGAATGAGAATGGAGGAAGTCACCTCAATAGTCCTATCCTTGTCCTCCGGATCCATCTCATTCGACGAAATGGAATATCCAACTGCTCCAGCAACAACAACCCAGAGTGCAGTCTGGAAGTGTATTCCAGGACTCACGAAAAAGGGAGCTAGGGTGGCGTCGAACATTTGCGCGTCCTCGACCACCTCACCAAGTGCAGCCCAGAGAACGTAGGGGAGCAATGCAAGGATGGTGGCCTCACTTGGATCAATCTCAAGGAACCTTAGCCAAGCACTCAAAGCAGCAACAAATAGAGCCAACACAACTGCATAGGTGATAGTATTGACCCGGTTGTATCCTGCATCGGTTCCTGCGTCATTAAGCACCGGTTCGATATAGAACTCCATAACCATCTCAGTAAGCGGATTATTTACATCCAGAGAGTCGAGCCCTAGAGCGGCAAAGAAAGCCAGCGATATTCCCATCAAGGCGTAAATTGACCACTTTTCGTAATCGTACAACTCTTCCCATGAGTCGCCCATGAATCTACCAGAAGACTCCTACGCTTAGGTATGGCGGATGTTCTCATTCCTCTTCGTAAAGGATTTCCTCGTCCTCCGAAAGCTCCAGCATTTCTTTGACTGATGCTTGGTCTTCAGGATCTACCTGGAACTCCCTGAGCCTCCTCTCCCTTCTTCTTCTAGCAGCCGAAAGTCCCGGGACAAGGGTTTCGAATGTTCCTCCGTCCTCGTCCCTTCTTTCCTCGTATGATTCCAAGCTCCTGGACTTCATCCTTTGTCTCTTACGATCTTTCTCTAGACCGTGCAGAACATTTCCGTGTTCGGCCCCTCTAAGTATGGACTCTATGGCCGGTTTGGCGATTTCTAATCCCATGTCGTCTCCAATCACAATTACCGTTGATCCGTAAATTGCGATTTCACTGCCGGTCAGCTCCTCTATTCTACTACGTATCATCCCGTTTCTTCCGATTAGTCGACTCCTCATTCTGCGAATCTGGTTTGGCTGCCTGCCTACCCACTCCCTTATGTCGAACATGACAAGATGGATCTCGTCCTCTAGAAGCTGGACGGCCCTGGTGGGAGATAGTCCCCTCCCTATTGCGAGTATCACATCCGGTGTCTTCATCTTCACTATTGGATCCACTTCTTGGTCTTCCCAGAATACCCTTACTTCGCCGGTTTGTGAGTCGATCTCCAATTGTCCCCCGCAGGCTTCCTCTAGCATCTTCCTAGTTGAGCCACCCTTGCCTATCAGCACGGCAATCCGGTCCTTCGGGATGCGTGCAATGGTCTCCACGGCTGCGGCCCACCAGACAACTGGTTTTAATCCCCGCCCGGAAGCTCGGGTAGTTCTGGAACCGGTTCATCCAGTACTCTGAGCATGCTTTCGGCTAGTTCAGCCTCAAAACCTTGCTTATTGATCCATTTTACGAGTCTTGTTACATCCCTAACCAAGAACTCCTCGGCATGAGGGTGTTGGTTGGTCACTCCCTGTCCCACGTCAATTAGCCAAGGCTCGCCATCGTACCACAGGATGTTGTACTCACTCAGGTCAGCATGAACTAGGTTCGCCTTCTGCCAAGAAACAGCTGTCATTTCTAGCAAATCAAGGAACACCTCGTATGGCTCATCGATAACCACGTCTCGTAGTCTGGGGCTGGCTTCGTTGTCTCCAATTAGCTCCATTATCAGCACGTTCTTGTGATATGAAATTGGCATTGGTACCCTTATTCCGTGCTTCCTTAGTCTACGTAGGTTCCTGAACTCCTTCTTGACCCATATATTGACCAGTTCCCTGTGTCTTCCCGAAAGTCCCTCGAATCTTGGATCCCCATCGATGTACTTTGCGAGCCCTTTGAAAACGGCGTTAGTGGTGTGGAAGATTTTCACTGCGACCGGTCCATTGGACGAGGAAGCGTGGAAGACATGTGCCTCCTTTCCCCTTGCTATGGGGTAGTTAACCGTCTCAATGTCGCCCTTCTCCATTAGCTTGTGAATTGCAAGTAGGGTAGATCGATCGAAGACTGCGTCGAACACCCTCCTGTCGACCCACTCGAAAGGCCCTTTGCCGAGTACGCCCTGAAGTCCGTCCTCTATTTCACTGAATATTTTCTTGAATCGTGGTTCAGACATCCAGTCGTGCTTCGTCTGTGCCTTCATCAATGCGTCGGGATCTTCCTCTTCCCAAGGTTCCTCATTAGGCATTAACTCACCCAAAGAAAGAGTCGATGTCATCATCTTGTGAGGCAGCTGGGGCTGTCTCCTGTTTCTCCTCGACGGGTTCCTCGGGAGCCTCTTCTTCCATTGGCTCGTCCGTTTCGATTTGCTGATCGCTGGATTCTTCCACCTGGTCATCGGAAGATAGCCCGAATAGGTCGACGATGTCGGGAAGAACCCCCTTACGGGACAGGTAAAGTGACTGTGTCTTCGTGTAACGCATGCAGACATTGGCTTTCTCGTCTTGGAAGTCCCAGGGCTGTACAACTATCAGATCGCCTTCCCTTACCCATTGGCGGCGCCTCATCTTTCCCGGAATTCTGGATATCCTGCTGAGGCCGTCCTCGCATACGGCCCTTATCCTCCTGCCACCTAGAATTTCATCAGCAATAGCGAACATCTCGTTCACCTTGCGATTTGGAAGAGGGACTCTGATACGGTCTCCGCTTCCAGACTCGAGTTGCGCTAGGCGCTCGAAGTCTACCTTCTCCTCTCTGCGTGCCACTGTGTCTCCGTCGAGAGTCACCTATGTGAAGTTGAGCCTGAAAGATTAGCCCATCAGAGACTCAATAGAAGTGGTGACTAGACTGACTAGCCACTCGCTTACTGGGCCTATCCCGCACAAGACTGTGAGTACTGCGCAAGCCATTATTGCCATTCTCAGAGAGGGTGCCGATTTCAGTCTCGAGGACTTGTCAGATTCTTCGAAGAACATGACTAGGCTCAACCTGAGGTAGTAGAAGAGCGACAGCGCACTGTTGGCCACGATAGCTGCTGCGAGCCAGAAGATGGGGTCCACAGATTCCATCCAAGAGTAGACGTCAGTTGTCGATGAGCTTCCAGTTCCTGCCGAGGAAGAGACTATTCCGTTGACCATCAGCAATTTTGACAGGAATCCCGACAATGGTGGAACTCCTGCCAGTGAGAGCATGAAGAGGAACATCGAGCCGGCAATCAGAGGCTCTCTCTTGCCTAGTCCGTGGAGATCCTGCATTCGGTGCCCCCTTCCCTCTGTTTCCAAGAGGGATAGGACCAGGAAGGCACCCAGCTTGAACAGAACCAGTACTGCGAGATGGAACGTAATGGCGATTAGGATAATTCTCGTACCTTCCTCTCCAGCGAGGCCGCTCCCGACCACTGAAATGGCCGCTAGCATGTACCCTGCATGAGCAACGCTGGAGTATGCCAGCATCCTCTTTGGGTTCTCGCTAGTTAGTGCCGCAAGGTTCCCCCATGACATCGTAACTACTGATATGATTGCCAGCATCAGGAACCATGTTGTCTCTTCTCCGAAATCCGGTACGGTAATCATTACTAGAACCCTGATCAATGCAACGAATCCCATGGCCTTAGATGCGGTTGCGAGTAGGCCCGAGACTGGTGATGAAGCTCCAGAGTACGCGTCTGGTGCTGCGAGATGGAAGGGCGCAGCACTAACCTTGAATCCGAAGGCCACCATCATCAGCCCGATTCCAAAGGCTGCGAATGGGTCCATTCCTTGCATCTGTCCCCACTTCTCTGCCAGGGCGTCGAGAGATAGGTCTCCTGACCACAGGTACAGTAGTGACATTCCGTAAATTCCGACTGCAGAAGCAGCTGAGCCCACGATGAAGTACTTCGCACCGGCCTCGCCCCCGACATCCTCCTCCTTGTGGAACGCGACGAGGACGTAGGTCGACAGTGAAGCCAACTCAATACAGACTACGAGCATGAACAGGTTAGTCGACATGGCCATCAGACTCATCCCCAATCCTACCATGATTAGCAGTATGTGGAAGTCTACCTGCCTCCTATTGTCGATGAGGGCAGCCATCTTCCTCGATGTGGTTACCTCAGAGTCTCCATCTTCTGGAACTCTGGCGTTTTTCTTAGCTGGAATCCTATGTGTGGTTGCGACGGATACCAGTAGCAAGGCACCGATGAACATAGCAGAGAATAGTCGACTGAACGCGTCTGACCTCAGTAGTCCGCCTACTTCTTCCGAGGTGCTATCGATCATCAAGAGGGAGGATGCGAAGGCTATTGCGAAGGTGGCAGTAGCGATTCGGTTGGGCATACGTGGGTCATTCGTAGTTTCGAACCTTGAGCCTCCGATTAGAATTGGGACCCTGAAATTGGTCAGGGGCATTCTGAATGTTGCATTACCGAGGTTTGGAATGAGTATTATTGCCAATACGCCGATTAGCATTACCAATTCCGGCAATAGCGTGAATGCGGTTTCTGAATCTAAGTTTAGTTGGCCAAGGGATATCATGGATTCACCCCCTCTGACTCCATTGCTTGGACTAGAACGTCAATCATGAATCCTGAGCTCCAGTCAGACATCATGTCCCAGAAGATGAATGGCAAGATCCCGAATAATGCCGTCAATGCTCCCAGTATCAGCATCCCTGCGTTCTCGTGCCATGTGATGTCCGAGGGGTCTTCACCGTGTAGGGAATCTGGTAGTATTCCTTGGTGCGGATCATTGGACTCGAAGATTGTCCTCTGCATTGAAGTCAGGTAGTAAACGGCTGTAATTATCAGCGTCAAGGCAGGCAACAATACCAGCCACCCGAATGACATCCAGAAGGCGATAAGAACCGTTACCTCTGCAACGAAACCGGCCAGAAGGGGAAGTCCGAGACTGGCCATCCACCCTAGCATCATATGTCCTGCTAGCCATGGGCTATGGTGCGCGATTCCCCTCATAGAGCCTATTTCTAGAGTGTGATAGTGATGCTTGAACGCCCCAGCCACTGCGAAAAGAAGCGGGCTTATGATCCCATGAGCGAACATCATGAATAGAGCTCCAGCGATTCCAAGAGGCTGCATGGTCGCTATTCCAAGGAAAATGAGCCCCATGTGGGAAACTGAAGAGTAAGCTACCATTCTCTTGAGGTTTGTTTGACCCATGCACACCCATGCCCCGTAGACTAGGCTGACCATCCCGAGGAATAACAGGAGAGGGATGAATACCATGGTTGACTCTGGAAGAGCGGTTACTGCTATTCTCAGGAAACCGTATGCTCCCATCTTCAGCATGACACCAGCAAGGAGCATCGACCCGGCTGTGGGAGCCTGTACGTGGGCGTCGGGGAGCCATGTGTGAACTGGTACGCTAGGCATCTTCGTTGCGAACCCTATCAGAAGCAGAATCCAAACAAGATGCCTTAGCCCCTCACTTGGAATGCTGGATGCGGAGGATACCATTACCCCGAGATCGAATGTGTGCCCAGTGATGGTCCCCGAACCGGCCACATCCGGGGTATAGAGGTACATGACCAGTATCCCAATGAGCATGACAACGCTCGCCGTGAATGTGTAGATGAAGAACTTCATCGAGGCGTACCTCCTGTCATCGCCTCCCCAAACCATAATCAGGAAGAACATGGGGACTAGGGTCAGTTCCCAGAATACGTAGAATACGAACATGTCCAGAGACACGAATACCCCTATCAATGCCCCTTCCATGATTAGGATTAACGGGTGGAATAAGTGTCCCCTCTTTGCATCCCACTCGACTAGCATTGAGACTGGGATTAGTAATGTCGTTAGCCATACCATTGGGAATGATAGGGCGTCTATGCCGACTGTCCATGAGACTCCTATTGATGGTATCAAGAGGAATGACTCGTTTGTTAGCGAGTATCCGGAGCCATAATCTGTCCAGTCTATGCTCCCAATCTCCCCTAAGAATATCATTGTGGTTATGGCTAGCATGGCGAGGGCGACACCCATGCTTATCGCCCTAGAGGCACGGGCCAGACCTTCAGCAGAACTGAGGATCTTGGGGAGGATCAGGAGAGCCAGCCCTACTGCCAGTGGAGCTAGCGTGATTACGGAGAGGGGATCGTTAATCATGCGCTGATCCCCCATATCAATGCAATAATCGACAGCATTCCTACTGCTGCCATGAGTATGTAATCACGGGCACTACCGGTGGTTATTGTCCTAATTTGGAGAGATCCAGAGACTGAGTTCGACTCTATCTGCTTGATTACACCGTCAATTACAGTTCTGTCGAACCATGCTGCGAAAGCCGCCATTGGCAAAACTGTCTTTGCTAGAAGCCCCTCATACAAATCATCGAAATATAGCCTTTTTTCTAGGGCCTCTGCCAAATCTGATTCGGAAAGGGAGCTGACGTCCTGGCTTCCAAACTTGCCTGAAATTCCGACCAGCCAGGATACTGCTGAGGTAGCTGATTCTCCCTCCGCTAAGGAGCCTCCGTGGATTCTGGCGGCGAAAATTGGCCCGATAATGAAGGAGAGCAGAATTGTGACCCAACCCACTAATCTAAGATTCTGGTTCTCAGGGAGGAATGCATGTTCCAATTGATAGATGACTGAATCAATGAATGTGGACTCATGGAGCTTGAGATGTCCCGAATCACCATACGATGAGGATAGGTAGTCTGTAGCGCCAAGGAGAGCGAATGCGATACCCCCCAGTGCGGAAATCACCGTCAATATGATCAGTGGTTCTTTGATCCAAGGAGTGGCCTCGTGTACATGATCGACAACATCGCTCTTTGGCTCCCCAGCGAAGGTCATGAACCACATTCTTGACATGTAGAAACCTGTCATTCCCGCAGTGAGTATGACAAGTATGGCCGGGCCTATCATGAGTGGTTCGTGATCGAGTGCTGCTAGCCATGTTTCTGCTATTATCCCCTCCTTCGACCAGAATCCGCCAATAAGGGGAATACCAATAATGGACATCGAACCAACCATCATTGCCGTTGCTGTGATAGGCATCTTGGAAGCCAAGCCGCCCATATTCCGCATGTCTTGTGGATCGAAATGTTCGTGATTCCCATTACCATGGTGTAGGTGGTCATGGGCATGGTGAACCTCGTGAATTACCGAACCGCTCGCCATGAATAGCATCCCCTTTGCCATTGCGTGGTTGAATAGGTGGAACATGGATGCCCCGAATACCACTACTGCAGCATGATGCTCATCGTGGTTGTAGAACCAGAGAGCTGACCCAAGGCCCGTGAATATGTACGCTAATTGGCTCATTGTAGAGTATGCCAATACCTTCTTGATGTCATTCTGGACGAAGGCTATGGCAGCTGCCATGAAGGCCGTGATCCCTCCCACATAGGCGACGATTAGCCCCAGATCCTCCAGTCCCGGAACCCCATGATGCCCTACGTCAACGAAGGGGACCATTCTCGCTACCAGATAGAGTCCCGCGTTCACCATCGTGGCAGCGTGGATTAGTGCGGATACCGGTGTTGGCCCCTCCATGGCATCAGGTAGCCAGACGTGTAGGGGAAACTGTGCTGATTTTCCAACAGCTCCGATGAACATCATCAGAAGTGCCCAGAATAGTTCTGCGGAATCTACGGTCCCATGCAGTGATGGGTCGTGGAATATTACGGAGAACTCCAGTGACCCGTAGATGTCGTAGAGCATGAAGAGCCCGACCATAAGGAAGACGTCCCCCACCCTGGTGGTAAGGAAGGCTTTCTTGGCCGCGTATGCTGCACTTTCCTTCCAGTAGTAGAATCCAATCAACAGATAGGAGCAGAGGCCCATTATCTCCCAGAATATGAATAGCCAGAGGAAATTGTCAGCCAGAACCATGCCAAACATCCCCAAAGCAAACAGGACGAATTCACCGTAGAATCTATGGTTCCTGTCGTCGTTAATTGGATCCGTGTTCATGTATCCAAGGCTAAACCAGCAAATGAGGAAGCATAGGAAAGTGGCAACGAAGAGAAGCATCAGAGTTACCGAGTCAACCCATACTCCGACTCCTAGGATATTGGTTTCCGCGGTCAAGGTGTAGTCTGACTGGAGGAGATCGAATGACACCCATTCCAGCCACTGGGAGATGCTGTGCTGATCCCCGAAATCTGGCAGAGCGTCGAAGTAGTCGTAAATAATCCAAACCGCAGCTGAGAGTGATGTTCCCAGAGCTCCAAGAGCTAGTATTCCCCCCTCCTTCAGTTTGTTCTTCCATGTCTCATGACCGTTGTAGAGTTGGCCCGCCACAAGAATCACTGGGAATGTGACAAATGGGACAGCGACAATGAGGATGGCCGAGTCTGAAGATTCCCAGCCTTGGTAATGCATGAGTGGCACTATTGCTAGGAATGGGAGGATGTAGACGAGTAGTCCTGCCTCGCTCTTGTTCTCGCTCATCATTCCACCTCAGTTCCTCAGGATGTTCGCCTCATCCAGGGATATCGTCTCTTGAGTGCTGTAAAGGGAAAGGAATATCGCTAGTCCTATTGCCACCTCTGCAGCTGTTATTGCTATGGCAATTGTAGTGAATACCCAGCCATCAGGTCCCCCCCAGTACATAGTGCCGGCAACGAAGTTGAGGTTTGCGCCGTTCAACATGACCTCGATGCACATGAGGACCACTATGGCATTCTTCCTAGAGAATGCACCTATCAGACCTATTCCGAAGAGGATGACCCCCAGTCCTGCTATCCAACTGGGGTCTATCATTGGTCATCTCCCCCCATGTCCCAAACCAAGTTTATCAGTCTCTCATCACGGACCAAGTACGAGGCACCAATCATCGCCATTGCAAGAAGGGCACCCAGTACAATCGTAGCTACTGCCCATTCATCGAATAGCGCATTCGCCAGATCTAGTGTGGAGGGTTGGGCGGCCCCCTCTTGGACAGCGGGCCAGTTTGCTGGATCCATGACCTCCCTAAGCAGTACGAGAACGAAGGCGACGACGCCCAGCCTAGTAACTACAGATAGGAATCTCACTCTATGTCACCTTCCTGAATTTGCTTGCGTGTTAGCATTACTCCGAACTGAACCACTAGCATCACGGAGCCCAGGTAGACAAGTATCTGTACGGCTGCGAGCATCTCTGCACTCGCAAGTACGAATATTCCTGCTACGCCGAAGAAGGTAAGCATCAGGAATAGGAGTGAGTGGGCGACTCTCTTTCCGTAAACGCAACCAATTGCCCCTGCGACGGTTACCGCGGATAGGATCACGAACATTATCGCCTCGAAGTCTATTCCCATTCCTATGCCTCCGCTTCGGCCTTTGCCGCCTTTCTCTCTCTCTTCTTCTTCTCCTTCTCGGCGCGCTTGGCGAGCTCCATGTCGACTCGTTCCTTGTGAGTAGATGGCAGGACCCTTGTTCGGTCTGCA
Source organism: uncultured Candidatus Poseidoniales archaeon (assembly GCA_964386765.1). Taxonomy (GTDB): domain Archaea; phylum Thermoplasmatota; class Poseidoniia; order Poseidoniales; family Thalassarchaeaceae; genus MGIIb-O5. Next base: position 21,054 of record CAYLUC010000005.1, on the reverse strand, counting down.
TCCATCCATAGATCTTGTCTAGAGAATCCTGACATTCCGTCGTACTCGTTCGTCATAAAGAACGACTCGAAGGGGCACGCCTCCATGCATAGTCCGCAGAACATGCATCTGCCAAGGTCTATCCTTCCGGAGACGATGTCCTTCTCCGCTGGTTTGAGATCTGAGGTATCCAGCGTCTCTACGCCCGATCCATCCATCCAACGGACTGTCGCCTTGTCGCCAGTGAGGTCTATCACCTCAGCAAAATCGTACTCTGAAGGGGCTGCGGCATGTGCGGTCATGAGGTCGAAATCCTCTGCTCCAGAATCCTCCCTGGGCCTAGCTGCAAAACCTCCCTCCTCGAAATCATTCCCATATCCATGCCATTCGTCGCCCTCCTCAGCAGTGTCAAGGACATCGACTCTTACTTCGGAGGTCATGTGCAGGCAGTCATTCGGGCAGGCTCTAACACATGCCTTGCAAGCAGTGCAAGTCTCCCAGATTACGCCTATCCTACCATTGTAGTTCCCTGGGACGAATAGCCAAGGCTCCAGATCTTCGAGCCTCTCGTACGGATACATTACTGTGACTGGCCTCTCCAAGAACGGCATTATCTGGCTAGTCTCACGGTCCGCTGCGAACTTCTGGCCAACGCTGGGATGCCCCTCACCGACCCTTTCCCTAGTCACGGGGTCGACCATTTTCTCGTACTCGCCGTGGTAGCTGTTTCTCAGGAAGTTTAGCCTGCCTAGGAATGGCACGGTTCGCAGAGCGGTCTTCAGCGTCATCCACATTGGCCTTATGACTAAATTTCTGAAGTTTGGAGTGGCTCTTGGATGTCCTGTATTGTATTTCATTTATTCACCTCCGACTAATCCCTATGGCTCCCTGGCGAGGCCTTGATTACTGCTTGAGTGCTATATGGGCGCCTCTGGAGATCCAATGCCTCCTCGTCTTCATCCATCAGGTAGACTATGAAAAGAATAAGAGAGACTAATGAGACAACTGCAGGCACCCACAGATCCCAATTCCCCCCATCATAATGCTCGAGTCTCAGATAGATAGCAACCACGAGGTTTAGCATTGAAAGTGGTAGGAGGTACCTCCAGCCAAACTCCAATATCTGATCCGTTCTCACTCTGTGAAGGGAAGCCCTGATCCAAACGAAGACCGCAAAGAGGAGCCACGCCTTCAGAAGTACCCAGATGAGCCCTGGTATCAAATTGAACAGTGTGGAGAATACGACCCCTGCAATTGGTAGATCCGATAGTGTGTGCTGGAATGGTGCTTCCCAACCACCCAGGAAGAAGAGTGCGAACAGTATGCAAGCTGCATAGGATCTCATGTATTCTGCAGAGAACATTAGGCCCCACCTAATTCCACCGTACTCAGTCCACCAACCCTCTACTAGTTCCGCCTCTGCTTCGGGCATGTCGAACGGTATTCGCTCAACCTCGGCAATCATCGTGATCAGGAATAGTGCTGCTCCGAGAGGCATCAGGAATATGTTCCAAACGTTGCCCTCATCTTGGCCCATTTGGAAGTCCACGATTTCGATGATGTTCAGGGAGCCGCTCAGTACGGCCACCCCTAGTACCGTGATTAGGAGCGGGATCTCGTAGGCCGTTAGTTGTGCTGCGGACCTCATTCCACCGATTAGCGTGTACTTGTTGTTGGAGGCCCACCCTGCGAAGAACACGCCCAGTGGTGCGACTCCGAAAATGGCCATCATGAATAGCAGGGAGAGATCGGGATTTGCAGCGTAAATATGTGGTCCGAAGGGGACGAAGGCGAATACCATCACGGTTGTGCCTACTATGATGACTGGGGCTACCTCGAAGACGACTCTGTCCGCGTCCTTCGGAACTAGGTGCTCCTTGGTTGCGAATTTGAAGAAGTCAGCGAATGCCTGGAAGAAGCCGGGAAGGAGGAACCAGTAGCCGTGGTAGCTTCTGTTGTTGACCCTAGAGACTGTCTCTAGCTTGTGGTCGTTGCCCCAGTTCGCGTTCAGAGTGTTGATGACCCAGCCCAGAGGGGTACCAATGCCAAATGGTAACTGGTTCCACCATTCGCCTGCAGTCACTCCACTTTCTCCGACCCAGAGGCTTCTCAGAGTTGTTGTTGCTCCGAGTCTGTCCATAAGTCGACCTATGAATTTCCTCTCGATGTAGGGTATTGCAAGCATTGTGAGCATCAGAGTGGTAAACACCACCGTGCACATAATTGTGGCATGGAAGAAGGATTCTAATGCTGGCTGGATGGAAGCGAACCCTGACTGTGGATTTAGAGAACCAAATGGCCCGAGGCTGTAGTCTGAGTCGGGCAGTAGATCGTGGGTTTGATCCATAGACCACCCGATGATTGAACCAAACCACCCATTCAAATCCAGCCAATCGCTACTAGCCATTATATCACCTGTCGGTTTCTCCTATGCAAGGGTCGAATGATCCCATTATTGCAGGGATGTCAGCGACTTTGTACCCTATCATGCACTTCGAGGCATAGGGTATTGTGATGAACATAGGAGATCTTATTGAGACTCGATAGGGGCTCTTTCCACGGCCATCCCCGCCTCCTGCAAGGTAGAACATCGACTCGCCCCTGCTGTCTTCGAAGTGATGGTATCCGCTGGTTCCCTCTGGAGCTCTGCTGGGTGCCTTGGCCAGCAACTTTGGGTCTCCGGGTTCGTGATAGGTGTCGGAGCCCCCCGGTATCCTCTCCATTGCCTGGAGGACCATGAGGGCACTCACCCTCATCTCCTCGATCCTTACTCGGTACCTGTCATAGCAGTCGGCCCCCTTTATCGAGGACCTCTCAACTGGTGGCTCCCAGTCTAATTCACTGTAGACCGAATAAGGGTGGGCCCAGCGAACATCATGGTTGACTCCTCCTGCACGTAGGTTCGGTCCCGAAACGCCGTGGTTGATCATTTCCTCTGGCTTGGCATAACCGACTCCCTGGGTTCTGACCAAGAATACCGTGCTTTCATCGAAGAGGGCCTCATACTCCTGTATCCTCTGTAGGAAGAGATGCAGTTTGGATCTGGCCCTCTGTACGAATCCATAAGGAAGGTCTCTCTTGACACCTCCTATTCGGGGGAAGTTGTAGTGCATTCTAGAACCGCCCAATTCCTGGAGTAGATCCATCATCATCTCCCTCTCTCTGAGGCACCACACCATTACCGAGAGGTTTCCTGTGTCGGGGCCGTATGCACCCATCCACATTAGATGCGAGGCTATCCTTTGGAGCTCGACTGCGATGAGTCGGATGTACTCTGCACGTTCTGGTACTTCCACTCCCAAGAGGTCCTCGGCCGCATAGATGTAGGAATGCGACCAGGTATTCGCGCTGGCGTAGCAAAGTCTGTCACAGTAGGTTGTAATCTGCGTGAAATCCCTGGTCTCGCATATCTTCTCCACTCCCCTGTGGATGTATCCCAGATCTGGTACGGTGTCAATGACCGTTTCACCGTCGACCTTGATCTTGAGTGTCCAGAGGCCGTGTGTCATTGGGTGCTGAGGTCCCATTGATATCCACATTTCTGCCATTATATCGCCTCACTTTACCTTTCCAATGTCATCCGGCTTACGTCCGAATCCTTGAGCGTCGTCGTACATCTCCTCGAACCCGTGATACCTCAAATTGTGATGCCTTTGCAGAGGGTGGTACCCAGTTGGTGTTTCATGAGGCTGCAAAACCCTCCTCATCCCAGCATGCCCATCGAAATCTATGCCAACCAAGTCCCATGTCTCCTTCTCATTCCAGTCAGCCCCAACCCAGATATCTTGGATGCTTGCTACAGATGGCGTTCTGGTGTCTGGAAGCCTGATGCTGACTTCTATCTCAAGAGGGACGTCATTGCCCTTGACCGCGTTTGGATCGGTAATTATCGGCTGCAGAACTCCGTCCGATGAAGGTGGGTTCTTCACACCTGTCCTTAGGAAGTGGTAGACAACTTCCCATTTCTTCTCGTCCGGCCCCTCTGGCCAATGAATTCCAGTAATCATTGAGCAGTAGTCGACGGAGTGAGTCTCCCTTAGCTTCTCTGCGAGCGCCCTCCAATTGTCTGCCTCACATACTACGGAAACTGTCCATCGGGGACTCGTTCCGCTTGTTCTCTCTACTGGTTCTGCTTCGACCCCCTTCATCTTCGAGACTGCCTTGCATAGCTTCTCGGCAGATGCCTTCTGTGTAGAAGTCGGAACTACTCTGCCCATTGATTCACCTCACAAGTCTCCCGCAATCAGTGGCCTCTGAGTTTCTGGTCTGTCACTACTTGGCATAGCGCCTATTCGGATTATTTTCTGGCGTAACTTGTCGAAACCATCGATGAGAGCCTCCGGCCTTGGCGGGCATCCGGGGATGTACACATCGACTGGTATGACAGTGTCCACGCCTTCCAGAATGTTGTATGACTGGAAGTATGGCCCTCCTGAGATAGCGCACTCACCCATTGCTATGCACCACTTTGGTTCTGGCATCTGCTCCCATAGCCTAACTATCGGGTCAGCGAACTTCTTGCTAATCGGGCCGTTTACCAATAGTACATCGCACTGACGGGGGCTGGAGCGGAAGAAGACGCCGAACCTCTCAGCATCGAATCTGCTAGCTCCCGCAGCGGCCATCTCCAAGGCACAGCACTTGATTCCAAGGTGGAGGGGGAAGAGCGACTTTCTCTGTCCCCAGTTGAAAATTCTGCCAGCGATAACTCCAATGATGTCCTTTATTCGACTTGCCTTCAGGGCCTCGTCCGTAACATCCCCGACGGTATCAACCAACATCCTGCTGTTGAAAACTGCATAATTCTGGTCGTCTGTCATTTAATCACCTCAGATGTATATTCTTCCTCTCTTTCGGAATACATGCCATACCCCTAGCCCCATCAGGACGATGAATGCAGTGAGTGTTGCGAGTGCGCTATAGATCCCGCTCAATTCCACTCCTTCTTGTATCGCCACGACACCCCCGAATGCCATGAACATGAATGCGATGTCGAAGACGAGGAAGATTATCGCATACCAGTAGTATTGGAAGTGGAAGTTGATGTGGGCGTCCCCTACAGGGTCCGCTCCGCACTCATATGTGCTGTCTCTACGGATGTAGAGTGACTGGTCACTCTCGTAACCTGGCAGAAGCCATGAGCTCAATTTCTTTGGGTCGTTACCAGTCTTTCTGGGCCTAAGGAAGCCCGATGCGATGAAGCTCATTACAGGGAATCCGATGCCCACTAGGGCCATTACAGCCACTGCTAGATAGTCCTCCGGGACTGTCGACATTATGCACACCTGACGGTCCCGTAGGGACCGACAGCATTGCCCACCTGAAATTGGGCAATAAGCCTATCCGGTAAGAACTCAGGATGGCGGCTAGGATTCGTCCTCTTCTTCGAGGGCCTTTCGTATCATTCTGTTTTCTGCCCTCGAGCGGAAGAAGAGGACTACCACTAGCAATGTCCCCAACCCAGTCAGGCCATAGACGAGTGCCTCTTCGACCTCATCTGACAAGTTTAGGAAGGGGTTCGAAACCTTGGATGTGACCTTCAGTTCGATTGGTTGGCCTGCCACTGGTATTCCCTTTGGCTGAACTGTAATGGTGAACCTGTAGGTATCATCATCAATCATTTCTGAGGGAGGTGTTACTCTGACCTCAATCTCCCTCGTTTCTCCGGGCTGAAGATCGAACTCGTCCTCCACCACGTCAACCGTCCAACCCCTTAGAGAGTCGCTTGACAGTATCTCGACCTCCTCAACGATGTTTCCGTGGTTGGTTACGAAAAGCGAGAAGTAGAGTTTCTCTGGATAGTTGGCCGTCTGTTCGGACGAACTCTCCAATGTGAATCTAAGATCGTGAATGGTCATCACTTGGATTATTACATCCACTGTGGTAGTCTGGGCCGCGTTCCTCTCGGAGGCGGCGTTTACCTTGATTATCCCAGAGACCCCATTCGCGACTCCCTCGAGGACTTCCATTTGTACCTCGACAAGTACTCTCTCTCCCTTGGCGATCTGAATCGTGCCATCAATCTGCACCCCTTCCACAAACATTTGCCTGATGACTGACGAGTCCATTCCAGAGATGGTAATCACGGCAGTATCCCCAGCTGGGTAGTCCCCTGTATTCTCTACCCAGAAGAAGGTGGAAAGCGTGCCACCCGGGGGAAGGATCACGTCTATCTGGCTTGGTACCTCCCCTGGATTCTGAGGTGATATTGCCATCCCGTAGTTGTAGTTTGAGACAACGACTGTTACTGTGTGCTCGTCTACTTCCGAGGTTCCATAAATAGCAACTCTTGCTAGGACCTTGGCGGAATCTGCATCTTCCTCCCCCTCCACCAGGACATCAAGATAGACGGTTTGTTTCTGACCCGGATCAAGGACCACCTGCGTGATTGAGTTACCATTAGTATCCGAGAAGGACGATTCCCACATCGGACTGCTACAACCAGTCATGTCACCGGGATCACATGCCTGCAATCTGAACGTGTCCTGAATGTTTCCTGAGTTTGTCACCTCTATGGGGAATTGAACAATTTGCCCTGAACGGCCTGTCTGTTGGTCGGAAACCAATGATGTGGTTACAGAATGTCGGGCTGCAACTGAGACTGTGAGATCCCTAGTGGCATAAGGCTCGGTTCCCCCTCCTCTACCGACTGTGAAAGTGATTACAACATCACTCTCAGCACTAGCGTCATTGGGAACCAGCACATCCGCTGATATTGTCTGCTTGTTGTTAGAGGACTGGGCGCTCCCGAGGGTGACGGAAGACTGGGAAAGAGAAACCTGCCATCCAGGGGGGAGTCCGTTTGCGCCTATTGCCATGGTATCCTGTCCATTGCCCTCGTTGGTAATCTGAATTGAGAGGGAGCCTGAGGAGCCTGGGTCAACATTCGAGAGGGTGGATTTGCTCAGTGTCATCGATGCACCGAACTCTTGTCCGACAGTAACTGTGAGTACCTTCTCGCAGCCGACTGCTGTTCCCGCCCTTCCTTGGATATTTATTGCAATCTGAGTCCCTGCTTCTAGAGAGTCGTCCGGCGTTACGTCGAAGGTGAATGTATGGGAGTCATCGGAACTTCCGGGCTCCGCGAGCATCTTGCTCTTTGGGCTGTCGAAGTTTACCCATCCAGAAATGTCATGCCCGTCCTGGGCTTGTGCGTTTGCTGTAACTGTCCATTCCGTGTTCCCTATGTTCTCAACGTCGAATGAGTTTGATGCTGACTCCCCTGGATCGAGGCTGTGGGAGCTGAATTGGAGTGATGCCTCGCATTCCTTTATCTCCGGGACGTTTAGGCTCAATGTCAGGTTATCCTCGGCCTGATCCGCGGCATTGGGGTCGTTAGTTACGGTTGCCCTCAGGATGAAGCAATGGGAGCCTGCCTCTGTCTCAGCCCCATTGGGCATATCGACTGTTACAGTGACTGACTCCTCATCTTCTGGCTCCAGCTGGAGGATGGCCGGATCCACAGTGGCTGACAGGTCATCGGACTCGCAATCACTGTCTGAAGTCATCTCCAACTGCACATTCGCCTGTTGTTCGCCGTTGTTCTCGACGTCCACTTCCCAAGTTACCTCATCATCCTCTCCGTCGTAATTCCTAGTGAGTGGATCGTCAGTAGACAGTTTGACGGAGTAAAGACCCCCTCCGTCTCCAGCGGTCGTAGTTACAGTGACATCGTCACTCGAGCCTGTTCCCGGTATGCCGCCAGATACCTGTCCCTGTGCATTGACGGTGGTTTCGCATTCTCCGTTGGCCTGGTCTGAGACAGAAACCGTTAGTTTGACGGTTTCAGATGAGCCAGAGTCTACTGTAACGGTTGTTGATTCCAATGTTGACGTGAATCCATTGCAGTCATTTCCCTGCTGTGTGCTTAGGGAGACCAAGGCATCGTCGTCTCCAGAATTCTGTATCACGATGTCGTATTCAGCGGCATCGTCTGTTGTTGCCTCGGCCGTCATGGGATTTGCAGAAAGCGAGATGTCTACATCCGCTGAAACCAGTGGTGATGAGAGGCTCAGGACGAGTAGCGCCACTATCAGACTTGCTGAATTGTTTGGCTTCATCGCATTTCGCACTAGACCGCCCCTCTAAGGGCTTCGCACCACGCGACCCCTTAGGGTCGCGCTTTTCAGGCTTCGACGAGGTCTTCGGATTCGGCATCACAATGCATGCATCTGCCTGAATCCATGATGTCGCAACCCGAAACCTGCCCGGCCTTGTGATACCTTGCACCGCATGAGGAGCAGGCCCATGCCTCCCCCACTGTAACGTCAATGCTGCAGAGCCAGCATGGAATGCCACTGGTCACCTTTTCTTCGGATTTGGGAATTATCTTCTGAACCGCCTTATTCACCTTCTCGTTATTGAGGATCGAGGAGGGTTTCCCATCGGTTCTGACGTAGACGAATGTTCCTATTCCTATTGCCAAAGCTACCAATAGAGCTAGAATAGCTATTGGGAACAGGCTTTCCAGGCCATCCTGCCCTCCCACTGAAGGCTTGACATCTACCGCAATATCGATGCTTCCTCCTTCGAGGCCCTCGGCTTCCGCCAGAGTAAGGGATATCGTACCGTCGTTTCCGTTGTTTGGGGTGAAGTCTACAATCACGCTCCTCGATTCGCCAGGAGCCAGGACTATTCTCACGCCATCCACGACATGGGCGTTCCATTGAGCGGGTGCATCGACTTGGAGTGTGTGAGATATGTCGGTGTTTCCAGTGTTGGTGACATCCAGCCTGAAGGTTGCTGAGTATCCCTCGTGGGCCAGTGGCTCAGAGTTGAGAGACCATTGTATCCTTGGTGCCGATTCGACGAGAAGTGACTGCGTATCTCTGATCTCGATTCCTTCTCCTGACATCACGAGAGTGATTGCAGGCTCGGAGCCTGCCGGTTCTGAGATGGGTATTGTAACTAGACATGATACTGTGGACGATTGCCCTGGTGAGAGCGAGGTAGGTCCAGTACATGTGGAGGACCACTCGTCATTCGGCACCTCGAGGTAGGTACTTGGCCTCCATGTGCCCGAACCCTCATTCCAAACCATCCAAGTCAAATCGAACCCAGGAGGGCCCACTGGATGAGCGGGGACACCCAGTATGGTTTCAGAAGACGTTCCATCTGGAAGGTCTATCTGGTGGAACGATATTCTTGGAGATGCTGCTGAGAGGACGTCAAGGGTACGATTCCAATCAATTCTAAATCCGTCCTCTGTGGCGAATCTCATTTCCAGCAGGCCGCTGACCGCGATTCCATTCCCTTGGATAGACAAGGTCCATTCCTCAGTTTGTCCGGCTGGAACGGTAATTGTGGAAAGTGCGCCTGAAACTGACCATCCCCCGGGGATTGTCATCAGGTATGGCTGTAATTCCAGATCACGGTTCCCCATATTATTGAATGAAATTGGAATCTCCAACAGTGCGTCGGGCGATACCTGGTTCTCGGTGCCTCCTGAGATGGGTGTCGTAGAAACCTCATCTACAGAGTCAACCACTAGGACGATGTCCTGAGTCCATGAATCCGAACCAACACGAGAATGAACAATTATCGCCGCCTCGTAAGTGGAGCCAGCGGGAATCATTGCACCTGGTGGATTGATTGTGATGTCGACAATCTTGTTGGAGTCCTTCTGGAGGGTTCCCGTGGAACCATGAGAAGACCCCTCGAATGCCCCGATGTCATCTAGCCCCAAATGCCATCCTGCTGGAGAGACCAATTCAACATCGTATGATTGCGCCCCATTTCCTCCGTTGATTACGGAAATCTGTGTACTAGTAGGCACCAATGGACTGACTAGGATCTGTTCGTTTAGTATCTGTATATCGGCATCGCCCAGCACTGGAACATCGAAAATTAGGGCCAATTCAGACTCGATGTCATTCTCGATGTCGTATCCCGAGACCGTCATGGAATACGTTCCAGGTGGTGGCGGTGATGGATGAACCATTGTCATGCCCACCGAAATTGATTCTGTTGGCATTAGATTGAATGTGTTCGATGTAAATGACTGGAACCATCCGAATTCGGTACCATCTTGAATTCTAATGGGAGATGAGGCGCTGATTGAGGCGTTCGTCTCGAATAGAGCTGTGTTGGTTAGTGTGAGATCCCAAGTTGTTGTGGTGGAGGTGGGATCAGACAGTGTGATTAGTTCTGATTCTGCGGTCACCCTGACTCCTGGTGCACTGACAATAACCAGCTCACCAAGGTAATTGTTCGACTCGGAAAGCTCCTCAATCAGATTATTCGGGTCTATGAAGAACTCGAATGCGGCTTCCCCCTCTTCACTAGGCGTCCAATTCCAAGATATCTCCTCGGTCTCACCGGGGGACAGGGTTACTAGCTCCTCTCCTAGAAGAGCGCTATTGACCCTTGACAGTACCTGCAAATCGGAAACCGTTCCAGCTCCCAGATTCTTCACTGAGACGCTAATCTCTACTTGCTCCCCCACCTGTGGTATTGGTGTAGAAACATCGAAAGAATCTGCTACGAACGTTGGGTCCGGGTTTAGGTCGTTTACATTGAAGCCCCTAACTGCGAGAGAGAATGGCTGCCATGTCCTCGATCCTCCATGCTGAGAGTCCCTTACTCTGAGAGTCCATGTGCCCTGATCGGCGCTATCTAGGGCTATTACCTCCACATTGTTCACTGAGTCCTTGATGCCGCCAGTTACTGAACGTCCATTTGTGAAAACATTACCCTTGAATGACTGCCCACTCGGAGACACCAGTTCAAGGTCGAGGTCGTTCCTGAGTTGTGTGGAAGAGCTTGTAGAACCGGGATAGTCGGACCATGTCAGAACGGCCTTGAACTCATGTCCGGGGGAAGTTACATCGAAGTTGTATTCTACTGTCTGTCCACTCCTTATCCTAGATCTGTCATCGACAAAAATTGCTACTTCCCCATCGGCGATTAGTGAATCAACGAGGTTCAGCCTGCCCCAACCCTCGTCTTCATTTGGAATGTCCCTTGTTCCCATGTCTTTGGCCCCTAGAATGAGGAGCCCCTTCACGAGAGCGCCTTGTGGGGATTGCCTCCCAATTACCTCAGTTAGGTACTCTCTGACTAGGGCTGAGGCCCCAGCAGCAGCGGGCGTCGACATTGAAGTGCCACTGTATTCGAGATACCATGTGTTGTCCCATGAGCCATCGGCGTCCGTTGCCTCCTGCGCCTTGCAGGATCGGACATAGTCACCAGGTGCAACAATATCTGGCTTGATCCTGCCATCATCCGTTGGACCCCTGCTGCTCCAGTAGTACATTTCATCGGGTGCTCCGCTGTACCTATTCTTGTGTCCACCAACCGTAATCACGTTCTTTGCGGTTCCAGGGGGTGAGACTCCATCGTCCCTCTCATTGCCCGCAGCAAACAGAACGGTCATGCCGTCATATGACCAATATTGATCCCATGTGGAAGTTCTATCATCGGCATCCTCTGATTGGGTGGAGTAGCTTCCAAACCCACTTCCAGCTCCCCAGCTGTTGGTGTGAATCCTAGCTCCAGCGTTGTAAGCCGAGTTTAGCATTGAGTTTATTCCGTAGCTGTATAGTGCGCCTGAGTCGTCATCCTCCATGGCCTGGAAGTACAAATTTGCCTCTGGAGCCATTCCCTGGTACCCCCCATTGCTCCTGAATCCAGAGCCAAGAACGGTACAGGCAACGTGCGTCCCATGCCCTGAACTGGGATCTGCAGTGGATGAGTCGCCCGGAGTTACGGAAGTGAGTCCAGAAATCCTTCCAGTGAAGTCACCGTGGTCCCCATCGAGACCTGAGTCACCTACTGCTACTATCTGTCCACTCCCATTTAGCTCGGAGATGAATGCGTTGTCAACCGTGTTTACGCCCATGTTTGACCTAGCCTGGTCATTGTGGAGGACCAATACTGGCTGTGGAGCGACATACGCTACAGAGGGGTGTGCCAGAAGTGAGGGCAGCGACTCGAGGCTGAGCATGCCCCAGTATCTTCCAGTTTCAGGTGACCAACTGTCATCCAACCAACTCGAGGCTGCTGAGTAAAGCGTGTCTTTCAGATCTAGGCCGGGGTCGTCTTGTCTGAGCAACTGTTCATTCTTCCACCCTATAACCTCAACTTGCACCTGCTCCCCAGCAGTGAAATGCATCAATGACTCGTGGACCAGAAGGCCCGCTGGAACATTGTGGATAGCGACGACAGAATTAGCAAGGGTCAGTGCTTCCAGGGATTCCTTTGTTCCCTGAATGAGGAATCCCGAGGGAGGGATTGTTGACCTTATTTCGATGCCCTCTATTTCTGACAGTTCGACCCTTGCATCCCAAAGTCCGACTTCCCCGTCTATCAGGGCAATTACGAGGTCCGAGCGGGGGGTTGCAATGCCAGAGTCCATTGACAACCTAGGAATGAGTCCTGATTCGGTGTAGATTCCTATCACTGTGTCAGCGATCACTTGTCTGACATCCTCGAGGCCTTCGTGAACAGTAGGCTCCGCCAAATTCCTGATGCTGTTTGGATCCGGGGAGATTTCAACTCTCTCAAAACCCGTGGAGAGTTCTTCCGAGCCCCCCATCTGAATACCATCGTCATGCCCCATTGGCGGGGAGTACGATAGCATTAGTATTCCGAGAACAATGAGGGTCACGCGCTGGTTCATCGAACTCGCCCCCTGTCAGGACCATTTTGAGCATATGGGTTAACTGAACATCACTTCAGTCATCTTTGTTCAGAGAATCTTGAGGGGGGATTTGACTGTGAACAGCTCCATAGTCCACTCACCGACTGAGTAGGGCTGCTTCATATAGACCCCGTTTCGATAGTTATCATAGCTCAGAATTATCTCTATGGTGTAGTTATCCCATACAGAAACCCCGGGTACAATGAGCTCTAGTTCATCACCGGCAACCGAGGTGTGAGCAGTAATCACGTCGACGTCGTAGTGCGCGCGATCAATCTCGACGATCCCCTCAGAATCAAGGAATCTGATGTCAAGGGATACTTCCTCTATCGACCTGCTGCCTTCATTGTTGATCTGTGCTAGAACGACGTGCCCCGCGGCCCCCTGCCTGTAGACCACATCGACAGACACTCTGTCATATGGGACTACCCAAGCTACTACTATCAGGGATGCGGAAATGACCAACAGTGCCGCGATTGAGGCGAAAAGTACCCTTGTTGGGGAGACTTCACTTAGTTTGTCCTCGAAATACTCCAATGCCTCGTGGGCTAATTCTTCCTCTGGAGTTTCCTCACTTTCCTCCTTCTTTTTCATCCTCTCTAGAAGTCCCATTCAGTCACCTCCAATGAAAGTCGCTACGAGGGTGAGGATCCCGGACGAGATCGGCTCTACCACCATTATGTGATGAGTTGGTCCATCGAAGCCTGGAATCATGTTGAGTAGCGAAAGGTCAGAGGCGAGTCCGTTGACGCCCAGCGTTGTGGCTGTTGGAATGCCCGATGTGGTTTGAGCGTCCAGCAGGACCCCCCTCAAGTCAAAGGTCTCGCCCCCTAGTTCTGCGGATGCGCGTGCTGAAACTATTATTCTCCCCCCCTGCACATCGGAGATCTCGATGACTCCGTAGGCTCTCCCGAATTCGTGCACGTGAATGGTGGCGCTCTTGAGGTCCTCCCCCAGGGCCTCCATCTCCTCCATGGTAACAGGGGGGGTGGCTGGTACGTTACTGGACCTGATGTATATCCTGTCAACTCCATCTCCGCCTGATCTAACCTCAAGCCCGTATCCCTCAGTTGGCCTAATTACTAGGCTGTCTGTCATCCCCTCAGCTAGGAGTATCGTGTCCCCTCGTGTGTTTATCGCCCTGCCGAATGCTTCTATGTAGAGTGACATTCCCTCACTTGAGGCACTGAAGTCCAGTATGGGCATTCCTTGGAATGCTAGGCTCTTGGTGATGTCGAAATTGGGGTCCGGCTCCGTGGTGAGGTTGATTGAGCCGGGAAGGTCTGTCAGGAAGACTGTCGCAGGCCACCAGGAGGAGTCCAGCCACTGCATCTGTTGCATCATTATCGACTCGATTCCTACTCCCTCTCTGAGGTAGATGTCTGGCACTGTCATGTCGATGGAGACGGCAGTTCCCAGACTAGCAGTGAAATCGACGGTCTCGGGTATCTCGTCGATCATTATCTCTGTCCTGCTGCCGGCTTCTCTGTTGATCAGAAGGGCGTGGACCCAATCAAGTCTGTCTGTCATCGAGTAGTGAGTCGACGTAGATACCTCTGTGATTCCCGCAACAGTCGTGAACTCGAATATTGATTCGACCAGGAGGCCGGTCTCTACCCCGGGCTCAAGTCCATTGAGTGTCATAAGCAGGTCCTGCCCGTTAATTCCCTGGGCGTAAATCATCAACTCGCTATGAGCGGGGACCCACCCCTCTAGGCCCAGTCTGATGTCCCAGTCCTCGGTGTCCGTTCCTGAGCTTCTTGATATTGACATGTCGACCACTGGGGGAAGCCCTGGAAGCCATGTTCTGAGGTGGAATCCATCTGATATGCCGGAGGAGGCCGCATTGAAGGAGACTCCATGTACCCAAGGAGGGGAAACCAGGGAGCCGGAGCCGTGACTCGATTCTACGATTAGATCGAATGCGGAATCTGCCTCCAGCTGCATTCCGAACGAGAAGTCCTCGTCACCACTGCTCCCGCCCGAGCCAGTGGAGATGTCAGTGGTAATGCCCGAGAGCACGGAGTTTACTGAACGGCCCAAGTCGGCAAATCCTCCGAGGAAGAATGCTAGACCGGAGAGTCCCATCGAGGTATTTAGTTCGGGGACGTCGAGGGTTGGACCGGATTCCGCCCCAGTGGGGATTTCTATGGATACAGAGGAAGGCAGGGGATCGATTACTGCAATTGCTGTGAGTTGCTCCTCATCGGTGGTTGGTGCATGATCCACACTGATGCTCAGGGACCTGTCGCCTGCAGCTGATATCGATGCCGTGCCCCTCCCCGCGGAACCCGAGGCGCCTTCCTCCGCAGGAGCAGTCCAACCGGCATCGGAAATTCCTGAAATCCTAGATGATATCGTCGAAGTCCCGTCATTGGGATCGTGATGGAACAGGAAATGGTCCCCTCCCATTGTTACGGGTGTCGAGGAGTTTGTGATCTGCGCCTCTATGCTCCCTATCGATGAGGTCGAGGACCAGCTAGACGAGCTGCCGAATTCAGAGGAGAATTGGTCTGGGAAGTCGGATATCCTTACTGCCTGTCTCTGATCTGCATCTATTCCAGTATAGGTTATCGATTCGATGGAGCTGGATGCCAGGTACTCGGCGCCGTCTGCAGTTAGGAATATGTCAATGTCATCCGGGATGTCAGAAATTGAGAGTGCCTGGTGGGAAGAGTTTGAGATTGTCCCCTCATCATGTTCGAGATACATGAAATTGAACGTCTCGGAAGATACTGTGCTTATGTGTACCGTCAGCTCTTCGAGATCGTCATCATCGTCAAGAGTGAATGCTGAAAGTCCACTGAAGCTTATGCTAGCTGCTATCGGGACTAGCGGATCGACTAGGGCTCCCGACCTGCTGACCACTTGGGTTAGCGATCTGTCATTTGCTAGGAGTAGGTGATCGCCGACCAATACTGGATGTTGGCTTGATCCTATTTCCATCCCTATCCTGGAGATTATCATAGGCTCTCTCTGAGCTCCCCAGTGGTCATGCATTAGGAGATTGAACTCCCTGCCCTGCAGGTCCCCTCCTGACCCAACGCCACCTGTAATCGCATCTACAACGGTGGACGGTACGTCATTTAGGGTCGAGCCAACATCCAAGTAAAGATCGACTAAGTTCAGAATAAGCGAGTCCATTATCCTTGAAACGAAATCCAAGTTATCCGAGTCATCTAGGTCTGTGTTATCATCCTCTGATCCGCCTACATCGAATGAGCCGAAAAGAACCAGTGCGGGAGGTATTGAGTCCAAGGAGATGCTCACTCTCCTATGGTCATCCGACTGTCCGCCCCTCTGGAACCACGACACATATTCCAAAGAGTCGATCGCCTGTTCTGACCTGAGTAGAATCATGCTGATTGGGGGGTGTGCTGGGTTCACGGGAAGGGAAGGGTCATCCTCGTTGGGGCTGGTATCACGTGAGAAATTCTTGATTCCAAGAATCATGCCGAGACGACTAGGCCTCCCCCCTGGCAATTCGGGTTCATCTTCTGAGCCAAGCATCCTGAAAATCCTGGTTATCTCACCGGAAGACATTGAGCCCTCGGGCATTCCCCTCAGCCAACCTCTACCATCAGTGATATTGCCAGATGAACCCCCGTTGTCCTCAGGGGGGGTGTTTGAGCGATCCTCGTAGAAGCGGATGTGCAGATCGGCCCTTCTGTCTGCGAAGTACTCCACAGTGGTTAGGCTCCTGTCTCCCTCTATGCCGCCGGCGGCTGGTAGTGTACTGTCTGTCCTGATTATCACCTCCAAGTCCCCGGGAATCACCATCGAGTCCTTGTTCGGGTGAATGTCTAGATCGATGTATGCCAGTTCCCACAAATCCCTTACTTGATCTGATCCCGGTGGAGAAAAATGGGCATAGCCCAAACCAACGGAAACCCCGCAGTCTATCTCGTCAGAAGGTAGGAAGAGGAGTTGGTCGGGGGTGTACCTATCTGGGCAAGTGTCCATATTACTCGAGTCGACCGATATTGAGTATGGGGCTGAGATTCCAATCAGGGTCATTCCGGTTCCATCGAAATTGGATGAGAATATATTCAAAATCGCCTGGACAAGGTCCTGCATCACCGCACTGGCGTTGAAGAACACCCTCTCAATACCGACCTCCAGAGAGAACTCTTTTGGCATTGAGTTGAATGATGAGTCGACTACCCAGATATAGCTCTCGCCATCGCCAAGGGCTAGTATGGAGTCTGGGCTAGAGTATGCAAATGCCTTGATCAGCGATACTTGCAGAGTGTCCACTTCATCCCACATTGGGTCTGTGGTGCTAGAGTCGAGGACGTCTACCCTGTATGTAATCGCAGGCTGAATCCACAGTGTCCCAGACTCTGAGATGATATTGTCCAGACCTATTGGGCCCAGAGATATCCCAAGCCCGACCTGAATGTCATCGTCCCCGTCATTGTCGACGTCCACGGCGTGGCTTAGGGGGTCTGTCTGGAAGTTTAGTAGGGAGAGGAAGTTTGCAGTGAATGTCACCACCTCGGTGTTCCTGATTATGTTTCCATTCAGGTCAGTGTATTCGGTTAGGATGACGTAATCGGTGATATTCACAAGGGTCTGCCATACATTGTCGACTGGGGCTGTCTCCCCGTCGTCTATCCCCAAAATAACATTGTACGGAAGGGGGTGATCAGGTGAGGGAGGGGACGTGTCGGTCATCGAGGAGTCGACTAATGACTCCCCTATCGAGGATAGTGGTTGACTGGGTCCACTGTCGGAAATGCCATCTCTGACTGCATCCAATGCGGGCCCTGCTATCTGCCCAACAGAGTTGGAGTCCAGCACATCTTGCCGTTGGCCCAGAACATCGGACAGGTCATCCAGTATCTGAAAGTCCTGAGCTTCGATCCTAGCCTCCGCGTTGACGCTGGATATCGGTGAGAACAATGGCAAAAGGAGTATCATCACTACCAAAATGCTGCCTGAATTGGGAGAATGCGGCGCACGGTGAATCACCCTAACGCTGCTACTGTTCATGTTCGCACCTCATAGAGGTGCGCTAAAGGGTATTGCCCTGCTTGAGTTGATGGTAATCGTGGTTGTTGAAGTCATCACCCAATGCTAACTCTCTCAACAGAGCCGCAATGTGGACACGCGGTCTTGGCTGAGTTGACGCCTTCGGGAAGTTCGAGTTCGAACAACTTCTCGCAGGATGAGCACGCCTGTCTCACCTTCCTATCCTCGCTTGGATCGACGTCCTCTTCTGCTGGACTCCAGTTCTCGGTTTTTGTATCTGGTTCTTCGTCAAAGTTGTACTCGACCACGCCCTCATCTAAGTCGATGGGTGGCTCGTCGTCTTCGAATGCACTCAGGAGCTCATCAGCGGCGCTTGGAGTCGTTGGCCCGCCTGTCGGGGTAGCGGGCGAGAGGAGCTCTGCGACCTCATCGCCGATCTCGATTGACGAGGCGCTTGGGGAGCCCTCAGGTAGCCCGGACATTCCGCTTGAAAACCCGCCATATGGCTGAGAGGGAGCTATGTTGGATCCCCCGGTGCTCCACATTGCCTTCTGCTCGTCTGCAGTCATTTCCCTAGGGGCATCCTGCTCTTCCGATTCGGTCTCCTGCTCTGCCATCATTGCGGCCATTCTCCTGTTTGTTGCTATCCTCATCATCAACAGCAATACTATGGCGATAGCCAAGATTGCGGCTCCCGCTATCATGAGCATCTCTGTGAAAGAGAGCTCGGACCCTTCCATCCCATCTGTTACTGTCAGGAGGATCTCTGCCTCGGTTATCAGGCCAGCCTCATTCTGAACCCTGCAAATCACGCGGTAAACACCTATCTCGTCGAAGGAATGCAGGACTACTGGACCACTGGCGTCTTCGTCATTGTCTGAATCCCCGTCTCCGTCTGAGTCCGTCATTGCGTCGAAGTCCCATGTGAAGAACAGGTTCGTTGACTCCGGGTCTGAGAAGCCGATGCTGAGTCTGGTGGTCTCTCCAATCGCCGTGCTAGGCTCCTCCTCGTACTCGTCTGGGACTGGTGGTGTAGAGTCGTAGAGGCTAACTATCGCGGTGTCCTCTGAGGACATGCCAGACCTATCAGTCACCCTGAGGGTGATTGTGTGTTCTCCGGAGGTCTCGTTCGAACCGAAAGAATGTGAGAAAGAGCCTGCTCCCGATAGGTCTCCAGAATGAGAGGACAAGAGCACGCCGTCCACCAGCCACTCTACTGTCGAGACGCCCCAATTGTCCGAGAAGTCGCCGCTGAGAATGACTGCCTCGTTGAAAGCCCTCTCAACCACCCCGCTAACTTCGATACTGGACTCCGGGGGCGTTATGTCGGAAACCTGGACCTCCTGGTATACGCTGGTGCTCCTCCCGTCCGTCGAGAGGACCGTGAGTCTGATTGTTACAACGGTCGGCTCACTCCAAGTGACGTTTACGAGGGTGCCGGTGTTGTCATCGAAACCATCGCCGTCGGTATCCCATGAGAATCCTGACTCTGATATCTGCTGAGAGAGATTGGGGGTTTCTGTAGCGTCAAGAGAAACTACCGCACCTACGTCAACCAATCCTGAAGATGCGTCTCCTGCGATCACGGGCTCCAGAATGGGAGTCAGTATCATTACAACCGTTGTAGCGATTGGCAGTGTTCCAGCTCCCCCTCCTGATGGACCTGCCCTGTTGTCGACTACGAGGTAGAGGGATGTTCCCTCCAGTGACTCTGGAGCAGTCCAGACTATGCTCCTGTCTGTGGTAATCAGTAGCATGTCAGTTCCAGAAACCCTCGTAGCTGCAGTCCCTCCTGCCTCGTAGAGGTCGACTTGTGACTGGGTCATGAGGAAGACATCCGGTGCACCCTCCATCGTGCTTGCCTGGATGCTCACCTGTGTGCCAGCGTCTAGAACAAAGGGGCCATGGAGAAGGGAGTGCCCTCCCGCTTCCAGGCGCACTATGGTATCGGCGAGAGTAAATGGGACGGGGGAGATGATCCCTGCCTCCAAGGTGACAGATGCATTGCTGCCCCCCTGTGCCCCTTCGGATGAGTCCTGCGGGTGGTCCAGATTATCGAACACCATGTACCACCTTGTGGGGTCCCTGTCATCTGGAACCGTCCAGTGCCACGATCCCGTTCCATTGAACGACTCGAAGACGGAGTCGCCCTCCCAAACCAGATCACTACGATACGACTGTTCGTTTTGGTAGACCGTGATTGCATTAGCAGAGAACAGCAGTATGTCTATCTCGCTATCTGTGACTATGTCGAAGGACAGTGCCTGGCCCGGGTCCAACTCGCCTAGGTCCAGCCTAACGCACGCCTGATCTCCGAGATCCCAATTGGCTGGCATCATCGAAAGGTCCGCGTTTGCGCAGGAAATCACGCCCTTGCTATCGGCTTCTGCCATGGGACCTGCGAATGACATCAGGAGGAGTGCTAGGATGACTGTCGACGCGGCTCTCATACGTCGAGCGTCAACGCTCGCCTTTTGAATCATATCGGCCCTACGTTCGCAGACGCATCACAGGTTCTTCGGGAGGGGAGTCGGTGGGAACCACCTCAGTAGCACCACATCTCCAACCGATCTGACCCACTTCCAGGGTATTGCCAGATGGGTCCTGTTCTCAACCAGATCGGCTGGGGGGTTGGAAACGAAAATATGGGTACAGCTCCAATCGTCGGTATTCACGAACATGTCGTAGACGGTGCCGATGAGCCTACCAGAGGGGAGGATTACAGGAAGGCCCCTGATTTCTGACGCGTGGCGGTCGGCCATTACACGCTGGCGCTCACCATGAGGCATCAATATGACGGCTCAGAGATATCACTTGCCGCGGTTCTTGTTGGCCTTTAGGCTGGGCCGTAGCTTCTCTGCGCCCTTGCCCTTGTTGTAGAGTCCCCTTCCACGCTTTCCAGCGCTTGTCAGTCCTCTGAATGCACGTCCCTTGTGGCTGTTGCCATCGGAAACCCAGGAGTAGTCCTTGTCAGACATTATCACCGGGTGGGATGGATCCAGGAGAATAACCTCGTAGAACTTGTTCTTTCCATCCTCTCCGACCCAGTATGAGTTCAGAACCTCAAGGTTGGGGTATCTCCTGCTGACCCTCTCCTCTGCGATCCTCTGGATCGACTTGGCCATGGTGATTTTCTTGATACCTGCCTTGGATGGCTTCCTCTTCATGTGGATCTTGCCCTTTCTGAGTCCGCCTCTCCTCACGCGTGTGCGTACAATGACTACTCCCTGCTTCGCCTTGTATCCGAGCCTTCGGGCTGCATCGAGCCTCGTTGGCCTGTCGACGCGCTGGAAAACAGGGCCTCTCCTCCAAGATGCCATGCGATCTCTTCGGTACAGCGGGGGCATACCCTCCTTGGGACGCTTCCATGTCGCTCGTACGTGCTTTGAAATGCCCATTAGTGAACCCCCAGCGGCTGGCCGAGCAAAGTCCCCTTTATGAGCCTGCCCACAACTCCACAA
>CAYLUC010000004.1:68363-89937 GCA_964386765.1 uncultured Candidatus Poseidoniales archaeon | reverse complement strand
GAAGGAAGATGTCATAGCACTAGGTGCTCAATCTCCAACGCCAGCTCAACGCAGCGTTCCGGCGACCGACATTCGGTATTTCAACATGACGAGTGGCCATATGTTGGCATTGGCCCTCAGTGCACTGATTATGCCCTTTACTCCGCACCGAAGAATTCCCTAAGTACGGGATGCATCTCCATGGCCTGCTCCTTCTGAATTTGCTCATATGTTCGAAGGATGATTCCGACCGCGAGAAGAAGTCCGGTACCAGTTGCATTACCCACTGTGCCAAGTAGATCCGCACCAGCTGCCAGAAGTCCCACGAAGGCCCCGGAGAACAGAGTCACGGGCGGTATGTACCTCTCGAGGATCCTCTCCAGCACGACGGGGTTCTTCCTGAATCCCGGAATTTGCATGCCGGTTCTCTCGATCTGCTTAGCAACGTCCTTGGCTCCCATGTTGGTTGTCTCGATCCAGAACTTAGCGAACACAGTAGATCCTGCCGTCATTACGAACACGTAGGTGAAGACGTGGAGCATTATCTGCCCCAGGCTGTGACCGTAGGCATCCCCTGTCTGGTTCAGCAGGGGCATCAGCCAGTCTCCCACTCCATTCACCATTGATGAATACCAGGCGAAGCCGTCCGATGGGGTAGTCGCACCGACCTCGTATGAGCCGAACCAATGCGCCTTGCTCATCGCCCCGTTCCTCCCGAGTATGGGGACCGTGGAAAGTACTGGATGGCTCCAGAAGAGCAGGGTGAACATGTTGATGTTAGCAAGCAATGCTGCCATTAGAATGACTGGTATGTTACTGGCGTAAACGAGCCTGATTGGGTATTGCCCCCTGTGGCCCCTCACCTTTCCGTGCGTCAACGGGAGCTCTAGCTTACTAGACTCGGCATAAGCCACAACTAGGAAAACTATGACCGAGGAAATTAGCGCTGCTATCGGATTGGCGTGATTCAGGAGCATCAGTTCGAACCCATTCTGGGAGACCAACTGGGAGTTTGTCGCCGTCCTCAATGTGTAGAAAATCATGGGGAGTGTGCCTGAGGGCGGGTTGTCGAACGATATCGGGGTGCCTTGAACTACGGGGAGTGGCGAAAGTGTGCCGACGAATGTGGACTGAGCCACCCCAGCAGCGATGAACAAAGAGATACCGGAGCCGATTCCCCACTTGCTGACTAGCTCGTCCAAGAGGAATACCAAGTAGGAGCCCAGGAACAGTTGGGCCACTATGATGACGTTTGCCCAACCAACCCCATAGTCGTAGATTAGGGTCTCATGAGGGTCCAGGAATCCGTAAACCTGTGGTATCGACTCGACAGGAATCATGAACAGGACTAGGAGTTTCTGTATGCCTTGGTACAGCTGCTTGTCGGCAGAGTCCTGGAGGTCTAGTTGGATGATCTTTGCACCTGCGAAAAGCTGCATGATGATTGAACCTGTAACAATCGGGCCGATTCCCAAGTGCATGATTGAACCTGACGCACCGGCCATTATCGACCTGAACGATGAGAATATGTCGAGTGTTGAGTCGGAAAGCCCGTAGATCATCACATTGGTCATCATGAAGTAGATGATCAGTACCAAAGTGGTGGTCCACAGTTTCTGGTTGAATCTTACGTGCCCGTCAGGCTTCGTGATACTCGGATACACATCCACAAGCCTGGAGAGAGCGTATAGTCTACTGGACTCCGAACCCGAGTAAAGTAGGCATGCGATTGCCAGGCCTGCACCGAAACCGAGTAGTGCAACACCGACTAGAAGGAAGCCCACTACTTCTGGGTCCCTCCATCCCCAATATGCTAGTAGTAACACGAAAACTAGCCAGGTCACTGGCTTGAATGCACGACCTATGTACGGAGTCTCTCTAATATTCTCAGGGAGATCCGTCATAGTCCCCCATATTACAAAACCGACGTAGGGGAAGGAAACGAGGAGCATCCTCAGTGCTCGCATCTGTTCGTCTTCTGCGCCTTCCAGTAAGTCGTCCCTGAGCCAGTAGAAGAGGGCGCCCCAGTATGTGAGGACCATTGCCGGGAGGCCGATTTTGCTAGGACTCCTGTCAACCATCTTATCGCCCCGTTAGAGTGTTCACTCTTCCTCCCACTCTCCGAACTCGTCTTCGGCGTCAGTGGTAACGGTCCCACCAGCAGCTTCGACCTTTTGCACGGCCCCAGCGCTAGCCTCGGAAACTGTGATGTTGATTGGGCGGGATATGGATCCCTTGCCGAGTAGCTTGTCATAGCCCTTCTCTGTGAGGTTGATTGAGTCGCCCTCGGCCATTTCCTCGACTTCGCTGACGTTGATGGACACGTTCACTGTCCTCAAGCTTGGATGTCTGTTGAAGCCGTGCATGCCCCAGTGTCCTGGCATGTACTTGTTGCGGAACATTACCTTGTGCTTGCCTATTCCCGCGTTTCCTCGGCCGCCCCTCTTTCCAGCTCCCCTACCGGCTTTCTTGCCTCTGCCGTGGTAGCGGCTCCTCCCGCGGAACTTGTTTGTTCGTGATACCATTCTTCTCGCCTCACATCATCCTCTCAGCTAGATCGCTGATAGCGTCTCCTCGGAATCCCAGAGCGCCTCCGACTGTGTAGGCGCGCTTGATGCCGCCCCAGCCCTTGCTCCCTCGGGGAGGGTGTAGTCTGAAGATTGGCTTCAGGCCATCTACATCCCCCATTGAAGCCTCCCCAGAGGCCAGAGCCTTGGAGAAGTCCTTGATTCCCTTGAATTCGCTGCCCTCCTTGATGGATGCATCGGTGACCGGCTTGTCTCCCGACATTCTGCCCCTCTCTCCGATTAGCTTGGCGATGGTGTCTGCATCGACCTCACCCCATGTAACGTAGTCCTTCGACTTCTGCAGCATGCCCCTGTATGAGGGGTTATCCACAACGATGGTAGCGTGGTTGACTCGAGTCAGGTTTAGCATCGACATGGTGTCTCTGATCTTCCTGGTGACGCCACGGTCACTCCTTGCCCTGATTACTAGAAATGTCAACTGAGTTCCCTCCCTCTAATTATGTTCAGCCTGCGGTGATCCGCTTCTGTGAGTCTTGTCTTGTTCAGTTCGACTAGGGCATTGAAGGTCGCTTTGGCGAAATTTATTGTGGTCCTGGTCTGGCCTGATGACCTTGACCAAACGTCGGTGACGCCAGCTAGATTCAGTACCCTCCTACCGTAGTCGCCGATGACGAGCCCCTTACCGGCGGGTGCTGGCATCAGGGTAATCCTGGTTGAGCCTGATTGCCCGGTGACCATGAATGGAACGCTGGTGCCTGGTCCCTCGGATGACTCCCATGATCCATTGCCCCTCATTACGGGTATGATATTCAGCTTGGCCTTGTCTATTGCCTTTCGAATAGTGCTTGCAACTTCCTTGCCCTTGCAGACAGATAGCCCGACGTACCCATCGCTGTTTCCTACAACGCATAGGACATTGAATCTGACCCTTCTTCCCGAGTCAGTCATCCTCTGAATCATGTTTACTGCAAGAACGTCATCAGTGATGTCGGGGAGTAGTGCATCGACAATCTCTACCTCCCTTATTGGTAGTCCTGTTGCCAAGGCTTCTTCGAATGTTAGTACCTGCCCGGACATCACCATCCTTCCTAGCCTGGTCCTTGGTTGCCAAGCTCTGAGTGCAGCTAGTGGATCGGGGGCTCCCCTCCTCCTTCCACGTGAGTCAGATTGCACCTCTTCAACTGGTGCTAGTGCCTTTGCCAGTCCTGGTGCTAGGATTGGGGCCTCGGGCGCGGGGTTTGTCTCAGGTTCCCCATCGGTCATTCAAACGCCCCCTCAATAGCCTTCTTAGAAGCTTCAACAGCAGATGATGTGGAGTCAGAAATGTGAGTCCCGGTTGATCTCTCGTCACCAGGGAGGACTGAGTCTCCATGGGGGATCTCAAGACCCGCTTCTACCATCCCCTTCAGAGCGGAGAAGACCCTGCTTCCGGAGGAGGAGGCTGATAGCCCGATATCGAGGACTGCTTCCTCATGGCCTGCCGAGATCGCGGCCTTTGCCAGGGCGTATCCTGCAAGGTAGCAGGCAGGCACTGACTTTCTTGACTCATCCAGTGGCCATGAATATGAGTCAACTAGGGTCTTGCCGGTTATTGAAGCGAGAATTCTGTCTCCATCTGTGCCGAATTCGGCCAACTGGCATGTTACCTGTGTGTTGGAAACTCTGACGACAGCCCTTGGGGAGCCGCCTCGAAGGAGTTTCATCCTTCTGCGGTAGTCGGTCTGTCCATTGCGTCGGCGCTTCATCCTGAGCCTCTGACTCTTGCCGTGTGCCATCATTCATCGCCTCCGAAATTGATTCCATCTGTAACCATGTTAGTCCTCATGTGGGCGATTGATCGGTATGAGCCGCCTTTCGCCTTCCTGTAGTAGTACCTGTACTCAGAAGGAGTTAGTGTTCCTTCCTGCCTCATATCCTTCAACTGTCTCCTCTGAGACCTGATTAGCTGCATCCACTTGCCCTTCTTGGGCGTCCTTGAGTTTGCACTCCCTTTTCTCGATCCCTGGCCCTTCCTTCGGCCCTTTGACTTCTGTTCTGCGGCCTTCCTAGCTCTGGCCCTACTGGTACCCTTGATTGGACGGGCCTTGATCAGGCCCTCCTCAATTAGCCTCCTTACATCGTCCTTCTGGACGGCCGAAATAACTTCATCGAGGTAGTCGGGATCTATCCAAACACGATGAACCCCTACGGGCCTACCTTCCTTCTGGGACAAGATGGCTGCTGCCATTCTGCGCTGATTTGTAATAATCATCAGAGATCACCCCTTCTTTCGATGCGCCTTCTGTTTAGCACCCTTAGCCCGAGGTCGTTGGCCCTCTCGTGAATTGAAATTCTCTTTCTGTTACCAACAGTGGCACCTATCCTGACAGCCTGCCTCTCAGGGTCGAGTCCGTCCAAGTCTGATGACTTGTGGACTAGGACTTCCTGGAAGCCTGATGGGTGCAGGTCCCTAGCGGATGATATCTTCCTGTATCCAATTCTGGCCATTGGAGGGCGGTACTTTCTGTTGAGCCTCATGCTTGAGTGCATGCCCTTCGGCTTCCTCCAGCTTGACCTTGCTAGCCGCCTGTACCTGTACCACTCTTGTCTGCGGAATGCTGGTTGCTGCTTCTTCTGTGATGCCCTGAATTTCAGAGCGTTGGTGGTTTCATCGTCTAGAACGGGCTTCTGGCGCGCAGTATGCAAATCGTCCCACTCGTCCTCGTCCTCGAAGAAGTCATCCTCGTCCTCGAAGTCATCCTCGAAGTCCTCGATAGAGTCCGATTCATCTGGAACCTGATCTACACCTTCAGGAGATTCTTGTAGACGAGCGATTAATTCTGCCTTCTTACCGGAAACCGGGAGGCCCCTCTCTCGGAGGACGTCCTTTAGCTGGGCGACCGTCATATTTTCGTATTCATCGCTCATTCCTATGCCCCCTTCGATGTGATGTATATTCCATCCTGGAATACCCTTCTGTCTCTGTTCCTAATCCTGCAGGCCCTCTCGATGTTTGCGGCGGTTTGGCCGACCTTCTCACGATCGGAGCCCTTGACTGTGACTTCTGTCTTGTTTTCCACTTTGACTTCAACCTCGGAGGGGGACCAGGGTAGCTTGGCCACCCTTGGGACCTTCTCGCCGAACAAGTTGTTGATTGTCATGCGATTGCCCTCTACCTTCAGAGTCATTGGAAAGTGACTGTATACTGCCCTGAGCTTGTATTCGAATCCCTCTTCCAAGCCCTTGACCATGTTTCTCAAGTGTGCTGCCCATGTTCCAGCAATGGCTTTGTCTGCCCTCCGGGGCAGGTCACAGAACACCACAAGTGAAGAGTCCCCTTGCGTGACGGTTACCTTGGGGTGTCTGAACTCCCTGCTGAGGGACTTGCCATCATTTGAAACTGTGACTAAGTCTCCAGCAATGCTTGCACTGGAGCCCTCTGCGAGAGAAATCTCGTGGGAAACGTGATCTAACTTTGGCATTCAATTCAACTCCTAGAAAATATACGCGAGAAGGCGTCCTCCGACGCGCTCCTTCTTTGCATCGTAGTGATCCATAATTCCTTGATTCGTGGTAACAATTAGAAGTCCGAAATCTCTTGCTGGGAGGTATCTTGACTCCCACTTATCGAAGTCTGAGCGCTGTACTGAGTGACGTGGCTTGATAACCCCGCATCGGTTTATGGCTCCAATCAGTTCTATTCTGTAGGAGCCTGCGCGTCCGTCCTCTATCCTCTCGAACTCGCCGACATATCCTGACTTCTGCATGATATTGAGCATGCTTCCCAATAGTTTGCTAGCTGGGCTTACTGAGACCTCGTAATGGCCTGCCTGCTCCGCGTTGAATATTCGCGTGAAGGCGTCGCTTAGTGGATCGAATTGCATTATTTATCACCTCATGAGTATTTCTTGAATCCTATGTCAGGGGCAGTGTCTCGGAAACACTGGCGGCAAAGCCTGAGGCCGTGGCGTCGGATCATCCCTCTCTTGCGCCCGCACCTCCTGCAACCAACTGAGCGGCCAATTCTCTCTCCGTGGTCCTTTGCCATGATCACTCCTCCTCCCCGTAGCCGACAATCTTCAGATCGAAATTCTTGGAGAACCATGCGCGTGACTCTTCTGGCCCCACTCTGTGGCTCACTGCGACCTTCCTAGCATGTCTCCTTCTGCGAGAGACACGGTGGCCCGGCCTTTCCAATACCACATTGACATCCATGCCATAAATTCCAATGTCTGGATCGTACTTCTGGCCGGGGAAATCGGTATAGTCAGTTATTCCGAAGGAGAGGTTACCAGAGGAGTCGAAGTTGTACGAAGGGATAGTGTGCTGGCGGACCCAGAAAGCGTCCTTCAGGAATGCCCTGATTGATTCTTGATCCCTGATCGTGACCTTGCACCCTATGGGGGATCCCTTCCTGGTCCCTAGGTCCCTATTGGTACTGGTTGCAAGAGTCCTCACGGGGCTCATGCCCGTGACCATCTCAAGAGCCTGCTCGGCTAGCTGTAGCCTCTGGCCGCCCTCTCCGACGCCAATGTTCACCGTTACCTTGGTTACCCTCGGGGCGAGCATTGGGTTAGCTATTCCACTCATGATTCGTCCTCCAGTGGAATGTCTGACTTGTCGCCAATAACGAAAACGTAGTCGGAAACTGTGCCGAAATCATCGAATTTTACCTCATTGGCCTTGGATGACCTCTTGACATCGTGACCCTTTATCGTGGCAGTCTCTCCAATGTGACTGCCTCCCGTGAGGTATGCTGTGGAGCCCTCTTCGAACTTGTGGTGGGCCTTAATGTCCTGCTCAGGCAGGGATATTACCAGTGAGTCCCCGGTCTTGTATGCTGGATTATCGTCGAAAATGATATTTCTTCCATCATGGAGATGGACCTGTGTCTTACCTCCCTTGATTGTGTTCTTGCCTGTAACCCTGCAAGTCTTCGTTGAGGCCTGCTTTGCTGGAATTGATCGGTACCTGAGCTTCCCGTTTGTGTCCAGGATGCACCTGTAATTGTTCTCTCCGACTGTTAGAACGTCCATCAGTCCGACGCCCCTAGCTGTGTCGGATTCGATGCTGCCATCGACCTTGACGAGATTTGCGTGGGCTATTCTCTTTGCTTCACGGCGATTCTGGGCCACTCCCAGTATATCTCTGAGAATTACTCCCAGTGGCATGCAGTGCTCAATCGGGTGACCGCATGGGTTTGGCTTCTGAACCCATATGGTAGACTTTCTTGGAAGGGGCCAGCTTCTTGGCATGGTTAGCCTCTTCATGTGGCTGCTGCTCATTCTGCAACACCTCCCGTCCTCTCTAGTAGTCTCTTGAGCCTCAGCGTGTCTCCCTCGAACAATTTGGTTACAATTACATTTGAAGGATGGATTGGAACTGCCTCTTCCTTCCCGTCGGAGGTAGTGCTAGTCACGCCATCGATGAAGATCATTCCACTGGTGGTGTCCACCTTCGCTATCTTCCCCGATACTCCTGCCCTTCCTCTCGATTGCCCGAGCCTCTTGCCTCGGGTATCTGACTTGGCGCTGTTGGGATGTCCGAAGTCGCCTCTGATTACCTCGACTTCGTCTCCGACCCTTACTGTGACTCTACGAATATTCTGAAGCTCCGGATCATCTGAGATTAGGCGTGCGCGCATCCTCTTTCTTCGGATGTGCATCGATGCGTCCCTCTGCTCTAGGCGTTGCTTGCCTGGCTTGCTGCTTCTCGTCATCTTTTCACCTCACACAATCTGCTTTGCTGTAGCCGCGATCCTAGGCCACCTTTCAGCGGCCTCACGACTTACTGGCCCCTTGATGTCCGAACCCTGGACTTCTCCCCTCTCGTTCGTCAGAACGCAGGCATTGTCCTCGAACTGGACCCAGGTCCCATCTACGCGCCTGAAAGGCCTCGCCTGCCTGATTACTACTGCATTGAAAATCTGTCTGCGAGTCTCTGGAGTCCCTCTCCTAACAGTGACCTTCGCCATGTCACCGACACCTGCTGCAGGGTATCTTCGTGCAACGCCCCCCTTCTTGAGGACGGTGATTAGTTGCACTGTCTTCGCTCCCGTGTTGTCTGCACACTCTAGCTTGGCGTGCGTGGGCAGGGCCTTGGTGACCTTGCCTGGAACTCCCTTCACTGGTTCACCTCCTTCTCGATGACGCAGAACTTCACGGTCTTGGATAGGGGCCTGCATTCCATGATGCGCACGCTGTCCCCTACCTCTACCCCATCAATGCAAGATGGGAGGTGGGCTGAATAGCTGCGAGTGCGCTTTTCGTACCTTTCGTACTTCTTCATGTAGCGTGTAATTTCCCTCTCCACGACTATCGAACCGGACATTCCGTTCGAACGAACTCGTCCCTCGATTATCTGTCCGCGGAGCCTCAAGCTTCCATAGAAGGGGCAGTTTTGGTCCCCGTCCCAATCTCCTGATGGTTTGGCCACATCAACGCCGATATCCCTAATCTCTGACATTACTTGTACCTCCTTCCTATTCTGTCCTCAGGGCGTTGTGTTACTTTGGAACCAACTATCTCCCTGCTTGAGTCTATTGTGAAAGTTACTACATCCTTGGGGATGGTGAGTTCTCTAGAGTCAGTCCTGACTCGAATTGTCCTGCGTGTCTCATTGGTGACCGTACCCGAAATGCCCACGAGTCCCGGATCCGAAGATCCAGTAACAGAAATGTTGTGCGCGAGCCATGGTTGGTTGATGATGTCAGACATTTATCGCACCTCCACCCGATAGCCGTTCTGCTCGAGAACTCTCGCGGCCTTCTTCTTGTGGTCTCCCTGTAGCTCTATGGTTCGGTCCTTGACGGTACCACCACTCGCACATGCTCCCTTGAGAATCTTGGCAAGTTGTCCAAGATCGATAGCTGAATCGTCTATTCCCTCGACTATTGTTACCATCTTCCCATACCTCCTCCTTACGACTGAGATTACCGCCTTTTGCTGCTCCTTGGCAATTTCCTGGCAGATGCAAAGCTCCTGTGGGAGCCCACATGTGTTGCAAATACCAGATATCTACTCGTCCCCCTTGTTTTCTTCTTGGCTGATCTTAGTTAGCAGCCTTGCTATGCTTCTCCTGGTCTGCTTGTATGCTCCAGAGTTTGAGAGGGATCCACCCAAAGCCTGCTGGGCCCTCAACTGGAGCATCTCATCGCGGAGCTCCTCCAGCGTTCGGAGGCGCTGCTCGTGGTTCATTGTGTCAATGTCCCTTGAGCTGATATGTGACATTCACTCTTCCTCCTTGTCGTCGACCTCTATCTCTGCCATCTTCTCAATGGCAGAGTCGATTACTACCTCTGCATCTGGCTCTGATTCTTGAGGCTCATCTTCTACCTCAATATCCTCTTCAGCAATAATGTACGCTACTTCTTCGAGTGGGGGAAGGCCGGATTCGTGCCTGTCCTTGATTACGACCTCGTGAGGGAGTTTGACTCCCGGCCTCATGATCCTTACTGTGCAACCGACTGTACCGAGTTTCTTCACTGCAACAGAGTATCCTACGTCCATGAACTGCAGAGCAGTTTCACCGCAGAACTTGATGTGCCCCTGTTGGAACTTCTCCACCCTGTGTCTAGCACCGGTGATCTTGCCGCTAAGAATGACCAAGCAGCCCCTTGCACCCGCATCCATGATGCTCTGGGCGGTGCTATGTCCGGCACGTCGGAAGAACCAACCCCTTTCCAGAGAGCTTGCCATCCTACTGGCCATAACCTGAGCATTGAGCCTTGGCTCTGTAATTTCCTCGACCTCGAGTTTTGGATCTTGGAGCTTGAAGTCCTCCTTTAGTCGTGTTTCTAGCTCCCTGATTACCTTGCCCTTTCGTCCAATGACCCTGCCAACTTGCTCGGCGTGTAGGGTGACCTTTGTTCCATCTGGGGTTCTCTGGAATTCTAGGTCCCCGAAACCTGCTCTCTCGGTTTCCCTGAGAAGATACTCGCGCACTAGTTGCCTCTCGACATTTCGGTGAATGAACGTTCTAACGGTGTTCTGGGACATCAGAAATCATCCTCCTCGTCTTCATCTCCGAAGAACTCCAAGAAAATCTCTAGATTCACCTGATAGTGATTCTTCGGTGTGGCCCTGCCTTGGGCCCTAGGCCTCCAATGCCTCTGAATCTGGCCACGATGTGCAGCCAGATGTGTGATTGTCATATCTTCTGGATCTATGGTGTCGAATCTCTGCCTGGCATTTTCCATAGCACTGTTGATCAATTTTATGAATTCCTTTGATGCCTTGTTTGGGTACTTTCCGGGCCCCATCTTGCCCTTTCTGTGGCCGGCCATTGTGTTTCCACCACGGCCCCTTCTTGATCGTCTGGTGTATGGTATGGCCCTCTTCTTTTCTATCACATCTTCGAGGTACTTGATTGCAGCAGCGGCATTCATCCCCCTTAGTGCCTTAGCAATGTGGTAGCAGTGCTTGTGATGAGCCTCGATGTTGACTGCCCTAGCAGTAACTAGGTTGGAGCCCTCTAGCAGTTGCGTGTAACCGCTCTGCGAGTTTCCGGATCTCCTGCTCATTTCTTCTCACCTCACTTCAATGCCACGTGTGCAGAGGACCTGGTTGCCCCGACTCCTGGGCCAGTATGGGTTACTGACCTTCTTGTGATTGCGAATTCTCCCAACGCGTGACCGATCATCTCTGGGACTATCTCTATGTTAACGAAGTCCCGACCATTGTGTACGCCGACAGTCGTTCCTACCATCTCAGGTAGGACGTACAGACTTCTGCAATGGGTCTTTACTACCTTCCCATTCTTGTTGGAACGGATCTTCTCCAGGAGCTTCTCGCACTCTGGATTTAGTCCCTCATACATCCTTACGATCGACCTCTTAGCCCTAGATGGCATCAATGAGGCGATGCTGATTGCCTCATAGTCATCCTCAGGAGGCATGAGCGGCATCTCGAGGAGTTGGTCAAGGGTGTAGCCACGCCATAGGAATTCCTTCTTCCTGCGCTCACTAATCTTCGACCTCCTCTTACGTGCCTGCCTACGGGCGAGCTTTGGAGAGCGGAAGGATTTCTTGGACCTACGAGCCATTTCACTCGACCTCCTGTTGGCGTACTCTGCCTCTTCCTGTTCTTCGAGGAGCTATGTTTCCAACCTTCTTCCCGGGTGGAGTGTTCCTGCTCACAGAGTTGGGTCCGTGGACGGCCTGATGATTTCCCCCACCATGAGGGTGGTCAACAGGATTCATTGCTACCCCAGAAACGGTTGGGTAGAGCTTTCCTCTTGCCTTTGCTCTATGATGAGCGGCACCTGCTCTCATCAGGGGCTTCTCCGTCCTTCCATGGCCGCTTAGGACTCCGATTGTCGCCCTGCAGTTCCCTGGCAAGTCCTTGACCCTTCCACTAGGTAGTCGGATTCTCACACGATCCCCTGTCCGGCTCTCCACTACAGCCGAGTTGCCGCCTGAGCGGGCGAACTTTCCGCCGTCCCCCGGTCTAGACTCTACATTGCAAACAGGTGTTCCTTCTGGGATGCCACTAAGATTTGTGACATTACCAGGCCTAAGTGTGACGTTTTCTCCAAACGATACTGGTTGACCGACTGAGATTCCCTCGGGGGCGGCAATGTGCCCCTCAGTACCGTCCTCAAACCTAATCTTTGCAAGAGGTGCGGTATGTGCTGGGCTGTGGACCAGATCCACTACCTCTCCAATCTCCTCGCTCACGCGTGGAAGCCTATTGGCTGCAGGGAACCTGTGACTTGATACGCGGTTCTTTGGACTTGAACCGCGACGTTGTGAACGTGTCCTCTTGCCCATAATAATCACCTCATCAGAAAGCACCAAGCTTGAGTGCTGCCTCCTCTGCATCGTATCCCTCTGCAAGACGGACGGATGCGTGCTTGCCAGTAATGGTAATTCTAGTGTTTACCTTAGCCACCTTGACTTCGAATAGCTGCTCAACAGCATCCCTAATCTGCCTCTTCGTGGCATCGCGGTGCACAATGAACTCGATTCTGTTGTTATTCTGAGCATATCCTATCTCTGGATCGGCGACTCTCCTTGCCTCGAGTGTCTTCTCAGTAATCCAAGGCATAATGATGATTTCAAACGGATCTACCATAATTTCACCTCATTGCCTCGATTGCAGACTTGGTCCACACGGTTAGTCTTCCCGGATCGCCGCCGGGTGCCAAATCTTCGGCGCACAAATCCTTGGCGGCCACTACGTCGACGCCAGGGATGTTTGCAGCGGCTTTGTCGAGACCGTCCCTCTGTGCCACGACAAGAAGAACTGACTTTGGCGTCCTTCTTCGACGACCCCTCATGGTCCCCTTACCAGCTCTGACTGCACGTCCATCTTTAGCGCGCCTGAGATCTTCACCAAGTCCAATTCCATCCATCATGGCAACGAACTTGCGTGTTGAGTACTGTAGTGGAATCGCCTCTATATCGTACTTCTCAGAGGACCCATCTCTGGACTCAGTATATCCATCTATAATTATTGGGAAGCTTACCTGGTCATCGAATCTGTGCCCCCTCGATGCCACCATGTCCGAGTTCGCAGTTGCGGCTATTGCCGAATCTCTGGCTATTGCCCTCTGCTTTGAGTTTAGTTTCTGTGACCAGTCCTTGTCGACCTTTGGACCATGGGCTCGTCTTCCCCCTCGGGTATGAGGGTTCTGAGCACCAGTCTTCTGCCCGGTCTTCCTCATAATTCTAGAGACGCCTCTTCCCTTGCCCCACCACTCCACAGAGTGCTTCATCCCTGGCTGGGGGGCCTTCTTCCCGTCATGCTCCCTGTGACCGTATGGTTGACGTCTGTTCGCCCTCGATGAATGGACAGCTGAGCGGATAAGGTCCTCCCTAATTTCTGAAGAGAAAGCAGATGGAAGGTTTACGGCCTTTCCTAGCTTAGCTTCGACGTTGAATGACTCTGCGAGAAGACCTGCGTCCATCTCCTCCTGCTCTACGGAGTTGACCAAATTGTATGCCTTAGCCTTCATTGAATCACACTCCCTGCTTGCTTGAGGTACTGACGTAGGTGAGGACTACCTCTGGAAGGTCGCCCCTTGGTCGTATTGGATCTCTGAACCTCAGCATCCTCTTTGCTGGACCGGGAAGACTCCCCTGGATCAATATGTATGGATTTGTAACCTCTCCATAGTGTAAGAAACCGCCTGCTGGAGTGATGTCCGACTCCTCCGGGTTTGAAACTCTGAGGATTCTCTTGTTTAGCTCGGTACGCTGGTGATAACCCATCTGTCCGGCTTGAGGGACAGTCTTCCTGACATAGCCAGTTCCGAAATCGCCCAGATTACCAGCCTGGCGTCGGCGCTTGCTGTTCTTGTGGCTGAGCAGTTTGACGCCCCACCTCTTGACGGCTCCCTGCCAACCCTTGCCCTTTGTAACGCCTACAACGTCGACATCTTGGCCAGCTTGCCATACATCCTCAACGGTAATCTCCCCACCTAGCCTCTCACTGGCCCACTCGACCTTCGAGGAGTTGTCGCCACCGGTCAGTCCTACCTCCATAATCTCTGGAGTCTTTCCAGGTACGCTCTTTACGAGCGAGGGCTGGGTGGAAACAATTAATCTGACTTCACACAAATCTGACTCCTTCAGTGAATCCATCGCTTCATCCGGGGAGCCTGCCCTGTTTGGGATCCTTCCGCCTCTCTTTGCTGGCTTCCTTCCCTGTTCTGCGTCCCTCTCTCCACGAGTCTGGTTTGCGAATCTCGGCATTAGGCCATCTGGTCCAGACTCGTTCATGTCAGCCCAGACTTCACCAGCGGTTTGCATGCCATATGGGGTCATCCTGTAGCCTCTTACCGCTAGAACCTTCATTGGAGGTGACTCAACCACGGTGACCGCCTTACGGACTTCTTGCCCTGCCGATGTGGAGTTGCTATTGGTGTCCCTCAGAAGAACGTGTGTCATTCCAGCCTTCCAACCGGCAAATCCCAGAACCCTGATCTCAGAGTCCGAAGTCTCGGGCCAGGCCTGAATCCGGCCGAACTTCCTGAGTGCCCTCTTCCGAGGGCTAAAGCCCATGCTACCTCGGCGGGGTCTACTCTTGTCGGCCATTCATTTTCCTCCTTGTATCACCGATTTGGGCCGTAAACGGCCGTCTACCGGGCTAACCACGCAGTGGAGGCACCGTGACACCACACCAGCTTTCCGAGTGGTCAGCTGGTTCTGAGGATGCTTTTGCAGAGCCTTCAGGTGTCTGGTACCTCACGTAGTGAGCGGCCTTGCGACTAACATACCCTATATGAACGAATCGGGATGGATTCGGCACACCCCTATGGGGTGGGATGAGCAATATCTCCATATGAAACAATTTTCAACCCTGAGTTTGAGTTACCCCCTCCATGCGACCGACTGTGTGCCATCCGATGCTCTCCGACGGGGAAATTGAGGCCAGGGCGTACCAACTCGAGGCAGTTGATGAGGCATTGACCAGTTCCATGATGCTAGTTCTACCGACGGCAGCCGGGAAGACTGCTGTTGCTTGGATGGCGATAGGGGAGTCCCTGAATAGAAAGGGGGGATGGGCACTGATGATTGCTCCGACCGTCGCACTGGTTCAGCAGCACCTTGAAGGTATTTTGGAGGTGATTGACCTCCCTGATGGAAGAAAGCCGGTCTCAGTTACAGGAAGGGATCCTCCTGCCAAGAGAGAATCCATTTGGAATTCGTCGAAACTTATTGTGGCAACCCCCCAGGTAGTACGTAATGATGTGGAGAGGGGCGTCCTTGACCTGTCGGAATGCTGCTTACTGGTTTTGGACGAGGTGCACCACTGCACTGGAAGTCATGCCATGGCACAAGTTTCTGATTTGTACTTGGCAAGGGCGGAATCGCCGTTGATACTGGGAGCCACGGCGAGCCCCGGTTCAAAGCCCGATGATGTCAGGGAGGTTTGCTCTAGGATGGGTGCAAACAGGATCCACATCAGAGGGGCCGAAGAACCCATGCTTAGAGAGTACCTATCCGAGTTGGAAGTTGCCGAAATTAAGGTGAGAGTCCCTCAAAGGATCAGAGACTTGGCCGAACCATTCACACTTTGGCAATCAGGCATTGTCGACAGGCAGAGGCGCCTAGGGAGATATGTCATGCCGGGTGCGATTAGTTTCTCTGGCCTTTCTAATGCAATGGATAGGTCCCAGTTGGCGATTTCTAGGGGGGAGTCT
The DNA here is from genome assembly GCA_964386765.1 of uncultured Candidatus Poseidoniales archaeon. Taxonomy (GTDB): domain Archaea; phylum Thermoplasmatota; class Poseidoniia; order Poseidoniales; family Thalassarchaeaceae; genus MGIIb-O5. The sequence goes on along the minus strand of CAYLUC010000004.1, from coordinate 74,305 downwards.
AGTGCGTACCAGTCCATGTCACAGATTGCCACGGCAATGAGGCTCCACCACCTCATCAACTGTCTCCTGAGCCAAGGAACATCTGCTTCCCGAGAATACCTCGACAGGATGGAAAGGGATGAAGATGGGACGAAGAAATCTGTTCTATCTTTCCTCAGGGATCCACGAATTAGGGATTTGAGGGAAGCCCTAGTGGCAATGGAAGAGTCACACTCGAAAATGGGTGCGGTGAGGAGGCTTGTAAGGGAACGAATCAGGAGGGAGGAGGGTTCCAGGGTCATTGTTTTCGCTAACTACAGGGATACGGTATCCTCACTCGATGATGCACTGGTTGGACTAGAGGGAGTCAGGTCTGTACAATTCGTCGGGCAATCGAGCAAGGGGGGCAGAGAGGGGCTTACACCTAAACGGCAAGTTGAGAGGCTGAATAGTTTCAGATCGGGCGAATCTAATGTGCTACTGGCCACTTCCATAGGAGAGGAAGGGCTAGACATACCTGCAGCTGATTTGGTAATTTTTTACGAGCCTGTTTCTAGTGAAATTAGAACAATCCAGAGGAGAGGGAGGACAGGGCGCAGAAGACTCGGTGAAGTTGTTGTTCTAATCGCTGAGGATACTCGTGACGAAGGCTCAATGGCTGCCGCCAAGAGGAAAGAGAAGGGGATGCAGCGAGCTGTCCACAGAGTCAGGAGGGAGCTTCCTAGGGCGCATCATTCAGACCTATCTAACCTTGATTCATTCAGAGTTCTCGATGGTTCTGAAATTGCCGCATCTGAATTCATCAAGTCGGAAAGGGAACGCAATCGCCTAGAGATTACTGAAGAAGACTTGACTATTGGCGAAGGAGGCGGGGGGGCTGGTGTTGAAGCACTCGAACCCAAGACTTTCAGACCTCGGGGGCAATCTGGCTTGGAAGACTTCTGATAGTAGGCTAATCTCCAATTACAGCCACCCTCGTCCTAAGCTGGGCGAATCTAGTGTTGTGGTGCCCCATCACAAAGGAGAGCATCTCGGTCAGGTGGATTACAGGAATGTTTGTGCTGACTCCCGAAGACCTGCCTGCCTTGCCCTGATAAATGTCTAAGACCGAATGAGATAGGTTACATGCGCTTACAATAATATCCGCGCCCTCTTCCTTAGCTTCGGAAAGTACAGCTGCCGCCTGTCTGAGAACCGTCCCCTCCTCCGAGAGGAGTCCTGGAGCACCTACGCTGTTTGTCCGACCTTCCCATTGCACGGGAGAACCCCCTAGAGCGGAAATTAGCCTCTCCATGTAATCAGGGTCGTGCACATCGTCTTCACCGCATGCCCCCTTCCTCTGAATATACGGGCTGTAGTACCCGGCTACTTCCATGTTAAGTGGATTAATCGCCAATTTCTCAACCTTATCCAGTCCTATCTCATCAACCATTACGTGAAGAAGATGTCTGACCTCAGTGCCTCCAGAGAACGTCATTCCACATGTTCTCGATAGTATTTCATTGACCTCTTGCATCAGCAGCGGGTCACTCCTCAGCGAGTCCAGGTCCTCTTGCAGGTTTCCAGCGGTTGCGGCACATGGAGTCAGTATCTCAAGGCCGAGGGACTCGGCCATTGCGAAGGTTCGTGCGTTTAGGGTAATTTGCAGCTTCCTATTTGCCTGTCTAATGATTCCTGCGCCACATGATGTTGCGCCCTCTAGTGGAGTTAGGATCAGCCCCAAGGAACGTGCCACTGGCATCATCGTTTCGGCGACCTCGGGAGAGCCGCTATGAGCGACATTTCCTGGGTGATATGCATACTTCATAGCCATCAGAATCTACCATCCATTTCATTGAATATTGAGACAACCTGATGGTGGTTCTCGACTGACTTGTTGAATTGCTTCGGCATCTTTCCGATTCCAGCCGGCGGGGCCACCATTCCAAGGATGTCGTTCAGTATACTTCCACCCGTTCTTGTGAAGCCGAGAACCATCCTTGCCGTAACTCCTGAGAATAGGTTCCCCAGTAGTCCAATGGGGCCGAGGACCTGCCTGTAGAGAACGGTATCATTCACCTTCCCACTGCTCTTTACGGTCCAGCAGTACCACCAAACATGCTTGCCATGAAGTCCAGTAAAGGAGTCGTTTTCTAGTGCCTTAGTCCTAGCCTCCAATAGTCCCTCAGATACAGCTCCAGAATATCCCCCCCTCCTCGAGATGGGCGCTAGGTCTGTTTCTGCCTTTATCCCGTTCTTTGATCCGATGACGCCCTCTATGGAGTCCTTCTTCTCAGGTGCTGTTCGTGGATCACACCTTCTTGCCCAAGAGCTTGCTAGGACAGCTGGTCCGAGGAAACCATTTGCATATGGAACCGCATCGGAGCTAGCATGAAGCAGAGGCGCACTGTCGTAATCCGCGAGAGAGTGCAATCTGGTCGCAACGACTGGGTGCATGGTGCCAATGACCCCCTGGGGGGCCTGGAAACCTTCCCTTGTTGAGGCGACCATCCATGGCTCGGACGACTCTCGCTTTCTCTCCAGTTGCCAGTGGTCGACTACGAGGTCACGAATCACGTCTGAACCGGGAATGGGGTCAATCCTCATCCTAGCTGTTCCCGACTTGGGGATTACGATTGAGTCGATTCTCGCCCTCCCTGGTAGAACTATCCTACCATTCACTGAAATTGCCGTGGACGGGTCATCACTTGTGCCATCTCTGAAGGATAGGGAGCCATCGTGTGTGGACTTAATTGCCCTGAGCGTCTCCAAAACCGAGGTATGGCCGGGGAATACACAAGCCCACGAGTCAGATCCTGTGGTGGCGGACTCCGGATCGTATCTGAAAACGGAAACCTCCACTTGGATGGACTCAGATTGAATGGACGGAACGGTAAATCCGTCTTCGCCCTCTGCTCCTGAGGAAGAACCGCTGGCGAACTGTTTGATAGTTTCCACCATATCTTCATGGAATAGCCCAGTACTGTCAACAGCTGATAGGTTTGGAAGGACCTCCGAAGTCCACTCAGCTGCTGGTGCGTCATAGTCGACGTCACAATCCAGTCGTTCTACAATCCTAGTAGCTCCGAGCTTCTCGAAGATCCCATCCCATTCCTTTCCTGACTCGCAGAAGAACTCGTAGCTGGTATCTCCGAGTGCGCATACCGCGAAGTGGACCCCCTCCATCCTTGAGGCGGCATCGGAGTTCGCAAACTGCCAGAGCTCCTCGGCGTTGTCGGGCTGCTCGCCCTCGCCCCATGTTGAACAGACGATGATGACCCTCTTCTTGGCGGCAAGGGAATTGAAATCGAAGCCGTCCATGTCGTGTACATTGCCTTCCAAGCCGTAGGACTTGGCCTGCTTGGCAATCTTGGCGGCTAGGGCCTCTGAATTTCCGGATTGGGAGCCGAAGAGTATGTCCAAGGACCTGTCGCCTGATGTCAGCAGCTCATCGACCCCATCGCCAACTAGCTCCACCTCATCGGCATTCGTGACTGATTCGCCTGTTGACTGGGGCTGTGTGGCAGAAGAGTCTCCAGAGGTGGCGCCAACATTTGCTTCGACGTAAACACCGTCCGCACCTACGGCGGCAAAATGCGAAAGTGCCTCAGTTGTGAACTCAGCTGCAGGTTTGTCATAATCAACATCGCAATCAAGACGGGCGACTAGCCTCTTAGCGCCTTGTTTCTCGAACCACCCATCCCATTCTTTCCCGGACTCGCAGAAGAATTCGTACGACGTATCTCCGAGTGCGCAAACAGCAAAGTGGCAGCCTTCCATTGATGGTGCGCCATCAGCGGAGGCAGCCTGCCATAGGTCCTCCGCATTGTCTGGCTGCTCGCCCTCGCCCCATGTGCTGCAGTAAATCAATACACGCTGAAAACCAGGCAATTCGGATAGTTGAATTTCGTCCATTCCCTTGACTGTGGCTGAAAGTCCGAGTTGGGCGCCCTGCTTGGCGGCCTTGGAGGCCAAGTCCTCCGCATTGCCTGACTGGGACCCGAAAAGAATCAGAAGTGGGAGGCCTTCAGACATGTGATCGCCTACCCAGCCTTAGGCTGGGTAATCTTTCCAGTGGACCTCGATTATTGAACATAATGCCTATCCAGTCTGGACATTGGCCCAAGTGACCCGTCGAAAATGGTGCTCAGAGACAACGAAGTGGATCACATATCCATTCCGTCGAACTCCCCGGCGCCACCAGGGGGAACCCCTCTGCTGGAAATAACGTCATCAATCCTAAGAATCATGACAGCTGTCTCTGAGGCACTCTGTATTGCCTGCTCTACGACTCTGCTCGGCTCAAGTACCTTGGATTTGGACATGTCTGCAACACCGCCTTCGTACACATTTACGCCGAAGTTAGCCTTTCCTTCGGAGTGTGCCTTTCTCAAATCTATAATGGTGTTAACTGGGTCGAGGCCGGCATTCTCAGATAGGGTCCTTGGAATCACTTCCAGAGCTCCGGCGAACGCCTCTATGGCCATCTGCTCTCTACCTCCAATTGTCTCTGCGTGTTGGCGTAGATCCCTGCTAATGGCAGCCATGACAGAGCCCCCGCCGGTGAGCACAGCCCCATCCTCATGAGCTACAGCCACGACGCCGACTGCATCATCGAAAGCTCGCTTTATTTCGTCTACCACGTGCTCGGTCCCACCTCTGATTAAGACTGATACGCTCTTTGCCTCTGGGCAGCCCTCTATGAACACCATATCTGAATCGCCAATCTTCCTTTCCTCTACATTTGAGGCGTTTCCTAGATCTTCTGGGGATAAGTCATCGATATTTGTCACTATTCTGCCCCCTGTTGCCTTTGATAGAGCCTCCATATCGCTCTTCTTGGCCCTACGAATAGCAAAAATTCCTGACTTGGCCATGTAGTGCTGCGCTAGGTCATCGATTCCCTTCTGGCAAATTACTGCCGTGGCACCAACATCCTCGAACTTCTTAACTAAAGACTTCAGGTACTGTTCCTCCTCGTCTAGGAACTGGGAAAGCATATTTGGATCGGTAATCTGAATCTTTGCGTCGACTTCGGTTTTCTTGACCTCTATTGCGGAGTTCACTAGTGCTATCTTGGCATCCGAAACTGCCCTTGGCATACCGCTGTGGACTCTTTCCTTGTCCAGAACTATGCCATCTACTAGTGTGCTGTCCCTGATTGATCCGCCTTGCTTCTTCTGAATCTTAATATCGTCAACATCGACCACAATTCCATCAGAACCAGTGTGTGCGACGGCCATAACCGCGTCCACGCTGATGTCGGCCAGGAATTCCTTCACAGCTCCAGCGCTCTTGCCGGTGAGAGCGGTTTTAGCGACTTCCTTCAGAATGTTCTCATCGACTTTGAGAGCGTGCGACTCTATGAGGTCAGATGCCTTCTCCGCAGCTAGTCTGAAGCCCTCGCAGATTACGGTTGGATGCACATTCTGCTCTATCAGGTCCTCGCTCCTCTTGAGGAGCTCCCCCGCGATCACCACTGCACTGGTTGTCCCATCATAGCAATGCTGCTCTTGGGTCTTGGCGATTTCAATAATCATCTTGGCTGCGGGATGCTCGATGTCCATCTCCTTGAGGATGGTAGCACCGTCATTCGTGATTACGACATCCCCCATGCTGTCAACTAGCATCTTGTCCATGCCCTTGGGGCCAAGGGTCGATCGCACAGCATCGGCAACTGCCTTGGCGGCAGCAATGTTGTTGCTCTGCGCGGACTTGCCGCTAGTCCTCTCTGTTCCTTCCTTTAGGATGAAAATTGGCTGTTGTCCAGTGTACATCTGCTCTCACGCTCGGGAATTGGGAAGTGGGCCACCTTAGGGGGGGTCATAAGGACTCGCACATGATTTTCAGACGATGCAAATGGGAAAATGGCCTATTTATTCTGGTCTATCCACCTTTGTCCGTAGTGGACCCACTGCTCCATAGTCCAGCCCTCGGGAAGTCCACCTTCAGGGAGGGGCGGGGCACCGGGAGGCACCTCGGGG
>CAYLUC010000004.1:0-68263 GCA_964386765.1 uncultured Candidatus Poseidoniales archaeon | reverse complement strand
GCCTCCGGCTCGGGCATGGCCTCCGGCTCGGGCATGGCCTCCGGCTCGGGCATGGCCTCCGGCTCGGGCATGGGAGGGGGCGGCTGCTCGAATATTTCCTTTGCACCCCCATACATGGAGTTGGCTACTTCATCGGATGAAGGGAGGGAGGGGGCCTGAGGGACCTCGCTTCCGGACCAGCCGCTTCCAGCGACGGTCATCTCGTAGTCGTCAAGAGTTGAAATCTCCTCAAGAGGGGATGTGGCTGATCGGAGGGTTCTACCTGCAACCAGCAATACTCCGAGAATAACTATCACACCCAATACAAGGAACATCACATTGCCGCCAAACAATGCGGCTTCTTTGGCAGTCGGGCCATCGTCTATCGGGACAGGCCTCACTAGAGTAATCATGACGGTCCTGGAAATCTTGTCTATGTCGGAGTCTACATCCAATGTTAGCTCGAAAGTCATCTCGTCCTCTGCAAGTGAGTCGAGGTTTTCCTGAGTAACGTGGAGAGTTACAGTGACGTCACGGGTCGCCCCCGTATCCAAAACGAAGTCCCTGTCTTCTTGCTCAATCCTGGCATTTACGATGTTGAAGAATAGGTCTGAGTCCCTGTCGACATCCGTTCTAACCAACTGAGAATCGGTTGGATGATTATTCTTGACTGAGAATGTGAGCTCTATGTCGTTGTCTTCTTCCGAGATTGTGACATCGGAAGGAGGGAGGAGAACTATCCAACCTTGGTCCCCCACATGGAACTCCGCTATTCCTGAGCCTGATGAAGATGCTCCGCTCGCGGCTGCCTCCTTGCTGGTCGCAGTCATTGTAATCGAACGATCTCCGAACGCCTCGTCAGCAAATGAGTATAGAACGGTGATGTTGAAAGAGCTCCCGGCTGGAATGAAGGGGGTTCTGTCACCATTGCCATCCGTTACCAGATTGGTGGCCTCAACAGACACATCTGATAGATGCTCGAAATCTATGTAGAAGGCGTCATCGACGTTCCCGTTGTTTGTAACCTCCCAGCTTACGGAACGAGGCGGGTCCCCTCCCCTGAAAACTTCCTCGAGCATATCAAGGTCCTCCACATCGACCAGATGTGTTTCAGGAACAGTGAGGTAGACTTTCTTCTGCTCCCCATAGCTCGGGTCGCTAACACTCCTAGCATTGACAGTGATATCATACGTTTCTGGTTCGATTCCATATGGCATCGGCAATTGGAGGAATACCGTTGTGTCCCCTCCAAACGGAGTGATACCAAGGGTCCTCTGGGTGTTTAGGGACAGGCCCAGGTGCCAATTCGCATCCAAATACAAATCATAGGATTCTTCTGAATTTCCATGATTGACTATCAGTATCTCGATTGACCTGAAGAATCCGTCTGCCGGCGCTTCATACTGGGTGACGAAGGGAATAATCTCTATGTCATAGCTGACTGGGACCTCTATGTTCAGATTCCAAACGGCCATGAAATTCGCAGGGGCCCTACCACTGGCGATTAGGGTAATCTCGTAGACCCCGGGTGAAATCTGATCCGGGGCGATAATCTTTGCATCCAATGAAATTTCCTCGTTAACCTGTAACTCCATGCTAGTGACGAGTTGTCCTGATGCATCATACCATTCCATGTTCTCCATTCCCCAAGTTGTATCGGCAAAGGATGCTCCAAGGTTCCATGTTGCAACTTGATTCCCCGTATTCTTGAATATCATTGGAATGGTTCCATTGGCTCCCGGCTCGAGAGTTGCAGCTGGATTGGAAATGGTCACTGGCTCGAGTTTGCACGAATACGCTGCCTGAACTGAAACGGGAATGGTCAACGATGCCTTGGAGAAGTTTGTGGTCCCATCATTGATATCCACGTACCATTCCATTTCTTGGACCTCCGCCCCGTCTGGTATGGATAGGTTGAACCATGCATCCATCACAGTTAGTGCTTTGACAATATCAGTAACGACGTAGTTGTCATGGTCCACGTTGTTGTTTGAGTCAATCCTAAGCGGGTATCCGTACATCCAGGACTGGTTTGAGACCTCTGTGTACAGCCTGAGGGTGACGTCGACATACCCATTATTCCTAATCCTGCAGTGAAGGGAGGGGGGATGAGGGTCCGCTGGAATAACGAGGTATGCGTTCGGGAGCGGGTCGTCGCAGTCGGCCTCAATCGTATACTCGGGGACTCTCTGAATTGCGAACATCAGGAATGAATCGATGTGTATCCCCTCAGTTGCCGAGGAGCCATCTGAATCGAACTTGAAGGCCATGGTGAATTCGCCTGACTCATGGAGCCCGGTCATATTCCAGACCTGGCGCGTCCAATTTGAATCTACAGTGGACAGATTGGAATAGTCGAAATACTCCACTGAAGAGGCAGCGTCCGCCTCTATCCTGAGGGTGTCATTTTGAGACATCTCTCCCCAAGCAGATGTGATTAGGTGCATGGAGATGAAGTCGAAACCCCTGACCTTGATCTTGCAGAACCTAGAGCCGTACGCGGTCGTAACCGAGGAATCCAGCGTCCCGTACCCGAGTCCGTGACCAGGATCGTCGCAGCTATCGAAAGGAGTGAACCATCCCCACCAGAGTCTGTCATGCCGGTTACTCGCGTAGTCTGCTCCCGGCCTTGAAACCCTCCAGTGATTCTCACCCTCGCTAGAAGATAAATTGCTCATCCTCCAATGCCCGTATGTATCCGGGTCCGAAGAGAGCGAGTTGTCTGCCTCATATCCGGCGCCGACCCAAATAGGGGTGTTTGCATAGGGGATGTTTGGGCAGTCGTTCACATTATCTCCGTCTACATCTCCACAGAACCCATTCTCCATTGGATCGTGCCAAACTGCTACAGGAATATCCCTAGAAAGTTCGTTATTCTGATCGTTGTCATCAGCTAGCCCCCCATCGATAATACCCAGGAGCGTGATTCCCCCGTACAGGTAACCATTCTCATCAATCGCACTGTGAGCAGAGGAAGGGGTCCAGATGAATTCCTCCCTAACCGACTGCAGACCCGAGAGGGTCATGTTGACTTGGAATTGCGTAATCATGAATCCAACGGGATGCCAAATCTGCAGCCAGCCGTCTGCTGTTGCTGGTTGGCTCGACGTTCCCGCTTGGGTGAATGTGACGTTGATTTGTACGGTCTCATCACGAATGATATACTCTGCAATTTCTCCATTGGGTTGCTCCCAATCCATAGCATCTCTTGATGAGTTCCCGACCTCTATGGATGTCACCTCAAAGTCGATCAAAGCTCGGGGTTGGGCCCCCCTATCGAACGTGTCAAAATCCAGAGATTTGCCAATTAGGACGGGCGACATGCTAGTGGCAATAAGCAGGAAGCACAAGAAGAGCGGATATTGACTACGCATGATGAACAGTTTTGGGGTCTTAACTACCTGTATGAAGGTTGGGACACCAAGTTCATCGAAGCGAGAGTGGAAATTTCGCCCACATTAATTTCGGCAATAAATTACATGTTAACGAGTATGGGCGAATGAAGGACTTATGATTGCATGAGTTTGCGTGTGAACATGAGCGATACGGAATCCCTTCGCCATAGGGTCGCTCTGTCGTTCCTCGTATTTCTTCAGGTCACCCTTGTTCCCATCTTTGGTTTCTCAGCAACCTACCTTCTCAAAATTGACAGGGGGGCTTTCTCAGTCTCCGTCAGGACCGAGTTGATTGAGTGGATAGTTGTCGCTGGCTTGCTTTATGGCGTATTCTCACTATCTCTGGCACTGCTTCTTGGAGGTTACAAGCCCCTTTCAGTCGTAAAGAGAGGAGGGTGGATTCCCGTTCTTGGACTTAGCCGGAGGAAGGGGGATCCGGAGTTGGTGGACCTCTCCAGAATGGCACTATACTCCAGCCCTTACGGAAGAATGACCCGGTTGGTTGACAAAAAGGTGAGATCGGAGGGGATTGATCTGATTTCTGTTCACGGTGGTTTGCAGCTAATCGCCGTCCCAATACAGGTCATCCTAATCGCAATTCCTTTGGCCATTATGGAAGGAGTTCCAGAGTCCGTTATGAGGCCGGAGAGAGCTTTCGAATTGGGGATGGCCGGATATTTGGTATCGCTCTGGCTAGCAGTCAGACTACAACCATTCATCTCCCAGCATCTGGTAGTTTTCGCGGCAATGTTCAGGACTGTAATATGGAGGGTCTCAAGGTTCTCTTGGATACTTCCCATACTGATATTTTGGTTCACGGCCAGATTTCTCCTAGAGGCGTCGCTGGAATGGTTGGAGGTTGATTTTTCCAAGTGGAACGATCTCCATATCGAGTCCCTCGTACTGGACAAGATTGCACCTGATGCCGAAGTTCCCCCCAAGGCAATAATTGACTTCCTGATAGCTATCTCGGTATTGCCCCTCGCGACTTTCACCTCGATTTCAGTGCTCGGTGGGTCTAATGGGCTCCCCAGCTGGATGCTATCTACAGAAGATAGGATGGAGAATCTGCAGATGGACCTTCTTGAGGCGCCAGATGAAGATGTCCCAACTCTGGACGATCTTGGAGTGGGGGAGATTCTCCAGAAGGATGAGCAAGAAGAAGATGGCGTAATGATAGACATTCCTTTCGAGTTATTTGGTGAGGACTAGACTGGGAACATCATGTCGACTGTCCTGTTCAAGAAGTACCACCCTGAACCGATAATCATCCCGAAACCAAGGGGGCTTGGCCCCCACCCCCATAACAAAGCAGAAGAAAGAAAGATGATGGAAAGAGAGGTGGCGACTTCCATTTTTACGTCTGAAATCCCGTAATTCTCCGGCAGTGAAGATAGGTACCAAGACAAAGCCAAAGAGGCGGCGAAAATAGCCAGAGTGGATAGCATCAGCAGACCTCAATCCCCGCGTAAGTCCGAGAGTACTCTTTCAACACGATCCATTCCGCGCGAAATGTCATCTCTGGAAATTGTATATGCGAACCTAAGATGCCCCTCTCCAGCGGCTCCGAATGCAGTCCCAGGGGAGCAGAGGACTCCTCCCTCCAACAAAGCCATGGCTACTTCCTCACTGGTCATCCCAGGAACTTCCACTTTCGGGAAAACGTAGAAGGCCCCTGTCGGAACGTGACAGGTCACTCCAGGCATTGCATTGAGTCGTTCACAAATCAAGTCCCTCCGAGTCTTGAACTCAGCGCACATTGACTCTGGGTAGTCGGGAGCGTGTTCCAATGCCTGCAGTACTGCGTGTTGCATCGCGTCATTACTGCATGCCGTGACGTAATACTGCATCTTTGTCAATTGTGCCATCGCCTCATCGTCCGGGGATAGGAGGTAACCGATTCTCCATCCCGTCATTGCGAACGTCTTAGAGAATGACTGGACCATTATCACCTTGTCATATCCGGCCCCCACGAATGAAACGTGCGGGGAATCATAGACAATTCTGTCATACACCTCATCCGTAATTACCCATAGGTCATTGTCTTTGGCGAATGCGATTAATTCGTCCCTCTGCTCTTCGTTGACGTTCCCCCCCGTGGGGTTGCTGGGGAAGTTATAGAGAATCGCAACTGTGTTTTCATCTACCCTCTCCTCAAGATCTGCGACGGTGGGGACGAAGCCATTCTCGAATTTACATGGGTAGAGGTTTGGTTGGCCCCCGCAAATCTCCACATCAGGGGGATAGAGTGGGAAGTATGGCTCGGGAATCAGGACATTGTCGCCAGGATTTACTAGAGCCAAGAAAATATCCAGAAGGCCGTTGGTCCCACTCATAGTTATACAGACATTGGATTCGTCAATATCGGGCAGCAAATGGTGCCAAAGAGTTGCGATCTTGGCTCGCAAATCCGGATGGCCTGCGGTTGTCGTGTACTTGTTCCTCCCATCCCTCATAGCTTGGTCAAATGCCTCGATTGCCAGGGGTGGCGGTTGGAAGTCTGGCTCTCCGAGGCCGAACTGGATGGCGTCATCTCCAGCCATGTCGAACATGCGCCTCACCCCCGTAGGACGGATGCTGTTCGCTCGGTCGGAGAATCGCACCATGGCCTGCGGAGGGAAGACCTAGGATTTGAATAGGGGGGCTCGGAGACCTCTATACTGCTCTACGAAGGACTTTCGTCGACTATTTCTGCAACCATCACATCGTCCTCTGATATTGTTGTTGGAACCCCTCTCATTTTGGAAATCATTGACTCAATTTCCTCGTCTGATCTCAGCCTAATGAAGGCCAACGCTGCTACCCATATTACGAAGGCCCCGACGACCAGGGCGATTGCTGCTGGTGCAATTGCCATCGAGTCGCTTCCATCCCCTGTACCATGAACAGTTGCCATAACTGGGAGTGAGTATCCCGTTCCAGAAACCGCCCTGACTTCAATTGCATGGGGGCCTAGCTCGAGTTTATTGGGATTGAGAATAACGTGCCAAAGAAATGGAACGAGGGGGCCTATCTCCGAAGTTGTCACAGAATATTCAGCTTCCGTCCATTCTCCTGAGTCTATCCTGTACTCGACTCGGTCAATACTCCCCATCTGCCCCCAAGAATGACCTGTAGCATTGATAGTACCATTTGAGTCCACCAAGTTGAGCAGATGATTCTGTATCGAGGGATCTATTTCAGCGAGGTTTTCCGCATTGTTGAGGGCTAGTGCAAAGGAAACAGCGGCATATGCATCCACCATTCCATAGCCAAAGTCCCTGTTCCAATACGGATCTACTTCGGGGGCGCTCGGCTCCCCCCTCCTCTCTGAAGTTTGCTTCAGGACTTCCTTAATCTGAAGGGGTGTGAGATTCTCGTTGGCCTCCATCACCAAAGCTATGACGCCCGTAACTGAGGGAGTTGCATAGGACGTTCCACTGCCCCTGCCCGTGTATGTGTTTCCAGAGGCGTCGCCGCCAAGGAAGTTACTGCAGCCCCCGCTTGAGACGCATCCCTCTGCCTGAACAATGTTGGTCCCCGGGGCGCTAATTTCTGGAATCAACTCATTCACAGGGTTTCCATCTCCATTGTCCCTCCTTGGCCCCCTTGATGAGTAAGAAGCAATTGTATCATCGTCGCGGTTGACTGTATTCTGGTCATCCGTTGCAGCCACCGTGATCGACAATGAAGAAGCGCTCATACCAGAAAGTCCGTCGTTATCTGGCCCTGAGTTTCCTGCCGCGTTTGAGACTGTGACACCTGCCTGCATGGCTTCATCTAGTATCCGGCTATGCATATCGGAGCCGTCTGATTCGCCATTTTCGTGGCTCGTTATCCCCCATGATAGGGATATGATATCGATTCCATGGTTCGACTCGTCCACACCTGGCCAAGCATCGTCCCTATGATCGATAATCCATTGTAGACCGTTCATTGCTGACTCGTAGAATTCTTGTTCCAAAACGTAGTTCTCAAACGGGCCCGCGCCTACATCAGTACCAATTCTAACGTCTACCAAGGAAGCATTTGGGGCAGAGCCGTAGAAATCTGATTGGCTCCCGTCTGACTCTATGCCAGTTGCGCTGGCCATCCCCATGCACGCGGTCCCGTGCTGATTTCCATCATCAGGGTCGAAAGAACCGTCCTCGGCCCGTCCTCCTGAGAGTATACACTGCGGGTCCGAATGGACAAAGCAAACTGCGTCATACCCTGCAACGAACTTGCCTGAAAGCCCGGGGTGCTCATTATCCACTCCCGTATCTGTTAGAGCTATGTTGACCCCTTGGCCACTGAATCCGAGATCCCATGCCCCATTCGGATAGTCAGAAGAGTTTCTGGCTTTTACTGCAGGAGTCTGGATGTCACCGTGAAATACGACAGATCCGTACCTCTCGACCATGACTACTCCATCTAGTTTTGATAGCCCTTCCACATCTGAGGTATCCGTGGGGCCGATTAGGACTGCATTGACTGAAGGAATTTCTACTGTGATTTTATGGCCCAACATCTCCAATGTTGAACGGTCGGCATCAGTCACAGGGCGACTGAAGGAAACGCCGACATTGACTGGTCCGGTGGCACTCTGAATTGAGTCGTGAATTCCGTTTCTGTCGGAATCAAGGGAGGTCCATGACCACCATGGCCCCGGATTTGCCCATGTCACTAGGGACTGTTCCGGGACACTGTCGGAAAGGCCGGTGTTTTCATCGGGAACGGCAGGCGGATTGAGGCTCCCGATGAGTGGCATCACCAGGATGGTGACCAACAGCAAGCCTGTCCTAGTATTCACCATGGTGTTGCGAATGGAGGGTGTTTCTTCAATTCGACCTATCCAAGTCCCTCGCAATGGCTGAATGCCGTGATATTGGTGGGGGCACTGGGATTTGAACCCAGATCAGCGGGTATCTTCCGCTTAGCGTGCACCCGGCAGGCGCACGCTTTCGGTTTGCGACGGGTCGGTGCTCCAGTTGGTCATCAAAGCCATCAGAAACCCACTCGTCGTCATTCCCGTGCAACTGGAGCCCGCGGTACTACCAGGTTATACTATACCCCCCTAAGGAAGTGATACTCGGTAGGGCCTCACTCTTATGATGCTCACGGTCATTGTGCCATGAAATCCTAAGTGAGGCCAGTCTGCGAAGACAATACGATCAGACTTACTGCCATCCAGATGCCGAATACCAATGAGGCCATGCCCCACGCCCTAGGACGAATTCCCATGCTAATCTGTCCGAGTGACAACGAAATGGGGCCCGGCATGGCTGAAATGGCCCTAGACAATGAGACAGTCACTCCAGCTGATACCACGAATGCGAGCAACAGGAAAATCGAGAGAAATAGTCCGAAAGGCCCGGATAGGGCAACCGCGCCGACCCCTTGGGGTATCAAGTAGGGAGTACTGATCCATGCAAGCCATGCGAGCCAGAGGCCGAGATAGGCGTCCTTGTTGAATTCCCCCCCGTCCCTCCACTGCCCATATTCTTCAGGAAGTTTGGAATGAACAAGGGAGGCGACGAACTCAATCTCTGCTATCTTCCCCGAAGTGAGAATTGCTAGGCCGTGGTAAGTCAGCAGTATTGAGAGCAATATCTCGACGATAAGCCAAGATGGTGAAATTCCCAAGTATGCCAGTAGGGCCACTGGAAGTGCCCAAACAGCAAATCCAGTTGAGGCGGCAGTGGCCGTCATTATTGAGCTGGCGAAGGGATTCATGTCCTCATTGGGCTCATCCTCCCTGCCAGAGGGCAGTGCGAGTATGAATAGGGGCAAGAGGGAGAATGTGAATAGCATCGAAAGTAAATCTAGGGGGCTATTTCCCGAACCCCTGATCCCAGATTCAACGGCCTGCTTAATCTCCTCTGAGGACATGGTCCCCGGGCTCCACGAAGTGACGAAGCCAGCTGGATCGATGACTATCACAGCATCAGTGGGACCACTCGGGAGGCTTGCTCCAATACTAGAGTCGGCCTCGTCAAGTAGCAGTGGCCATGACTCATTAATTACGACAGCATGCCCATCTATGTTTACCGCTTGGAGGTCTTTCCCTGTTGCTATCTGTACGAACTCAACGTCCCTCTCCAATACAATCATCGCGGACTCAAAATCGCTCCTCTGATGCTCTGCATAGGGAGATCCTGCCTGGAAGAGGCCTATCACCACTGCATCAGAACCATCGAGTAATTCGTCCAAAGAGACTGAGACCTCATCTCCACCATGGGAAATCAGAACGAAAGAGGGCGCTGCTCCCCTCCCCCCGTTGGCCTCAGTATCTATGTCTGGAAGTTGTGAGGCGGGGCCCAATGCAGCTATGGCAAGCAACAGTATGACGGCATAGGCCGGCAGTGGCATAGCAGCCTCCCTAATCGAGAAACCTATCCACCCAACTATGGAGAGTGGCACGATAATTGCGGCCCAGAACCCGTTCAATAGGGGGTCTATGTCCTCAGGGACCTCGAATCTCAGAACGCCTACTGCATGACATGTATCGCCTGGATGCTGGTCAGTCAGAACAAAACACCCGTCAATCATGTACTTCCCAGGGGCCAACGGCTTCTCGGAAGACCAGACTCTGACAGTCCTGTTGGCGTCGCCGATCATCATACTATGAGGTATCTCGAAATGTTCCGCCCTCTGGTCCTCATCGCCATTGCCATGAATCATCTCGTCCCAATCCATTGGCCCCACTATCTCGAGAACCTGCCAGTCGAAATCCCCTTGCCCCCAAGGAGAGAGGGGGGTGAACTGGACTCTCGCCATCCTGTTTGAGTCGATCACTACTTCCAGAGACGGATCAAGTATTTCGCCATCGAGAACTATTCCCGTCCTTGCATCGAAAGATCCCCACCAGAGGACTCCTCCCTGTAGACAATCGTGTTGAACATCTACCTTCAGAGATATCATGTCCCCCGGAGCGAGTGAAACATTGACGTCTGTCGCCTGGACAGTGAAAAGGTGAGCTAGCAGGAATGACTCTTCCATGGCCATGGAGTTAGTGACCGCGTTGGTCAATACTGCTGATGTCCCCAGACTGAGTGATACTGTGAAAGAGGTCTCTGCACCTGCAGAACCCGGTAGGACGTTTGAGATCCTGCAACCATCGTTCGAGGACTCCAGGGATGCAAAGAGCTGAACGGTAATATTGCCCTCGAACCTCAATGCCTCGGACAAGGGCGCTGACTGAATGTCGATTAGATTCGGCGAAAGTGAAGAGCTTGCCCTGGTGAACTCTGCCCTCCCCAGGGGCTCGCCTGTCAGGACTGACCAGTTCCTATCCAAGAAGGGGCTCTGCTCCTCGCCCTTCAGGAAAATCATGTGCTGCTCTGGGAGCTCCCACTCCTCGCCTGGTCCATCGGGAGTGGTTGACGATTGGCCCAGTGAAATGGATGAGGCCAGCAGAACACAGACCAATATTGGCGCTAGAACGAGAGTTGGAATGGCACTTGCACGCCTCCGTCCCATGGACGTCCCTGAGGGGGGTGGCGTTCAAACCCAACGGCTAGCAGTTCCTATAGGAACTGGATACTGGCCAGTACTGCAAGCGCAGCTCCCGACAGTGTTGCAAGGAGATTCACAGTGTGCTTTCCCATGTAACCCCTGTTCTCCAATAGCGCGCCTAGAAGCGAGTCTATCTGGCACCCCAGCCAGCCTATCGTTGAGACTATTGAGAATAGGAGAAAAGCGGAGGTCTCGTCGCCTGCTGTAGGGGCAACTGCTACTGAGAATACCCCAATTATCACTGCCCCCGCAAGGGCGGCAACGGTGCCTGTCGGAGACATTCCGCCATTAGTGCCCGGTGGAACTGCCTGTAGGTTGATTATGCTACGAGTCCGCATATCGAGTGAACCGATCTCAGAAGCCAGTGTGTCCGAGCAGGCCACGGAAACGCATGAGCAGAGTGCCAGATAGTCCCAACTGGAGTCACCGAATGACCAGTGGGATATGGCCACGACCATCGGGGCAGCCCCATTGGCGAGAACGTTCCTCCACCCCCTAGTTCCTTCATTTTCCTCCGCTATCGATAGTGCGAGCTTCTCCTCGAATCTCCACTTTGTTGCCGTTGAGCCAATTATCAGGAAGCTGATTAGGATAACCAGCCACGTCCAATGCCCCATCAATGAGACCACCAGTCCGACAATCATTGCCATTGTAATGCCGCTCGTGTCTAGCATATCTCTGACCTTAGTCACGAGGAGAAGGGATAGGACTAGTGCCAGTGAAATTGTCTGGTCACTAGACAGCTCAAGCATGGGTGCAACCGTACGCCCTCCGCCAAGTTCCAGTCATGAATGATTCCCC
The DNA here is from genome assembly GCA_964386765.1 of uncultured Candidatus Poseidoniales archaeon. Classification (GTDB taxonomy): domain Archaea; phylum Thermoplasmatota; class Poseidoniia; order Poseidoniales; family Thalassarchaeaceae; genus MGIIb-O5. The sequence goes on along the minus strand of CAYLUC010000004.1, from coordinate 56,612 downwards.
ACAACGGAGACTGAAGAAACACTTGTGGGGGAATAAGTGAATATATCGAGGCGTGGTGCAAGTATATGGGAGATGGAATTGGGCCTCTGACTAGGGCGTTTGTGAATTTCTCCAACAGTAGACCAATTTTTCCAATTTCTCCACCTATTGATTACTCGTCCGAAGGACTTAGTGAAAATAAATTCGCATCTTGGGTAATTGTAGTCTCCTCCGTAATAGCGTACATGGGTGCAACTTTTGTCGGCTTGTTGCTGACTATCTTCCCATTGATGATTGTTGGAGTCGGGGAGGGGGCCGCCCTCTCCATCGGCTTCCTCCTGACACAGATCGTTGTCATCCCCCTGATACTACTTTTCATCTACCTGGACGGCAGTATTTCCAGAACTAGAGAATTACTCAGATTCGGTTCCCCAAAAAGAGCTGTGACGATGATTCTTGGAATCCCCATAATAGCACTAATTGTTGACAACATCTTGGTGTTCACATATGCAATGTTATTTGTATTATTTTTTGGAGAGCCGGGGACGAACACGGACATAGGAACAACCTGGGAGTCATCAAACCTGGCAATATTGCTAGCTTTCATCAGCATATGCATAATGACCCCTATTTCCGAGGAGCTTTTTTTCAGAGGGTACCTATTGGACTCGATTAACAGGATGCATGGGCAATGGCCCGCGATACTAATTAGTGCCGTGATTTTTGGACTCGTCCATCTTGATCCTTTCACCATAGGTATGGCAACCATTGGAGGCGTAATCTACGGTTGGATCAGGATAAGAACTGGTAGCCTATTGCCGGGTATTGCCGCTCATGCAATGTGGAACACAATGGCACTGGTTGTGACCTATCTCTAGTGCCGCTCAGATCGCCCATCACTCTTGATGCCCAAGGCACCCGGTGCGGTTCCTCATCACTGCGACAATACCTCGAGAGGGGCAGTTGCGTATTGTCTTGGCGAATCAGAGAACGGCACCGCAGAGGCCGCAGAAGAGTTCGTTCCTCGCCCCATCCCGCTGCATACTCCATTCTCCACAGGCCGGACAGGGAGGGAGTCCCTTCTCACTCGGTTTGACCTTGGTGGAACGGAAGATGCGCTTGTACCTCTCCGGTCTCCACCAACCCTTCCTGGGCCTTCTTATCTTGGGCATGTCAACGCCAAGTGGACCGGGGGCTGGCTAAAGATGATTGCCTACCGGCGGAATAATTTGCTGTACCCGCATGAGAGTGCATGGAAGTGAAGGTCATTGGTGCCGGAGTCTCTGGTCTGAGCACGGGAATTAGGCTTCTTGAAGCCGGATTCAATGTTACCATTGTCACAGACAAGCTCAGTCCCGAAACGGTTTCTGATACTGCAGCAGCGTGGTGGTATCCATTCCTTGCAGAGCCATTGGAGAAGACGGATCGATGGTCATCCGAGACATTCGACGAACTAGTCAGACTGATGTCAGAAGAGAGTGTAGACTGCATAACCATGAGACTAGGGAGGGAATACCTAGCCGAAGAATGCGAATCGCCCGGGTGGAGTGACGACATTCCCCATTTCAGAATCCTTGATGACTCTGAAATAATGGGAGGTTATTCATTCGGATGGGAAATAGAGGCCCCGGTAATTGAAATGCCCCTGTACATGCCATGGCTGAAATCTAGATTTGAAGATCTGGGGGGAGCCATAGAAATCCAAGAAGTAGACAATATTGAGGAAATAGAAGGGAATGTCGTGGTAAACTGCACAGGAATAGGTGCTAGGGAATTATGCGCAGATGACTCTGTCGTCCCTGTCAGGGGGCAGGTCATCTACATCGAACAGGACCCTGGGTTCGGGAGGTTCGACCAGCAGCCAGAGGCCCTCACTTACACCATACCACGGAGAGACGTCACAGTCCTTGGTGGTACTGCCCAGAAGGGAGACTGGGAGATGGGGGCCAGGGAAGAGGACACCGAGTACATCCTCGGCAAGTGCGAAGCCCTGTGGCCAGAACTCGACAGGGACAAGATAGTAGGGGTGGGAGTTGGGCTCAGGCCTTCCCGCTATGAGGTTCGCTTGGAATCAGAGAGCATCGGGGACAAACTGGTCATCCACAACTATGGCCATGGAGGAGCCGGGGTGACCCTCTCTTGGGGGTGCGCGGACGAGGTAGTCGGGATACTGAAGTCAGTATGCTGACTTGGTTGTACTAATCACGACCGCCCCAATCTTGTATGGGTCACCGTTTGATGATGGCCTCCTGTCCTCGAGCCTCCCCTTCCAGCCGTCCTCGATTGTTCCAATCGGGATCCTGATGGAAGCGCCCCTGTCGGAGACTCCGTATGAGAACTCGTGTATTGACTGGGTCTCGTGGAGTCCGGTTAGCCTCTGCTCGTTGTGGGCGCCATAGACGTCCATGTGCTTCTTGATGTTCTTTCCGAAGGCCTCGCAGATCTCGCTCAGCAGCTTCTCGCCGCCGACGTCCCGCATCTTGCCATCACTGAAGTTGACGTGCATCCCAGAGCCATTCCAGTCAGTGGCGCCCAGTGGCTTGGGGTGCCATTCTATCGCGAGTCCGTACTTCTCTGCATTCCTCTCGGCCAGATATCGGGAGACCCAGATCTGATCTCCTGCGTCCTTGGCCCCCTTCGCGAAAATCTGGTACTCCCACTGTCCGACGGCCACCTCTGCGTTGATTCCCTCAACATTGAGGCCGGCCTCCAGGCACATGTCCAAGTGCGCCTCGATGATGTCCCTGCCGAATGTGTTCATCGCACCCACCGAGCAGTAGAACTGCCCCTGGGGGGTCTGGTCTCGGGGGAAGCCGTATGGAAGGTTTGACTCTGGGTCCCACAGGAAGTACTCCTGCTCGTATCCGAACCAAAAGTCGTCGTCGTCCTCCTCGATGGTGGCCCTGCCATTTGAGGCATGGGGGGTGCTATCTGCATTCAGGACCTCGCACATTACCAGATAGCCGTTAATTCGGTCTGGGTCGGGGTAGATTGCGACTGGCTTGAGTAGGCAGTCCGAGTCTCCGCCCTCTGCCTGTAGTGTGGAGGACCCGTCGAAGGACCACATGGGGCACTCGGCCACCGTCCCTCCGAAGTCGGATCTAATCAGCGTCTTGCTTCTCATGCTCTGTGTCGGTTCGAATCCATCCAGCCAGATGTATTCCAGTTTAGATTTGGTCGTCATAAGGGCAGTCCAATATCACGCGGTTTATTATATGAATGTATGAGCACTCAAATTACTGTATTCTAATAGTAATTACATAAATATCAAAAAATAGTGAACATATGAATAATAATTTCAGATAATATTGCCGTTAACTATTCACGAGTTTGACAATATTTATGACTTGGGCTCAAATGTTCAATTTGCGAAATTAGGATGAGTCCCAATATTGCCAAGGCAGGTTGATAGCCGGGAGTCTCCGGATTGGAGCATGAGCATGAGGAAGGTCTGGGAACAGAGGGATTTCAGACGCTTCATTATCGGCAATGGAATCAACATGCTCGGTGGCTCGATTTTCATAATTGGCATGGGTTGGACCGTGGCACAGAGTGGTGGGCCCAAGGCGTACGGCCTGATTTTCACCGCATATTTTCTCGGGCACCTGCCCCTCCTGCTCTATGGCGGGGCAGTGGTGGACAGGCTCCCTCGCAGAACTGTCGCCCTTGTGGCGGACCTATGCCAGTTCGTCCTCGTCACGATTGCAATAGTCGGTCTGGTAGCGGGGTTGAACGAGTTCGCCACACTCCTGGTCATCACTTTCCTAACAGGGGGAGCGGGTGCTTTCTCCATACCAGCAGTGGGGGCGCTTGTTCCGGACCTTGTAGCCGAAGAAGACCTGCCGCAGGCCAACGCAATGAGAGGGGTGGCGATGACTGCTGCTTGGATGCTGGGGCCGTTGATAGGAGGCATCATAGTTGGGAATTGGGGCATCGAGCTGTGTCTGTTGGTCGATGCTTTGACCTTCCTAGTTAGCGCTGCGATACTCTGGACCCTGCCTGAGATCCCCGTGGACAGGGATGACGGTGATTCGAGCCTGAGGGAGGAGGTTACTGAGGCGTGGGCATTCGTGAAGACACAACCATGGCTTTTCGCGGGGATAGTGATGTTCATGATTTGGCACATAGGCGACTCGGCGATTGAGATAGGTATCCCGTTCATCATCGAGAACAAGGGGCTGGGTGCGGCTGAGTTCGGGTTCTTCGGCGCATTGGGGGCCGCAGGAGCGATGGTTGGCTCGGCCATAGGCGGGATATGGCCGATTCCGAAGGAGCACCGTGGAATGGTCTTCTACGTGTTCATCGGAGGAATAGCCTGGTGCATGCTCATGTGGGCCATGCCGATCCCATTCTGGGCGATACTCGTATTCGTCTTCCTAGAGGGGATTCTGGGCGGGACGCTTGGAGTCATATGGAGGACCACGATGTCAGACAGTGTCGATCAGCACCTGAGGGGCAGGGTGAACTCGCTCGACGCAATTGGCTCTCTGATATTCATCCCACTCTCCCCGCTCCTCGGAGGGTGGATGATAGAGGCGACCAACGTCCTAACCACTTACTCCCTGGCTGTCGGATTCATGATACTGACAACAACCTCAGGATTGGTCGTGCCTTCCTTCAGGAGGTTCGAGAGGATAGACAGCGAGCTGTTTCCAATCTCACCTGCTACTCAAGATTCGTGATGTCTACTGAGAAGAACCTGTCGTAGAGTGACAATTGCAGTTTGACTGCTAATGCGAGAACGAGGAAGAAGGCCGCCCATGCTGACGCCGTCCTACCCAGGTACACGATGATCTCAGTGAGGATGAGGCCATCGAAGAGCATGCACGCAGAGACGTAGACCACCCTGCCGATGGTGATTGCAAGGCTCTCCCCCTCCTGGGCCAGGATCCTCTGGGCCCTGTCGTGCCTCCTCTGATCGGCTGCCGCCTTGATTCTCTCGAGGGCCCGCTGCCTCTGCTCCCCACGGGAAAGGAACGCCTCATTGTCTGGGGAATCGGAGGCTCTCCCCTCTGATTCAGGGTGTGCCATGGCTGCCTGATGCGGTTTCATTACATCAGGCCTACGTTGGACCCAGTGCAAAGTGGGCGTTTCAGTTGCTGACATCGGTACAGCATGGACACGGCTGAACCCAATGCCCGGGGGAAATCTCCCTCAGGGACAGGTCCATGTCAACACTGAGTTCCCAGTTGGGGTGCTCCACTCGATGGCCAAACGCACAGCCGGGAGGGGGGTCGACTGGAGAGGGCACATCTCCCTCGACTGTGATGTTGTTGCTGGGGTCCGTCGGGTCCATTCGGGGGATAGCAGAGATTAGTGCCTTGGTGTACGCATGAGATGGGTTCTTGTATATCTCATCGGCATCGGCGAGTTCCACAATCTTGCCCAAGTACATCACTGCAACCCTGTCAGAGATGTGACGTACGACTGCGAGGTCGTGCGTGATGAAGACGAAGGTCAGGTTCCTCTCCTTCTGCAACTGGGCCAGGAGGTTTAGGACCTGTGCTTGGACCGATACATCGAGAGCGCTCGTGGGCTCATCAAGGAGTATGAATTCTGGATCCAGGGAAAGAGCCCTTGCGATTGCTATCCTCTGTTTCTGGCCACCTGAGAATTCGTGAGGGTAGCGATTCATGTGCACGGTTTCCAGTCCCACTGACTCTAGGAGGTCAGATACACGGGACGTGATTTCAGAATCATCTAATTTCGTATTAACATGAAGTGGTTCCCCGACGATCGACTTTACGGACATCCGCGGGTTCATTGAACCACCGGGGTCCTGGAAAACGATTTGCATTTTCTTACGTATTTCCTGCCTCTCTATCTCAGAAATTGTGGTTCCATCATAGATTATCTCGCCGTCAGTAATGGGAATCAGACCCAAAAGGAGACGACCAAGGGTTGTCTTGCCACAGCCGGATTCCCCGACCACGCCAAGTGTCTCTCCCTTTCTGACTTCAAGCGAGACCCCATCTACGGCTCTAACATAACTCTTGACAGTGGAAAGAAGTCCCCCCTTGATTGGGAACCACTTCTTCAGATTACGAGTCTCCAATAGGGTGGGATATTGAGCATCTGTCAATTGGCCACCTCCCTAGGGGGTTCGTGGTCGTTCACGCATAAGGGGCAGTTCTCGACCCAGTGACCGGGAGAGATTTCCTTTATTTCGGGCTTGACTGAAAGATTCTTGCCGGCCCTACCCATCCTCTGGCAGAACCTGCATCCCGGAACATAGTCAGACGGGGCCGCAACTTGTCCTGGAATCGTGGAGAGCTCTGACTTGGGAACAGAGTCGAGCCGTGGGCTACTATCCATTAGCCCCTTGGTGTAAGCATGTCTGGGATTGGCGAATATATCCTCCACTGATGCCTGCTCGACCACCCTTCCCGCATACATAACGCCGACACGGTCGCACATTTCGGCAACCAATCCTATGTCGTGAGTGATAAGCAGGATTGCCGTGCCCTTGCTATCCCGGAGTTCTTTCATCAGTTCGACTATCTGAGCTTGGATTGTTACGTCAAGAGCCGTTGTTGGCTCATCGGCAATTAGTAGGCGTGGCTCACAAGCCATCATCATGGCGATCATGACCCTCTGCCTCATACCTCCAGAAAGTTCGTGTGGGTACATCTTCGCTACCGCAGATGGATTCGGTATCTTGACATCATTGAGCCTGTCCACTATCACCTCGACGTGTTTTTCATCTAGTGTATTCATCGAAGAAAGGACCCATGAGAAAACCAAGAATGCTATCAGGAATGATGAGAATATTATGCTCGTCTTGATGAGCATTACCATCAAAACTGCAAATGATAACGCTAGAATGTCATTTCCTGATAAAGACGCCTTAAAGTGATCAAAACCGCCTGTGAACCTAGAAATAAATCTAGAAAATGTAGACCTCATTCCCTTATACAGCCTCTCCACCGAGGTGCTTCCCTCGGGAGGAAGTTTACCATGCAGGCTCATGACCTCGTGAATCTGCTTCTCGACTGTGTAAAGAGGGTTCAGGGCCGTCATTGGCTCTTGGAAAATCATGCTAATTTCGTTGCCCCTTAGCTCCCTCATCCTCTCTTCTGATGCATCAAGTAGCTCCTCGCCCTCAAATCTCACAGAGCCCGAGTCGATAACCCCCGTAGTGAGGCCGATCACAGTGAGGGATGTGACTGACTTTCCAGAAGCTGATTCGCCGACCAGTCCGAAAATCTCCCCTCGGTCGATTCCGAATGAGACGGAGTCCAGCGCCCTGACATCCCCATAGTCGGTTGGGAAGTGAAGCTTCAAGTCGGATATAGAAAGGAGCTTTTCGTCACTCATGACTTTGACCTCCTTTGCCTTGGATCCATGACGTCCCTCAGACCATCGCCAAGCAAGTTGAATCCGAGAGTGGTGGTTAAGATGGCCAGACCGGGGAATGTTACCATCCACCAGTGTGTCGGGAAGAAAGACCTGCCATCGGATATCATCTTCCCCCATTCGGCCGAGTTGGCCTCTGCGCCCAAACCAATGAAGGAAAGCCCGGATGCTGTGAGGATTGTTCCACCCACATCCAGTGAAACTGCGACGATCATTGGGGCCCAAGCATTGGGGAGGACGTGCCTGAATAGAACTCTGAAGTCACTAGCACCGACACTCTTGGCGGCTTCAATGTAGGTATGTTCCTTCACTGAGAGGACCTGGCCCCTGATTAGTCTAGAATACCCTGGCCAGCCAGTGAAAACTAGTGCTATCATAATCTTCTCTAACCTATCTAACTTGACCTCCTCAAATCCGATTGCACCCAGGTCGTTTATGTCATTCATGGCCGTCACCACGGCCATTGCCAGAATCAGCCCCGGTACTGCGAAGAAAATATCGGCTATCCTCATAATGATCTCATCGACCCTTCCTCCAAAGTATCCGCTAATGCCCCCAATGACCAGACCTAGGAAACAGGTGGTGAGTGCGACTGTGAAGCCGACCCTGAGGGACTTCCTTGACCCATAGAGGATCTTACTCATCATGTCGCTACCGGTGTGAGTGGTTCCCATCGGGCACAATTGGTATTCCTCGGGAAAGAACCAGAAGTCATATTTGTAGAAGTCTGGACATCCATTGTCATTGATTCCAGCATCGGCGAGAACCCCTTCCTCATCATACAGATAGAGATTGTAATCTGAACCGGACTCTACATTGAGGAATGCGCTAAGTGTTGCGTTGGCAGGGATTTTCACTGAATACCACTCGTCATCCTCGAAGGGCGAGGGGGATGCGGGCAAAGCGGAAAACGATGGTGCCTCTGACATCTCAGATATTGATAGGTCCAGGTTGAACTCGGTAGATTCAGAATTGGTGACTAGGATGCTTTCGTCCCACGGGCCCGGGTGGGCTTCAGGATATTCGAAGGGGGATGCGAAGACATAGCTCCATTGACCGGATTCTTCGTCAATTGAAAACATTCCATGAGATGCAACCAATTCACCATCTATGCATCCTTGGCACCCCCATCCTGACGATTGATCGTCGAACGGCTTCACCGACTCGATGACCATCACCAGGTTCGACTGGTCCCAACCTGCATCGTGGTGGACCCTCAGGCTGACAGTGGTCCCCGCCCTGTTTGTTAGCCCGTCCTGTATGCCGTCGTTATCATGATCATAGATGTCTGTAAGGGGGTTGTTGTCCGAGACTTCATCATAGTCAAGGAGCCCGTCTGAGTCATCATCGAGATCGAGGTAGTCTGGACCGCAGAACATTCCAGACGTGTTGTCAAACCAGGATTCCTCGTCACATGTTGAGTTCCAGTCATTATCGAAGTCCGAGGGGGACTGGTCGGCGAAGTCGATAATGCCATCATTGTCGTCATCTTGGTCCAGTAGATTTAGGACGAAGTCGCCGTCATTGTCCTGATCGCCATTCGCCGTCTGGACGTCGAGTTGTAGTTTCTGATCGGCATCTGAGGGGCTGGAGGTTACAGTGTCCTCCTTGGGGCCACTGAATGGGGGGAGTTTCTTGAATGTGTACAGATTCAATGTCTCCCCTGTCTCTGGATCATCCCTGTAGATGGGCCATACCTCCTGGCCCGTTATGCTGGACTCCTGTTCCTGCTGTGCGATGGAGTCGGCATAGAGGGAGAAGTCGATCACTAGGACCACCATCAGAAGTCCGATTATGGAGAGTGCGCTCCTCCTGAAGCCCCTCCAGCTGTCCTTGAGTGTCTGGGCCGAGCTAGAGAACCTAACCGAGAGTTCGTCGTACCTGGGGATTGAGGGGGTAAGAGCCCCCCATACCCTCTCGGCAATCCTTGCCCTCTCCGGGATGACCAGTGATAGAATCAGAATAGTTGTCAGGGTTAGCGCCATCCCCTTTCTGAAATGATATAGTGCGATTACAGCGGCTAAGGTGACGAGGATCTTCAGTAAGTCTCGGAGGGTTAATTCCCTTACTGCCTGAACAAATAGGTAGATCGGTACGAAGATGGCGAATGCAGCTGACGAGAAGGCGAAGAAGTACAGTAGGAGCCACAATAGTGAGCGCAATGAGAATCCAGGGGATCCCACAAGGATGTCGAGTAAGATGGTTCCAGCAATAAAGGCCAATATGGCCAGAACTATCTTTAGGTCCCTAGAAGCCATGGATCATCCCAACCTGACCCTGGGATCGACCCAAGCATAAGCGATATCGACGACGAGGTTCGAGAGAAGGAAAATCACTGAGGTGACCATGGTAACTCCCATTATCACGGCGAAGTCTGTGAGCAGGATGGCCCTTATCGCAGCCATCCCCATACCAGGTAAGGCGAAAATCGTCTCAGTTAGTACCGCACCCCCGAGGACCCCCCCAAGCATGAATCCGAGGATTGTCACTATGGGGATCAATGCGTTCCTGCAAGCGTGCTTGATGATGACTGTGCGCTCATTGAGGCCCTTCGCCCTAGCAGTCCTCACGTAGTCCTCATTGAGGACCTCCAGGAGGCTTGAGCGCATGTACCTCAGTAGGCCACCAGCGGTTCCCAGAGAGAGGCAAACCACAGGTAGTGTGAGGTACTTCAGAGACTGCCAGAAAAGGGCCAATCTGGTCTTGCCCTCAGGAAGGTCCCCGGTTTCAGCTAGGAGCGAGTCGATTGTGTAAAGCCCGGTCGAGTCGTGGGACGCGATTACCACTGGGCCCATGTCCGTTGGATTTAGCAGAAAGAATACGGAAAGAGTGAGGAATACGCCAATTATGCCCACTGTCGCCTTGTCGCGGGTAGTCTCGGGACTCTTCAAGTTCCCAAGCCTGCCGTCTACCTTCATGTCATATGCGGCCACGGACGCCACTATTGCCATGAGTAATGATAGGCCCAAATTGCCAATGTCGAACACACCCCCCTGATTGGGGAACTCTGACCCGGGAGGTTTCCTCCCGAATAGCGGCAGACAGCCGCCCTCCGTCCCAAACAGTGGATCGCATATGCCGAACTGTGTGGCGAAGAGGTACTGGAACATCAGTGCCAGCCAGAAAATCGGCAGGCTGACGAATGCGATTGCCACGAACCTGCTTATGTGGTCGATAGGGCGATCCTGGTATACAGCACTCAATGCACCCAGTAAGATGCCCAGGGGGGCCCCGAAGAGTATGGCCCCGAAGGACATCTCCAGAGTTACGGGGACGGCCTGTTCGAGAACGTCCACAACGGGTTTCTTGTAGGAGAGAGAGAAACCCCAATTGCCATCTATAAGGCCTCCACTATTGTACTCGAGCGAGTTGAAGGAGGAGTCCACGAAGGCCACGTTGTCATTGACATCCTCATCGAACCATATGCTCCCGTCTCCGTCGGAGTCGTAGAACCCCATGTAGTGGAAGTACTGGTCCATGATCGGGATGTCGTTGCCATCCTCGTCCGTGAAGTGCATCTGGTACTTCAGATCCGCCAGGGTGTCGTCCGGGCACTTCAGCCCGCAGTAAGCCCTGGCCGGGTCAGATGGGACGAGGTGGGAAATTGTGAATGTTAGAAGGGAGACGCCTATCAATACGGGAACTAGGAGGACCAACCTCCTGACAATGTATTCCCACAGTTCCATCTAAGCCCCCCCTCTGGGGCTGACTGAACCCCTGTAGTGTTTTGGGCGCGACGGCAGCGGTCTGGGACCGCCGCCGCCGGCCTTACGAATCAAGCGATACTATTGCTCGATCTAACTCTTGTCCACGTTGAACCATGGTATGGTTGCTGGTGGAACTTCACTGGGCATCGAAACCCTGTCCGAGTGGACGTGGTAGCTCAGGTACTGCGCCATGAAGATGAGCGAAGGCTCCTCCATGAAGAGATCGTGCGCCTCTGCGTAGAGGGCAGCGCGAGCATCGTAGTCTGTCTCGGTCTTGGCCTCTAGTAGTAGTGCGTCGATGTCAGCGTTTGCGTACTGAGTGTTGTACACGTCTCCGTGCTCTGCTGCGCTAGCAACGAACGGGAACCAGTAGTTGTCTGGGTCGTTGTAGTCAGGAGCCCAGCCAAGGAACATGAAGTCCCAGTTGGCGGTTCCGAACATCCTGTCCAGCATGTTGCCCCATGGCTCGCCAGTAACTGTGTTGGCGATTCCGACGAGGTCAAGGTTCTGTGCCATCAGGTTGGCGTTAGCCTCCCTGTTGACGTTTCCGTCGTTGTAGAACAGGCGGATCTCGTTTCCACCGAACCTGACGCAGTCGTCAGTGTCCTGGTTTCCGTCAGCGTCCACGCAGGTGTATCCAGCAGCGTCTAGAATGGATCTAGCCATGTCTAGGTCGTAGCTGAAAGTCGCGTCCTGGGTCTCCACGAATGGCATCCCTAGTGGGACTGGTCCGTGTAGGGGGATCGCGAATCCGTCGTAGATGTCGGAGATGGCTGTGTCGTAGTCATAGATGTACGACAGTGCCTTTCGGACCTCTCCATCGGCCATGAACTCGTTGTGAGCGACGTCTCCGTCAGCTCCCTCGATGGTCGGGTTGGTGTTCATGATTCCTAGAGCAACAGTCAGAGAAGCCTCTGGTCCGCAGTCGGTGCCCTGGTCTGGGTCTCCGGTGATTGCGGTTGGGTTCTCTGTGTTCAGGCAGACCTCTGCTAGGTTCCCGCTTGGGACCGAAGCGAAGTCGACCTCTCCGTCCTTTAGGGCGGCTACGCGAGTAGCCTCCTCAGCGACCTCAGATCTGGTGATCTTGTTCAGGTTGAATCCGCCGTCTTCCCAGTATAGCCAGTTAGGAGTGAGCACGAGCTCGGTCTCCTCGACGTAGCTGTTCAGGACGTATGCGTTGGTTCCTAGCGGGTTCGAGTGCAGGAACGCGTTGCAGTGGTCATCGGAACTCTCGTCGACGTCAGCGGTTGCTGGGTCGTCCTCGGTTACGATTCTGTTGGCCTCGCAGGTCTCTGCGTCAGTAACGGCTCCAATCCAGAATGCGATGGTCGGGATGAATGCCGAGTAGGCAACATCCAGAGTCGCGGAGAAGGTACCGTCGTCGTTGACGACTAGTCCATCGCAGGATGACATGGTCTCGTACATGATCCATGCAACACCGGAGTCTGGGCTTCCATACTCTATAACTCGGCACCATGAGTACCGAACGTCCTCAGCGTCGAACGTTGCTCCGTTCGAGAAGAAGACTCCCTCACGTAGGGTGAAGGTGTATGTCAGACCGTCGTCGCTAATGGTGTAGCCAGTGGCGAGCCTTGGAACTAGGACGGGTGCTCCGTCTGCTCCTGGCTCGTACCTGTACAGAGTGTCGTAGACGTTCTCAATGACTGCTCCGGACGACGTGTCATACGCGTCTGCGGGGTCCATCATTGGTGGGTCGACGTCAGAGGTCATTGCAACGATCTCGCAAGCGGATGCAACACCGGACAAATCGTCCTCTTTGCACTCTCGGAGATCCTCTAGAGCCGCCATGGCGTCGGCCATCGACATATCGCCGGAGCCGTACTTGCTCATGTAGTAAGCTTGGTCGTAGGCGCAGGAGCCGTCGTCGTCAGTAGCTGCCGAGTCGTAGTTTGTAGCTTCCATGTCCATGCAACCAGCCGCCTCAAGGTGGTCAAACACGCCGTCGCCGTCCGAGTCGGCGAACTCACACGAACCGTCGTCGACGGTCGCATCAGCGTCGAAGTTAGTTGCAATTTCATCCATGCAACCCTCCACATCGTCGTCTCCGCCGAGGCAACCGGCGGCGACTGACGCAATCATCAGCGTAACAAGAAGTAAAGCGTTTAGCCTGGACTTCATACCTCGTGCGTGGTCGTGTTGAGTATTTAGTATCTCTCAGAATATTGGTAAAATAGGCTTTTTTGCTAACAATTAACTTTGAAAATAGTTTACTTTCTGCACCTCAGAGGGTGTCGTAGGTGTATGGTGGACGTGCCGAGATTTGAACTCGGGGCCTCTTCCATGCCAAGGAAGCGCGCTTCCAAGCTGCGCCACACGCCCAATAGAAAGCGCGACTATCGAGGCCCATTTAAGGAGAATGGGTGCAGGGGCCAGCAAGAGTGAGTGGCGATGCCAGGGGCCCCCGAAATTCCAGACGGCCTTATTGAGAGAGTCGTCCTTGCACTTGATGGCAGGGATGCCCCATTCATCAAGAGCCTTGACGGGGGGATCTCCCTCGAATGGCTGGAGGCTGGTGACAGCAGATTGGGAATCACAAGGTTCGAGTGCGACCACAACGAGCTTTACCGCAGGAGGAGGCTTGGATTGTCCCCGGGCCCGATCACAATAGGGATCAACAGTATCCTGGATGGTGACGAGAAGCTTTTCAAGCACACGCTGGCACATGAACTGCTCCATGCAGCGGGACTCTTGGAACACGACGGGAACCACGCTGAAATCGTGAAAGCGGTGGCACCGTCCCCAAAGCTGAACGAGTCCCCCGTATTGAGGGGCATGAGGGAGGAGGTCCTTTCCAGCCTCCCAGAGAGGCAGTGGATCTGCGGCAACTGCGGTCACTCCTGGGAGCGGCGGAGGGTAACCAGGCCTGACAGGTGCCCCAAGTGCGCGAGATCTTTCGCATCCGCCTAGGGTGATTTATTTCTCCTTGGAAACCGCGAGTTACACAATCCGCAGAGTGTGGGATTCATGAGGGGGGTGCTCGGCGCAGATGTCAGGGCGATTAGTGTAGTCTGGATATCATCCCGGCCTTCTAAGCCGGTGACACGGGTTCGAATCCTGTATCGCCCACCACCAAACCCCCTCCCTCGCGAATCGCTCATATAGGGGCAGCAGGTCGGCCGCCCGCATGAAGAGAGGTTCTCGCGCATGGAAGAAGCGAGGACAGCAGCGCTGGAAGTGGCGCAAGAAGAAGCTCCGAAGGCGAAAGGCAGCCAGAAAGCGCGCTAAGCAGTGATTCTGCTACAATTCAGCAGTGGTCATGTTGATAGGCTGATTCTCATTGCAGGTTCAATGACTCGTGCGGATGCTACACCATACGTTGCGCTGGCCCTAGTTTGCCTTATGCTGGGAATGACTGCCTCGATTAGCCAAAATGATATGCGGATGCAGGAACTTGATGACGTTCCTGATAAGTCGATGACGCACGCGGCCCCGAATTTGCCGGGATTCACATCTGGCTCGATCTTCTCGGATACCACGATATCCAACGCTAGGGGTACGGCCTGCATGGTCAGGCACAACGGGACACTAGCGTGCTGGGGGGCGAATGATGCCGGACAGCTCGGAAATGGCCAGATGGAGGATGGAAACTACTCCGAAGTTCCAGTCGATGTGATTGGAGTGAACGGGATCAGCTTCAGGGAGGTCGCCGTAGGGCAGTTCGCAGCCTGCGCCATTACCGACACGAACGAGTTGTACTGCTGGGGCGGTGGACAATACGGTCAGCTAGGCAGGCCCGTGTGCGTATACGTGGGTAACGATTACTACCCATGCAGGTACGCCCAAGGAAAGCTACCAGCCAAGGTCCACTTCCCTGGTAATCCAAACGCCGAAGTCAGGACCATCGTGGGATCTGACCTGAGCGCTCACTTCTGCGCGATTATCGACGACGGAGACGTGTCGTGCTGGGGCCATAACGAATTCGGCCAGGTGGGGAATGGAGATTGGTGCAGCGAAGGAGTAGTCTACTCGCAGATCCCCGCGGTTGGGGACAACTGCAACATCTACAATGGCATAACCAGGCCGCAGATGGTCGAGATGCCCGAAAACCGGAGCGCTATCGCTGTATCAGTCGGAATGGGCACCTCGTGCGCGGTTCTCGACAACAACAGCTTGTACTGCTGGGGGAGAAGCGACACAGGATCAATGGGGCAGGGCGACGACTACCTCTACAAGACCACGCTTGCAGATGAAATGCTGACGGGGGATCAAACCTGGCTCAACTTGACCGATGCGACGAATTTCGGGGAAGAGGGCAAGGCCTACATGTACCCATGCCCGTTTGGAGGCACCCACTGGATTGAGTGGACTGGCAAGGAAAACAACACACTGACTGGCGTGACGACGGACGGGTTCAGCCATGGTTTTTGGGCTGGATCCGACGTCGACTTCGCGTTACAGCTGGAACCCAAATACGTCCCCATGCCGAACGGCACTGGCGTATTGGCGATTGATTCAGGATTCTCGGGGCACACGGCGGTTCTCGAGGACGGGAACGTCGCCTTCTGGGGATTTGGCAATGATGACGAGCGCTGGAACTCCTCGCCCACCCTGAATCCCGATCTTGGGCCGGACGTGAACCGCTCGGTGATCTCCTTCAGCCAGGGGCCTGAGCACGGATGCGCCATACTCGACAGCTTCGAGGCATGGTGCGGCGGGATGAACGGCAACGGGCAGCTCGGACTTGGGAACACGTCGTACTACGAGGACATCACGCCAGTAGTCGGCGCGCATGAGTTCGTCGCAATAGCCGCGGGGGGCTCGTGGTATGGCGACCACTCCAGATGGAACTCAACAGGATGGATGGCCGAGGTCCAGTCAACCTGTGCGATTAACACGACTGGTGGCGTCTTCTGCTGGGGCTCCGACAACTACGGTGGGCTGGGCAACGGCGGCAATGGATTCTCATCTTTCCCCGCTGAGATTTGGGTCGAAGCTGGGACTGACGGAACAGCGATGTTGGGCGACAGGGACCCAGATGGCGATGGTGTTCTGGGGATGCTTGACGATCTGCCATGGGGATGCCCGGCGGGACACTACGTAATCGACGGCTCCTGCACGGGAGTCAGCGAGGCGGGGCACTACTCCCCGGAGTTCTCAGAGTCGGACTGGGAGTGCCAACCTGGCGAGTTCCAGCCACTGGCGGGACAGGGGTTCTGCATTGAGGCGAGTCCGGGGCACTATGTCTCGGGAAGCACCGCGACATCCCAGGAGTCCTGCGAACCAGGCTACTACCAGCCCGATTCCGGGCAGACATCGTGCTTTGGGGCGGACATGGGGCACGAGACAAACGTTGAGGCCACCGCGCAGATGATGTGCGGGACTGGGTACTACCAGCCACTTGCCAACCAATCTGATTGCCTCGCTGCGGATCCCGGTAACTATGTCGGTAGCGTGGGTTCTACCACACAGACCGAGTGCGCACCAGGAACCTACTCGGCCAACCTAGCCGCTTCATCTTGCTCACTCGCTTTCGCCGGGCACTACGCCCCCGGTAACGGGTCTGTCGCACAGACTCCCTGCGAGCCCGGGACTTACTCGGACGAGCTGGGTCTCAGCGAGTGCAAGGTAGCGGAGCCGGGCCACTACGCAAGCGAGTCTGGATCGACTTCCCAAACTCCCTGCTCGATGCCCCAGTTCCAAGCATCGCAGGGCCAGAGCGAATGCATCGACTCGAACCCCGGCCACTACGTAGACACGGACGGTGCGATTTCAGAGGAGGCCTGTCCTGCAGGTACCTACCAGCCCTCTACCGCGCAGACCGAGTGCATGGACACCAATCCAGGACACCACGCACCCTCCGAGGGCACGGGTGACGAGGTCCCATGCGCCACGGGGCATTACCAGCCCGACTTCGGCGCCATAATCTGCCTCTCGGCTGACCCAGGAAGTTATGTCGAAGGGGAAGGGTCAGCATCACAGGCTGAATGCCCAGAGGGCCACTACCAGCCGGAAACAGGTTCTTCCTCTTGCCTAGAGGCGGAGCCGGGTCACTACGCAGATGGCATGGGTTCCGAGGTACAGAGGGAGTGTGTCCCTGGACAATACCAGCCCGACTCCGGGCAAGCCTCGTGCATCGAGGCAGAAGCCGGCCACTCGGCAGAGGGGCCGGGCGCCACATCGGAAACGATTTGCTCTCCCGGGACTTACCAACCAGAGCCGGGCAGAGCCTCGTGCATCGAAGCAACTGGAGGGGCATTCGTGGCGGATGAGGGGTCCTTGGACTTCGAATACTGCGAGGTCGGGACCTACCAGCCCTCTGCAGGGCAACCTGCATGTCTAGAGGCTGAGGCTGGATACATCGTTTCGCTGATTGGCTCTCTGAGCCAATACCCCTGCGAGGCCGGGACCTACCAGCCTTCTACCGCGCAGACCGAGTGCATCGACGCCCAGAAGGGTCACTACGTGGAGGCAGAGGGGTCATCCTCCCAGACGCCCTGCGAGGCCGGGACCTACCAGCACCTAGCCAAGGCAACGTACTGCATAGTCGCGGGAGCCAACCACTTCGTCCCCGAGCCGGGGGCCTTCTTCCAGCAGCCCTGTCCATCAGGAGAGGCGCAACCTGAGAAGGGGCAGACCTCCTGTATCCCCGAGGCGACTGGGGACTCAGGTGGTTCCGTACCCGGATTTGCCTTCCTTCCAGCTATTGTAGCCATATCATTCGCTGCCAGCAGATCGAGGAGACATTAGTACAAGAGCCATGGTAGCCATCAATCCGTGACAGGTTTGATAGTTGGTGCGTTATTGGAACCAACGTGGTCGGGATCAGGGAGTACTCCGAGAGTGACCGCACGGTCGCGACCTTGTCCCTTGTGGGATTTGTGTCGGCAATATCGCTCCTATGGATGATGGGCGGACCAGAGCAGCCATCTCCCTCCCTATCCGAGGTTTCTGGCTCTCAAGTAATGCCTGACATTCTCCTAGCCCTATTCAGAACGATTGCGGCAATGGCATCTCTAGTCACCCTCTTTGTAATCGGCACCGATAAGGGGGGACTAACCTACAATGTATTGGACTATGAAACGAAAATATATGGTCCAAGGAGGCTTTTCGGCACGAACCGATTAGCAGCATTCACGATGTGGAGCTTCGGACTCCTGGGATTCTACTTCGCCATGGCGGCATACGTGACATGGTCGCACATTTTTGGGGTGGGCGTCCCGGGAATCGTGCTTCACATATGTCCTGCGGCCCTAGCTGCTGCTTGCGCGTGCGCCCTTCTAGTTAGTGTGACTGTGACTTTCATCCTAATTCCTGAGTCGAATAAGAGGGGGGACAACATCAGTCACTACTTCCTATGGGACAACCAGATCATGCACAATGGAAACGTAATCATTCTCGGAGTGGAGTTGCTCGTTACAGACATATCAGTCGGACTTTCCCACATTTCTTTCCCAGTTCTTTTCGGGGCCGCGTATGTCACCTACTCAGCATTTTTCGCGATGAGCAAGGGTGGTTTCTACTTCTATGATTTCCTAGACCCACGGCTGAATGGAGCTCCGATTATTCACTTGATTCTACTTGCAGTCCTGGCCTTCGTCTACGTTGGGGTGGTTATGCTGGCGGCCCTAGTCGATTGGAATCGCGGCGTGGCCACTGTAGCCACACTGCTGCTGCTCTACTGGATTACTACGTTCGAGAACCCTAAAGAAGCGACACTAGATTTGTGAGAGCCGCAGCCTGGTCCGGCGATTTTGTGACGCCACTAGCTAAGAGGACGCCCGAGGTTCCAAGCTCCACGGCCATAGCCACATCTGCTCCGGTCTTCACTCCCGCCCCACAGAGAACTCCAACGTCACCGTTCGTCTCCCTCACTGCTTCTGCCGTTCCGGAGACTATCCCTGGATCGGCACTGGTGACTGAAACATCTCCGCCTATCAGTTCGGGCGGCTCAACGGCTACGAATGTGGGAACTAAGGCTGCCAGAGCCCTCGCCTCATCGGTGTCAGCCGCACAGGCGCAGACTTGGAAGCCCTCTGGAACCTGGTCCAGTAGCATGGCTACGTGCTCCAGACTGACCTTGTGCTCTGCATGATTGATTAGAGTCCCTGAGGCACCCCACTGAATCGCTGTCTCGGGACTTATCCAACCAGTATTGGAACCAAATCCGATGGGGTCCATGTGCTGACACCAGACTTCCAGGCCAGGGGCCGCTTGAACGACCTGCGCGAGATCGAGAGGGGATACGGCGGCGACTAGCCTAGCTTTGGTTTCTATCCCCTCCATGATACGAGCTAGTGCTACGGCAGAGGGGCCATGGGCCTCTTCGTAGGTCTTGAAGTTCACAACCACCAGAGTGTCGCTCACGAACGTGCGAGTGACAGGGGTGCTTTGACCATGCCGACTATTCTGATTCGCCATGGCCGATTATCTTGCCATCTAATGTAGACTCGGCAGAAACGGATGACCCCTCTCCCACTAGGCATCGGTTTAGTACGGCGCCTTGCCCTACCACGGCCCCCCCCAATACCACGCAATCAGTAAGTCTAGCTCCACTTGATATCGTTGCCCCTGGGCCTATGGAGCAGCCAGAAGTTTCCCCCTCACATTTAGAGCCCGGGCCGAACCAAGAGTCGCCCTCCAGGTGGCCGCTTGAGAATCGATCGTTCTGGATGCACACCTGAGCCGCCTCGATGAAAGAGTCTGGTGTACCTGCATCCACGAAGTATCCGGAAAACTCCAGGCCCGCCATCCCGCCTGATTCGGCGATAGCAGGGAAGATTTCCCTCTCCATGCTGTATGACCCGCTCGGCAAGGAGTCGAGGGTTTCCCTACTGAGGACAGAGCACCCCGCGTTAATCAAGTTCGAGAACTCAGTACCGGGTTCTGGCTTCTCCTGGAACCTCCTTATCATCCCTTCATGGTCCAAATCACAAACCCCGAACCTACTGGGGTCCTCGACCTCCCATAGAGAGAGAGTTGCAGATGCGGATTTTCTGTTGTGATGGTCGATGAGTGACCCGACATCCACGCTGGAAACCAAGTCCCCATTCAGTACCAAAACTGGCCCATTTCCAGTTAGATGCCTTCTTGCATTCGCTACCGCGCCTCCCGTTCCAAGAGCATCTTCCTCAACAGAAAGTACGATCTCATATTCCGCTCCTCCCGAGGAGGAGAAATCCCTCATTTCGTCAATTCCATACCCAGCGGCGACCACCACCCTGTCGACCATCTCAGGAGGGACACACTCGACAACGCGTTCTAGCAGAGTCATGTCGAGAAGAGGGAGTAGTGGTTTCGCTCTGCCCGAGGTCCAAGGACGGAGTCTGGTGCCAAAACCGCCGGCCAGCACGAGCACGTCCATGGATGGGCGTGACAGCAGGTTGGTTTGAGCGCTTCGCGTCCCAGTTAGACAAGGAGCTCTTGCGCATCCTTCAAAGACAGGTTGCCAGTGGCCGGGGCGATAGCATGAACATCCACGAGTATCAAGCAAAGGCAATGTTCCGAGAGTCCGGCATCAAGGTCCAAGACGGAGTTCACTGTACAACCGTGGATGAGGCCCTCTCAGCCTACGACTCACTTGGTTCCGCGGTGGTGGCAGTGAAGAGCCAGATCCATGCAGGGGGGAGGGGCAAGGGTACGTTGTTCGACCCCGCCTCGGGAGAGGAAGTAATGCAAGGAGGAGTAAAAATCGCTTTCTCCAGGGACGATGTTGAAGAGTACGCCAAGAAAATCTCGGGAAACCTCCTAGTCACTAAGCAAACTGGCCCTGAAGGCAAGATAGTCAGCAATATGTACATCGAATCTGGTTGTTCGATAAATCATGAGTACTATCTTGCAGTTCTTGTGGACAGGGATGCAAAGTTAGTACTCTTCATGGCCTCCACAGAAGGTGGGATGGACATAGAAGAGGTCGCTGAGAAAACCCCAGAAGCAATTCACAAGATTTGGGCGCATCCAACGGACGGCCTGAGGAATGAGGATGCCGAATCGCTTGCTTCCGCATTGGGACTGTCCGGCGAGTCTGCAAATGAAATGGTGGATATGCTAGATTCCCTGTATGTCCTCTTCATGGAGAAAGACTGCTCGATGATTGAGATTAATCCGCTGGTCAGGACAGATGATGGAAGTATGGTGGCACTAGATGCGAAGGTCAGCTTCGACGATAACGCAGACTTCAGGCATCCATGGAGGGACGAATTAAGGGATGTCTCCGAGGAGGAGGAAGTTGAAATCAGGGCTCACGAACTGGGGCTTTCCTACGTGAAGCTCGATGGGAACATAGGGTGTCTGGTCAATGGGGCCGGACTAGCGATGGCATCCATGGACGTCATCAAGCTCTATGGGGGCGAGCCAGCGAACTTCCTTGACATTGGTGGAGGGGCCACGAAGGAGTCCATCACAGCTGCATTCGAGATCATATTGGAGGATTCAAGCGTGGAAGGAATTCTAGTGAATATCTTTGGGGGAATAATCAGGTGTGACATGGTTGCAAGAAGCGTTATCGAGGCTTCCGAAGAGATCGGACTAGATGTTCCATTAGTAGTAAGATTCTCCGGAACTAATCACGTCGAGGGGAAGGCAGTTCTGGATGAAAGTGGAATGTCTGTTCACACCACAAGCACCCTTTCCGAAGGTGCCCGCAAAATTGTGGAACTGATAGGGGGTGGGAACTGATGGCGATTTGGATCAATGATGATAGCAAGATACTGATACAAGGAATAACGGGCCGCCAAGGAACATTTCACGGGATTAGGATGTCTCGCTACAACACCAACATTGTCGGGGGTGTTACTCCTGGTAAAGGAGGGCAAATCGTGGATTTAGAGGGAAAGAAGGTCCCTGTTTTCAATTCCATGGCAGAGGCCATTTCTGAGACTAGTGCCGATGTTAGCGTGATTTACGTCCCTGCAAGATTCGCCTCCGGCGCAATTGTTGACGCCGCGCAATCTTTCCAAGCAGCAGGAGGCGGGCTGATCGTATGCATCACAGAGGGAATTCCGACTCTAGACATGGTAAGAGCTGTCTCCATTGTCGACTCATGCCCGGATGTGAGGCTCATCGGGCCTAATTGCCCTGGGATCATCTCCCCTGGCGAGAATGGTGGTTGTAAAGTTGGAATTATGCCCGCGTTTATCCACAAAAAGGGCCGAATTGGCATTGTGTCAAAATCGGGGACTCTGACTTACGAGGCTGTCGCTCAGACAATGAGTGTTGACGAGGGACAAACAACTTGTGTTGGAATTGGAGGGGACCCGGTCAATGGCACCGGCTTCATCGATTGTCTGACAGCATTCGAAAGTGATCCTGAGACTGTTGCTGTTGTGATGATTGGAGAGATAGGCGGATCCGCGGAAGAAGAGGCGGCCGAGTGGGTAGCAGAAAACATGACAAAACCGGTTGTGGGCTTCGTTGCAGGCTCAACGGCACCACCTGGAAAGAGGATGGGGCATGCAGGAGCAATAATTTCGGGAGGGAAGGGTACTGCTGCAGAGAAATTCTCTGCATTCGAGGCCGCTGGTATCTATGTGGCTAGGGACCCATCCGAGATTGGCAAAGTACTAGTTGGGGCCCTAGTCGATGCTGGATTGCGAGAGTCTTAGATGCAGGGTGCCCGGGGAGGCACTTGAGGGGACTCTGCATGGGAGGACTGGAACCATCCGTTGACAAGTTACTTGAAGATACTTCAAGGTCATTCTACCTCACTCTGAATAAGCTTCCATCGGGAGTCAGGAAGCAAATGGGCCTCCTGTACCTTCTAGCTAGGATTGCAGACACAATTGCCGACTCCAGCAGTGGTACGACAGAAGAGCTGTTGGAAACTCTAGAGGCCTACAACAGGGGGGCACAGGGCCAATCTGATTCGATTCCAGATATGTCCAGCCTCGCAAAGCATCAGAAGAATCCCGCAGAAGCCAGGCTTCTTTCCAGGGCGGAGGAGCCAGTCCAGTTACTATTCGAACTGCCCGAAAGGGACAGGGAAATAGTCAGAACCTGTTTGGGGGTGATTATAGGTGGACAGAGCCTCGATTTGCAAAGATTTGGGGCTGGCAGAGGGGAAGTTATCACGGCTCTGAAAAATTATGAGGAGCTCGATGACTATGCCTACAGAGTGGCAGGAAGCGTTGGCGAGTTCTGGACCAGCATGTCCCTTGAACATCAATTCAAAGTGGACAGCGAAACTGAGAGGAAGCTCTTCGAGAAGGGCGTAAGATTCGGAAAGGCACTACAGCTAATCAACATACTGCGAGACATTCCCGAAGACTTGAGGCTAGGCAGGTGCTACGTCCCACTGGACAAGTTGGAAAGTCATGGACTAATGCCTGAAGACCTCAGAGAACCGGAGAATATGGGGAGATTCAGAGATCTCTTCAATGAATTGCTGGACAGAGCAGACGAGCATCTGGATTCAGCGATTGAATATATCGAAATTCTGCCCTATTCACAATTCAGGCTGAGGGGGGCATGCATGCTACCCGTCCTAATCGGGCAGAGGACTATCTCACTTCTAAGGGAGAATAATGTCCTTGATGGAGAAAATAGGGTCAAAATTTCCCGAGATGAAATCAAGGAACTCACCAAGAAAACTATGCTTTCAATATCTTCGAAGAGAAGGTGCTCCAAACTGCTAAAGTCAGAAAGGAAATAGTCGAGCCCTATGGGCTCGAATGATTATTCGCCCAAACTGGGGTGAGGTTCAATAGCAGGCCTTTGGCGCTCGGAACGAGGGAGTATGACTGAAACACACGAGCCGGGCACCGTCCGACCGTTGGGATTGGTTAGCGAGCGGAGCATTTCGATAGTTGAAGCAGATGTTGAGACTCGGAGCATAGAAAGGGTCCGCAGAACAGTGGGAGTGACTAGGGAGGCTGCTAGAGCGATTAGCATTACTGCCCTAGAAGCGGTTCGCGAAGGCGCCATTTTCATGGGTGTAATTGGCCCAAGGGGAGAGTTGGTCAATCCATTCGCCCATGTAGATGCTGCGATTTGGTCGGAGCCTGAGGTACCACAAAGCATCATTGACACCGCCTATGACTACTGTGAGGAATTGACGAGGAGGGAGGCTGGAAACTTCTATCATTCGTTCAAGTACCTTCCAGACCTTCAGAGGCGCTCTATTTGTGCCTACTACGCATTCTGTCGCAGGGCTGATGACATTGCTGATGGGGATTATGTCGATCACTTTCCCGGTGGTTCATCGGACGACCCAGAGTCGAAGGACTACCGTGAGAGGATAGAGAGACTGACAAGTGGGAAGCCAGTCGTAGAAAGATCATCTTACAATGACAAGATGTCACAACTTTTCTACTACAGAAAGAAGTTGTCAACGGCTTATGAAAATGTGACATCGACCGACCCAATTTTCATTGCCCTGAAAGACACTGTGCAGACCTTCGGCATTCATCGTCAATCATTGGACGATATGATCAGTGGCATGGAGGATGACTTCCACAGAAACCGCTACGAAACCTTCGAAGACCTCTATTCTTACTGTTATCGCGTTGCTTCAACAGTGGGGCTGGTTTGCATCGAGATATATGGTTACGACGACCCTCTAGCGAGGGAGTATGCGGAGGCATGGGGAATATACATGCAACTAACAAATATTCTCAGAGACGTTGCAGAAGACGCTGCTAGAAACAGAATTTACCTGCCTGTCGAGGATCTCGCCAGATTTGGAATTACTCCAGAAGACATCCTAGGTGAAAATTCTGTTATTTCTCACCCCGGGTGGAAGCCTTTCGTCGAGGACTTTATCGAGCAAGCCGATAGATACAGGGACAGGGCATTCAAACTTCTCCCTATGCTAGATAAGGCGTCGAGGTACTCCCCAGCCGCTATGGCAAAATTCTACGAATCGATCATGTCGAAAATTAAGAAGAAGGGAGGGGATGTTTTCACTGAAAGAATTCAGTTGACGAAATCAGAGAAAATCGCCCTTGCTGGCTACGTATACGCCAGGTACCGATTCTTGGCGGTATGAGCACAAAGGGCCGCCAACGGCGTAATCGACAGAAGAAGTATTGAGCGAAATGCAGGAGGGAATGTCATGAGGATAGCGGTATTGCTAGAGGAAAGGTGTAAGCCGAACAGTTCGGCTTTCATGTACCTCCAGAAATATGCTGGCATGTGCGGTGGCGAGTGCATACAACTCGAGGACGATAAATTCAAGATTCTAGAGATGGCATGCCCGGTATGTTTCACTAGAGCAAAACTTTGCCCTGGTGACGCAGTCAAAATCATCAATCTTCCAGAGGAGTTAGATCATGATATGACTCACCGGTATAGTCTCAATGGATTCAGACTGTTCCGACTACCGACACCCGCCAAAGAGTCTGTAATTGGAATTCTCGGACCCAATGGAATAGGCAAGTCCACGGCAATAAATCTACTATCTGGATCAGTAAGGCCTAACCTAGGTGACTGGCAAAATCCACCTCCAGACTGGGAGGAAGTTGTTTCCACGTTCCCCCGGGGGGAATTGAGGGACTACTTGGGACTGGTCTCAGAAGGAAGTGTTAGCATCGCTGTAAAGCCGCAGTACATCGACAAACTCCCCAAACTCTGGGATGGGAAGGTAAGGGGGCTTCTTTCACGGGTAGATGATAGGGGCGAGATAGAGGAATGCGCCAAGAGGATAGCAGTTGACCACCTTCTAGATAGGGAGTTAACTGGCCTCTCCGGAGGTGAATTGCAACGTGTCGCCATCTGCGCCACCATACTCAAAGAAGCCGATGTTTACTTCTTCGATGAGCCTTCTTCGTACTTGGACATCTATGAGAGGATGAGGATGGTTAGAATCATACAGGACTTGGCTTCCAAGGGGAAGAGGGTCCTTGTAGTGGAACACGACCTAGCTATTCTAGACGTTCTTTGCGACCTCCTACACATAATTTATGGGGAGCGTGCTGCATATGGAATTTTCACGCCGCCCCGTTCGACACGAACGGCCATTAACGCATACCTCGATGGTTTCTTGCAGGAGGAGAACGTGAGGATTAGGGACAAACCGATCCGATTTGTAAGAGGGCGAACAAGGGGCGAAGATATTGGCATCCCTATCCTGAAATGGGGAGACATGGAGAAGAAATTGGGGGATTTCCACCTGAAAACCGGTCAGGGCGAGGTGCGCTCGGCCGAAGTGATTGGAGTTGTAGGGCCCAACGCAACAGGGAAGACAACAATGGTCAGGATGATTGCGGGGGAGATCGAGCCGGACGAAGGATGGTGTACCATGGAGGCCAACGTTTCGTACAAGCCTCAGCATGTCAGCACTGACTTCGAAGGTAGCGTCCAAGACTGGTTGGACACAGAAATCGGAGGGAAGTGGCGCTCGGGCGAGTTCCACACCCAGGTAATCAGGCCGCTGCAAGTTGACAAAATGCTTGATTTACAGGCCCAGAGGCTTTCGGGAGGGGAATTGCAGGCAGTAAGCATAGCGATTTGCCTAGGCAAAGAGGCTGACTTGTACCTAATGGACGAACCAAGTGCCCATCTGGACGCAAATGCAAGGATGGAGGCGGCCAAGGCCATCAGAAGAACCATGGAAAGCAACGAAAAGGCTGCCATGGTTATTGATCATGACATTTACTTCATCGACATTGTCAGTGACTCGCTTCTAGTCTTCGAGGGGGAGGGGGGGAAATCGGGCTTCGCAATGGGGCCACTTAGCCTTCGCAAGGGAATGAATCGTTTCCTGTCAGGCGTCGGAGTTACATTCAGGCGTGATCACGAGTCAAAAAGGCCTCGAATCAACAAGCCGGATAGCGTGAAGGACAGAGAGCAAAAGGCGTCTGGCGAGTATTTCTATACTGACTAAACCATTGGATTATTGAATGCGAATAGGGGCGTGAGTACGTGAACGAGGAGACGAGTGATGCTGGTCCTGAATCAGAGGATTCACAGAATGTCGAGGACCAGAGCGAGAAATTGGAAGCCGAGATCGCTCGACTTGAGAAGGAGTTGCAATACTCCGCAGCAGAGATTGCTAATGTGAGACAGCGGGCAGCTAGGGACAAATCAGAGGCCATTAGGTTCGGTGCATCTGGCCTATCAAGAAAGATGCTGCCACTTCTGGGAAGCCTGGATAAAGCGATCTCCAATTTCGATGATTCTTCCTCTGAGGCTTTTTTGGACGGGGTCAAGATGACTCTAGAGGGGATAAAAAGGGCCCTTGAGTCCGAGGGAGTTGTTCAGATTGAAGCCGTGGGTATGCAGTTTGATCCAACTTGCATGGAGGCGATAGCCACGGTTTCTGCGCCAGAGGGAGTTGAGCCGGGTTCTGTGGTCGAGGTCATGGAAGAAGGCTACCTGCTCCATGAAAGAGTACTTAGGGCCGCTAGGGTAATTGTGGCTGAGGCGAGTGGGGATGAGTCAGCCAATTGACCCTGACATCTCTAAATCTCTGACTCTGCCATCTAAATTCTACACAGAATTCGAGAGCTTTCAGAGAGTTGTTTCTGGTTTCCGAAACTGCTGGCACTTTGGCGCGCACCGGAGCCAATTAGAGGGAGCTAGTTCGATTCCACTTGACCACATGGAGGGAATGGTCGGAGAGGCGATGGCGCTGACAATCTCTGAGAAAGTCAGATGCTTGTCCAATGTATGCACCCACAGAGGGATGATCCTCGTGACCGAGAAATGCGACGCTTCCACTATCAAATGTGGGTACCATGGCCGTACATTCGGCCTTGACGGGTGCTTCAAGAACATGCCCGAATTTGGTGGTGTGAGGGACTTTCCCTCAGCACAAGACAGCCTACTAGAATTTCCAATAAAGGAATGGAAGGGGATGATTTTTACCGGAGTCTCTCCATCTCGCTATGGCTCTGTTTTCGATGTGATGGAAGAAAGAATAGGGTGGATGCCAATTGATGAATTCCAGCATGATGAATCACGACACAGATCTTACGAAATTGATGCGAACTGGGCCCTTTACGTTGATAACTACCTAGAGGGTTTTCACATACCTTTCGTACATGGCGAACTGCACGAGGCTCTCGACTATGACTCGTACTCAACGGAACTATTCGGGGGAGGCGTTCTTCAGATTGGCATTGCCAAGGGGGATGAGGACACTTTCGACCTTCCGAAATCGTCGCCTGACTTTGGGAAGAGAGTCGCCGCTTACTACTACTGGTTATTCCCAGGAGTGATGCTGAACTTTTACCCATGGGGGCTTTCCGTAAACATCGTGATTCCGATTTCTGTAACAAGGACGAAGATTGTCTATCATGGATTTGTATGGGATGAATCAAAACTAGGGAAGGGAGCTGGAGGGGACTTGGACAAGGTCGAAGAAGAGGACCAGGAGATAGTTGAAGCCACGCAGAGGGGCGTCTCGTCTGGTTCCTACGACAGAGGGCGGTATTCTACCACAAGAGAAACTGGCGTTCACCACTTCCATAGAATGTTGTTCGAAGAAGGTTGAGATGACTATATATCCATCATGGCAGTGACGCAGTTGATGAAACAGAGTTCCGTACAGGTAACATCTCTCCTTCTAGTCATCAGCATGCTCCTATCCGGATGCTCAGGGGACGTTGTGGAAGAAATCAGCGGATGTATGGATGAGCTGGCAGAAAATTACAATCCGGAGGCTACTGCTGAGGGAGAATGCATTTACCCAGACTCCGATGGAGATGGAATTTGGGACTTTGATGAAATTTCTGGTTGCATAGATTCCAGCGCCACAAACTATGACCCAGAGGCTACTGATGATGATCTGAGTTGTGAATACTGGGTGCCGACCTATACTGACCAATGGGAGAAACACGATACCGAAAACGAGGAGTGCATGTGCTCTGACGGATCTGAATATTCATTCTACTCCAGAGAGGCGGATTCAGACGTAGCAGTCCTTTTCCTGAATGGAGGGGGGGCTTGCTGGGACGAGTTCACTTGCACAATTGAAAACTCATCCTCAACTGGGGCCTATTGGCAGAATCCGACAGGATGGGGAGGGATACTGAACCTCACAAACAAGGATAATCCGCTAATTGACGCGTCAATGGTCTTCGTCCCTTATTGCACAGGGGACGTCCACATGGGGAATGCGACTGTGAGGTACGGTGACAATGTAATGCAGCACAAAGGATACCCAAATGCCATGACTGCCTTTGATTACTTTGTGGAAACCCTAGGTAGTGCCACTACTTTCTATGTCCTTGGCTCAAGTGGGGGGGCCATAGCTGCAGGATTCTTCGCAGGGAATCTAGCAGAAGCCATACCTGGTGCGAACATTACGGTTTTCCACGACAGTACTGGTGGGGTCACAAGCACTGGAACTGTCGACCTGAATGCCTCTTGGGGACTTCAAAACGCCACTCAGAGTTGGCTAGATGGGTTGACATACAATGGTTCTTCTCTCAACTGGAACAACATGACTAGTGCGCATCTCGATATTTTCCTTTCCATGTACGACTCGACGATTAGGATAGGCAGGTTCGACTCAGCGCAGGACAATACGATGAGATACTTCAATGGACTCCTTGATAATCCTCCCGAAGACTACAACTGGAGGCTCAGGGTTTCCGAAGAACACATAGAGAGCGAGGGATATGAAATCGCAGGATACATCGCCCCAGGGGATGGGCATGGGATTCTTTTCTCTAGTTGGTTCTATGAGTTGGAAGTTGAGGGCGTGAAATTTATGGATTGGTTCATTGAATTCATCGAAGGCGGAATGCCGGAAGATGTTTGGTGCACATCTTGCTGAGTTTGTTTGAAATCATAATGCTAGGTCGCGGTTCCATGTCTCGTAGAATGTCTTCTTTATTGGTGGTACTAATCCTCATTATCCCCGGGTGCCTTGGCACAGAAAGAGACCCTGGCGATGAGACTCAGAATCAAGAGCAGGGGGTCGTTGATCCAGTAGAAAATGGAACTATCATTGAAGATGAGATTCTTGAAATTGCTAATTCTGAATATTGTGATGAGACCAACCAATTGCACTGCATGCTCCCATTCCCATCAGGTGCATTCCTTCGTGAGGATAGTTCCAGTATAACGGGATATAGCCTGAATATCGACGGAGAGGCGATTCCCGATACTTCCTCTGCCGAGAGCGGCAATATGTTGATTCTTGATCGCCTTGACGGATTCAGCCCCTCGACTCAGATTTTCACAGCATTCGAATCTACACCCGATATTTCTGGCATGTCAACTCAATTCGACATCTCTCCATCTACGGGAGAAGGTCATTCTAGCATACTACTCAACATGGATACGGGGGAGAAGGTCCACCATTGGATAGAGCTTGATGCTAGGGCCCAAGAAGGAGAGTCGACTATACTTTTCTTGAGGACAATTGAGGGTCTTGATCACGATGCTGCTTACGCGGTAGCTTTCAGGGGCCTTGTTGATGAAGGCGGAATCCCAATTGCTCCTTCAGACGGATTCAGAGCACTCAGAGACTCAATCAATACTAGTTCTGAGGGAATAGAGGAGCAGCGCTCCGACTATGAGGCATTGTTCGAACAATTGGAGGCCTCTGGATTCAGTCGAGGAGATCTTCAAGCGGCATGGTGGTTCCATACAGCATCTACAGAGTCCATCCTCAAAGATCTCCTCATTATGAGGGACGATGCGGAGCTACGACTTGGTGAATCGGGAATTGGTTGCACCATCACAGAAGTCCAAGACGACTTTGCGCAGGATGGAAACTCGTTGCGTCTAATTCGGGGGACTGTTACCACTCCCCACTACATGGAGACGCAGTTTGCGAGATCGCCACTAATGAGGGACTCGGGAGGAGATCCTGAATTTGTTCAGAACAGAGAGATTGATTTTACCATGCTAATTCCCAAATCTCTAGCTGAGAACAATGAATCTGGTCCACTGACTGTGTTTGGACATGGGCTATTCGGAGATGGAGATTCATATGTCATCAATGGTAGGGAGCTGGCGAATGAATACAAGACAGTTCTCATAGCTACGGACTTCAAGGGATGGAGTTCGGATGGAGATTATGATGCACTGACCTTTGCTTTGGTTGACATCACGGAGTTCCAATACCAGCAAGAAAGGCAGATGCAGGCTGTAATCAATCACCTCTCGATGGTCAGAACGATTACTGGCGTCTGTTCGGACATCGTTGAGTTCAAGCACAATGGAACAAATATGATTGACAAAGATACTGTGAATTACATAGGAATTTCACTCGGAGGGCTCAGGGGCCCTTCCTTACTGGCCATGATCCCCGAATTGGGGTGGGGGGTTCTTTGGGTGGGCGGAACATCCTTCACACACCAGGTGGAAAGATCGACGCACTACGGTTCTGAAGAGTTCCCCAGCGAGTTCTACCAGCTCCTTTCCAGTGACTTATCACTTCCTTCTAGGATGGATAGGGCGATTGCCATCGCGCTACTTCAGTCAATTTGGGACTCCACAGATGGGGAAACTTTCCTGCCATTCAGGGAAACTGGTTTTGGTGACAAGCTAGAGCCTTTCGACATGTTCTACCTGACATCTATGATGGATGCTCAAGTGACGACCCTTTCCGCCGATAGGGCAGTCAGGACGGGGAATGTTCCAGTGATCAATGGATCTGCTTATCACCCATTTGGGGTCGAAATTGTTGATGGCCCCATCAATGGTTCTTCCGCCGCCTACTTTGACGGCGACTTCCCTCCGCTTCCCACGGGGAACACGAATGGCCCCATGTGGCACCACTCCCTGGCACACAATCTGGTCTTGGAGGTCCCAGAAGCCAAGATGATGGCATATGGATATCTACTAACTGGGATACTAGTGGATTACTGTGACCCGGACTGCACCTTCGAGGGCGACTGGTAATCAGCCTACTGGCTCTCCACCTTCGCCTAGGAAGGCGAGTCTCTTGAGTCCATCAATTTGCATCAGGTAGTCAATTACTGGAAATGGGACTGTGGCACCCAGGACCTCTCTAACTGCCTCCATATCTGAAATTGTGGACATCATCCTAGCGGTCTCCCTGACCCTCCAACCCTCGTATAGGCCCCTTTCCACCAAGGGTGACAGGACAACCTTCCACCCACCCATCTCGTAGAGCTCTGCGGTAAAGGCATCACTAGTGAACAGTACCCCTGATTCCCCGTGATACCTCTCAGCGTGAGAAACCCAATTTGGGGGGTCCTCGATATCAGGGATAGACACAACCTCGATTTCCCCTAGTCCATCGACTGAATCTGCCCAATACCTGATCATGGATTCCCTCTCGCTGGCTAGCCATGGATTTCTCAGAGTCTCTGGACGATTTGAGGAACCAACAGCTACGATTAATTCTGATTCTGAACTGTTGGACGCCCTCCATTGTTCTGCTGCTAGTATCATCAACTCGTGGCCCTTGTGGAATGGCTGAAAACGCCCTAAAACCACGACTCCCGGGAGTGGGGGTTTCTCGGGGGGCAAGGGGGAAATATCTAGATCATTCATTTATCTCCCTCGAAGAATTCCAATAATCCCTGACTGCCCAAATACCATGATGATGGGTCTAGATACTCCCTTCCAATAAGTAGGGGGTGGCTCCCCCTTCTTGACCTATCCATGATGTCGAATAAGCCCCCTGATGAGTTCTGGTGTGATTCCATTGTAGGCAGTATCCTTGGGTCCATGGAAGGATCCAAGGTCTCGCCCAAATCCTCTCTACGTGACATCCAATCAATTACAACAGACTCAATGTATGATGAACGGTCGAAATTTTCCATGGTGGCTGAGAATCTCTCCCAGACCTCCGGCTTGAGGAAAGACTCTGTTCCAGAAACCTTCGCGCCGGACAATGGCTCTACGTATAGGAACAGCCTAGCATCCCAGCACCTCCACTCGCCCATTGAAGACCAATGAGACAATAGAAGCAGGAGTTCTAGCTTATCCTGCAATTGTAGATTCTGATTTTTCAGTGATGAACTGTGATCAATGTCAGGTATTCTATCAGCCCATTCCAGAATCTCGCCTTCTAGATCTATGTCGAATTGCCTGTGAAGGGACCTTTCTTTCTCGGGCCTTGCATTCCTTAGGGACATTCCCTCCATTCCCGAAATCACGTCTCCAAGGGGCATGGACAATAAATTGCTCAGTGAATCATCATCTACCAGAGATACGATAACGTCGACCATATGAATCCCCATATCGACCAGTCGGCGGTGTCGCATGAACCCTCGCTTGTGGGGACTAGTCCCTCTAGCGCCACCGGATTCAAGAACCGGGGGGTTTGCGTGGAATGCAACCGCAATACGAGGGGTGGGCAATCTTGGCGACAATCGAGGAGCAAATCAAATCTCTAGAGGAGGAGATCTCGAAAACCAAGTACAACAAAGCGACACAAGGGCACATTGGCAGATTGAAGGCTAAAATTGCAGCCCTTAAGGAGAAGAAAGAGAAGGCTATTGCTCACTCCAAGAAGAGTGGTGGAAATGCTGGATTCGAAGTTAAGAAGTCAGGGGACGCTTCGGTTTCACTGGTTGGATTCCCAAGCGTCGGTAAGTCTAGTCTGATTTCCCAATTGACTGGAGCTGATTCGGAAACAGGGGAGTTTGCCTTTACCACTCTGACCTGCATCCCAGGCGTCCTCGACCACAGGGGGGCCAAGATTCAGATTCTTGACTTGCCGGGATTGATCAAAGGGGCGTCTGAAGGGAAGGGCAGAGGTAGAGAAATTCTGAATGTAATCAGGGGTTCTGACATGGTCCTGTATGTCGTTGATCCATTCCAGGACTCCCACTTTGACATTCTGGACAAAGAACTCTGGATGTCGGGGATGAGACTCAATCAGGAAATCCCTCAAGTGTACATCACGAGAACGGACAGGGGCGGGATAGTCGTAAGGTCTACCGTTGAGCAGACTAACTTGACTGACGAGGATATTCAGGGAATCATCAGGAGTTTCGGCATAGTTTCGGCCACGGTCACCCTTAGGACCGATGTTACTGACGATCATATTGTTGACACGCTTGCAGGTAACAGAATCTACAACAGAGCGGTTGTCGTGGTGAACAAAATTGACTTGGCGACTGAAGACGATCTTTCGAAAACACGGGCTATGCTCCCTCCGGGATGGCCAGTTCTAGAGGTATCTGCAAAAACTGGAGAAGGTATTGAAGAGATGAAGGACTTCATCTTTGATAATCTGCACTTCATGTCGATCTATCTCAAACCCCAAGGTCAAGATGCGGACATGGTAGAACCCCTGATTGTGAAGGATACCTCAACTGTCCGGGATGTTTGCGTGAAGTTGCACAGGGACTTTGTCAGGAAATTCAGATATGCGCGAGTCAAGGGGCCAAGTGCCAAATTTGACTGGCAGAGAGTCGGTCTCGATCACCGCCTTGGGGATGGTGACGTCCTAACTGTAATTCTCAGAAAGTCGTGAGCGATGAATTGACCAGTGGTAGCCTCTCGGGAGAACATGGAGGGCGACATGGGGGACCTTCTTCCCCGGGCTGAGTTGCGAGGACTTATTTCCCACCTAAGAAAAAGGGCATACATCCTAGTAGGGGTATTTTTCTTTGGTTTTCTTGGTGGCTTCCCGGCTTCTGGAGAAGCCATAGAGTGGCTTCTTGAGTCCTCCTCATACCGTCCCGATGGTGTCGAGATTGTAATTCTCAGCCCGATGGAGGCAATACTTCTGAGGCTCAGGATTGGCGTAAACGTTGGATTCATCCTTGCTTCACTAGTCCTAATGTGCGACCTATCTTGGAATGGGAAGAAAATAGTCGCCGAGTCGAGGAGGGCAGGAGGGCACGAGAAGGGGAGCGTCAGTGGCATCTTATTCGTCATATCCATGGCGTTTCTACTGGGGGGGTTAGGGGCCGCATACTCACATGGCGTTCTTGTGCCACTCTTACTCGACTACCTGTCTGAGGACGCTGCGTCGGCTGGGTTGGCGGCAACCTGGCAATTGCAATCATGGGTCGGATTCATCACGGGGCTGTATTTCGCATCCATTGTTGGCTTTCAGGTTCCATTAATTGCTTCAATCCTCCTCAGGGGCGGAATAATCGAGAGGAGCGCCATTTCCGGCAATAGAGGCGGCCTGTGGTTCTCTGGGCTGATCCTAGGCGCCCTCATCTCCCCTCCTGATCCAGTTTCCATGTTTCTTGTCGCAGGCCCGATGCTCCTCCTTCTGGAGATTGCATTAATCGTCGACAAAATGACTAGGAATCAATAGAGATTCCTCTGTTCTTCGCATCCTCTGCCTTAGCAGCGGCCCTTCCGTCTTCCACATCAACAATTCTCATCATGAAGGCCCCAATTAGAATTAGTAAAGAGATACTGAAAACGCCGACCCTGCTATCGAACATGACTGTCAATGTAGCGTACAGGAGTGGCCCAATGAAAGCAGCCACCTTCCCGAAGAAGCCGAAGAAGCCGAAGAACTCGGCGCTCCTAGTCTCGGGCACCATTTGCCCAAACATGCTCCTTGAAAGGCCTTGGGAGCCACCAAGAAGTGTCCCCATCCCACATCCCAGTATTAGGAACTGGAGTCCGACGGACAGTCCCAGAGGCTGCCAGACGATATCCCTGACTGTCTCCGGAATTACATCTATAGGGCCATCACCGAGGCTAGTAGGATGATCCATACCCACCGAACTCGATGAGTCGAGAGGGCCTCCTGAAACGCTAGCGCTGAATCTCGAGTCGTCCATCGATGAAAGGAATTCCTCCAGCGACGCCTGATTGTCGACTGGGACCATATATGGATCGTCTTCGGAGCTCCCCCACTTCCAATCGTAAATACCGCTCTTCTCACCAATCACTACAGGCAATATTTCCGAGAATTGCCCCGCCCAGGATTGCTCATCGAATTCATCTTCCGAGAAATCTGTCTTCTGTGCAATACTATGATCGAAGTTCCAGTTCATGTACGATACATATGATCCAGCCGTGCTCAGCCTTTCCTGAAGCCATGTCTGTGGGAGCCCCGAGGGGCTGTCCATGTAATCGAGTGGGTCAGTGCCTGCTTCCACTTCCTCATCATTGGTAGCCCAGTCCCCATCAATATCGTCGTCATAGGAGTCGGCGATACCGTCCCCGTCCGAATCCCACTCAAACAGAATGTCGTGCTGGTCGTGGGCGTCTAGTGAGAGGGGTGCGAATGCGCATGCTGCGAAGCATAGCACCACCCATCCCACCAACGAGGCGTTTAGTGCCTTCTTCGTACCCCATTTATTTGCGAGGTGAGTGAATCCCAATGCGCTTGGCCATGCCACGAATTGTATAGCCAGAATTGTGATCATCAATTCCGTTGTGGTTACCCCAAGAACAGTGGAGCCGAAAACACCCCCCATTGCAGTAACGGTGTTTATTCCATCGATGAAGAAGAAGTAGGCTAGCATATAGATGAACAGTGTTCTGAACTTGCTGACTTCCTTTAGTGTCTTAATGACCTCAGAATAAGCGCCCCCCTTGGAAAACAGCATCTTGAGCCAACTGTCGTTGAGTGTTTCTTCGGTAGACTCGTGCTCTACTGGAGGTTCTGGGACGTACTTGAAGGTCAGGAGCGCGAAACCGTACCACCAAATCCCCGCAGATGCTAGACAGAGCCTGATTACGAAGTCTCCACCTATGCCAAGAACCAGGATGAAGTGAAGGAGGAGGAGGATTCCCCCGCCAAGATATCCATACGCGAATGCACGATTGGAGATGTCATCCATCTCATCGTCAGTACCCATGTGCGGCAGCATGGCATTGTAGAATACGCCGGCCCCGTTGAGGCCTATGTTGGCAAGGAGGAAGAAGACCATCAGCCAAATCCACTCTGAACCAGCATAGAGGAAATCGAAGCCTATCAGGAAGGTCGATCCAGCTCCGATATACGTCAGGTACCTCAGCCATCTCATCTTGATTGGCTTCCTATCGGCTATGACGCCGAAGGCGGGTGCCAGAACTGCGACCATCAATGTGGCGGCTGCTACTGCATACGCCCAGACAGCGTCGCCGGTCATGTCGATATTTCCGATTGTAGTGGTAAGCCCATTGGCCTCCAGAAATAGGTATGCGTACCAAGCAGGGAGTATCGCCACGGTGACGCTCGTTTCAAACGCTGACTTGCCCCAATCGTAGAATGCATAACCCCTTACTGCTTGCGGGTCCGAGGCCCGGTCCAATTCAACTGTATCTGACATGTTTACACCTGACCCTCGTCCGTGCAGAGAGGTAATTATCTTGCCTATAACGCAATTATTCAGTTAATCCATTATGAGCCTGTATTCTCTCGAGTGTTCATGGTCGACCAAGGCGCGTGGGAGCAACCGGCGGAGAACTCCGTCGAGGCTTTGGTACATGGCATCAATTTCTCAGACGGAGTAGAGTTTGATATCAGGATGGACAGTGATGGTGAACTGGTGATTTATCACGATGAGTTCGTTCCGGGAGAGGGGGGAATCGCTGGGAGGTGCATCGAGAATTTATCCACTAGTGAATTGAAATCTAAGGGCGTTTTTACTTTTGATGAGCTCCTGTCAAATTCTAATTTTACTGATTCTTGGAAATTGCCTGGGAAAACCGTGGACATAGAGATAAAGGTGCCACATCCAGTCACGAAAATTGACACCGATCAGTATCTAGAGTCTGTTTTAGATCGTATTGGTGAGGTCATCAGACCGTTGGATCTCCCTGATAAAACTACCATAGTTTCTAGTTTCTCGCCCAGAATCTCCTCTGTTGCCAAATCGTCATCCTTCGATATACCAGTTACTAGGCTGATGCCGAGAATCAGATCGTGGGGCAGATACTGGAGAGTAAAGAGAATGGTGGCCATGCCGCATTTTGCTATGACATCTGTTCCGGCCATCGCCAGTAATTTCAGAGAAGAGGGGATGGAGGTGGTTGGGATGGCCCTAGATTACGTAGACGGATGGACCAGGTTCGTTGGACCCGGTTCGACAGTTGGGATCCGAGGCAAGGGACTTCGTAGACTCCACAAGTCACTGAGGGGGATGGGGATATTTGTTTGGCCGGCCCCACTGAGGATTGAAGATGACCTAATTGATGCCGGAGTCTCCCTAGTTTCTGACCATTTGGATCCAAACTTATTCGCCAAACCCGATGGGAGCGTCAGGTGGCCCAGACCGGCCAGTCAACCACTGGACGATGAATGGAAGGAAGTATTCAGTTCATCCGATGTTGAAGAGTACGGAGACCTAGTCAGAGAAGCTAGTTCCTCCCTCCCCAGCTGGAACGAGTTGTCCTTGGAAAGAAAGTCGGAGATTGTGGTTCAGAGGGGGAGAAGGTCGTTCTGGGATGGCTCGGAGGAAAAATGGAGGAGGGAGTCTGCGCTTGGTTTGCCTTGGGGGTGCCCTAGGATCATTGGCCACAGAGGCTCTGGAAAAACTCACAGTAGTTAGTACTCAGAGTCTTCTATGGGGCTGATTCTTTGGTATGTACTTGGGCCTGTAAATCGGTGTGCCTCTGCCTTCCCTGGCATTCCTCTCATCGAGAATCTGTGCACAAATACCGGCCACTCTCGCCCAGCCAAAGAATGTGGTATAGTAATCGGGCTTCCTGAAGCCAACCGAGTGAAGCAGCGTTCCACTGCCCAAATCGACATTCGGATATGGATTGCTGATCTTTGGAATCCTCTCCTTGAGTATTTCTGGGGTTATTTCCCTTAGTACCTTGACAGTCTTGTAAAGTTCGTCATCCGGACAGATCTCCTCGCCAAGTCCGATAAGCAACTTCGCCCGTGGGTCCTCGGCCCTCAATACCCCGTGCCCGAAACCGTAAATTGGCCGACGGGCATCTATTTCTGCATTCACGAAGTTAGAAACCTCTTCGGGGTCTGATGTTCCGATTCTCTGAACGAATTCCAGAACCGACTGGTTAGCTCTCCCATGCAATGGCCCGGACAAGGCATTCATTGCACTTGAGAGTGCTGAATATACAGAGGCCCTGCCTGATGCCACGGCCTTACCAGTAAATGTTGAGAGATTTCCACCCCCATGATCCATGTGGAGGATGAAGAAGAATCTCAGCACCCTTTCCATATTCCTTGCCTCCTCTCCCTCTATCCCAAGCATATGAACGAAGTTCTCTACGAGCCCAAGTTCTGGGTTACGTGGCTTCAGTTGCTCTTTCTTGCCGCCCCTGAGAAGGAAAACTCTGGCCATCAACTCGGGCATTCTAGCGATTAGGTTCATTGAATCTGCTCTGACATCTCCAGTGGCCTCTGCAGTCCCTAGAGCCATTATTCCGATAGCTAGCCAGTCCATCGGATGTCCGCTTCCCGGAGTCAGCGACTCGAGGACCCTGAGGGCCCCCGTAGGAAGAGACTCTGCCCTATGTATGAGTTCAGAACGGAATTTCTCCGATTGTTCTGGGGTGGGTAATTCCTTGTACAACATTAGGTAGATTACGTCCTCTTCCTCCAAATCTACAAGATCGGCTACTGGGTATCCCACGTAGTGGACCCCTTCCAACGGGTCTACGTATGAGGTCTGACATGTGCCCACGGGAATGCCCCTCAGTCCGGTGTCTAGATGGGCCTCTGTTACGTTGAATATGGAGTCATCATCAGACAATTGCATCACCCGGGCTCGTTGGAAAGGGGAATGTGTCATAACCCCTCCGTATGGTGGGTTTCCATTGGAGAGAATGTGAAATAATTTCCCATAATAGCAGAAATATACTCGGAAAATGCCCTAATCAACATATTATTGGCACCCCAACGGTCATAGTCGGGACATTGGGCGCGGAAGCCGTGACACCTTGGCGCGAGGAGGTCGGATTGCTTGATCCCGAGCATAGGCATATGCTTGCAGGAGGGACTCTGAGTAATTTCTTCCTCAGGGGCTCACTCACCAGTGGGCATCCCGTTTTCGTTGGGGGATTCTATGGGGTGATGATTGGAGTGGCGATGCTGCTTCCATTCGCATACAATGGTGTGATTAATGGCGAACAGGAAATAACGGATGTTTCTAGGCACTGGGGTTTTCAGACCCTGATTGTAGTTTCGATGACATCTTTCCTAGGAGGTTTCTCGTCACTCGTTTCGTCCATAGTGAGAAGGCCCCCGACGAGATTGGAAAACAAAAGGAAATTCATTTTCCCACTTCCATTTTTGGGGCTTGTTGCGATTTCTGTGAGCATGATATTTGAGGACTCTGACTCTTTCCTACAGTGGCTGGGATGGGGGCTGTTGATATTGCCTGGGCCTCTCTGGATACACCTATCCTATGCCCCCAGATGGAGGATTCTTGACAGGATAGACAGAGGAATGGAACCATTTGAGGGGATGGAAGTTACGATTTACGGGACTAAGGATGAATCTGGGGATGAGTCAGACTCAGAGCTAGAAGAAGTGGTCGATGTGGCCTAATCGTTTGCAGAGATTCCACTTTCAATATTGATGATTGACTCCCTGATCTCATCGGTAATTGGCACTGGCTTCCCCGTATTGTAATCCACTAGGACGCCGACTACCTTGCCAGTAGCTGCAATTTCACCTCCGTTTTCATGGCTAGATATACGGTACTCCATGTCAAAGGAGGAGTTCCCAATACGAGATACAGAGG
Source organism: uncultured Candidatus Poseidoniales archaeon (assembly GCA_964386765.1). Taxonomy (GTDB): domain Archaea; phylum Thermoplasmatota; class Poseidoniia; order Poseidoniales; family Thalassarchaeaceae; genus MGIIb-O5. The sequence continues at coordinate 16,123 of CAYLUC010000004.1, read as the reverse complement.
TCATTACCTTGACAGTGTCAGGGAAGACTATTGGGAATTTGTAGTCAATTTCAATCCTAGCTAGGATAGGGCCTATGTTGGATTCTTCGTATATCTCCATCATACCAGTCTTGGAGAAGTAAATCATTCTTGCAGTCTCCATCCATGTGGCGAAAACGGAGTGATTTACGTGGCCAAGTGCATCCATATCGCCCCAATTGACTGTGATGTCTGTTGAAACAGGCCATTTACTTGAGCTTGGTAATTGTGGCATATCAGGAGTCATCATTTCACCTACAATAAGCCCAACTTACGGCCACTCAGTTCGAAGGCTGAGAGGACTTCGTCGAGGTCTTCTCTCGATAATCCCGAGGACATCTGAGTTCTAACTCTCGCCTTATCTCTTGAAACCATTGGGAATACAATTGCGCCAACTAATACCCCCTGTTTCTTCAAACTGCTAGAAAGTTCCTGGGCCATTCTGCTCTCTCCGCACATCACTGGAATTATCGGTGTTTCCGAATTGCCTGTATCGAAACCCATTGAATTCAGTTGCTCTCTGAAGTAATCTGTATTTTCCCATAGTCTTGAAACATGCTCTGGCTCTTCCATGAGAACTTCCACGGCTGCTTTCTGGGCGGCGGCCACTCCCGGGGGTTGACTACCTGAGAGAAGCCATGAGCGGCTATGGTTGAGTGCATGAGTTCTAACTTGCTCAGAACCGGCTAGAATTCCCCCTTGAACTCCCATTGCCTTGGAGTAAGATCCTATTTCGAAATCCACCCTTCCCTGAAGTCCGAAATGGGCGACTATTCCCTTTCCGTCACCCAGAACTCCCTCTCCATGGCAGTCATCGACAAAAATCATCGCACCATACTCTTCGGCAATTTCTGTTATTTCATCCAGTGGGGCAATATCCCCATCCATGCTAAAGACTCCGTCAGTGATGATTAGTTTCCTGTCTGCCTCCTTGTTTTCTTGGAGTACCCTCTCCAACGCCCCAACGTCATTGTGCTGGTAAACTGCTCGAGAAGCTTTGGTAAGACGTACGCCGTCTATTATTGAGCCATGATTCAATTCGTCTGAGATGATTAGATCCTCTTTCCCCCTGACCAATGTCGGTATTAGTCCGACGTTTGCAGTGTATCCGGCCGAGTAAATTAGGGATGATTCTACGCCTTTGAATTGGGCTGCCGCCTTCTCGGCCTCTATGTGGATATCCAGAGTTCCTGCAATCGCCCTTACAGAACCTGATCCTGCCCCGTACATCCGCGTAGCCTCGATTGCGGCCTGAACTACCTTTGGGTGAGTGGTCAGATTGAGGTAGTTATTGGCTGAGAGCATGATCATCTCCGTTCCATCGACAATGCACCTCGGTTCACTGGCAGACTCTAGAGTCGGGGGGTTCCAATCAAGGCCCTGCGAACGCAGCTCCTCGTATCTCTGCCTCATCCACGACAAGTCGGCTGCCATGACTCCCAAGTGGAGGTGGGGTTCATTGCTCCATCGGAGCGAGCGTTTCATGTCCATGGGGCTACTCGGGCAATTGTGGCAGGCACCAATACCCGGGCAATTGTTCTCGGAACTGCACAGGATGGGGGATTCCCCCAACCTGGTTGCAAACTACCTTGCTGTCAGAGGGCTCGTTCGGGGACGGGACTTGCGAGAACTCCCGTAGCATTAGGGATAGTCGGTTCTGATGGGTCATCGCATATCATAGAAGTTGGGAGACATATTGGTGAACAATTTGAGATTTGGGATAAGGCATGTGGCTTCGAGTGGCCGTTGAACAGTGCTATCCTGACCCATGCACATCTGGGGCACACCGATGGCTTGAGGCTCTTAGGCAGAGAGGCCATTGGGGGGCAAGGCGTTATTCTGCACTGCAGTAAGTCGATGTTGTCCCTGATTCATGAAAACCCGACTTGGAGAATAATGGTGGAGCAGGGAGTACTCGTCCCTAAACAGTGGGAAAGCATGACTCCATTTGAGCCGACTCCCGGTTGCGGTTTTACGATCACGCCGATTCCAGTTATTCACAGAGCAGAGTTGTCGGACAATCATGCAATTCTTGTCAGTGGCAAGGAGTCAAACCTTCTTTTCATGCCCGATCAAGACTCATGGGGAGAGACGTTGGAAGGGGCTTCAATTAGGGAGTGGCTGACTTCACTGGACATCAATTATGCCTTGATTGACGGTACTTTCTGGGACTCTGATGAATTGTCTGGAAGGGACATGTCGGAAATTCCTCATCCTACGGTTTGTGAGTCCCTTGAATTGTTAGGAGAATGGGTGGTGGGGGACCCGGATATTGCATTTTTTCACCTAAATCACACCAACCCACTCAACAACGTGGACAGTGAGGAGTCACGAATCGTTGGAAGAATGGGGTGGAGAGTCAGTGAACCGGGGGAAGTTTACGACCTTGGGTGATGAGGAAACTTATCAGTGAGTCTCCTGAGGGCTGTTCATGCTCCTGTCCGGCTTAGTTTCGAGTGGCCTTGGCAGGGCTCATGTTTTCATGGCTCAACCACATTACCAAGAGCAGTTCAAGAGCGTGCTGGGAGCCAGTGCGTGGCCAGGTACCTTGAATGTCGAATTAGGCAGTGACTGCATTGGAAGCTACAAGAAATTGAGGGTGATTTCCGGACTTGAAGATGGAGAAAAGGATGAGTCGATTGTGCCTACGCGAATACTGGGATTCGAAAGAGATGGCAGATCCTTCGGAGGAGCTACTTCATTCATAGCTGGAATATCGATAGATGGTGAAACTTGGACTGATTGTGCGGTTCTAATCCCTGACCTGACTCGCCACACAGAAACCGCGGAAGTGATATCCAAGTCATTCCTGAGAGAAAGCATCCCATGCAATGATGGAGATTTCGTGAGCATTAGAATAGGCCATACTGATTAATCCACTCCGAGTGAATCATCGATGACATCTCCAGCTTGCAAAGTCCCGTCCAGATATCATGCTCCCTGAGCCCCTCTGGCGGAGTTGTGAAGTTACTAGTATCAGGAATTGAATTTAGCCCCACGCCATCAAGGAAGGTGTGTTCAATCTCCCAGAGGACCAATCCTTCCGGAGGGTCCATTCCTAAGTCCGATGGATTCTGTGGATTACTGATTGCCTCTTCCAATTCATGCATACCAATTTCTCCGGAGATCACCCCAGTTACAGCTGATGACATCCTTCTAACCTGATTCCATAAGAATGACTGGGCGCAAACCATAATCCCAATGGGCCGGCCCTCGGAGTTGATCCATGGTACACACACATCAACTGTCCTCTCAGTGACCCTTCCTTCCTCAACCCTACATAGATTCGCGAAGTCATGCTTCCCCTCCAATAATGAGCACGCACGTTGGAGGACATCAATATCGACATCAATTGGCCAACGCCTAGATATCTCCGAGCGATAGTAGTATTTTCTAGACACAACGGGCCTATTTGGCGCCCTCTCGGGAACTCTCCTGGCCCCCCAAGCCACCACATCTTCAGGGAGGTGGTCGTTTAGTGCCCTAAGCAGTCTTGTGTCATCAATCGACCTTGAAACTGCTTGGGGGAGGTCTATTCTTGCTAGGTTCATCCTGACACTCACTCCAGCATCTGTCCTACTGGACATGCGCAGACAGCCGTCAGTCCACCAGCCAATTTTCCTGAGGGCATCGGATAGGGAACCTTGGACGGTTCTTACATTCGGTTGTATTTGGGAACCGTGGAAGGTGTCCCCCCTATACCCAATAGCGACCAGGAATCGGTCGCTGTCCAAATTATCCCCTCACTCCTCTGTAAGGAGGTACTCCATCGCTTCGTCCACTGAGGAGAAACCAAGGCCGAGAATTGAGAACTCTAGAGCTACTGGAATGAATTGCCTTGCATTGGGGTTACTCCTGTCGTAGTTTGTCTTCATATCGACCAATTCGATTAGTGTCCTAGCAGCCTCGTAGAGGTGGAAAGAAACGTCCACGTCATCCAGTTCGTCCCCGAGGGCCTTGAGTTTCCTGAACTCGCGAACGGCCATGGGAATTCGGTCGAACGTTAGCAATGCCCCTGCATAAGAAGCCAAGTAGTCTGGATTCTTTGGATCCATTGACGAGGCTTTTCTGAAGTAAGCTGCTATCTGCCCCTCGTTAATTCTGTCATTCCCCTTATCATCCAGATTTCCATTCTCTTGGACCTCGAATAGTGCGGCTTCCGCCCAGCCATGGAACCCCGCGGGATCCGATGGGTGGTCTTTGGAATACGCATCAAAAATGTCCATTGCACCCATGAAGTCTCCTTTTGTGATCATCTGAGCGGCTTGGGTAATCGTTTCTTCGTCAGTCATTGCCATCCCTCTGGGAGTGTATCGGAAGTAATTGGGTTATGAACGGTGCGGATGGGGGCTATCTATCGTCCATTAGCTCGTTGATTAGTCTGTAGACCTCCATTGGCTCATTGATTGCATAAAGGCATGAACTTGGGTCGTCGGGAAAATCCGCCTTCCTTTGGGCAGAAAACCATCCAGTTAGAAATCCGAACGCCCCTCTAGCAGGCGCTTCTTCCATGGCGGTTTGCATTTGGTCATCGCTCACTCCGCCGTCTGTAATGACGTGCAAACTACCAAAACCCAGCATCTTTCCAATTATGGGCGGATCTACTTTCAGGTTCTCCACCTTGTCGAAGGGAATCCCAACAGAACTTGTGTCGAAATAAAGGAACTTCTTCCTGATGTGGACCCTTCTATCCGTGATGGCATATTGGAAAGAGTTGCGATAGTGTGTAGTCATCCCTATGGCGAACGAAGATGACAGGATTCCCAGTAGTGGGTAATACCAGTCAAGCCACATCGGGGTGTCTGGGACGTTTTCGAAGAAATTACCGAGTATCTTGCCGGACCAGTCAAGTATCACAATAATGAATGGGACGGAGCCATTGAGAACCAGCCATGAGGTCGTCCAACCTCCGGAAGTTGAAACGTTCAGATAGTGATTAATCTTGGCTATTATCATCATCACTATGACGAAGCCGAAGACCCCAGAGATGTCCAAGATAACCTTGGCCAGGCCCACTACAAGATTCAGATTCCCCTCCCCATCCACATCCTCAAACTTTGCTGCCCAGAAGAACACCAAGTGGACAAGTAGGACCAATGCTGCCAGAAGATATCTGCCAAGCATAGACATGGCAGATGGGCTTCCAGACCATATTGGGGTCTCCGAATCGGTAATCTCGCTGAATCTAGAACGGACTTCTTCTTCATCCACATTTTGTCTGTATTTATTCACGAAATCACTCATTATATCACCTCTAGTGTAGTACTCCCCATGCATGTTCGGCGTTTCCATGAATCCACTGGTAATCTTCCATTGACCTGACTTCGGATCCTTCCTCGAAAACGATCGATTCGACCTCGAGGGGATATTCATTGTAAGTCAGATGGCTCACCCACGATGCCCTTGTTGGCTGATCGAAAATCCACTTCGCCCTGTTCACGGCCCTGACTTGGATAGTAGCACTCGCATCCTCGTTCCAGACCCTCACATTGAATCGAGGTAGGACATTGCCGTCATTGTCCCTCAATGAATCCTCCTCTGTTGGCATCGACAGTTTTACTTTGCAGTTGTCGAAGTTGTGGGTTTTGCCACCCTTCCTATCATGGAAGACCCCGGTCCCTATGTTTGGCTTCCTAAAGAAATCACGGAGCCTCCATGGGGTGTCGTCCGTCGCTGTCCACATGGGGGAAAAGTGAGGCATGAACCAATCTAGGTATGAGCCATCATCGAAGTGTAGCATACCCCAGAACCATGGGAAGGACGGGGCCTGGACTGTGACTTTCTGGAAATATCCGGTCCCTTCCATTTCCTCTCCATCGACCGTGAGTTTGCACTTCGTGGCCTGCAGCCTGAGAATGTCATAGCCCATCCCAAGGAAGTAAACGTTGTTCCTATACGTTAGTTCACTGGGTGGGCCCCACCAGGGGGTCAATTCAGCTTCGAATGACTTTGGCGCCCCCTTGGAGCGTGCTTCCTGGTCACTGGTCAGATTGATCCAGAATGACTCGTTTCCGGGAGTCATCCCCAGGGACATGTCCTCTGAGGTAAGTGGGACTACTGCGCCTGCTCCTTTCCCCTCTCCCCCTCCCGGCCATAGGGAGTGAGTATCTGGAATGCTCGCCATCCTGCACTCACGCATAACTAGTGGCTCGTACATCTCCTCTCCGTCATACCACCACGCACACACCATTCCCGGCAACACCTGGCCCCCTTCTTCATCGACCATCATCTTCTTTCCGGGCTTCCACCAATGGCCGCTAACCCTGATTGCCGGTGTGTCCTTGGTCGACCACAATACCATAAGTTGCTTAGACCTAGATGGGTTATCTGGATCTGGAATCAATATCAGGGCCCACCACCACCACCAGGACAGCCTCCTGATCGGAGGCATTACATCCAATCTCCATAGGGACGAGAAGTCCCCCTTGAAATTCTGATTGATGGACTCCATCTCAATACCTCACATTATCTCCTTCCTACGGAAGATGGCGCTCCCCATTGAAATTAGAACTCCAGAAATAATTGCTAGGAATGTTATGGAGGTCACAATAGAAATGTACGGATTTCCCGTCCCGAGGGTGTGCACAGGTGGTTTCCAAATCCACTGCAGTCCCGTATCAATACCGAAGGCCTCCGACATCTGAGAGTACTGCAAGGTGTCAGGCCATGCAGCTAGAACTGTGGCGTCAACTACCTGTAGCCCCCAGTGTGAAATAGACAGGGATGTGACGGGGGATTCTGGAGCGAAGAGACTGGTGAAACCCATCGCAAACTCCCAAACCCCTATGATGATACAGAGGTACACCCCATACTTCGGCATTATCAAACCAATCGTGTTGAATAATGACCCGTATGCGGCAAGTACCAGAATTGTTGCCGCTGCTATTCCCATCCAAACTGGGAAGTCGCCGAACCTGATCAGTTCATCACCCGGGCCAATAAGAGAAGTTACCAGTGCCATGATCAATGCGAGGGCGATGACGAACGACGAAACAACTGCCATGTAACCAAGAACTCTGTAGAAAATGAACTCTCCTCGATGTATCGGCTTTGAAAGCAGGTAATGCAAGGTGCCCCTTTCAGTCTCATCCCTCACCAGACCAAGGGCCAAGAATAGTGGCAGGAAGAGGCCCAATAGCAGGACGAAGGCTATCTTCCCCGAGGCTATTACGAATGCCCTGTGTGATGACTCGCCAGCATACTCCTCGTCCACTGGGTCCTCATCGACATAGTCATCGGGATCGATGTAAGTAACCTCCCCCGTTACCGGGTCCACGACCCAGACAACATCACAAGGTATCCCATTGCGATTCGCATCTGGTTCGTGGTATTCGGAGAAGTCTTCCCCCGTTATCCATCCTATCCTGAGGCAGTCCCCGTCGTCATCAAATCCCTGACTGCCAGAATCCCCTTCTATCCAGTCGATTCCGTCCTCGTCTATGTACATCTCAGGGGGGTCTGGTTCCACATAGAAAACTTCGGTGAATATTCCCCATGAAAGGTAAGATCCCTCTGGAACATACAGTTGGCCCGATGCCCTCACTCTGCCATTGAAGGCATATGTCCCGTCTTCCTGCAAACACGAAGATGCGTAGGGGAGCCACCAGTCTTCGAATGGTGTTCCTTCGTCGCAATCGTTTGATTCGTAAGTTTCCCAATCGATGATGTTGCTCCACATCCCCCCGGTGTAATCATAGTCTATCCAAGTAGCGTCCAGGATTGCCTGTCCTTCCCATGTCTTGTTTCCACTGACCGTTCGTTCAGGGTCATTCCAGTCTATTTGCCCCTCCCAGATGAAATTTCCTGACCCCGGGAATGATTCGCCGTCCCAGTCGCTGGTTCCGTACTTCCTTTCTTGGCCCATCGGGTATCCATCATTGTCCATATCGACACTGTCGCCATCATTGTCGATTGACTCGAAACCATCCCGCACTGAATCGATATAGAAAACCAGTAGTAGGACCATTAGAAGCGTCCCGAGACCAAGTACAGCCCATGTGGAAACCTTGTTCTTGAGTTGTCGGACAGTTAACTCCACCACTGCCCCGGCCTTTCTGTCGAGGCTTGTCCAGACGCTTTCACTTAGGCCCCTTCCTTGAGAATCCAACTAGTCACCCCCTACCAGATATCCTAGCAAGGAATCCAGGTTATCATCTGGGTTCTCCACCGAACGGACCTTGATTCCAGAATCCACTATCACCTGTGGCAATATTGAGTGGGCGGCAGATAAGTCGCTGGTCTGAATCTCCAGGAATCCGGGGTTGGGGAACCTCACCCCATAAACTGGCTCTCGGGATATGAATGCCTCTGCCAGTTCCCTTGGCGACTCCGTTTCAATTAGAATCCTGTGAGGGTGCTTGTCAAGGAGCCCCCTGATTGCATGGAGGTTACCCAGAGCCAGCAGCCTCCCATTATGGAGGATGACGATTTGCTCGGTTATTCTCTCGATCTCCTCTAGAATGTGGCTAGAGACGATGACGGTTTTTCCCCGGTTTCCAAGCTCCCTGATTACACTCATAATGCTGGTTCTGGCCAGAGGGTCGCACCCATGAAGCGGCTCATCGAGGATTATCAAATCTGGGTCATGGACGAGTGCGTGCGCTATTTTCACCCTCTGCCTCATCCCCTTGCTGTACTTGCCTACCTCCTTGTGGCGAACGTCGGAAAGGCCGACGAACTCGAGGACGTGCTCGGCACGGTTTATTGCCTCCTCCCTTGTCATTCCGTGTAGTCTGGCCATAGTGGAAACAAAGTCCAGTCCAGTCATCCACTCGTAGAGTGGCTCGGTTTCGCTGACATAGCCGACCCTCCTGAAGGGGGCCGTGCTCTTCCATGGGTCGGTACCGAAAAGCTTGACCTCCCCCTGGCTCGGCTTTAGTCGCCCCAGTAGAAGCTTGAACATGGTGGATTTCCCAGCGCCGTTTGGCCCGAGAACTCCTGTGACTCCCCCATCAATAGCCAGAGATATGTCATTCACCCCAATAACTTCGCCATACCATTTCGATACTGACTCAAGTATCACTGCCGGCGTCTCCGTACTCATTCCCTGGTCACCTCCAGAGAGCTTACCCTACTAGCAAGCAATGTAATTGAGATTCCATTCATCAGGAGAAGCGAGACAACCGAGAAGGAAAGGGAGTGATCATAATTCGATTCTATCCCTATGAGCCATTGGCCGATGTGTGCCAACACATCATACGGGCTAAATATGTACAATATGGAGGAGTCGAACTGTGATTCAATTAGGAATGCGACCATTTTTGTTCCGTATATTGTAGCTAGGAATGCGACACCGGCGAAAAATCTGCTTTGGCTAATGCTGGACAGGGCTAGACCTATTGATGTGTAGGTTATGACGAGTAGGATTCCTGCTAATAGCCCACCTAGGAACATTGGGAATGTGTCGATAAGAAATGCCCATCCCTCTCCCCTGAACACTATTGCACTGGTGTAGTAGAGAAGATAGGAGAATACTATCACGAATCCAAGAACCACTGCGGAACTAACGAACTTCATGGCAGTGTAGTCTATCCTGGTGACTGGTCTGGAGAAGTAAATTGCACTGGTGCCATTGCTCCTGTCATCTGAAATCATCCCTCCGACGACTAATGCAGTGAGTAGTGGCCACATACACATGTTCCGGGGGAAGAAACCCAGGACCTGCCCCCACAGGTTGTAACGATTAATCCCCCACATCCTAGACAGGATATCGCCTAATTCCCCGCTCCCCCCCATTGAGGCCAGGAAAAGCATGGCGACCGGAGAAAGTGAGAAAAGGAAAATTCCCAAGATAGTCAATCTGACCATGACTGGGTAGTTTCGGTGCCCCTTGGATGAGAATAGACCATACACATGGTGTCTGAAGATAGAGTAATTTCGTACCCATCGAGGACCCAGGGGGCCCCTCCATGGCCGGTAAGACTGTTCGAAAATAGCCCCCTTAATTTCTGCGTTCTGAGCAACTGTGGCCTTCGCGTCCTGATCGCCATCTCCCGAACCGAATGCTGATTCCATCCGGGTGATGCCACCAGAGATGTCCAAATCTTCACTCAAGATGAGACCCCCATATGGTCATCCGTCATGAGGTCGTCAGTGCCCTTCACCCCTTCACCGAGCTTATCCATAATGAGGAGGAAGATGTCCTCCAAATCGGGCTCGTAGTCGGTCATCTTCCTTACCTGTACGCCACAGGCGGAAGCTGCTTCCATAATCCGGGAGTATGTTTCATCGCTCTCCTTTGAGACTCTCATATTTCTTCCAAGTCTTCGCACAGACATTCCCATTGAATCGAGTTGCGATTCCATTTCAGAAGCCCCTCCCCAGACTGAGATTTCGATTTCCTCCTCGACCTGGCTAACCAATTCATCGATGTTTCTCTGGACGACGATCCTCCCTTTGTGAATCATTACGATTCTGTCACAAACCTCCTGGACGTCGTCCATAACATGGCTGCTCATGATTACAGAACGCCCTCCCTCCGTCACGGTTTTTCTGAGTGTCTGGAGCATGAACTTCCTGGCTCTTTGATCTAGGCCGTTCGTTGGCTCATCGCAAATCAGTATTTCGGGGTCGTGGACTAGCGCACATGCCAATTTTGTGGCCTGCTTCATTCCTGTGCTGAATGTCTCAATCTTCCTGTATCTCTGGTCTTTCAATCCGACATACTCTAGAACCTCATGCGCCCTCTGGGTAGCTGACGAGCTATTCATGCCCAATAATTCCCCAGAGTATCGAACTTGGTCGATTGCGTTCAATCCGGGGTCCAACGAGTCGTACTCTGGCATGTACCCAATTTTCGAACGGATTAGATGCCCCTCTGTCCTCATATCGAAATTGAGGACCTTCCCCTCTCCGGAAGTTGCCCTTATTAGGCCAAGAATGCATTTGAATAGCGTGGATTTGCCAGCCCCATTCGGACCCAGAATACCAGTGGCACCGTGAGGAATAGTGAGGTTTACATCATCGAGGGCGAGGTGTGGGCCGTACATCTTGCGCAGGGAGCTCGCCACTATCAGCGGCTGAGATGTTGATTCAAGAGACATTGTCGCCACCGACTCCCTAAAGGGAGTCGTTACCCGCTCTATGGTACGTCTCTTGAACTAATCCCCGAATAGTTCCAAGTTCATGGCCTGAAATTGGGTCAGTCTTCCTTGAGGGCGCCGTCCCTGATTTTTACCGCTATGCCCTTTGTGAATAGAGACATCTCCAAGGAAGTGGCCTGTGCGACTCCGTGAGCGATGAGGCCCCCCGCTGATGAGACGACGACGCAGGGCAGTCCCGGGGTTATGTGCGGATCTGCCCCCTCAATGTAACCGTGCATTACATTCCTCCCCTTCCCAACAAAAGGCGTGGCGTCCTGTGAAAGTAGCACCCTGGGGATTCCGGGGTGGTCTTCCTCAGGGATGGTTTCAGGCGAGTCGAATCTATGTGGTGGTTCGGGGTTAAATGAATGCAACTTTCTAGCTCCCCCTATGGCTAGTGAAATCCCCCCGTCAGTCAGCCTTGGAGAAAAGAGATGCTCGCCATCAACACTGACATTGATGATTCTGTCAGTCTTGGATTTTCGTGATTCCATATTTTCCGTCATCGCACATAGATCGCCCGGATTCACCGCACAAAGAACCGAGAGCTTGTCCACCACCGAACACCTGTCCATCCACAATCTGACATCTTGCGCCCCCTCAGGGGGGTTCTCCGGGATTTCCCCCGAGGTGGGGAGGACGTAGGGGATGCCCCCCAATCCTAGTGTGTCCAAGTCCTCCCTCAACTGCTCATCATCCGTAGAGTCTAGCCAAATTGCCTCAGGCCCATCGATGTGACAGAATGGGGAGACGTCCTCGAAGGAGAATGGGATTGCCCCCACGGGAGTAGATATTACGACTATCGATTTTGGAACTTCAATTAGGGCCGCTATGGCTGTGTGAAGGCACGTGTTTCTCCATGGCGGCGGAGTGCCCTCCAGGACCACCACCCTTTCAGGGGGGCCACTTGACCCGTCCCACCAAGAGCCAGGTAATCTCCACCTTAGGGAAATAAGGGCCATCATGTGAAGTATGTGTGGCCTTGAGTCGATGTCATCGGAAATAGGCTCCCCGCCACTTCTCACTGGATTCGTAGATGCCATCAAGTCGAGGAGCGTGTTCCCTGCCTCATTATCCTCCAACTCTTCCAATTCATCAATTACCCAAAGAAACGCCTCACGTAGCCTAGGTGAGGAGTGGCTTCTTTTTTCTGCGAGCTCCCATATTGTGCCATTCCTCACTGCCTCTCGACACCTAGCGAGTTCTGCTTGAGTTACTTCCAAATTGTGATGGGACAGGAGAACTGTTCTGTCGTCCCTTTCCATATCTCTGACCTGTGCAGGGGTTTTCCCGAACAGGGCGGATGAGTTGGTTGGCCACTCTTGCAACCCCTCCAATTTTACAGTTCCTTCAGGGGTCAGAAGCCTATCATCCCGAGCAAACAAGGCGTAAGCTGCACTATCGAAGAGATCCACCCCCAGCGCGATTGAAAGTGGGAACAACAAGGGGTGTCCGCATCCGAACATGTGAATCGGGCGATTGCGTGGTATGGTGGACCTCGAGGCCAGTAAAATTCCGAATAGCTCACGGTATCGCTGCTTCTCCATCAGGGGGACTATGCCCCCAATTGGATGTACTGCGAAGCCCCTGTGAACTGACTCAGCGAGGCCCATCAGACCCCCTGCCTCAGCACGTAGATCATGGTGCAGGCCACCTTGAATTGGGCCATTGAGTAAGAGTCGTTCGCCCGCCTCGTCCAACGAGGGCGATGCCCTGAGGGAGGTCTCCGAAACTGCATTCTCTAGCTCTTCCCTGCTCATATCCGGACGGCCGAACACATCTAGCATTGTTCCGATATCGACGCCGATTTCCCTCTGGAATGACACTATCTCCTGGACCCCGACTTCGACATCCCCATAGACATACGACTGGAACGTCCCGGAATCGGTTACTACGATGCCGGGGAAATCGAGAAGTTCGTGTATTCCTTTCTCTAAAGCTGGCGACCTTAGCTTCTCATGCTTCCAAATGACATATGAGTTCGTAATCAGGGCGTCTACCCCATATCTCTCCCACATCTCTCGAGGTTCTATTGTCCTCAAGTTGGGGTTGACTACTGGTAACAGCATAGGGGTAGTGAGAGTACCGTGATTGGTGTGAAATTTTCCGATTCTGGCTGCGCCGTCCCTGCTCACAATCTCGAAAAGCCCCAAATCCTGTGGCCGGCAAGGATCCGGGTCGGGCCGCTTTGCCATGGGTTGCGCTGGGCGTTTTCGTCATCAACCCTCGCTCGCACGGGACAATGCCGTCAGAGAGACCTTGCCGTCGACGAGAGACATGTGAACTTCGTCTCCGGTGTTGACCTCGATTGTTGGATCGGCATCGAATCCATGGGCGTATGGGACATTCAACAGGGACGCTGCTGGAAGGGTCAGTGGGCATACATCGCGATTCACGATTGCCTTGGGCCCCCTGCCAGTGTAGATTAGCCCCATTAGAACAAATGGCGCGACCGTGGAACCCGATCCCTTCGGATAAATCAGAATCGTATCCTGAATGGGAGTCCCATCCAGGGGGTGACCGGGTTCCTCAATGACCCCAGTGTCCCTGTTGACGTAACCGAGATACGTAATTGGGACGTCAGTAACCAAAGCCTTTCCAGAGACTTCCCACGAGTCCTGACTTGGTATTCCGACCCCACTTACGAGTAGCTCGCCAGAAATGTGGGTCTTGGAAGTGGCCATCGGTTTGGCTTCCTTGGGATTCAGTACGGGCCTTGGCCCTGTCAACAGTTCTGGGTCGAAGGCATGGGACACGCAGTCGTGAATATTAGCTACGCTGGTTGGCATTCTGTTTAGGCCACTTGTGAGGTAATGCTCCGCCTTCAGGGAGTTCGTCAGAAGGTGGTTGAACCTTGACCTATTGTAAGGTGTGACTTCGGGGCATGTGTCCTTGAGGACAAGAGCGCCGGCTTCCTCCAGGATGTCGAGAGTTCCATCTGCGGCTATCAAATCGTAATTGTGCGAGCTCATGAAAACCCAGAGGCGCTGGTCGGGTATTGCCTCGCCGAGCTCCATCCTAGCCCTAACCGATGCTGCCGCGGAGCGTGCCTCGCCAACACTTGCCTGGGGGCACCCTATCACCACTAGATCCACTATTCCCTTGGGAGCGAGTGCTTGGTATCGTTCGTCCAAATCTGACTGAGTGAAGGTCAACTCACCCTGATACGAAGAAACCTCTGGAGGATCTACTGTCAGACCGTCCGCCCAGAGCATCGGGCACCCGTAGTTAGCCGCAGACGCCGTAAGTGCCTTGCGCATCTCGAATGTGCCCGGTGGGAGGCCTGTGATTCTCGGCATGGGGCCCCACGGTATTTCCCACTCTGGCAGCAATTTCTTCCCAATCCAGTCGCCGAGAATGCTCCAGTCAGTAGGATCATCCATCTCGCATTCCACGTTCACCAAGATGTTCGGAACTCTGTTCTCTTCGATATGCAACCCCCATAGAGGGGCCCAGCCGGTTATCGCTGTGGCAAGGGCAGAGAGTCCGGACTCACGATTCGTGACCAATGAGGTGTAGGAATTGGAAAAGCATACGGCGTTAGACTCGGCCCATGACCCAATTCCATCCTCGGGTTCGATTCCACGGTCATAAGGCGTGCAAGAAAGGGTCGCCTCTATTCCGAGTTCTGAGTAGGACTGGACAATCTCAAACTGTTGCTCGAGGAAGTCAGGATAGTCAATTCCCATTTCGTCCATCTTCTCGTGATCGCATCCTGCGGAGTTTAGTGTGGTGGGTATCGAAACCTTGCCTCCCGGGTCCCCTGAGAGATCAGAGAGGAACCTTCGGAGTCCGTGCCCCCCCGTGATGACGCTGACGCCTGAGACGTGTGCGTGTTCCACTCTGACAAATTGATTGGAGCCCGCTGTAGCCGCAAGATCGACGACCAGCCGTGATGCCTTCTGCTTGGTAGGGCCCTGCTCCCCCGAGAGCATGGAAAGTAGTTCAGCGGGGACATCCACGGAGAATGCCGTGAGTTGCCACTCCTTCAATCCGACGTATTGGAAATCTGTAATTTTCTATTTGAGGGGCTTTAGAGGGAGTCCCAGAATTGTACAAGAGGGGTAAAATCACCTTATGAACCGGCATGAGCACGGGCCTCCATGGAGTCCTCTGGGGATCTATCTAGGGGGCTTGTCGTTGTGGCTAGCGTCCTCCTAACTATGACCATGGTTGCAAGTGCCATTGGAGGTAACTCGGTTGACATCGGCGGATTCTCGGCGGTGATTCTCTGTGCGGGGATTGCTCTCGGAGTTCAGTGGTTGTCATGGGTGCCAGCATCGATTAATCAGACGGAGCGATTCTTCGACCTCACTGGAGGAGCGACGTATCTGGCGGTTGTCGTTTTCAGCCTATGGGCGGGGTCACATTCGGAGTCTCCGGGTTCAAGGGAGTGGATAGTCAGCGCACTAGTTGTCATCTGGGCTTTACGGCTCTCGAGTTTCCTCTTCCTACGGATCCATCGCGCTGGGAAGGACGGGCGCTTTGACCAGTTGAAGACCTCACCAGTACGATTCATAGTTCCATGGACCCTTCAGGGCCTCTGGGTGTTCCTCACAATGAGCGTGGTTGTGGTAATCAATAGCCAATCCGGCCCATCCCCCGATCTTTCGATATGGGATGGAATGGGGGCGACATTGTGGCTAATCGGATTCTGGGTAGAGGTGGTTGCGGACACTCAGAAGACCACGTTCAATTCCAAGCCAGAAAATCAGGGCAGGTGGATCGATGAGGGACTTTGGGCGCGCTCGCGCCACCCTAACTACTTGGGGGAGATTCTCCTTTGGACCGGCATCTCATTGTTCGGAGTATCTTGCTTTGACGGATTAGAGATGGTGGCTTGGGTCTCGCCCGTCTTCGTCTACTTACTCCTGACTAAGATCAGCGGAATCCCGCTTCTCGACGAACGCGCTCTAGCCAAATGGGGAGATAATCCGGAATATCAAAGATACAGGGCCGAAACTCCTGCACTGATACCGATCTTGAGGGCGCCAAAGCTTGATCAATGAATGAAATCTAAGGGT
>CAYLUC010000003.1:0-102197 GCA_964386765.1 uncultured Candidatus Poseidoniales archaeon | reverse complement strand
CGATGCAGCCAAGCGGACGTGGATACGACTCTTCAGTAGGAACTTTCTCACCAGACGGACGTCTTCATCAGGTCGAGTATGCAAGAGAGTCGGTAAAGAGGGGGTCTACAACAGTCGGCCTGAAATTCCGAGATGGGGTCATACTTATTGTGGCTAAGAGGATACCAAGCAGGCTAGTAATTCCTGATTCCATAGAAAAGATGTATCAGATAGACGACCACATTGGAATTACAACATCCGGCCTGGTTGCCGATGCAAGACAACTCGTGGACAGAGCGAGGGTACAGTGCCAAATCAACAGGATGACATACGGCGCGCAAATTGACGTCACATCGCTAGTGAAGAAGATGTGCGACTACAAGCAGTCATTCACCCAATACGGGGGCGCTAGGCCCTTTGGAACCGCCCTTCTGATAGCAGGGGTAGACTCCGATGGTTCTCATCTATTCGAAACAGATCCTTCTGGCGCGTACGGCTCATACCAAGCGGGAGCAATAGGAAGCGGACGCAGTGAAGTAATAGCATACTTCGAGGAAAAGTGGAAGCCGGGCTTGACTGAGAATGCCGCAATAAAGATAGGTCTCGAGGCATTATCCGATACTCTCGAAGACGGGCTCACAGGTGAGTCAGTAGAGATTTGTGTGATTGATGAGAATGGTTACAAAGAGCTCTCTTCCGATGATACTGAGAAGCATCTGGCCAAGTTGAAGGCCTGATAGTGGTAAGCACTATCCCCGCCTACGCACTCGCATCTACCGGGAGTCCCATGGTCAGCTTAGATGATGCAGTCATAGCACGCTTGGAAAAGGGCGGTAGCAGATACGAGATTCTGGTGGACCCAGAACTCGTTGACGAATGGAAAAATGACCCTTCTTCTGTAGATTTAGACGACCTCCTCGCAATAGGCGAGGTTTGGACAGACTCCAAGAATGGGGAGAGGCCGACATCGGATGCCTTGGAGAATGTCTTCGGCTCCAATGATCTAGAGCAATGCGTAATCAAGATCCTTAGAGAAGGCAGTATCCAACTCACCACCGCGCAAAGGAAGAAAATGGTCGCAGAGAAACGACTTCAGATCATCAGTGAGATAGCCAGTACTGCTACTGATCCCAAGACAAAAATGCCACACCCCAGAACTAGGATTGAAAATGCCCTAGACGAGGCCAGGTTCGCTGTTGACCCATTCAAGTCTGTTGAAAGTCAGGTAAACGATGCCATAAGCGTCCTGAAGCCACTCATCCCACTGCAATTCATCACAGTGAGACTCGCATTCAAGATTCCGGGAAGCTCATACGGATCAGTGAACCAGATGCTCAGAGACTCAGTAATGAGGGAAGAATGGCTCTCTGATGGGACTTGGGCCTGCGTCATCGAGGTTCCAGGGGGGATGAAGAACGAGATAATTAGCAGGGTAGCCAGTAGGGCCTCAGAAGCAGAAGTTAGAGAACTCGACTGATTATTCACCGTAGGTGGCAGCATCAACGGTTATGAAGGGCTGGCCGGTCGCGCGGCTCGATACTATGAGTAGAGAAAGCAGCGCGGACGGACCGCGAGACTCACGACGAGCCCTCGTCGTCGTGCCCGGGGAAGACCTCGGTGTATCAGAGGGGTATGAGGCGGGGCACGGAGTCCTAGTGGTCGACGGCCGCCTCAAATCAACGAAACAAGGACGAATGAACACGAAGGGTAGCACTATCTCAGTGGAGCCACTTCACACCACATACATGCCTAGGCCAGGAGACCTAGTCATTGGGCACATAGAAGGTTGTACGAACAACATATGGTTCGTCGATATCGGCGCCCCTTTCAACTCCATATTGCCCATGAGCCTGGGACCGGCAAAAGTCGAGTTCGGGGGAACCAGAAAGATACTGGACATCGGGGACTCCATTCTTTGTCGGGTACAAGAAGTCGAAGAGACCCACCAAAGCGTTGTCACAATGAAAGGGCTGGGACTCAGGAAGATCAGATCAGGCGCCCTAGACGATGTAGATCCACACCTGCTGGGAAGACTAATCGGCAAGGGCGGAAACTTCCTCAGGGATTTGAAACTCGAATCAGAGTGCAGAATAGTGGTCGCCGAGAACGGGCGACTATGGATAGATGGGGAACTCGATGGAATACTCAAGGTCAGAAATTGCTTGAAGGAGATATCTCTCGAGGCAAGACAAGTTGGAGGTGTTAATTGATGGGTGGATATGGAGACGTACAGATGATTGATGAAAAGGGCCTGAGAATGGACGGCCGCAAGCCAGGGGACGTACGACCAATAACTATCGAAACAGGAGTTGTACCAGTAGCTGACGGCTCTTGTAGAATGACATGGGGCACCAATGAAGCAATAGTTGCTGTTTACGGCCCTATGGAGGCACACCCTAGGAAGATCCAGAGGCAGGATAGAGCTGTGTTAGATGTCACATACAACATGGCGCCTTTCTCCACTACTGACAGAATGAGGCCAGGCTTCAATCGACGCAGCAGGGAGATCAGCAAGGTCACGGCCGATGCCCTAGAGAGTGTTGTCCTCTTGGAGCTCTACCCACGTTCAAAGATTAGAATTAGCATAGAGATTGTCTCGGCAGAGGCTGGAACAAGGTGCGTCGGACTTACAGCAGCTTCCGTGGCACTGGCGGATGCCGGCATCCCAATGACCGATCTTGTCGTAAGCGTCGCTAGTGGAAAAATCAACGATGTGGTTGTCTGCGACCTGAATAAAGAGGAGGACAACTACGGTGAGGCAGACCTACCAATGGGCATCCTTCCAAACAGCGGTGAGCTAGTTTTCCTACAGATGGATGGCGATCTGTCCCCTGACGAGTTCAAGCAGGCATGGGACTACAACATGGACGCCGCCATGGAGGTTCACAAATTGATGGTCGATGCACTGAAGGGAGGTGAGAACTGATGGCAGCCCCACTAGTTCCAAAGCTTCTCAGGGCACACCTCTCCGATTTAGCTTCAAACGATGCAAGATTGGATGATAGAGGCCAGTGGGACGGTAGGGATACCAAGTTGGAGATCGGTGTCCTTCCACGCGCAGAGGGTTCTGCCAAAGTTACCATGGGCAACACAATCGTTCTCGCTGGAGTCAAGTTCCAGATTATGACGCCATATCCGGACCGCCCAAATCAGGGTGGTCTGATGTGTTCATGTGAGGTCAGATCAATTGCTGGAAGGCATTGGGAGAATGGCCCTCCGAGCCCACAATCAATAGAGCTCGGAAGAGTTGTCGACCGCGGAATCCGTGAGTCTGGTTGCATAGACGTTGACGATCTATGCATAATCCCGGGCGAGAAGGCGTGGCAGGTCATTTTGGACCTACACGCAATATCGGATGACGGGAATCTGTTCGACGCCTTCGCATTGGCAGGTATTGCCGCACTTAGAAACGCAACAATTCCGGCTGAAAGGTTCGAGATTGGAGAAGACACCCCACTAAAGGTGTCCAAGACCCCAATTATGTGCTCATATCACAAGGTCGGTGGAAGGTTCGTTTACGACGCCTCTTATCGTGAGGAACTGGGAGGGGACGAGAGGATCCACATCACACTCGGTGACGACGATCACGTCCACTCCCTCCAGAAGGGTCTAAAGGGAATCTTCACGGCAGATGAGTTCGCAGAGATAATGGAACACGCTAAGTCAAGGTGTTCGGAACTACGAGATATCGTTAATGGATAGGTGGTCAATCATGGCAAAGAGAACTCAAAAAACGGGACTCACCGCGCGCTTCGGCTCCAGATATGGTGTCAGCGTCAGGAGGAGAGCTGGATCAGCGCTCAGGAAGAAGTCAAGGGAGTACACATGCCCGTCGTGCCAATATGCCAAGGTAAGGAGAAAGGTCGCAGGAATTTGGGAATGCAAAAAGTGCGGTCACACGTTTACCGGTGGCGTTTGGGAGCCATTCACCAGGGCATCGGAAGCAAACAATAGGGTAATTCGAAGGTCAATGGAAGGGGCAACGGCCACCGACATGACAGTAATCGCTCAGCAAGCGGCTATCGATTATGAGCGCAAGATTGCGGAGGCTGAGCGTAATGACGACTCAGAGGAAGAGTAACAGAGCATCAATCCTCTTTCGTGCAATCCACCAAGATGCAGAGTCTATTTGCGCAGGCATGGTCACCGAATCCGAATTCACTCTTTCTGAAAATAGAATAGAATTCTCCCTTTCCTCTGGAAATATCTCTGATATTCGAGCTAGGTGGAATTCTCTGATGAGGGGGATCATAGCTTCAGAGCAAGCATTGAAGGCAATTAGGGACTCAAGGTGATATTATGCAAGGTGGTCAGGACGCCGGGGAGTCATTGAAATTGGTCGCCCAAGAACTACAGGCGGTAATGTCGCAGATCCAGACAGTCAACTCTCAGATTAGCGAGCTTACAATGACATTGGACGCACTATCCTCACAGAACCCCGACAAGCCAGTATACAGGGCGGTAGGAAGCCTCCTCCTAGAGGTCGCAGATAGGGATTCTCTGAAGTCTGATATTGAGGCCTCTATGAAATCATTCCAAACTCACCTTGAAAGGCTCTCCGAGAGAGAATCGGAACTTAGAGAGAGCTATGAGGAACTGGTCAAGTCATTTGAGTCGCAGTGAGGTGGGAAGATTCCTTCTGAGAGTGACACCTTGAGTCAGAGCCTTTCCACGCTTCTAGCGTTGATATCAGAAGGAGAAACCCCCGAAGCAGTCAGTCTCTCCAATGACATATTGGATAGGTCTAGGAGCACTGAAGAGAGGGATCATCTGATTGAAGCAAGGGTGAGGATGGAGAGGGCTCTGCTAGGTGCCATAGGAGAAGAAAACATCGGCACTGAACTAAGGTGGTGCGTAGACAGACTAAACGCAATATGCCCCGGTTCTCCACTACATGGTCTCGCATTACTAAATCTGGCAATTTGGCATTCTAACAAAGGGGAACAAATGATGGCCATGGCAGTTCACTCCGACATCTCAACAAATTCGGGCCACCCCGATGACATCAGGGCACTTTCTAGATTGGAGATTGCGAGGATATTGGTTGGAATGGGCGACCTCGATCCGGCCATGAGGCACCTGTGGTCAGCTAGAAATGGATTCATTGATTCGGAAATGTCCCCCGAGGCACTAGTCACATCACTAGAATGGCTGAATATTGCACTCGACGAGGTCTCCTCCAATGCCCCCACTATGGAAACGAGAATCGAAGAAGCCTCTCCGAGGGAGGGGCCGGGAAATACCTGGATACCCGCCAATCCAGATGACATAACAAATGTTGTCGAGTATCTTCTCCCGATTCTAACTGCCGACTTGTCTGGTCACAGCAGGAGTGACTTAGGGCTCATTATCGACGCATCAGAAATAATCGGAAGAAGTGATTGGACCTCTGGGATGGCTGATAGGATTTCAGAGATTCAAGATCCGATGGTTTTGGAGTCCCTCCAGTCATGACCCCTTACCCGCTCAACTTCTGAAGCATCCCATGCAAGGTTGCCGGGGACTTCAATGCACCATCCCACCTCAGCAATCTTGGGGTCATTGGAAGTCCATGGCTCAGGAACAGGCTCTTCGTCAACAACTATCCATACTACTACGCCGCCCTCGACCAGATTCTCGTCATACGCCTTGGCCGTACCTAGAAGCCCCGTCTCTTCGAAAAGCTCCCTGAGTGCTGCAAAATCCCAATCCTCTCCTTCTTCGGCGGCACCGCCAGGAAACTCCCAGCCTCTATCCTCATGTAGCACCATTATCCAAGGATCGCCAATTTCGGCGCCCTTGCTAGAAGTCACTAAAGAAATCACGAACCTTTCACTAGTCATCCATCTTACCTCTAATTTCTTCGGTGATTTCGATAGCCCCTGGCGTTCCTTCAGCTGCTAGCCGCCTCGCAACAAAGAATGCTTCCGAGAATTTTTCGGAGGACATCAACTCCCTGACTTCTGAGAGTGGGTCCGTGCCAGAATCCTCATCAGACTTGAGGGGAGCAATCCTATCCATCTCGGGAGTTGCCATAGCTTCCATCTTTCTGAGGAAATCAAGTCTTTCGTTTACTGCTGGGGCTTTCCATGGTTTACCTCCGCTACCATCCAAGAGGGCCTCCATTCTTTTCTTGAACTGATCACGTACATCCATTCTAGGGAACTGCGACTGTGCTTGGTCGTAACATATCCACGCATCACTGTATTCGCCCCTCCTTTCATGCATCCTGCCCAATTCCGACCAAGCCTCGAAGTTGGTCGGCCTCTGCGCGAGTATCAGCCTAGCGAGTGACAAGTATCCATCCTCATCGCCACTATCCCTGATCCTCTCAATCCTCCTAGAGAACAATACATTGGCACGCCTGTCCCTCAAATCAAGTCCCTCTACCCTCTCCATGAAGTTGGAGATATCCTCATCGGTCGTCGAAATGGTTTCCCACCATTCATCTGGGTCCAAAGGATCAGCAGCAAACGTACCCTCAAGAATAATTTTCCCAGATTCCAGCATATTCACGTTATCTAGTTGATTTAGAAGTTCGGGATCACGTCCAAGAACGGTAAAAATATCATCAAGAACCGCTCTAATACCATCTTCATCTCCTGAAACCACCTTCACCTCCAGCAAAACCCTCCAGTTATCTGGATGGGTGAAATCATGAAGTACGGACTGCCTGGCATTCTGCTCCGCCCAACCTATGTTGGTAGCATCAGAATCCGTCCCGTTTACAATTTTCAGATACTTCTTGGCCTGACTTCTATGTCTGTTACCAAGACTCCTCCTAGGGTGCTGTAACCTGTCGTCGATGGAATCTTCTGACATTGGATACCTCACAGAACCGACTCGTAAGGACTCTTGTCCTCTCCCGGATTAAGCGTAGCATCCATCCCTATCTTACTAGTCATTCCATCTTCTGATCTGCTTGGGTCCAAGCTAGAACCCTTCTGATTCGAAAGAATAATTGTGTCACTATCAGGTTGCCATCTAGTCATCAGTGCCCATTCAACCCTCATCGGGTCTGTGATGTCAATGTCTTCGTCAACAACAATTACTTGCTTCATAGAAGGATGTCCCTCGAAAGCTGCCTGTATCGCTCTTTTACCGTCATCGGGATCCTCTGGCCTGATTTGAATTACCGAGGCCAACCAACCACACCCTCCGTCCGTCATGTGTACATCGGTACATGTCACAACCTCAGAAACAGCCGTTTTGATCGTCGGCGCCCTCGGCATCCCCATCAATGTCCTATGCTCCACCCCAGTTGGAATAATTGCATGGAATATGGGGTCCTTTCTGTGATGTACAGCATCATACGCTATCACGTGTTCCTGTCTTATGTCGTCAACCGTACCGGTAATGTCGACGTATGGCCCCTCATCGTCCCTCTCAGGAGTTATTCTCGCCTGCATGGCATATTCAGCGTCCGCAGGGACGATCACTCCGTTTGCTAACCTAACAACTCTTAGTGGGCTCCCATGCAACTTCTCGTGTAGTGCCGCAGCAACAGTCAACTCGTCTACATAATCGGTAAATGACATCGCAGCTGCCAATAGGACGGTAGGATCGGCACCATTTACTACTGCAATAGGGACGTCATCCCCATTTTCAGCTGCCATGGTGCTCAATGTTCTGAGGTGCCTTGGAACGAGTCTGGCAACAGAATGCCCCCCATCTCGTAGCAACTGCCTATGATAAGAGACATTTCTAACCCCGGCATACTCCGCGATTATGATAGAGGCTGATTGGTACCTCCCCCCATCCTCCCTGAAGTGCCATGGAATTGGAAGCTTCTCCAAATCTACACTTTCCTGGCCCGATTCCATTACTTCAGCCTCCGAATGATCAACAATCAGCGGTTCGGAGGGATTTTCCATCGCCCAAGCGAGGATGTCAATGAGTTCACCAGGTCCAACATCGAACATCTCGCACAGACGCGATCGTTCTAGGACATTTAGAGCGGCTCTGTGGCCTGGTGACTCAGCAATGCTATCGAATACTAAAGGCACACTCCCCATCGAATCAGAGGAATCCATCAAATCATGAATGACACTCACAGTGTCGCTCACGCGATGGACACCGCCGAGCATGTCGCGGAATGCCATGTAACGGGGCGACGTCAGGTTGTGCTTCAATGTTAGTGAGACTATCTCACTTGGAGTGCTACTCACCTACGGTGACCCCGTCACGCTCTTATACCCCATGAGGGTCGGCGAGGCGTCATTCTGAGGTGTCACTTTGGGTAGAGGACTATTCTCCGGCCAGAAGATGAAGACCGATAGGAAGAGATACAGGTGGAAGGAACGCAAGTTTCGAGACCGCCAGCTGAAGCAACAGAGGGGGGGTGTGCTGAAGCACGACCCACTCCGAGGAAGCACACAGGCTAAGGGAATAGTGATAGAAAAGGTGGGTTTCGAAGCGAAACAACCCAATTCCGGAATTAGGAAGGCTGTCAAGATAAGCCTCATCAAGACGGGCAACCAGCTTACTGCATTCGCTCCTGGCGATGGTGCGATATCTTTCATCGACGAACACGATGAAGTTCTCGTAGAGGGAATTGGGGGCAGCAAGGGCCGATCTTACGGTGACTTGCCGGGTGTACGATACAAGGTCATCAAGGTCAACGGCGTTTCCTTAGACGAAATGGTAAGGGGACGCAAGGAGAAGCCGATCAGGTAGGTGAAATGATGGCAGAAAACGCAGACTCTCCAATTGCAGGAATAGGAACCATGGTTTTCGGCAAATGGGATGCGACTGAAGTTACATGCGCAGACCCAGGACTCGCTCCCTACATCAACCTGACAACCATCGGAACCCCTCACAGCGGCGGCAGGCACGCAAACGCATGGTTCGGCAAGGCCAAACTATCAGTTGTCGAGAGATTCATCAACAATCTGATGAGAACCGGTAAGTTCTCTGGGAAGAAACAGCATTGTGTCAAGGCGTTCGAGGCAGCACTTGACTCCATCAGTGAGAGATCCGGAAGCAACCCGCTACAGTCATTTATTGACGCAATAGTTGAAGCGGCCCCTTGCGAAGAGATTACCAGGATCAAATTGGGTGCAGTTAGCACTCCCAAGGCAGTTGACTCTTCTCCCAGCCGAAGACTAGACATTGCACTCAGGAACCTTTCAATCGGCTGTGCAGCCGCTACTGCTGGCAGTAAGAGGACTCTCACACAGGGTATTGTAAATGAAATTACCAAAGCAGCCGAAGGGGACGTAGGAGCATTCTCCATCGGTAAGAGAGAGGAAATCGAGAGGGTCGCAGCTTCGGCTAGATGATTCCGTCAGAGCCGAAAATATGGCCACTGAGGCATATTATGGCGCCCCCGCAATCGTATTTATGAACCAAAGTCAGGTCGCCGCAACAATTGAGGAATTGAGATGGGTCGTAAGGAAGACAACATCAAGCGCGCTACAGAGATAATGCACGACCGGGAGCACATCAGAAACATCGCTATTGCTGCTCACATTGATCATGGAAAGACCACTCTTTCCGACAACCTGATTGCCGGTGCCGGAATGATGTCGGAGGATCTAGCCGGCAAGTCCCGAGTTCTTGATTTCGACGAGCAGGAGAGTGCCCGTGGCATCACAATTAACGCCGCGAGCGCTTCAATGGTCCACAGCGTCGATGGAAGGGATTACCTGATCAATCTGATTGACACTCCAGGCCACGTCGATTTCGGCGGTGACGTTACCAGAGCCATGCGCGCGGTCGACGGGTGCATCATCCTAGCTTGTGCAGTGGAAGGGACAATGCCGCAGACTGAGACTGTAGTACGACAGGCCCTCAAGGAGAAAGTCCGACCGGTCCTGTTTATCAACAAGGTTGACCGATTGATCAATGAGTTACAGATAGATGGCCCAGAGATGATGGAGCGATTCAAGAAGATCATCACCAAGGTCAACAATTTAATCACTACCTATGCGCCAGAGGACCTGAAGAAAGAATGGCAGGTCTCCGTTGAGAATGGAACCGTTGCCTTCGGCTCGGCTTACTACAATTGGGGGATGTCGATTCCTTACATGCAGAAGAGCGGCCTGAATTTCACGCAGATTTTCGAGTATTGCCACAATGATAACCAGAAGGAGCTTGCAAAACTCGCACCAGTTCACACCGTCCTCCTCGACATGACCGTCGAAAAGCACCCATCGCCCGTTATTGCTCAGAGATATAGGATTCCTAATATTTGGCAGGGAGACCTAGAGTCGGGCGTAGGAAAGGCAATGATAGAGTGCGATTCAGATGGCCCCCTCTCACTAATGATCACCAAGATATGGATGGACCCTCACGCTGGTGAAGTGGCAGTCGGAAGGGTTTATTCTGGCAGTATCAAACATGGCGAGTCAGTTTGGGCGATAGGTGCTGCCAAGGCAGAAAGGGTCCAGCAAGTCGGAATGATGGTTGGCGGTGACAGAATAGCTACCTCAGAGGTAACATCTGGCAATATTGCCGCAATAACCGGAATCCGCAGTGCTGCTGCCGGGGTAACAATCGCCAGAGAGGAGGATGCAGTGCCGTTTGAGGCGATTAGGCACATTTCAGAACCTGTCGTCACGGTCGCAGTTGAACCAAAATCAATGAAGGACCTGCCGAAGTTCATCGATGCCCTCAGGGGTCTCGCAAAGGCCGACGCATCATTGGACGTATCAACAAACCAAGAGACTGGCGAGGCCCTTCTCGCTGGGATGGGCGAACTCCACCTGGAAATCACAGTTTACAGACTCGAAGAGGAACAAGGAATCAAGGTTAAGGTAAGTGAGCCAATTGTGGTATACAGGGAATCCGTACAGAGTACCAATACCGGAAACCCGTTTGAAGGCAAGTCCCCAAATAGGCACAACCGCTTCTATATCGAAACAGAGCCTCTACCCGATGTAGTTGTTGAGAACCTGAGGGCCGGGGAATTCAAAGATGGCGCAGTTAGGACCAAGGACGCTAAGGAAGTTGGAGATAAGTTCGCAGAGCTTGGAATGAATAAAGATCTGATGAGGAAGATATACGCAATCAATGGAACCAATGTTCTAGTCAATGATACCAAGGGGATACAGAATCTCCACGAAACCAGGGAACTGATAATCGAGGGCTTCAATGATGTGTGCAAGAAGGGTCCGGTTGCCGACGAGCCTCTGATGGGGGTCATGGTTAGACTAGTCGACGCAAAGCTCCACGAAGATGCAATTCACAGAGGGCCAGCACAAACAATTCCTGCTGTTAGGAATGCCGTTAAGGGAGCCTTCATGAGGTCAAGGCCGGTAATATTTGAGCCAATCCAGAAGATTCAGATTGACTCTCCAAACGACGTGATTGGTGGCGTTACGAGGGAGGTTTCGACTAGAAGGGGGATAATTGAGGACATGCCTGTAGAGGATGGAGTCACAAAGGTGATTGGGACAATCCCCGTCGCAGAGACCTTCGGTTTCTCAAATGACATCCGTGCAGCAAGTCAAGGAAGGGCGATTTGGAATACTGAAAACGCTGGATTCGTCCACCTACCTCCAAACCTATTCGAGAAGGTCACAGGAGAGATTAGGGAGAGGAAGGGACTCAACCCAGATATTCCCGGTGAAGCCCACTACCAAGACTGATTAGTTTATCCTAATCAGCTGGAAGTCAGTCAACTCCCTTAGGATATCCAATGCGGGACTTTCCTCAATATCGTCGAGGCATTGGTGTGCTAGAGAGTGGTGGTGCATCGCTCTTTCCTTTGCATATCCTATTGAGCCGCTTTCGTGCAACTCATTTACGGCACTCGAAAGAACATCTTCTGAGCACTCCCCAGAACCATATGCCTCAGTGAATGCAGGCATATCATTACCACAACTCAATGCGTGAATTGCTATGAGCGTCTTCTTCCCCTGAACAATGTCGGAACCCGCCGGCTTCCCGAGTGTTTCGGTGTCTCCCGTGATATCAATTAAATCGTCCATCAACTGGAAGCACAAGCCGAGATTCAACCCCCATTTCTTCATATTGTCAACGATGTCGTCAGAAGCACCAGCCAATATCGCTCCAGTTCCTGCACAGGTTTCGAACATTACACTGGTTTTCCCTTTTATCATCTCAATATACTCATCTTCAGAC
The DNA here is from genome assembly GCA_964386765.1 of uncultured Candidatus Poseidoniales archaeon. Lineage (GTDB taxonomy): Archaea > Thermoplasmatota > Poseidoniia > Poseidoniales > Thalassarchaeaceae > MGIIb-O5. Next base: position 90,152 of record CAYLUC010000003.1, on the reverse strand, counting down.
ACCGATTCTCTGGATTCGAATGAGATATCTTCTTGTTGACCGCTAGCAACATTCCTAACCATTTCTCCAATCGATCTGACTAGGAAAGCAAGCTTATCTTGTTCAATATGCGGAGATTCAGCCAATATCTCAAATGCAACAGCAAGCATAGCATCCCCTGCGTTTATCGCGGTAGAGTCATCATATGCGACATGAACAGCGTCCAACCCCCTTCTAATTGGGTCTTGATCCATTAAATCGTCATGTACTAGGGTGAAATTGTGGATAATCTCGATAGAAGCACCGAGTGTATAATGCCCCTCATGAGCATTGCCCACGGCCTCTCCAACTAACCTAGGAAGTGTTGCCCTGAGTCTTTTCCCGCCTCCTGTGAAAAGGTGCTTCATCGCCCCATGGAGCCTTTCTTGTTTCATCTTACTGAGACTTTCCATAATGACGCTCTCGACATGCTCCCTGTGATTACCAATAGCAGTCATCAGATTCTCCCCAGGAACAACTGCCTGCCCCCCTATCCTAACTTCCCCGAAATTAACGACACCATCTACTGTTGGGGCCTTTTCGATATTGGGATAATACTCACTGAGAAATTCTCCCCACAATAGGCGGAACCAGGGTGCGATAACCTCTCCTTCCCAAATCCCTGAACCTGAAAACATCTCATCTATCTCATGTCCACTGATCCACCTTACCTCAGAAATCTCGTTCGGGTTCGGATCAACATCAATAGAATCTGTAATTCCCACAATTACATGATCTACTTCTCTCTCTATCCACTCCTCATCCCACCTGCATTCATACAGAAACGTTCCCAGGTGCCTGAATTCTATGCCTGAAATATCACTATCAGATACTCCCAGCTCTTGTGAAAGCTTCCTCTTTGCGGCATTAATCGCACCCTTCGAAGGATCCACATTCTCACCAGGTATGTCCAGTGGGTGGCTACAGCAAGAATTAGCCCAAATTGAGGGAAAAGTAATCTTGTCGTGCGATCTCTGCTGGACTAGCATTTTTCCATCTCCATCAAACAGAAGCACGCTGAAAGCACGATGCAACTTCCCCTCCCCATAATGACAGTTTAATTTAGAATCCGAGCCAATCATTGAATCGGAACTATCCACAAGAATGCACATTTCAGACATCATTTCTGCCTGTGAACTGTCTTGCCCACTTAGAGCCCCATCTTGCCCCGTCATCATTACTGCGAGGGAACGGCACCATATAATCGAAATCCAGTATTATGCCAATATCCTCGTACCTATGGGCAATACACCGTCAATTACCAGTTCAATCACTCTACTCGGCTCCCTTCCATCAATGAACCAAACATTTGGCACGTGCACGGCAATTTCAGCCGCTCTTCTGGATTTCAACTCAATCCCACCTGTGACATCCTCAATTGTATTATGGGATGTTTCGGTCTCCACTCCGGGCGACCAAATCTCTAGTAATTTGGCACTCTCATTACTTGGAGGCCTGTCTAGCATTCCCGGAGAATCACCTAGGAGGAAAATTGAATGTGTTACATTAGGAATCTCGATCGAGAGTCTAGCCATCAAATCATCCCCCGAGAGAATGCCAAACTCTGTTGAATCACTAGTATCGACTACATCGCCGAATGTCACCATCACTACTTCTTGGGGGGAGTTGTTGAATGGTTCTAAACTACCCTTGAAACTAGATCCTGTCCCATTTGCCCATTTTGATGGGGGAAGTGAGACGTATTTCAGGCCCCTGTCCTTCAAACCATTAGTAACATGGCTGTTCAACTCACTCATGTCATTACGAACATTACAAACAGCTTCCCTCTGACTATCCGCAATATCTGAATCCAAACCTTTCGCTAGACGCCATTTCTTTGCAGTCAGGTGTCCGAATGAACCAGCTCCATGAACTAGGATCACCTTGTGCCCATTACTGACCAGCTCTGAGACCATCTCCGTCAATGATTCTATCACGTCCAGCTTAACTGATTTATGCCTGGATTTGTCAGTAATGAGCCCTCCCCCCATTTTTATCACCACGGTACTGAGCATTGTATCAAGTCCACCGAAGCGGACCAGTGATTTGGGTTCTCCTGCTAACTCATTGCACACAGGGTTCATTTCATGGGGTCATTTCGGACGTTCATGTCCGACACCGGCGAAATGGAGAATTTCCAAAGATGGCTTCAGACCCAATTGTCGCTGACTTCTACCATTGAGGACTCTAGTGAGAGGGAACGAAGAAGGTTACAGATTGAATCTGCAATACGTGAGGCTATCTCATTCAGGGAATCTTTGGAAATGCTGGCCGATTTGCAAGTCTCGCCCCCGTTTGTCAGTTCTGAATCATCAGTGAGAAAAATCTCGGAACCTATCGCACCAGATGCGGGAAATAATTCGAAGTGCCCCAAATGCGAATCAGAGGTGGAACAAGAGCTAGGGTTCTGCACTATGTGCGGAGAGGTTAGCTAGTCACTCTTCTTCCCATCTGGCTCTAGCTGCTTCAAACTCCGGGTCATCATCTGGTAGTATATTGAGGAACTCACCTGAAACGGCATCGGTAAGGTACACTGTAACACCAGCGTGCCAGATTGTTTCTCCCGAAGCAACCATTCTTGCAGTATCGACCTCTAGTAGTGTCGGCCTTGCATGATGTACATGTCCCGCCTCTGCTGCTGCTCTTATTGTAGCTGAAAGGTGTACATGAGACCTTCCACTTGGTGAAATGCCCACTTCAATCAGATTCCCCGCCTCGTCGGGAGAGCAAGGGAAATACAGAAGTGGAGGTATATTTTCAGTTGGAAGATCCAATTCAATTTCGAGACTATGGCCATATGTTGCTCTCATCATGTTCCCCCTGACTTCGTATCTTCCCTTGGGATCAGTCTCGGAAATGGCTCTGAAATGATGGGGCCTCAACCAGTGGAACCTCCGTTCATTCGACTTCTTGAATTGAAAAACAATGTCTTTAACATCAATCCACCCATTGATATCCATCTCGAGGTCGAACTTCTCTGGTGCGTGTCTAAGGACCAGGGCCAGTCGTCTCGCTATCGTGTCTCTTTCATTTCCTCTCATGATGAACTTGCCCTCTGAATTACATGCAGGACATAGGTCGTCATCAGAGAAATATCCGTGTGTATTGCACTCTCTAATCATTCTATCAGTCTATCGAGAAGCAGTTATTTCATGAACCCCTCGGTCGATATCAGAAATTTCGACCTACTCAACCGTTATGTCCCACCATCTGTCCGCAATATTGTGAAGGCAGTAATTGTCGACTGGGTGAGGAGCCCATTTCACCGTGCACACAAAGGCGCACTATCCTCGTTTAGGCCTGATGAGATACTGGGTCAGGTAACTAAAGCTCTCTTGGCTAGAAATTCAATAAATCCCGAAGAAGTAGACGATATTCTTGTTGGTTGTGCATATCCAGAGGGGGAGCAAGGCTACAACATCGGTAGGCTATCCGTTTTCCTCGGCGGACTTCCAAACAGTGTTCCTGGTGCAACATTCAACAGGTTGTGTGGATCATCTATGCAGGCCATTCTCACTGCGGCGGCTAACATAGAGGTAGGCTGGGGGGAATGTTTCATTTGCTCTGGTGTAGAGTCCATGAGTAGAGTTCAGAGGAGGGGTTTCAACTGGAGTCCGCACCCAGAATTAGAGGATAACTATCCTGACGCATTTGTGAACATGGGCATCACCGCTGAGAACGTCGCTGATAAGTGGGGGATTTCCAGGGTTGAGCAGGAGAATTTCGCTCTTAATTCTCATTTCAAGGCCAGCGTGGCCTCCGAGTCAGGCTTCTTTAATGACGAGATATGTGCTATTGTGGGCCCAGACACATTAGTAGACTCAGATGGCTGCATAAGGCCGGAAACAAACATCGAATCAATGTCAAAACTCAAGCCCGTGTTTATTGATAATGGCACTGTTACGGCAGCAACCTCATCCCCCCTTACCGATGGCGCTGTGTCAATGATGGTGTGTAGCGAGAGTTTCGCAAAGTCACAAGGACTCAAACCAATCGCCAGAATTGTCTCTGGGGCCGTTGTCGGATGCCCTCCTGAGTTGATGGGGATTGGCCCAATAGAAGCCACCAATATTGCCCTATCCAGAGCAAACTGGGATATTGACTCAATTGACGTTTTTGAGATCAATGAAGCGTTCTCTTCACAGAGTTTGGCAGTAATTAGGGAGCTGGAATTAGATCCCTCCAAAGTCAATATCGACGGCGGCGCCTTGGCAATGGGGCACCCACTGGGTGCGTCCGGTGCAAGGATTACGGGAAAGGCGGCTTCACTAATGCAAAGAACTGGGGCACAGCGTGCTCTGGCCACGATGTGTATCGGTGGTGGAATGGGAATTGCTATTGCACTTGAGAGTCCCTAATTAGGTCGCCAGAACAATTAGGGCACTTGTCATGGATTCCAAGTTTAGATGGAATGACGGCAAGAATACTATGACAACTTGGGCATGTTGCAAGAACCTCCCCCTCATTCAAGGCATTCCCAGAATTCGATTTTGAACTCCCTGTGTACCAACGGATAAACGCCTCGCTCCTAAGAACTCCAATCCTGCGTACCGAGCTAATTCCGAGAACAGCATATAGGGCACCCTGAAGCCCATTCCCCATGAAAAACATCGTTATTCCAGAGATAATTAATGCGAAACTACAGATGGCCAGGAATGAAACTCCGAACCAAGGCCCAGACGCACTCCTAGATTTAAGTGAGAATATTGCTGCAACTCCCATTGGTAGCGAGAGTAATAATGCGATCATGGAAGCTGAAACAAACTCGGAAACGGGGTACTGGAGAAGGGATGCCGCAAGAAGCAGGACTAGTATCGTCATCACTGAAATGAATACAATTAGGTGCCTAAGGAGCCTTTCCATACTTCTCCCCCCAAATCCTCTGAGCCCCCATGTAGGCGACGCACTCATGAATCACTCGGCATTCCGGTATACGTGAGCAGAGACACGGGCGTAACTATCGCTAGCCGTTCCCTCGAGGATCGTCGAATACTTCTAGCGGTCACTGGGGGCATCGCTGCAGTTGAATCAGTCAAACTCGCTAGGGAGCTGAGACGTCATGGTGCGGACGTAACTCCATTGATGTCCTCGGATGCAACCAGGGTTATTTCGCCATTGGCTTTGTCATGGGGTTCTGGTACCGACGTAATCACTTCTTGGGAGCCATCGATGGCCCAACTCAGTGATTTTGACGCTGTGCTAGTCGCTCCGGCAACACGTAACACTATCGCCAAGCATATTCATGGTATATTGGACACTCCAATATTAATGGCATTATCAGCATCACGCGGAAACGGTACGCCAATCCTCTTTGTCCCATCGATGCACAATGATCTCTTTGACGACCCAGTAACTGAGGACTTGTTGTCATCAATCACTGAATCTGGTGGGCGAATACTGTATGACACAGAGAGTGAGGGGAGGAGGAAACAGCCGGACCCAATCTCTATTGTGGCTGAATTGTGTCACATCTGTAATTCTTCACTACCAATGAGGAAAAGGGTGGCAATCACCCTCGGTGCAAACAGGGCCCCTATTGACTCTGTCAGGGCCATTCAGAATGCGTCATCCGGCAGAACCGGTTGGGCTATTGCCGAGCATCTTCATCGTATGGGCCATGAAGTAACTTGCATAGCCGGTAAGACATCAGTACGATCGACATTTACTATGCCTGATGTCCGTGTTGATGGCTCGCCCGGTGGAATGCTAGAGTTGGCCAAAGAATTGGCGTTAACTAGTCCCAAACCCGAGGTCTGGATACACGCAGCAGCCGTCTTAGATTATTTTCAAGAGCCGTTAGATGGAAAGAAACCCAGTGGAGAAGGAGATTGGACTCTTACTCTCAGTGAGGGCCCTAAGCACATTTCAGAATTATCTGAGTTCACAGATGGGGCATATAGAATAGGGTTCAAACTGGAGGTTGACTCATCTGAGGACGATTTGATCAATCGTTCATTGGATCAGATTTCTAGATATGGAGTAGATGCAGTTGTTGCCAACAATCTCAATGACCTGCAAGACGAGAACTCGCCAAGATGCAGAATTGTCATGCCCGATGGAAGTACCTCTGTAATCAAGGATCAGATTTCCATGTGTGAGTCAATCGAGTCTCTAGTTTCGCGTCATGAGCCACAATAGATGCGAATAATTCAAGCCACGGTCATTCTGGGTTAGCACCATGGCAGGTCATGGCAAGGCCAAGAGGGGAATACCTCCGAAGTCTGACTTCAATTCCTGGTATCCCTCTATTGTCGAAATTGCTGACTTAGTTGACAAGAGATATCCGATTAAGGGAATGGATGTTTGGAAGCCTTATGGATTAACTGCAATGTCATTGATCGATGGCTTGGCAAGGCAACAGATGTCCAGGACAGGGCACTCTGAATACAGGTTCCCCTTATTGGTCCCCGAGGACCTTCTGGAGAAGGAGAACAAGCTCGTCTCCAGGCTCAAAGCAGCTAGGGCCGCAGGTGTAGATCCTTCAGAATTGAGAATGGAAGAGGAGGATTCCGGATTCAAGAAGGAGGTCTATTGGGTAACTCATGGGGGTGAGAATGAGTTAGACATACCCATGTTTCTCAGACCCACTTCTGAGACGCCCATGTATTCCATGTTTTCATTGTGGGTTAGGAGTCACGCAGACTTACCATTGAAAACCTTCCAGATAGTAAATACTTTCAGGTATGAAACCAAGCAAACCAGATCCTTCATCAGAGTCAGGGAGATACACTTTTTCGAGGCCCACACGGTACACGCCACTGAGGATGATGCGACCGAGCAAATATATGAGGATGCAGATATGGTCCAGAACATACTTCATGACCTATGTCTGCCCAGTATCGTCTCAAAGCGGCCAGTTTGGGACACATTCCCCGGGGCATGGTATACTATGGCTGCAGATGTCGTCATGCCAAATGGCAGATCCTTGCAAGTCGCAACGTACCATCACTACAGGAACCAGTGGGCGGGAGCATTCGACTTATCTTACGAGGATTCAGAGGGCAAGTCAAGACTCTGCCACCAAACAACATTCGGCATGTCGGAGAGACTACTGGGCGCAGTTGTCGGGATGCATGGCGACGATCAGGGTCTGATAATTCCTCCCGCAGTCGCACCCCACCAAGTTGTTCTATTCCCAGTCGCTGCTCACGCGAACGAAGCAGTATTGCCCGCCATCGAGGAACTAGCTTCTTCGTTGAACGACTCTGGACTCAGGGTGAAGTTAGATCTTCGTGACGTTAGGCCGGGCGTTAAGCACTATGACTGGGAGATAAAGGGAGTCCCGATAAGGCTGGAGCTAGGTCCTAGAGACCTAGAATCGGGTAATTGCATCCTGTCACTAAGAACTGGTGGTAAGCAGGAGGTCCCCCTCGATGGAATAGTTGAAACAATTTCCAGTACACTGGATACCATATCTGAGGAATTACGTTTGAGATCTTCAGTACACATCGAGTCCCTCATCCGACCGTTCCCTGGTATAATCATGGAGGATGGTAAATGGGAACTTGCAGGGGACGTTGAAGACGGAATAATCTACGAGATTGCATTCGACGGAAACGACTCAGACGCCGAGATACTTGAGAAACTAACCGGACTCGCAATTCTCGGTGACTGTGACAATCAGTTCACTGACCCAAGGCCCTGTGTAGTGACGGGGAGGATGACGTCAAGAAGACAGCATCTAGCTAGAATGTATTGATCATCTCTTTCTCAATAACAAAAGAACTGTCGACAGGCCAAAGAGCATCATTAGTGCACCATCAATGATGCCACCGGTTCCTGCAGAATCCCAGGAGTTGATATTGTTATATTCGGGCAGTTCGGTCCACAGAAGCCTTGTGTTGTCGTCACACTTAGGTGTCAATTGTTCGATATTAGCCAAAACTTGAATCGAGTCACCAACGGTTCCATTGCTATATGCCACCGGAACACCCTCCAGATGTAGTACTGAGAGATATGTATAGGGTGGCTTAGTTACCATCCAGTTCTCCGTCTGAATCCGCACAGTCTCACCTGCCGTCCAACTGGAACCTCCCTCATCAACGACCTCATTCGAACCATTTTCTGAAATGACCCAAGTGATACTATAGTTAGATGATAGATTCATGCCGGTCACAGTCCATGAAATTAGGAGGCTTCCGTCTATTTCAGTGGCAGACGAAGAATAAGTCAGAACCTTTGGACCCACCTCATCTTCGCATAATGGCACATATGTGCCAATCCCTATTGCTACGTTTGATGCCACTATGCATAGACAAATTACACTTGCAGAAATCAGGATCGTCGGCCTTCTTGGCTTTCTCAATTCACCTACCTCATCCACCTCCTCTTGAGCTTCCTCGGGCAGTAAGACTCCACCGTTACCATTCGAAATCGCTATGCCATGCGTCTTCGGCTTCACTGGAGGGTTGACTCCCATCTCTTCCAAGGCATCCCTGCCGTATATTCTCTCGGCCATAGAATATAGTGCAGGATCCTCTTCAATTTCAGACGGATCTATGGAGCCATCAAGAAGACCCTTCAGCCTCTCCGAGCCACTCATATTGCTATCTCGACTATGCATACTTCATCAATCAAACGCACATGTGAACAAAATAGAGTCATTTCATCGGGTGTTGACTATGTCCCGGGCTAGCGATACGATTTCGTTTCTGGTTAGCCCTAGAGACTCCATAAGATCCGAAGTCGAACCACTCTCACCGAACCTATCATTGACTCCAATCATTTGAACTGGGAATCCGCCCACGGATGACAAATACTCAGCTACAGCGCTTCCCAAGCCACCAATTACCGAGTGGTCCTCAGCTGTGACTATTCCACCACAATTCATTCTAATTTCATCCAGTAGCCCAGTGTCAAGTGGTTTTATCGTGTGCATGTCAATTACACAGGCATTGACACCAGAATCGCCCAATATCGATGCCGCCTCCATAGCTTCTGAAACCATGACACCACAAGCGATAATCGCTACATCATCACCTTCCTTGAGCACTGATCCTTTACCAATCTTAAGGCGTTTGACTGATTCCGTGTCGTACATCCTTGGTGTTTTGTTCCTAGCAGTCCTGGTGTAAGATGCATTGCCGTGCTCTAGAAGTTGAAGGGTCAACTCTTCTGCAGAAATATCATCAGATGGGGTAATCACAGTCAGTCCGGGAATAGTCCTGTAGATAGCTAGGTCCTCTATTGATTGTGCGCTACTGCCATCAGTCCCAGTATGTATTCCGCCATGACTGCCACAAATATGCACGGATAGCCCCGGTCTGGCGATACCATTTCTCACTTGTTCAAATGCACGTTCGGTAAATATCGCAAAGGTGCTCGCAAAGGGAATCTTTCCCGATGATGCCATACCCGCGGCTACAAGCATCATATTTTGCTCGGCTATGCCAAGTGATACGGTTCTTTCCGGAAACTCATCTCTGAAGAGACATGACTTCGTAGACTTCCCAAGATCCGCCTCTAAAACTACTACTCGGGGGTCCGAAGATAGCTTCAGTAGGGCGGAGCCATATCCATCCCTGGACGCCCCTCCCGCGGATGGGGCACTCATGACAACTCCTCCAATGCTAGGGACAACTCTTCGTCACTAGGTGCCTTACCATGAAATGACGGGTTATTTTCCATGAATGACACACCTTTGCCTTTGGTGGTATGGGCCACTATTGCGGAGGGGCCAGAGTCCTGCTCAGATGCCCATTTCAGAGCATCAACAATTTCTTTCATGTTGTGCCCATCGATTTCCATAACGTTCCAGCCGAAGGAGGAAATCTTTGATGCAACATCACCGACTTCCATCTGAACGTTTACGAAGTCATCATTCTGAATTCTGTTCCTATCGACTATCATCTTCAATCCACTGACTTTGTGAAAATCGGCTGCCATCATGGCTTCCCAAATTTGCCCCTCTTGCATTTCTCCATCTCCAACCATCACCCATGTTTCTCTGGAGCTCGAGTCCATCCTTGCAGCTATAGCACATCCTAATCCAAATGAGAGTCCCATGCCCAGACTTCCTGCAGAGAAGTCAACACCGTCTGTCCACTTCATATCGACGTGCCCCTGGCAGACAGAACCAAGTGTGCGGAATGTGGACAAATCGGACTCGCTGAGGAAACCCATCTCATGTAGTATTGAATATACTGCAGGACTGGCGTGCCCCTTGCTCATAACGAACCTGTCCCTATCATCCCAATCTGGATTTTCTCGATTGAACCTCAGTCTCGTCCCATAGAGTGCAACGATAATGTCGATAGCAGAAAGAGATCCTCCAGGATGTCCGGCACCAGCCTTGTGTATCATAGTAACTATGTGCTTTCTACAATCATTTGACATATCCTCAAGCTCGGAGATAGACAGGTATTGATGCCCGACATCCCCTTCCATGACACTCCTACAGAATCTAACTAATGATGATTTCCGGGCACGATATATACCCATCAGACGAATTCTTATCACATGCTGTGTGGGGCCGCACATCATGGCGCTAGTCGATGTACCGTTGTCGGGGAATGACAATTGGCGTGAGGCGCTTTCATTAATGCCAGTACCTCTGTCCGTTTCCTCAGACCCAATTTCCATGTCATGCTTACAATCACTAATTCGTGATGGAAGAATTTCTAGGGAGCAGGGCATATCATTATTCGAGAATCCCTCTTTGTCTTCAGTCACTTCTCTAGCTGATATGGTGAAGAGATCAAGATACTCAAATAACGTGTTCTTTAATGAGAATCTTCACGTCAATACAACGAATATTTGTGTTCTCGCCTGCCGCTTCTGTGCATTTAGAAAGGGCCCTAGGCACCCAGATGCATATGCTCTCGATGTCGATGAATATCTCAGTAGGATCAGGCCTCTGGCGGCATCCATAGATGAGGTCCATACCGTGGGAGGACTTCACCCGTCATGGGACGTTGATGACTATTGCAGGCTATTCTCTTCCACCAAGTCAGAATTCCCAGATATACACATCAAAGCACTAACTGCTGTAGAAATTAAACATCTCTCAATGAAATCGTCTATCACTATCGAGGATACGCTCTCAAGGCTGTCGGATGCCGGACTGGACTCATTACCTGGAGGGGGTGCAGAAATTCTCGTCGATAGTATCAGGGACAGGATATGCTTGGGCAAGGAATCATCGAGTGAATATCTGGAAATACACTCGAAAGCACACTCATTGGGCATTCCAACGAATTGTACTATGCTATTCGGAACCATTGAGTCGATAGCAGACAGGGTAGAACATCTGCTAAGGATCAGAGAACAGCAGGACATTAGTATGGGTTTCCAATGCTTCGTGCCCTACCCGTTCCTACCCGACAAAACTAGGTTACCAGAGGCTCAACTGGCTACGGGAAGCGAGATTATCAGAGTCATTTCAGTATCACGTATATTGCTCGACAATATTCCACACATCAAGGCATATAGGATGAATATTGGTGATAATATTGCCTCACTAGCTCTTACTTGCGGGGCTGACGACATAGACGGGACGGTAGGCCATGAGGAGATTATGCATGTAGCCGGGAGCTCCACCAGGTTAGATACAAGCACGGAAGAGCTAGCTAACTTAGTCACCTCAACCGGGTCCAAGCCAATAAAGAGAGACTCGAAGTATTCTGTATTCTCCATATACGGGGATAATGCTCCCCCTCAGTCTATTCAATTGCCCCAGATTAGTACAGAATTGGTGTAACAATGAGTTGGAATGGAGTAATTGGCAGAGTATCGTTCTCAAATTGTGATCCAATTTTCGATGGTATCGATGAAAATTGGTCAATTTTGCCTGCACCACCTGCGTGGCTAACGGGCCACGTAATGAGGAAGGATTGCCTAACTGCACCGATTCCTGCAGCTGACTATGCACTCAATCACGAGGAGCTTTTCTTACTGCCCGATTTGGGGATAGTAAGCAGCGGAGATGTTGGGTCAGTGCTACTTTTTGGCTCCCGACCTCTGGAGAATATGAGGGATATCGCCCTCCCCTCAGATTCCTCAACATCAAAGGTCCTATTGAGATGGGCCCTGAAGAATCGGGGCCTGGATCCCAAATTTGTTGAGTCTGGGCCAGATATAGATACAATGTTGTCCAAATGCGATGGAGCATTACTTATCGGCGATAGATCACTGATGGCATCCATGGAACGCCCTGAACTGGTACAACTAGATCTTGGAAGGGAATGGAGTAATGCTACAGGCCTGCCAATGGTTTTCGGCGTATTCGCGGCGAGGAGGGATTCCCCCATTGAAGATTTAAGAAAGGCATATTCTGATATGATGGCCCAACTGCATAAATTCGAGACTGATGATGATTGGAGATATGGGGTAATCACAAGGTCATCGCATAAACTGGGATTTCCATATGAAAGGATGGAGGACTATTTCAGAAGAGAGGTCAGAAACAGGATGACAGACCAGGATGTTACGGGACTCACAACTTTCCTCAGAGAGGCCTGTGGTATGGAACAAGGACCAACGTGGGCATTTCATTCAGAATAATTGAGCTTCTTGCTAGATACCCACTCAAGTAGGTCTAATGCCACTTCACATGACTCGGCAACTACGACGTCCTTGTCATCCTTGAATTGCTCAAGAACATCAAGAGCAGTCCTATCTCCTATTGCCCCTAGTGCTTCGGCCGCCTCATGTCTTACCATGACATCCTCATCCATATCTCTCAGCCTGTCAATTAAATGCGGAACTGCCCTAGAGTCTTGCATCTGTCCCATGACATAAGCAATCTCATGCTTAAGGAGTGCCGAATCCGACGAGAATGCGGCGGCCAAAGCCTCTATGGCATCCCCCCCTCCAATATTCCTCAAGGCGAATAGTGCCCTCATCCTCTGGAACATACGCTCATTCTCATCACAGATGCTAGACCTCAGTCTAGGCACATCATCCTCCCGGCTAGCAGGGGCTGGATCTACGGATTCAAACTCACTAACTTCAGGTCTATCTTGGGACATCTATTCACCCGAACCTATGAATTTAATCGAATCCACATCCAGTGTCTCTCTCACCATTCCAATCTTCTGCCCCTCCTTCAGGAATAGGCGTATTGCATCTCTACCGTCCTCTCCGTAGTCTAGAGTTCTTTCGTTGACGTACATTCCGACGAATTCCTCATTTGTGTCGTCATCAATCCCCCTTCCCCACTTCTTGGCAAACTCTAGTGCCTTATCTGGTTCTGATAGAGAGTGCTCTATACTCTTCTTGACGTCATTTGTAAGTTTCTCGCATAGGTCCATACCAAGGTCCTTTCTGACTACATTACCACCAAGTGGCAGAGGCAATCCAGTTTTTTCATTCCACCAAATTCCAAGATCCAGTGCTAAGAAAACACCTTCGTTTTCCCATGTTAACTGCCCCTCGTGGATTATCAAACCAACATCATACTCCCCATTTGATACGGCAGGTAATATCTCATCGAAGGGAACGACCTCTACATCTACATCCCCCCATGCCAATCTGAGAGCTAGATAGGCACTAGTGCCCAAGCCAGGTATGGCAATCTTTCTGCCCCTCGCCTCATCTTCTGACATCGCGTAATTCGTGATTAACATGGGTCCGTAACCCTCGCCCATTGAAGCGCCACAATTCATCAAGTGATACCTGTCTGAGATTTCAGGAAATGAGTGTATACTAACAGCTGAAACTTCGTATTCGCCGTTCATGGCGTGTCTGTTCAAAGTCTCAATATCCAACAGGACGTGTTCATACCGTCTTTCTTCGGTGTCAATAGCTCCAGTAGTCATAGCATGGAACATAAACGCATCATCTGGGTCTGGTGAATGTCCCACTCTGAATGCTCCCATCATGCCACTCATGTGCCGTCGTCGGAGGACGCATAGAAAATTCCTTGTATGCACATATGTCGATGGTAACAGTGAATAGCCAATGCCCGGTCCACGATTTATGCCTGACCCATCCAAACTATCCACAGCTACAGGACAGCTTGGCCCGATATGCTCGGTGACCGGCAAGGCACTAACATTCTCAGAGGCGATAGTGGTGGATGACCAATTTGTTTGTTACGAGGCCTACCTAGAGATGACCGGCACGGATTCAGCCACTGATTCAAGGGAAGTTCCCACAAGTCTAGTTTTGGAATAGTATGAGCATGTTCATGTGCCTAACTCCCTCCAATGGCTCATGGCATCCGGATGGAGTAGGTTCGCTCTAAGATTCAGCGAATACTACCAATCTCTCGTCGTATCAGATTTATGGACGCCACCAAGACTCAGATCAAGGGAGTGGATGTTCATACCATGGGGCAGCAAACCCCCTGACAGACATAGAGCACTACCCACTAAGAGAATATTGCTTGACTATCTTCAGCAAAGGGGCCCCCACTCCTGTTTCCACAGCACTGCTTACTATCAAGATCCTAGCCAGAGAAAGATGTCCGATAAAGGGTGGCTAGGGGCGGATTTGATTTTCGACCTCGATGGCGATCATTTACCAGGGGTGTCGGACAACGACTTTCCTGGAATGATGGAGAAGATTCAGGAACAGGCATGGAGTCTTTGGGACGACTTCCTTCAACCAGAATTTGGCTTCAAAGAAGAGTACGTTCAGACTTCATTCTCTGGCCATAGGGGATTCCACATCCACGTCCGTGATCCTGCTTACCTACATCTCGACTCAAATGCGAGAAGGGAGTTGGTCAATTACATCACAGGTGTTGGAATTGATGTAAAATCAGTAATGGCAGGTCCGAATATTGGGTGGTCCGAAAGAATAGATCAGGGATTCGAAAATGTAGTTGCCAACCTGTTGACGATATCATCAGATGATCCAACATCAAACCAATTAGCTAGAGAGATGGATAGCAATCTAAAATCAAGAGGTATCTCATCTTCCACTAGCTCAATAAAAAAATTGGCTTCTGAAGCATCTTCAGGAGGCAGAATCGAAAGACTCAGAGAAGACAACAGTAGATCCGTATTTACAAGCAAGAAACTCAATGAGGCCTTCTGGGAACTTGTCAAGGGGGCACCATTGGCCGTGGGGGAAACAGACGAGAACGTGACTGTGGACATAAAGAGGGTGATAAGATGGATTGGGAGCCTGCACGGTAAATCTGGCCTTAGGGTAACTGATTTCCCCCTCGATCAGCTTCAACCGGGTACTTCAAAGACTTTCGACGCTTTATCCAGCACCCACGTATTCAGCACTCAGTCATCCAATAAGGTAGAGCTCACTACAGATGATGTGACTGCCAGAATTGCCGGCCAAGACATCTCCGGCTCCACTGGTGATGTATTCCATGTCCACGAGGCGATGTCCACATTTTTGTCTCTCAAGGGATGGGCAAGGAGTGTGGAATGACCGTTACTCGCTAACCTATCCACAGAATATTGAATAGTGTAGAGTTCCGGATTCGGTACGGTGGGGCATATGCCAGACGATGAAGAATCCGAGGAACAAGCATTCGGTATGCCCCTGCCACCGCTCCCACCAGGCATTTCTATGCCACCACCTCCACCACCCCCGCCACTCCCCGATGATGTTATTGAGACGGCAATTGGTGAGGCGCCCCCCCCACCTCTCCCACCTACCGACTCGGAACCATCAGAGACTAACGATTTCCAGGCCCACTGGGAGAAGAGGAAGCAAGATGACTCAGACCATTCAACGGGTAACAGGGATAGCATGTATGGCCATATTGACAGGATATCCTCAGGCCAGGTTGGAACACTAATTGATCGGTTTTCCGATAGGTTCGGTTCCGAGCTAGACAGGGAGATAATTGTTCTAAGGAAGAAGCAGCAACAAGAAATGCTGGCAATCAAGCCCATTGTAGAGTTGATTTCCGCTCCTGATTCAGATGATGATGGTGAGGAAGCCCCGGACGACGAATTTCCTGAGTTCTTCTCCATTGTCAATGAATTACTAGGAAATATGCCTGAAGAATTCGTTCAGGAATTCATTGACTCTGACTCGTTTGAACTATTCCAGATGGTGGGAGAGGATCCCGCTAGCTGTGATAATACTGTGAGGGGTGAGTTCTTTGTGATGATAAATTCTGTACTTGGGGACTTGCCCGAGGAACAAATCAACGATTTTGTGGAATCTAGCGGTTTCCAGGTTTTCCAAAGAATGAGTGAGCTATACGGAGAGTGAGATAATGGGTCTATTAGAGAAGGCAGGAAAGATTGCAGATGATGAGAAAGAAGACAAAGATACCCCTGCAGCCGTTCCCGCTACTGTAGTTATGGATGCTCCTGAGCCTGTTTCCGCTAAACCGAAGAAGAAGGCGAAGAAGGCACGCGTGAAGAAGGAGAAGAAGCCACGCGTGAAGAAGGAGAAGAAGCCACGTTCATCAGTGAAGGAACTCCCTGATGGATTCGAGTTGGCAGGTCGTGGTAGGAGTTCACTAAGGTTCATTGTTGACTTCACAGTCAACTTCGGCCTAATAATTGGACTAGTTGTTTTTGGATTGGTACTAACATACACAGACATCACCTGGCCATTGGTCTTGGTGCTGATCCTATCCATTTTCAATATGGCAGTTATGCCAATTCAGTACAAGAGCTCAATGGGCAATATAATCTCACGAACTAAGTTTGTCAACTCCAGAGGGGACTCAGCGATATTCCTCTATCATATGTTGAAGAACATCAATATCCCAGCATACCTCATATTCTTTGGAGGGCTACTAATTGCAATATCCGCTGGAACCGTCTGGACAACGGCTACAAAAATAACGGTCGGCCTGTCTATCGCCATTATTCTAGTCCCATTCCTTGATTGGGTTTTCCGTAGAACCCGTAAAGACAACCTCGGACTTTGGGAGGTCGCATTCGGAGGAGTGTGGCTTGTCAGATCAACTGAAACAACCACTGACGGCTCTAAGTTCATGAAGCGACTAGAGTCCATGGCTCAGTACGCAGAGACAAAGGGATTCGTTGATGACGAAGAAGACGAGACGTGATTACTCGCTCTCTTCTATTCTCCGCTTGGCAAGCTCCCGCATATCCTCGTGATGAACTCCGTCGTTGATTCCTTCCTGATCAGACTCGTCAACAATCTCCACGCCTAATAGTGTCTCAATGACATCTTCCATTGTTACGAGTCCCTCCATGCCTCCGAACTCATCTTTGACAATCAGAATCTGTGTCTTGTTTTCCAATAACATGTCCAGGGCTTGGTCTACTGAATCCCCATCTTTGCAAGCGATCACGTCCCTAGAAATTTCTGACATTTTCTTGTCATACTCATCTACTGCGGCCCTCCTAAGAATCTCACTCCTTAGAACGACACCCCTTACGTCGTCCATTGTATCTCCCGTTACTGGCATTCTGCCATGAATCATTATTGGAATGTTTTCTAGAACATCTGAGACGGTATCATTTACATTCACCGACGTGACAACAACACGTGGAGTCATAATGTCACTTACTCGAATTTCACGGAGTCTGAGGAGGTTGTGAATGACTGTCTCTTCATCTTCTTCGATTACATCGGTCTCCTCAGCTATGTCAGCTAGAACTGATAACTCGTTCCTTGTAACGGTCTCAGTCTCCACATCTGGAAGCAGGGATCTCGTTATCTGTATGGGTTTAACAATAATCCAGAGGAGGAACATCATTGCGCTCATCGCCCTAGCTGAGGGTACAGTCAGCCTTCTCCAATACAGTGCCCCAATTGTCTTGGGTAGGATCTCACTCAACAGTAGAATTGCCAGAGTGAGGACGGCTGCGGCGACATGCACTATGGTACCACCTCCAAACTGAGTCTGCACCTCAGCTCCAACGCCCAGAGCACCTACAGTATGTGCAATTGTATTGAGTGTAAGAATTGCTGTCAACGGTCTTTCGGGGTCTTCTTTCCACTCACTCCATCTTTCACTTATTGCTGGATGTGTATCCTTAAGTGCTGCAATGTGTCCATGAGTAGTTGATAACAAAACAGCCTCTAGAATACTGCATAGGAAAGAGGCGCCTAGAGCCAATGAAGCATAGGCAATGATCAATGTATAGTCTACTACCAACTAGTTTGCCTCACAGTATTTTGGGCGCGAATAGAACGTCACTATGCGTCACGAATGGATGCTCCCGGAGTACTTACGACCGATTGCGACATAAATAGGTGTCTGACCGCTAGACTCGTGCCCGAGTCTGCATATGTCACCATTTTCATGGCTTGGCCATACGTCAATGCCCCATTACACCTAGGACATGTTGCTGGGAATTGCCTACCTGCTGACATTCAATACAGGTATGAGAGAGCCAGAGGGAGAAGAGTTCTGATGTGCAGTGGCTCCGATGAGCATGGTACGCCAATTACCCTGACTGCCGAACAACTTGGAGTCACTCCACAAGAGGTTGTAGATGAATATCACGAGATGGCTTTGAAGTCTCTAACGGATCTCGGATGCTCTTGGCACAATAACGTGGATAGCAGAGGGGTGGAATATGGTGGCGCCCTATACAATAGAACTTCTGATGATAGGCATAAGGAACTTGTCAGGGATGTCTTCTCAAGTCTACTTGAAAGCAACATGCTCACAAAGCAGACCATGGAACAATACTGCTCCATATCGGGCGATTCGGTCAGATTCCTACCGGACAGATACGTCGAGGGGACTTGCCCCGTCTGTGACGCTTCAGAGGCGAGGGGCGACCAGTGCGATGAGTGCGGCTCAACATACGAGGCACACGAGCTTCTAAATCCCATATCAAAACTAAATCCCGATGCTGAAATTGAAGTTAGGGAAACCGAACACCTATTCTACAGACTAGATTTGTTCCAGGAAGCTCTCGAAGAACATGCTTCTACGAGGAATGGTGTTTGGAAGCCAAATGTACGTTCAATGACGAAGAATTGGCTTAACATGGGCCTGCGACCAAGAGCAGTTACGAGGGATATTGACTGGGGAATAGAACTTCCCCTTGATGGCGATGAGTGGTCCTCAAAGAGGGTCTATGTATGGTTCGAGGCTGTACAGGGATACTATACATGCGCCAGAATCTGGTCTGAACGTTTTGCCGAACCAAATGGCCACCCTGATGGGGACTCCGCATGGGAAAAATGGTGGAAGGTATCCGATGATGGATCGTGCCCGAAACACATCTACTTCATGGGCAAGGACAACATCCCATTCCATACGGTCATTTGGCCTGCTATAATTATGGGGATGAATTCAACAGCATCTGGAAAAACCATTTCCTCAATGCCAGCCCCCGGCGATCTAGCGCTGGAGTCAAATGTCTCATCGAATGAATATTTGATGCTCCAAGGAGGTCAATTTAGCAAAAGTCGTAAACATGCCGTCTGGCTACCATCATTCCTCGAGAAATATGATGCCGACTCATTGAGATATTATCTGTCAATTAACATGCCTGAGACACACGACACTGATTTCAGATGGGATGAATTCGTTGATCGGGTCAACAACGAGTTAATCAGTACTTACGGTAACTTCGTTCATAGGGTGATGACCCTCACCCATAGATTGCCCGAATCAGGGTCTAATCCTCTGATTGATTATGATAATCCTGAATACCACTCTGAGATTATTAGTGAGTCAATGAAGATACTTGAGTCCGCAATATCATCCATGGAGAGGCAGAGGTTCAAGGAAGCTCTGAGAACAATTATGGGCATTGCACAGATAGGTAATGTGTTGCTCCAAAACGCCGCACCATGGAAATACATCAATTCCGATGATTCCGAAGAACGTGACAAGTCCTTATCCGCCTTAGCTATGGCATGGAGGCTATGCAGGTCACTTTCAGTTCTCACAAGGCCATTCATGCCATTTCAGTCTGATAGACTATGGGAGATGTTGGGAGAGGGCTCGGATATAGACTCCGTCTTGTGGGATGATTCGTTGAGTTATGAAAACGCCCTTGGTTGGTCCCCCGAAGTCCCTCAACCACTATTTTCAAGACTCGATTTGGATGAAATTATTGCCGATGAGATGTCGCTCGTTGAAGACAGTAATATCAATGACCGTGACCACTCCCCGGGAGATGGAGTTGATTACATAGAGTTCGAAGATTTTCTTAAGGTCCAGATGAAGACAGGCAAGATTACTTCTGTTGATGATCACCCTAATGCGGACAAATTACTGGTGATCAAGATTGAGGATGGACCAGGTACAACCCGTACTGTATGTGCAGGACTGAAGGGAATTTATGACGAGTCGGACTTGCTTGGGTTAAACGTTGTCTATGTCGCTAACCTAAAGCCTATGAAGCTCAGAGGAGTGCTCTCAGAAGGAATGATTCTGGCTGCAGATGACGGAGATGGCGTTGTCAGGCTACTAACACCCGATGGTAAGATTGCGCCGGGTTCTACGGTTCGCTAATCGGCCTGTCGAAAAATTCCCACTGCATATCTGACAGCTCAGCATTTGTTTCCGCGTCGTGATAGGCCTCTAGCGGTTCCATGTTCAGTTTGAAGAATTGGTCCGCGTACGGGAACGAAGATAGCACATTTCTAGCTTGCTCCTTCCTACCAAGAATGTATAGTGAAGCAGCAAATGCCTCCGATGTCGACAACCTGCCTGGCTTCCCCCATGATATTGGGTTCGCTGCAAGTAATACTGGGAGCGTCCTCCCCTGAAGCCTCGTGTGCCTACTAATAGCCTCCAAAGACTCCTCTACTCTTTTCCATGAGCAATCCAAAGCTACTATGGATCCACCTCTGTCGATGGTAATCTTGTCATCTGGCCCCATCAATACACCACTATTGGGATCTAGTAGGAAACCCCTTTTTGGCGCTCTTCTCGCATCGAAGTGAAGTATTGCATTTCCAGCTCTGGCCATCCTTCGTGCGCTACATTTTTTTGGGTCGTCCTGATCTAGATGAACCACATGTAGTGGTACGTGGTATTCATTTTCCCTTACTGAGGAACTCATCCAATGCATCTCCTATGGTCAGACCACGCCCGCTAGGCACATTAACGGACCGCTCATGGTCTTCCTCAGGCTCTATTAGAAGAATTATGCCGAGGGCCTTCTCAATCTTCAATGCAAGTGAATCGGATGGAACAATTCCACTTTCTATCTTCTGGATGTCGTTAAGCCTGACATTTATTCTCTTAGCCAATTCTCTTTGTTCCCATCCCCTAGACTCCCTAGATTTCCTTACTCTAAGATGGAAATCTGGAGCAACCTCCTTTTCCGGCTTCGGGGTCCTGGATTTTACCCTATGTCTCGGCTCTTGGACGATTGAGCTCGTTGAGGCCGGCTTCGGAATATACCTTTCAAGTACAAGTAAATTGTTGGATTCTATACATCTAGAACAGCATCTCAATTTAGCTCCTGAAATCTCTGAAAGTTGTGTGGAGACGCGCTCTGTCCCGCACATCTCACATGTTCCCATGGCATAGACTGGGGCACATACCACATATGGATTGGGGTGACAAGTTGAAATCTACGTGCCCTTCCACATGCATATGGCATCTGAGTCGGACTCCCATACAAATGACACACAAGAGTCACTCAAGTCATCCGTTAGAAGGTTACAATCAGAAATGAGAGAAATATCTGAGTCCGCTCAACAATTGCTAACCGAGAAACTAGTTCTTGAAAGTGAGGTGGCTCAAGTAAAGAAGAGGGCGAGTAGGCTTGAGGAGGAAATCAGAAACTTGAGATCCCCTCCAATGGTAGTTGGTTACATTCAGGATATTACAGATGAGGGTGCAATTGTTAGAAGTTCAAATGGCACAGTATTCCTAGTTTCTGTAAACAATAGGATTGATGGCTCGAGATTGGTATCCGGTGCTAGAGTCGCACTAAACCAAGACACCCTCTCGATAATCGAAGTTCTTGACGACTCATGGGATCCCTTGGTTGTAACTGCCGAAATCATAGACAAACCCGATGTTTCATTTGAGGACATAGGGGGGCTTGACGATCAAATTTCCAAATTAAAGGAAACAGTCGAGCTGTCTTTCAGGAATCCCGAGGCATTCAGGAATTTCGGTATTGAGCCACCTAAGGGAATACTTCTAACGGGTAGCCCAGGGACTGGAAAAACACTGCTCGCAAAGGCTGTGGCAAATTCTACCGATGCTGTGTTCCTAGGAATTGTTGCATCCGAATTAGCCCAGAAATATATCGGTGAAGGGGGCAGACTAGTCAGAGAATTATTCGACCTAGCTAGAAATAAGGCCCCCGCCATAGTTTTCATCGATGAACTTGATGCTATCGGTTCAAAGAGACTAGACACTGCTACATCGGGGGATAGAGAGGTACAGAGGACTCTTATGCAACTTCTAGCTGAAATGGATGGCTTCGAATCGCTTGAAAATGTCAAGATCATTGCTGCAACAAATAGGCCAGAACTACTTGATGAGGCTCTACTCAGACCTGGTAGATTCGACAGGGTAGTCGAAGTCCCAATGCCCGATGAGGAGGCTCGTCTGGCAATCCTCAATGTTCATACATCTAAGATGCCCCTTACTAAGGGTGTTTCACTAGATAATCTGGCCATTAAGACAGAGGGCTTCAGTGGGGCAGAAATTATGTCACTTGTCACTGAAGCTGGCGTCTGTGCAATCGGTGAAGGCCGTAAAAAGGTCTCAAAGTCAGATTTTTCTAAGGCACTGAGGGTTGTCGAGAGAAATGCCAGGGACTCTACAATTTCCTCTAATGACAGGCTATATGATTAATCAGTAAGCCTATTTCCCACCCCCCTATCGCGAGTCGTGAATCGAGTACTTATCGAGTGCGTACCAAATTTCAGTGAGGGCAGGGACCCCTCAATAATTGAAATGATTACAAAACCGATATTGGATACCGACGGAGTGAATCTATTGGACATAGATATGGGGTATGATTTCAATCGTACCGTTGTTACAATGGTTGGTGAACCTGAATCAGTATTAAGCGCCGTGATAGAATGCACACTTGTCGCGATTGATCTAATTGACATGAGCGCCCACTCTGGGGAACATGCTCGAATGGGGGCTGTTGATGTGGTTCCATTCATCCCCCTGAGGGGTGCTTCTATGTCCGATTGTGTCGCTCTGTCTGAGAGGTACGCTGAAGCAGTGTCTTCTAGGCTCGGTTTGCCTGTATATCTGTATGCTGAGTCATCTAGGACCGAGCAGAGAGTTAGGTTGCCTGACATCCGTAAAGGTGAGTATGAGGGTTTTGAGAGAAAATTATCCTCTGGTGATTGGGAACCGGATTATGGCCCTGCCACGTTCTCTCCGAAAATGGGAGTAACTGCAACCGGTGCAAGACAGATACTTATCGCCTACAACGTAAATCTGGATACGGACGACAAGTCAATAGCCAACTCCATAGCTTCTGTAATTAGAACCAGTGGTTCAATCATCAGAGATCACTCGGGAGACAAGATACTCGGGGATAATGGAAAGCCTCTACGGAAACCAGGGGTATTCAATTCACTACAGGCGGCTGGATGGATGTACGATGAAAATACGGCTCAAGTCTCTATGAATCTGCTTAATCACAATGTGACCGGGCTCTACGATGTTACTGAGAGAATTCGTGTCGAGGCAAATAAAATCGGTCGCAATGTTGTTGCTTCGGAATTAGTGGGCCTAGTGCCACTAGAGGCTATGTTGCATGCAGGAAAGAAGTACCACAATAATCCTGATCATGCTGATGACATGGATTTAGTCACTGCCGCAATTTCTGGTTTGATGCTAGATAATATTGGTGAATTTGATGCTAATTCGAATATCATTGAGTGGGCAATTCAGGGGGTGCATGAATGAACGATGGATATTCAGACGTACTCAGAAATATCGCTTCATCTGAACCGACACCGGGCGGTGGCTCTGTAGCAGCGTTATCCCTAGCTCACGCCCATGCATTGGCTCTAATGATGTCCAGACTCACATTTGGAAGGGAAAAATGGAAGGATGGGCACGATGCTGCAGAAAATGTGATTTCCAGCTCTGAAATGGGAATGAAATTAGCGCAGGATTTAGCATGGGAAGATGCAACTGCATTCAATCGAGTAATGGATGCCTATCGGATGCCAAAGGAAAGCGACGCTGAGAATGATGCTAGGAAGGAAGCCATTAAATCGGCCACTATTGGTGCTGCAATGTCTCCTATGGCGATTGTTGAGGAGGCTCTGAATCTGATATGTTCAATCTCCGATCTTGCTAAATTTGGTAACGCCAATGCATTAACTGATCTATATTCATCCGCTGAACTAGCTAGAACTGCTGCTGTCATCGCATCAATGAATGTTAGAATAAACCTTGATTCAATTAGTGAACAAGAATCAGAAGATATATCCTCTAGATTATCAAATTTAATCGAGCGGACAAATTCAGAATTCATGTCCATTAGTGAAATTATCAATGAGAGGCTTGGTTGGTAATGCCTAGCAGTGAATCAATTAGTTTTGGCATACCAACTGTGTTGCCAGAATCGAGGCCATTGGATACAACTATTCCACATGCACCTCCCAGGCCCCAAGTACTTACTGAAGATGAAAAGATGTTGGCTGTTCGAAATGCATTGAGGTATTTCCCTAGCGAATGGCACGTAGAGCTTGGTACGGAGTTCCTAGATGAGTTAGACAGTCTTGGTCATATCTACATGCACAGATTCAGGCCGAGCTACCCCATGTACGGGAGGCCAATACACGAATACGCAGCCAAATCCAGAAGTGCTGCTTCAATAATGATGATGATTCAGAACAACCTAGATCCTGATGTTGCTCAATTTCCCCATGAGCTAGTTACTTACGGCGGAAATGGGACAGTATTCCAGAATTGGGCGCAGTATCAGATTGCAATGAAATACCTATCAGAAATGAGTGACGAACAGACACTTGTGATGAATTCTGGGCACCCACTCGGACTATTTCCCTCATCCTCTGCGGCTCCAAGAGTTGTCATTTCGAATGGAATGGTAATACCAAACTATTCATCCCAGGATGATTATGAAAGAATGAGTGCTCTTGGAGTTACTCAATACGGACAGATGACGGCGGGTTCGTACATGTACATTGGACCCCAGGGAATTGTGCATGGAACTACTATTACCATATTGAATGCTGCAAGAAAGTACCTCGCAATCCCTCCCTCTGAGGGGCTCGGAGGTGTACTATACGTCACATCCGGGCTTGGAGGGATGTCTGGAGCACAGGCAAAGGCATCAGTCATTGCAGGTGCTGTTTGTATTATAGCCGAAGTAGACTCGTATGCAGCAAATAAGAGGCATGAACAGGGCTGGCTGTCTGAGCTATATTCTGATATAGAAACGGTAATTTCGAGAGCCAGTGAGGCAGTTAGAGACAAGGAATCAGTGTCAATTGGATACAATGGAAATATCGTTGATTTGTTAGAGGCATTAGTAGAAAACGAGATAACTCCAGATATTGGTAGCGATCAAACAAGCCTACACAACCCCTGGCTTGGTGGATACACTCCTGTTGGAATTTCTTATGAGGAAGCCAAGGAGGTGCTAAGGGAAGACCCATCTAAGTTCAAGGAGCTTGTGCGCTCAACACTCAGAAGGCATGCCGATGCAATAAATCTGTTATGTGGAAGGGGGATGAAGTTCTGGGACTATGGGAATGCATTCCTACTCGAGGCAGGAAGATCTGGGGCCAATGTATACCAAGAGGACGGCTCCTTTGCATATCCCTCATATGTTGAGGACATAATGGGGCCCATGTGCTTCGATTATGGATTCGGACCCTTCAGATGGGTTTGTACTTCCGGAGAAAATTCCGACTTGGAAAGGACGGATGAGATAGCAATTCAAGTACTGGAAGACCTAGTAAAAGACTCACCCGATGAGATAAGGCAACAGTATCAGGACAACCTCAAGTGGATTCGCGAGGCAGGGACTCACAATCTAGTCGTTGGGACCAAAGCGAGGATTCTATATTCCGATGAAATAGGCAGAGTATCCATTGCCAAGGCGTTCAATAAGGCAGTTTCAGAAGGAGTTGTTTCAGCTCCCATAGTGATTGGTAGGGACCATCATGATGTTAGCGGCACAGATAGTCCGTATAGGGAAACTTCCGATATTTATGACGGTTCCATGTTCACAGCAGACATGGCAATACAGAATTTCGCTGGTGATTCCTTCAGGGGCGCAACATGGGTAAGTATACACAACGGTGGAGGCGTCGGTTGGGGCGAAGTTACAAACGGTGGATTTGGCATGATTATCGATGGTTCAGAAGACTGCAGCGCCAAAATCGGATCGATGATTTCATGGGATGTGAACAACGGCATTACACGAAGGTCGTGGGCGAGGAATAGGGCGGCCAATTGGGCTATTTCAAGAGCAATGCAAAACGACACAAATCTGGATGTCACAATGCCCAGTGAGGTAGATGACTCAGTAATCCACGATATATTCGATTCTCGATGAGTCTATTTGCAACATCCCCCAGCGAGGGGCATGCGTGAGTTGTCTATTGACGGATTCAGTCTAACGATAGAGGATGTTGTTGACACAGGTAGAAACCTCACCACGGTCACATTATCCCCCAGTGCAAGGTCCAGGATGGAGGAATCCAGAGCAATCGTGGACTCCATCATAGATAGTGAAGAGGTTGTTTATGGGATTAACACAGGATTTGGTGCCCTTTCGTCTGTTACTATTGACTCGGGGCAACTAAGCAAATTGCAGACTAATCTAATCAGAAGTCATGCATGTGGAGTGGGTGAACCGATGGAATATGAGCATGTTAAGATGATGATGTTGATCAGGGCAAACACCCTATGTCGCGGTCAATCAGGCGCTAGGCCATTAGTCGTCGACACGCTGATTCAAATGATAAACAATGGAATTTGCCCACTAATTCCTAGAATCGGGTCATTAGGTGCATCTGGTGACTTAGCCCCACTATCACACCTAGCCTTGGGGCTCATCGGAGAGGGTGAATGTGAGATTGTTGTTGATGGAGAATTTGTGGTCACGACCACATCCTCTGCCTTCAAAAACTTCGGAATCAAACCTGTAGTACTCCAAGCTAAGGAGGGGCTTTCACTAATCAATGGGACGAGTCAGATGTGTGCATTTATGTGTGAATGCATCAGTAATATGGATGTTCTAATGTTCGCATCTGACCTCTCGGCTGCATGCTCTATTGAAGGAATAATGGGCTCCCACTCCCCATTCGATAGCAGAATTCACGATTCTAGGCCTCATTGGGGGCAAAGCATCTCTGCAGCTAGAATTAGAGAGATGCTAAACAACTCCCAGATTAAATTGGCCCATGCGGATTGCGATAGGGTGCAGGATTCGTATTCCCTGAGATGCGTGCCTCAGGTACACGGACCAGTAATTGATATGCTGCGCGAATCGAGAAGGATCCTGACTATTGAAATCAATAGTGCGACAGACAACCCACTAGTATTTGCTGATGGTGAAGGACAAATCATATCTGGTGGTAATTTTCATGGCCAGTACATCGCACTAGCAAGTGATGGGCTCGCTGTAGCTTGTCATGAGATTGCAAGTATTTCAGAAAGAAGGACGAATCAACTACTTGATCCGAAATGGAGCAATCAGAAGGCATTCTTGGCCAATGACGAAGGTCTGGAAAGCGGCCTCATGATTGTGCAATACACATCTGCTGCAATCCTATCAGAATTGCATCTGTTAGCTTCACCAACCACTACTAGCAATGTACCAGTAAGTATGGGCAAAGAAGACCATGTTTCAATGGGTGCCACTGGGGCATTTAGATCCCTGAAGAGCTCGAGGTACTTATCCCAGGTAATTGCAAATGAACTGATTTGCGCAACAGAAGCATTGGACAGGATAGATGAGGATGCAGGAGACGGGGTGATGAAGGTCCACTCATGGGTCAGGCAGATCGTCTCTCCCTTAACTGCCGACAGGTCAATGTCAAATGATAGCATTTCATTATCTGAAGCCCTACTGTCTGGCAGGATAGTGGAGATTCTTGGTGATTAGATGCAGGAAAAGCTGCATATGACCCAACATCCGGGACTCGACCCACCTCCCTTCCACACCATAATCAAAGATGTCCGTGACGATGGGATTCATCTTGAAAGGACATACTGCTACCCACGTGGAGGGGGGCAACCGGGGGATACAGGCACGATATCCTCCACAGGACTTTCAAGGGAATTTGGTGAAACGGCCCCTGGGGAGTATATTCTACACCCTATGGAAGAACCATCAGTATTTTCTATCGGCGACGAGGTGACATGTATTATCGACTCAGAAAGGAGGAATAGGAATACCAGAATGCACACAGCGCAGCACATATTTTCCGCTATTGCAAATGAAATATACGGCGCTGAGACAGTTGGCAACCAAATCAGCGATGGATATACGAGGATAGATCTATGGTTCCCTGACAGGGATCAATTCGACGCGGATGAAATTACAGGGGCCGTAAACTCGGCCATTAGGTCGAATGCTGGGGTGAGCATCCATGAATGGGACAGGCGAACAATACTATCTCACGACCAAATGAGACATACAAAATTCATGGACAGGATCCCTAGCTCCATAGAGTACCTCAGAGTTGTAGAGATTGACAATATTGACCTTTGTCCATGCGGGGGAACTCATGTTTCGAATACATCTGACATCAGTGATATCACGATTACCAATTCTAGATCAAAGGGTGCTGGGAAGCTTAGGATAACCTATGAATGAAATACGTTCGTAGTAGTTTGTAAGTTACTGGTGGGCTCGGCAGGAATTGAACCTGCGATCTTCGCCATGTCAAGGCGACGTCATAACCCCTAGACCACGAGCCCAGTAATGAGCCGAAATGCTCCATACAAATGAATCATTCTCCCAGTGAAAATTTCTATGACACAATTTTCGAAATCTTGCCATCGCAACCCTGACTCGAACAGAATCCCTTTGCCCTGGTTCTGCCATTTGCCATTTTCACTAGCTGTAGATCTACGATTTCACCATATGTCTTGCACTTGAGGCAGAACCCGTCCACTCTCGTCACGCCACTATCAAACGACGCAGGCATTTCAATACTCATATCACAGTAAAAATATGCAAATGCAGTCAATATTGAAAAATCGCTACACTAATCGGCTGTATTGGTAAATATTCAATATTCTATTTCCGATAACTACTGTTATCAGACTACCGTGCTTTGCAATATTCCGATCAACATGGTGAAAAATTGACTCGACCCCCATTAGTTATATGAAAAATTCTAATTATAGTAATAGAATAATATTTAATTATAGACTTGTTATATATTATTAATATGATATTACAATAGACCCTTGACGAATGTGGATGAGATCGGGTTCATCCCAGGGGTCTGACACCACATCTCAACAGCAGAAGATTTGAGGATATTCAGATTTGCATCCATTCCAACCGATATTGAGCCAACTCTGGGCTTGTCCGCATATCCTAATGTTGTTGCAGGGTTCCTAGTAACCGCGGCCAATGAGCTGATCGGGTCTATACCACACCTATGTGCAGCCAGAGAGCCGACAAATGGAATTGAAAGTGAATTACAATTAGGATTGAAGTCCGTCGCCAATGAAAAGGCCCAGTCATTCTCCATGCATTTCTTTATCGGAGGGTATTCGTTAGATCCGATGACGTATGGAGTTCCTGGCAAGAATGTCTGCATCGTGCCGGTTTTGCTAGCCTCCTCTCTCGAAGAGTCATTAGAGTGAGCTACATGGTCCGCACTAACCGATCCCAATTCTGATGCCAAGGCAAGACCTCCTGAATCCACAAACTCGTCAACATGGAGCCTCGGGGAGAGCCCCAGCCCTTTAGCGGCTACAACTATAGCCTCCGTCTGCTCCAAGTTATACCAGCCCGGTTCGCAGAATACATCCACCCAGTTGGCAAGCCCCTGTTCCGCGACTAAGGGCAGTTGTTCAGAAATAAGCTCATCCATATATTCAGAATTACTCTTCTCTTTTGGGAAATCATGAGCCCCGAGCCAGGTTGTATGAACATCCATGCGTGAGTGTTCAGAAATTATTCCACAGGCTTCCAGCAGTCTCAGTTCGGACTCGGCGCTTAGCCCGTATCCACTCTTTACCTCAATCGTAGTAGTCCCAAGATTTTCTGCCTCTGATAACCTCTGTTTACCCATTGAAACCAGATCCTGAATAGTACACCTCCTAGTTTCCTTGACTGTTTTGTTAATTCCCCCTCCGGCATCAGATATCTGTGCATAAGACATTCCACTTTGTCTTAGTTTGATTTCATTGCTCCTATCACCACCCCATAATAGGTGCGTGTGAGAATCAACAAACCCGGGAACTATCGCTCTGAAGTCAGCATCAAATATACTGATGCCGTCAAAGACCCCATTTCCTGACTTCCAAGATGGTGAGAATTCAGTTGCAAGCTCTTCAGATTCTGAAATTCCAGTTATGATTCCAGACTCTATCACTATTCCCATTCCCGGAGGGTGGATATTAGCCACTATATCGCCCATTTGTGAGCCTACAAGGGGTAAATTCACATCACCCGAAGACATATGGGCAATCTCACCGGCATTGAGAATTAGCGTGCGCATATGCTCCGATAGTCGCGACACTTGAAAGCCCTCCCTCCATGCAGGGTCATGGCAGGCATTATTCTGGGCATCGAGAGTACCGCCCACACCCTCTCTATTGGGATGGTCAGGGAAAATGGCGATTTGCTTCCGTCCGAATCATCAATATTCACTCCCGAAAAGGGAGGGATCCATCCACGCGAGGCTGCAGATCATCATTCAATAATTGCCCCTGAGCTAATATCTAGAATTCTTTCTAGGGACGATTTTTCAATATCCGATGTAAAGGCCGTCTCGTATAGCCAAGGGCCTGGTCTGGGGCCGTGCCTTAGAGTGGGAGCTTCAATGGCAAGAACCCTGTCTAAATCATGGAATGTCCCACTTGTCGGCGTAAATCATTGCGTTGCACACATTGAAGTCGGTAGGAACCAAACCGGGTGCATGGACCCCGTCCTGCTCTATGCAAGCGGCGGCAACACCCAGGTTATTGCTAGAGCCGGTTCACGTTACAGGGTATTAGGTGAGACATTGGACATTGGAATCGGAAACATGCTAGATAAATTCGCACGATCTCATGACATACCTTTTCCTGGCGGGCCGAAGATTGAGAATCTGGCCAATCAATGGGATTCCAATGGAGATATTGATGCTCACAGACTAGAGTTGCCATATGCTGTTCATGGAATGGATCTTGCATTCTCTGGAATACTCACCGCTGCACTTTCTCTATCTGAAAAGGAGGGTTTGAACGCTGCATCATGGAGCCTACAAGAGCATTCCTTCGCTAGTTGTATCGAAGTCGCTGAAAGAGCGCTAGCTCATACTGGCAAGGATGAATTACTACTTGGAGGGGGAGTTGCATGTAATGGAAGGTTACGTGAAATGGCCGAGATAATGTGCTCTGAGAGGGGTGCTACAGCACATTGGCCAGATAAGCAGTACTGTGTTGATAATGGTACCATGATCGCAGAATTGGGAAGGCGGGAGTTTGAGATGGGGAGGGTAACCAGACTCGAGGATAGTGCCATTAATCCGATACTCAGGACCGACTCCACTCCAATTACATGGACATGAGTTCACCGAAGTCTTATGAGAGACCCCGCAGGCCACACAACTGGAGTTATTGTAGTGCAGAGACGTAGGAAGCCGCGAAGCAAGCCTCGCGACGTCTTCAGCAAATCCGGGACCCCACAAAAAAAGCCTGCCCCAGATTCGCGGAAAGCCAACCCAATAATTCCAACATCGCCACCACCCGAAGTTCCGAAACCGGTGCAAATACAAACTCCTAAGTCTGAAAGCCAAGTTACAGATAGTCCGGAAGCGGCAGTATCAGAAACGGATGTTGACCAGGATTCCCATAATGAGGGAATCATAGGCGAGCAACTCATTAGAGAGCCAAGAAAGGGAATAGGGCTGAGGCCGTCTGAGGTAGAGGAAGTATCAACAGAAGACCCAGAGTTGCAAACAAGTAAAAGAGCTCAAGACATTATTGACAAGAGTAAGGCTAGAGCCTCCGAGCTACAACATAAAACCCCCCCTGCTAAAGAGGCAGAAAAACAAGCTCCTACCCCTGTAAAGAGGAGGCGTAGAATAAAGCCTTCTTACCAACCAGCTGAGAGGAAGAAGAGGCTTGATCGTAGCAGGCATATGGAGTACAAGTATGAGGTTAGGCGACTCCTAGTGGACATAAATGTGGCAGAGGAGCACAGATCCAGTATTCTTGGATCGGTGTGGGCCAAGGGTGAAAGACAAACTGTAAGCGATGCTAAGGAATTTCTATCAGAAAAACACGGCGAGGGAATCTTAGACGATAGTCAACTCGAAGCTATGGAAAGGGTAGTAGACAACTACACCGTAAGAAGATAGTGAAACACATCATTCATTTCACTCGACCCACTCGCGGAATCGAAATGGCCCGAGGAAATGGCAGAAACCCACCCGGCGAAGCCCCGTATACGCGCGGCATTCACGCTAGTATGTACTCCAACAGACTCTGGACAATGAGGCAGTACGCAGGCTTCTCGACTGCCAAGCTCACAAACGAAAGATTCGTGATGCTCCTAAATAATGGTCAGACGGGGCTTTCAGTAGCATTCGACCTACCAACACAACTCGGATTAGATTCCGATGATCCATTGTCCGAAGGAGAAGTTGGCAAGGTCGGCGTGACCATTGATTCCATCAGGGATATGAGGGCATTATTCGAAGGAATTGATCTTTCAAAGGTCTCGACGTCCATGACAATTAACGCACCGGCTACGACATTGCTAGCTCTATACGTAGCTGTTGCAGATGAAATGGGCATCGAAAGGGATTCACTCAGAGGCACGGTTCAGAATGACATCCTGAAAGAATACATTGCTAGAGGGCTATACATTTTCCCCCCAAATCAATCTCTGAGGCTTACTACCGATCTAATGGATTGGTGCACTCAAAACACACCTGGTTGGAACACAATTTCAGTTAGTGGATACCATATGAGGGAGGCTGGATGCACTGCGATTGAGGAGATTGCAATCACACTTTCAAATGCTCTGGAATATGCCAGAAATGCAGTATCCAACGGAATGAATATTGATGACTTTGCACCAAGGATGTCATTCTTCTTCGCTTGCCATAACAATTTCCTTGAGGAGGTATCCAAATTCAGAGCAGCAAGGAAATTGTGGCATGACCTAGTTGAGGATGAATTTGCACCAAAAAATATCAAATCGAAGCAATTGAGATTCCATACTCAAACAGCAGGGGCGACACTTACAGCCCAACAACCAATGAACAATATTGTGAGAGTCTCCTATCAGGCATTATCTGCTGTACTTGGTGGAACTCAATCCCTGCATACCAACAGTTTCGACGAAGCAATAGGACTCCCTACAGATGAGGCAGTCACTATCGCACTAAGGACACAGCAACTAATTGCTAATGAAACAGGCGTTATCGAGCACCCCGATCCACTGGGCGGTTCATACATAGTAGAGGAAATGACATCCGAAATCTACGACTCGGCAAAGTCATTGATTGATGAAATTGATAGGATGGGCGGCTCTTTAGAATGCATCAAATCTGGGTATCAGCAAACCGTAATTCATGAGAGTGCATGGAAATACCTGAAGGGGGTCGAAGACGGCACCATTTCTGTAACGGGTGTAAATACAAACGAGTCTGACAAGGATGGCGAATTCGAGGGGCAGTTATTGAATCCAGATGAGGTTACGAGCCAAATCGAATCTCTGAGGAAACTCAGGTCGGATCGCGATTCAGATGAAGTGCAAAAAGCATTGGATGGACTCAGGAATGCATGCAATGGTAGTGAAAACGTGATGGAGCCACTTATTCACGCACTAAAATCGGAAGCCACAGTTGGCGAGGTGAATGGCATTATGAGAGAAGTATTTGGAACGTGGACCTCACCGAGTGGTGTTTGAAATGACTAGGATTGACCACATTGGAATAGCAACAAAGTCGATAGAGGAAGCAACAGGATTCTGGAAGATTCTAGGATTCAATGTTTCAAGGGATGATGTCGTAGAAGATCAGGGCGTGAAAATTAGATATCTAAATTGCGATAACGATACAAGGATAGAGCTTCTAGAGCCGTTGAGTCAAGAAAGCCCAGTGGGTCGCTTCATATCCTCCAGAGGAGTTGGTGTTCAACAAATCGCAATTTCTGTCGAAGATATAGATGTAGCAATATCTGAATTGATCAATAACGGAGTAAGAATGGTCAACGAAGAGCCTGTTCAGGGAGGTGGGGGGCACAGAATTGCTTTCATACATCCTTCTTCAACAGGTGGAGTCCTGGTCGAGTTAGTGGAGGATGATTGACAACCATCAAAAGGGGGGGGTCGGTCGCCGCTTCGTGATTACCTCAATCAAGGGCTTGACAGAAGGCGGTAAACTCACATCTGTGCAGGTTTCGGATGAGGTCAGTTTCCTTTCTGATGCCCTTTCTCTACTAAGGGACTCAGAGGAAATTTCTAATGATGCCTTTCTCGAGGCGGGAATGATTCAGGGGGGGCTCAGTATTCTTTCCAGTATGATTCTTAATGGCGCTGAAGAGGGGGAGGTTTCAGCGCAAATCACATCCATGATTAGTAAGGCCGAGGCTCTAAAGAATAGATTTCCCGACCTTGATGCAAAGATTGAGAGTCATAGATAGTATTATTCTAGTATTACTCTAGTAATACTTATAGTAGCAATCTATGCGCCGCAAACATGCCCAAAGTAAGTCTAGACATGCCAAATGAGATTCTTGACGATCTCAAGGAACACGTAGGTGACAATAGGAAATTTGTTAGTGTGGCCGATGCAATAAGAACTGCATGCAGGAAGTTGCTAGACCAACTGGACGAAATTGACGCCAGAAGGGGAAGGTCGGGTGAATAAATGGTAAGCAAGAATGATGCCATTCATGCTGTTGAAACACTGGTCAGATACATAGAAGACAGCCAGGGCGGGCTGAGAGAGGGTCTATCTGAAACACCCAGAAGAGTAGTGAGGTCGTTTGACGAGATTTTCTCTGGGTACCAACTAGATTCGGAGGAAATACTAGACTCCACATTCAATGCGGAGGGGTATGATGGAATCGTCCTCCTCAGGGACATGGAGTTCCATAGTACCTGTGAACATCACCTACAGCCATTCAGTGGTCGTGGGCACATTGCCTACATCCCTGTTGACAAGATCGTTGGAATTAGCAAGCTAGCAAGACTGATGGATTCGCATGCGATGAGGCTGCAGAACCAAGAGAGGATTACCAAATCAATAGCGGATGATATTGAAACGCACTTGAGCCCACTGGGGTGCGCAGTGATTCTTGAGGCTCAGCATGGTTGTATGAGGTGTCGAGGCGTTAAGAAACAGAATGCCGTGATGACCACGAGTGCCATGAGGGGGGTATTCTTCGAGAAGGCGGAAGCCAGGGCAGAGTTGCTTCAACTGATTCATAGCCAACCGATGCAGGGGTGAGATATTGCAGACATACCCCATTGTCGAGATTTTCCACTCGACTCAGGGAGAGGGATTCCATGTCGGGATTCCCCATGTCTTCATCAGGTTTGGAAATTGCAATCTCCGATGCGATTGGTGCGACACAGATTTTCTGAAGTTTGACGAGATGGGTCTTGATGAGATTATTGAAGAGGTCCTTTCCTATGACTGCAAAAGGGTAATTTTCACTGGAGGTGAGCCAGCAATGCAAGATCTCCAAACCATCGGTTTGAGGCTGAAGGAACATGATTTCGTGCTTTCAATAGAGACGAACGGGACCATCCCAGTGGATTCAGTTATTGATTGGATTTGTGTCAGCCCAAAGGACCAGCTGTACCCCAATGTATCGATCAAGCAGGTAACTGGTGATGAATTGAAGGTGGTATACTGTGGCCAAGATCTTGAAATGTATGACGAGCTAAAGAAGGGTTTCATACACCACTTCCTCCAACCATGTTACATGGAAAATGAGAGCGTGGAGGATAACGGAACCAACTTCAAGACAGTAGAGGGAATAGTGAAGTCAAACCCGGGGTGGAGACTTAGTCTACAGACCCACAAATGGATGGGGGTGCAATAATCAGGGCTGTTATGGCACTCTCGGGCGGTATGGATAGCACAGGCCTACTGCTACACCTTCTTTCGGAGGGATACACGGTAAGTTGCATCTCCTATGACTACGGACAGAAGCATCGCGTGGAGATTGATAGGGCGGAAAACAACATCGCATATCTTTCATCGCGTGGAATATCCGTAGAACACAGAGTCGTAGATCTGGTATCTGCAATGGGTGTATTCCACTCCGCTCTAACCACCGAAGAGTTTCAAATTCCTGAGGGGCACTACGAGGAGGAGCAGATGAAGGACACGGTTGTGCCGAATAGGAACGCCATATTCACATCAATTCTGTATGGATACGCACTTAGCGTCTCGATTAGGGAGGATACCGATGTAGAAGTTTGCCTGGGTGTACATTCCGGTGATCATGCCATATATCCAGATTGCAGACCCGAGTTCTACGAATCACTCGCGGAATCTTTTGCGTTGGGAAACTGGGATTCCGAGAGGGTCACTATGAAACTTCCATACATTGACGCAAACAAGGAGGCCATTCTCAAGGACTCATTGAGGTCCTGCGATGTCCTAGGATTGGACTTCGACACCGTTTTTACTAACACGAACACGTCATACAACCCAGACCCAGATGGGAGGGCATCTGGAACGAGTGGTGCTGACGTCGAAAGGATACTGGCATTCCACGCGATTGGAAGACAGGATCCAATTCAGTACGTCGACCCATGGGATATCGTTCTAAGGGGTGCACTAATGGCCCAATTGAGGTTTCATGTCATGAAAGAAAACGGTACTGAACAGCCTTTCTCAGGGGAGTATGACAAAAACTTCGAAGCTGGCAACTATTTTTGCGCCGATTGTGGAAAGAAGCTATTCACATCAGAAGCCAAGTTCGACTCCGGGTGCGGTTGGCCTGCATTTTCTAAAGAGGCCAATGGGGCTGAAATCACACAACTGCAGGACAGTTCGCATGGCATGAATAGAATTGAGGTTAGGTGCAGTGGATGCGACTCACACCTCGGCCACCTATTCCATGAGAGCAGGGGGCCCAGATACTGCATCAATTCAGTTTGCCTGGAGTTTGAGGGGGATTTGCATGACAACTAGAATCAGAAGATGGATAGAGACAGACACCGGACATAGAGTGCCCAACCACAAGAGCCAGTGCAGTAACATGCATGGTCATAGATACAGGTGGGAAGCGGAACTAGAGGGTGATGTTGTATCTGTGGAAGGGTCATCAGAAGAGGGGATGCTGATGGACTTCTCCGACGTTTCACAAATACTCAAAAGGCACATTCATGATGTTGTTGACCACGCTTTCGTAGTATACGAGGGCGATGAGACTGCCATTGCAGCCCTTTCCCATATGCATGACAATCACAGGACTCTTGTTGTCCCATTTATTCCCACGGCTGAGAATTTGGCCAGATGGGCATTTGAGGTAGTCGATGAACATATATTTTCGACTTATGGCAATGACCTGAGATTGTACGCCTTCCACGTTAGGGAGACGCCGAAGTCATTGGCGAGTTGGTATGGTGAGAAATCTACTCCAAGATAGAAATAGACGTCATTAATACTCCACAGGAACCGGGTCTAGTGACCTCCAAATAAACCAACATGCAGCACTGCGATATGGTCGCCAGGATTCTGCCACAGCCCTCATTTCCTTCTTGGTCCGAGCCTCGGGAACTAGTCCTTGTATCCCCTTCACAATACCGAGATCCCCTAGGCTCAGAACATCTGGGCGCATTAGTGAGAATATGAGCATCATCTCGGCAGTCCAAGGCCCAACTCCCTTGAACTGCACAAGATGGTCGAGGATCGAATCATCATTCATTTTCCCATACCCTTCAGGGAGAAGAGGAGTGGCGCTCGTTGCGATTCCGTGAATGTATAGGCTCTTATTCTGTGATAAGCCACAAGATGCCAATTCATCAAGCGTACAAGAGGCAATCGACTTCCTGTTGATTCCACCGCACAATTCCTCTAATCGACTGTGAATAGTATCTGCAGCTTTTACAGAAATCTGTTGCCCTACTATGCTTCGGACCAGTGTCTGGAAGATTTCGCCGCGACCAGATAACCCATCCTTCCCATACAGCTCGACGATTTGTCCGAGAAGTGGATCCGACGAGAGATGCGCGACGGCATCGTCCCACCATTCGGGCCTACCTGTCTGCATGTAACGCGAAGGGCAGGGACCTCTATGATGTCATTGAGTATGGCTAAATCATCGCTGAGTACAGGCATATTACTATGAGAGTTGGGAAAATTACCATTGGAGGAGTTGGGATGTGCTCCAAATATCCTCTGAACCTGGCCCAGACAATCGTCCCAAATACCATTGCTAGTCCTATTGCAGTACCGAGAAGAATTGCTTCACCTGCGACAGCATCATCTACATTGAAGCTGCAGTACAGGTTGATTGCCCCTATTCCTGCGAACCCGCCTCCGATAAGCATCCTCATTGAAGCAGCAGGCCCTCCTTCAACTCCCTCAACATCTCCAAATATGCTTTTGTTCATTCCAATTGGATCCCTATTCTTCAATATTGCAACAATGACCAAGATGGTCCCCACAATCTGCATTGCTAGTGTATGCTCCAACTCCATGTTACGCCCTACAACTGGGGGCTCTTGATAATACGTATGCCTCGGATAACACACTGATTCCCGGAATGCGAATTAATGGTGAAATATATTCCTATGTGTACACCTTGGCTGCTGTGGTGAATACCCTCGCATCTGGATAGTCTGAGCAGTATTGGTAGGCATAGGTGGTGCGAATTGTTCCTGAGGGGCCTACGAGGAACTCCCCGGGGGACATCCACGGATTGTCGACGAGGGGTCGATTGATGGCACGTCTCGCCTCTTGGAAATCAAGCCCAATCTCCATCGAGTGACACCATGTTTCCTCGGGGGCGTCATAGAGGACCTGTTCAATACCGAAGTCTGCGAGTCCGTAGGCGGTGTAGGCTGCGTACTCAGGATCACAGAGAATAGGGCAGGAAATGTCGTACCTTTCGCGATATTCAGCAGCCCGCTCAGGCTCACCCTGGCCGATTATGACTAGATTAATCCCGGCGGCTAGATAGTCGGCGTACTCCTCACTGAGTCTTGATGCCCTATCGAGGCCACAGCCGCAACCGAAGTGACGCCAGAACATCAACAGTGCCGGGCCATCTGACCAGAACGAAGACAGTAGGCGCGGAGAGCCAGTATGATCGAGCAATTCGAGATCGGGGGCGATTGTGCCCGGATCTAGTGGTTTTGACCGGTTATCCCCTGGTCCGGCCACCCATATCTCCAGCCATTCATTCTCTGCTTCTTCGGTGAGTCTATGCACGTCTCCCATGCAATCGGAAGCGAGGGGTTCCATATTACACATGCGGATATTCTATCCGGTAACCGAATGTGTGCATTCCGGCATTATTGTCATCCGAATCATCAAATATTCCCACCTCATTGCCATATACATGGATCTAACAACCCTCGACACCATCCGAATTGCCATTGGCACGGCAATTCTATTGTACGTAGCATATTGCTTGCTCAATCAGAAAGTGTGGCTTCGTGGACCTATAGGCTTGACAAGTAAGACATTTGCTTGGGGCCCAAGAGAAGAGAATGAGTCGATATTTATGTTGCATGTAATATTTGGATGCTTGTTCGGAGCATTTCTAGTCGTAGCACCTTTCTTGTTCTGAAAACAACACTTCATTTGGTCGATTCAAAAGCATCTGCTGCCTCGGAAATGACTGAGAGTATTCTGTGAATCTCGTCATCCTTAGGAAGGCCCCTCATAACCACCCTTAGTAGCGTCTCCTCTATCCCCTCCCTCTTGTGCTCCTTGGTCGGTATTGAGTCGGAGAGCCTGTTTATCTCGGATCTAAGCCTGTCCCTGAGTTGTGGATCTAACAGTCTCATTCCTTCAGATTCCCTGAATTCATGTTTTGCAGATGTCACGAACCAGACGTAGCAGACGATCGACACTGCGTGGCTCAGGTTCAAGATTGGATATCCCTCCCATGATGGGATGGTCACGAGAATATCGCACTCGTGTAACTGGTCATTGGTCAACCCGATGTCCTCCGGACCGAAGATGAACGCTACCTTTCCTGAGACGCCATCTAACCTACGAGGTAGCTCTTCTGGAAGTATGAAGTGCCTAAATGAAATCTTGTCGCCTATCTCCCTCTTCCCAGAAGTCCCAGCAACGACAGAACAGTCGGATGTCGCATCTGCAAGGGTTTCGTAGTTTGTACATGAATCCAGTATAGTCTGGGCGTGCTTAGCCCTGTTCCTCGTCTCATCACTCCAATGGTCGTCCCGGCCAACAACCCTCAAGTCATTAATTCCGAAATTCAACATAGATCTAGCCACAGCACCAATATTTCCATCGTACTTAGGATTGACCAGGACGATGCAGATGTCCTGCGAACTAGGCGGTGGTTCTATGCCTAGTCTACCGCCCATGATACGCTGGGGGGCTATTCACTGATGAGTGATGCGCTAGTCCACACGCCTTTGCTTGTACCGAGTGATGTAACCGGCAATCCAGTTCCTCATCCTCTTGTTACCCTCAACATCAGTGTATTCGCTTACTAGATGCTTGTTGTTGTCGAAGTCATCTGTGAACTGGTCGGGGTATTCCTCTATGAGCCTCAAGGCCCTAATCTTGACAAATGACGGTCGGATGTTGCCCATTCTTATTCCTCCAGTAGCTTGACTTCCAGTGGGAAGCCCTCCTCACGGGTGCAGACAACCCTGACCTTCCTCGGGGGCTTCTGCATGCCTCTAGACCAGATGTAATGGTTTACAGCCTCGTCGATCCAGATGTCTTCGTCCTCAGTCATCTTCATGTGACGGGCCACGTGCTTCCGGATCTCTGAAATGGCTCTGTTAGCCCTACGGGTTCTAGGGACAGACCAAGCAGCCCTGAGTGGGATTGTCATCTCTTTCACCTCTGCCATGAAATCACCTCTGTAGCTTGCTCCTGCGCCACATATGCCTCTTGGGGTGCGTGTTGACCTTCCTGTTGGTCCTCAGCATGACCCATACAGGGACCCTACGGTTCTGCTTAGTCACCTTCATCAGGCGCCTCTTCTTAGCGTAGGGTTTGTGCCTTGCCATGAAATCGCCTCAATAATCTGATAATCCCGGGTGCCTCTCAATTGCAGCATCTAGAACTGAGTTCGCAACATCGTCGAGGAGTGCTTGGCCCGCAGGTGAGAGTACCTTGCCGTGGTTAATTGTGATGAGAACACTTTTGCCCTCTTTGTTGATAGTCTTGGTTTCCTCCTTACTGACCACCAGGCCTGCAGATGATAATTGCTGGAGGATGTTTCTAGCTATATTCCTTGAGCCTGCGACAGCGCGGTTCGACTTGACGCCCCTGTCCTTTGGTCCGCCGAACTGCTGTGCCATATGGTTAGCGCCAATGGGTCCCATCTTGCCTACCTTACGTAGTACAGCGGCTGATCTAATGAGCCACCAGTCATCCTGGATGGGGGGCCTTTCTCTGTGAGTACCCGTCTTAACTATGCTCGCCCACTCAGGAGCCTCGACCTCTTCAACAGATGCGAGTCTCCTCGACAATTCGTCAATGACGAGGTCGGCTGGGACATCGTGGAACGTAGTCATAGGCTCACCAAGCGGCCGCCCGTCTTAGAGTCCCTATTTAATCGTGATGACGGGCTTT
This sequence comes from uncultured Candidatus Poseidoniales archaeon, assembly GCA_964386765.1. Lineage (GTDB taxonomy): Archaea > Thermoplasmatota > Poseidoniia > Poseidoniales > Thalassarchaeaceae > MGIIb-O5. The sequence goes on along the minus strand of CAYLUC010000003.1, from coordinate 48,419 downwards.
GAGCTACTGCTTGGATGCCGTGGGTGGGAATTGCGACGACAAGGATTCAAATCTACACGTCGTTTCGTTGACCCGTGCGAAAGTCGATGTCGCAGAATCCGAACATGCTCAGGACAATGATTGGCCTGGGAATGACTCTGATAATCATACTTGGTTATGCTGTCTATTCAAACACTGTTGATTCGGAATATTATGGATACAATACCACTAACGAGCATGTTGAGCTAGTCCTATCTCAAGATGATGCAACGGTTGCTGAGTGGTATGTCAGTACCAACGATGCAATATCATGGGTCAATACATCTGTACTGGGTGCTCCAGTAGGTTCAACTCTCGTGATTCAATCAGAAGGGTCATCATGGTATCACTCACCATCCTTGGGTGAAGACGTCGACTACCCATTCAATTGCAAAGAGATTAGTGGCGACTATTCAGAATACATTGAGGTGTGCGAGTATTCAACGACGCACGAGTTCGAAGTTAGTGGCGAAGTCTCCATAATGAGGGGGATTGTGTCGATTGCTCTTCCGATAGAGGGTTTGGGGTATCTGCAAGCTGATGATATTATTGAAGCCGAAGAGATGGCCCGGGGCCTAGTTGATGACGAGTCTCGAATCATAACTTGGAGAATTGGTGTTTACAACGGCGAAGAAGCTGTGGATAGTGCTGGTATTGATTTGTTCATGAACGCTACTACACATGAGCTTGTCTCTGTCGGGGAGTTCTCTATTGACCCTATTCAAGAGTCGGTTTACGGAATGGCAACATTGGTCGGTTGCTTTGGATTGATGCTTGTAATCCCACTAGTGGTGTATTTCTCTGCCGTACACAAAGCTAAGAGGGATGAGGCAGTAAGATTGGAGGCCCCAGATCTAAATGCAGATTCATGATGAAGAAACGTCCCATTCTCCATTGATTGGTGATGTTCTTATTACAGCAAGGTTGAGCTCTACAAATTTCTCTATGGAGGCCCCGCAACGTTCAACGGACGGGGCGATTGACTCGTTATAGAGAATATCCATCTCACTTGTGATTTCTTCGAATGAGTGTTTTCCGTCCATCAGCTCCCATAATGTTGAATTCATGATGTCGAGCGGCCTTCTGAGTTGCACTGGGGCACGGAGTAGTTTTGCAATTATTGACTCTAATCCGCTGAATTGCTTCTCAATCACGATTACAACAGTACGTTCTTCTTGTCCGGAATCTACTCGTTTCCAATGTACGGGGGCACGAGTTGGGTAGGACCCCATTGGAACGGTCATGACTATCCTATCGCGACCCATATCATCAGGCTTACCATAGATGCTATGCCAATTATTGAGAATATCTTGACCAGTTCAGTCCTGTCGATGAATGTGTTGGCAAACCACGACCCAATGCCGCAAATCATACATATCAGCAGAAGCAACTCTGAGCCGGGTGGCAATCTATCCAGTGTATCACTATCTCCTTAATTTGGTAGTGTTGGAAACGATCGATGATGCTAGACTGGTGACCCTTTCCATGATTGTATCGCTGACTAGGCTGCCATCTTCGTTGAATGCCTCCTTGATGTGGGGAACGGCTACTTGTTCTGGTGCAACCCATCCATAAATCCATCTTGCTGCAATCCTCATGTGGTTCAGTGTATTGTTACTGGGTTGTCCGCCAAGGGTACTCATTAGGCCGAAAACCTTGCCCGATGTATGCTTGGAGTATAGCCAGTCCAAGCTGTTCTTCATCACTCCACTCATGGTACCGTGATATTCCGGACTAGACAACACGAATGCATCAGAGGAGGTTGCCAACTGCTGGAACTCCTTCACATTACCATCATCCCAACTGCCTTCCGCGCCAACCAGGGGGAGGGGCTTCGCCCCATGATCCCATACAACAGTTTCAGCCCCGAGCTTGCGACACTCGTCGAGGAGGAGTTCGAGCATCCTACCATTCGCCGAATCTAGGTCATAAGTTCCGCAAATTCCCATGATACGGATTGGTTCAGACATGTTGGTCCCTGACAGGCCTAGGACTTCAACTATATGTTTCCGTACATGATAAGCCAATGCTTATGTTACCATCAACGAGCGAACTGGTATGAACGACGGGGCGATGTCCGAATTATTGGATTCGGCCCGCTCATATGCGCAATCTGGTAACCTATTGTTGGCAGCAGAAAAATACAATGTGGCTGTCGAGGCATTTCCAAATAGTGCCTCAGCGTGGTATGGCCTGGGTGTGGTACAGGCAAGTAGAGGTATGACTACAGAAGCTGTAACAGCATTTGAGAAGTCGTACTCAATTAATCCCAACCACGGTGCAACAGCTGCAAATCTAGCGGTGCTGCTAGAGAGCTCGGATCCAGTAAGGGCGGGGGAGCTTGCTCGTTTTGCGATAGATGAAGTAGGGGAAGTGGATGAGCTAGTCAGAATATCAAATCTATTCCCCCCATCCACGGACGAAGAGGTAGTGATTGATTCATCCCCTGTTGAAGAGGAATTGTTCCTTCAATCGGCCCCGATTGAAGATGAGGTTATCCTCAAATCAGAGCCTATTGTAATTGTTGAAGAAGAAGAAGACGTGACTGACGATGAAGAGTTGTTCATTGAGTCGGATGTTCTGATGCCACTGGCTGAACTCATTGAAGTAGCACGTGAGAAACTACGAGTGGGCGAGGCACAGGCTGCTCTCGACATGGTTAGGCCCAGATTACAGAGCGATGGTTCTAGCGACTCTGCTCTGTGGTCAATTTGTGGTACTTGCCTATCTATGGTGGGTAATGAGGTTGAGGCCATTCAGGCAATGGAATATTCGATATCCATAGGAGAGGACTCTCCGAAAACCCACTATAATCTAGCACAATTACTGAGAAGAAATGGGAGGAAGATAGATGCTATGCAGTCTCTGGCAAATGCACTACTTTCGGATCCGGCCCATGTGAATAGCCTAATTTCGCTCGGCGAGATGCGACTAGAAGCGGGAAATTCCGAGGAGGCTGTGTCTATCTGGAAGAGGGCATTGGAGTACGACCCTGATAATGACATTTCTTTACGTATTTCGGAATTGGAGAAGCCGGTTGAGGAAATTGAGGAACAGGCCTCTGATACAAGGGAGGAGGGTGACCTCATAGATGCTGATGTATCCATCATTGATACTAAGGCAAACAGGATATCCATTGCAAGAGAGAAGTCAGAATCAGGTGATCATGTGGGATCTGTAAACGATTGGAAAATTTTGCTCGAAGAAGATAGGGGTTCAGCAGATATCTGGAACGGCATGGCTGATGCACTATCAGCAGCGGGCCATGTAGACAGGGCATTCCAATGCAGGCAAAGAGCAGAGGCCATAGTCAAGGCCGCTGAGAAGAATGAAATTATTGAAATTGAACAGAGTGAAATTGACCTCATTACAGCTGGCGAGGAAGCTCAAGATAGGCTAGATAGTATCGAACCAACCGAAAACGATGATGTGAACATTTCGATCGAGTGGTACAATAGGGGAGTTTCCCTCCTAGGGGAGGAACAAGCAATTGAGGCATTGAACTGCTTTGAGAAGGCGATTGGCAGCGCCCCTAGAGAGGAGTTGAATCTCAGAGTAAAGTCACAGGGTGGCAGAGGTCATGCATTGTACCAACTTGGCAGATATGGCGACAGCATCAGATCTTATCATACCGCCATCTCAATGGATCCTTCTGGAGTTACAGCGAGAATGCTATACAACATGGGTTCATCTTATGCGGCATTAGAACTATTCGAAGATGCGGTAAAGTGCTTCTCTCAATCCCTGGAGAGGGGACTCGATGAAGCTGATAATGATCTATGCAGGAAGCAAATAAGCAGATGCAAGATTCTAGCAAAAGAGCAGTCCAAGAGGGCCCCTAATTAGTGGAGACCCTACTGGGGCTACTGTAAATTGTCAATGACGTCCCCCTAGCGAAACCAATCAGAGTTAGCCCATGCTCTCTCGCCATGTCTACAGCCAAAGAGCTCGGGGCTCCAACAGCTATCATGATACTGAAGCCACATCTAATCGCTTTATGGACGAGTTCGAATGAGGCCCTTCCCGAAACTAACAAAAATAAATCTGTCACTGGGTATTGTTCGGATAGCAGCATGTGCCCAATCAGCTTATCCAATGCATTGTGTCGTCCGACATCCTCTTCGATATGCAGAACCTCTCCTTGGGACGTAGCTATGGCTGATGCATGTGACCCCCCAGTTGAGGAGAATAATGGTTGAATTTCCCTCAATCCTGCCAACGAGGTAGTTATCGAATCCATCGACACTATTGGTCCGTTCTGCAACTTCGGCCCATGAATGTGGAGCATATTGGATATGGAGTCCTTACCGCAAATACCGCATGAGGATGTGATGGTAGAAATTCTGAGGTACTCGCTCAGAGAAGCCTCGTCTAGATTGCTACAAATAACATCGACGGAGTCTTCGGTCGAATTGATTTCAACGATGTCTTCAACTCCATCAATCAGCCCCTCGGAATACAGGAATCCTGTGGCAAGTTCCCTATCTCTGCCTGGCGTACGCATTGTAATGCCCAGCGATCTAGTAACACCGGCATATGTGATGGTGATTGTGAGGGGCGATTCAACTGCTACTACATCATCAATTCTGGCCAAACTGCCTTCACTCAGTTTCGAGACCGCGAACTGCTTCTCCGTACTGGCCATGGCACGACATTGAGTCAGGGTATTCATACATGGCGGATGTACTATCAACACTATTCAAATACCACACTGTTTAGCGGGTATCATGGCACACGATGGTTGTGAGGGCGTTTCCCTACCAATAGTTTCATCGCTACAGAGGGTTAATGTCGTCAATGTCAATATCGAAATTACTGAAGCGGCTGTATCCGCTCTCAAATCTTCAATGAAGGGCGATGAGGATACTCACGCCCTAATTGTCAGCGCTGAGTCTGGTGGGTGCTCGGGCTACATGTACGATATGTCAATAATTGAAGATCCGAATGATGGGAACTACCAGAGGATCGAGGAGAGTGGGATTACAATTCTGGTGCACAATAAAGACAGTTCTCTCCTAAATGGAATTATTATTGATTTCAAAGACTCATTGATGGGCGGGGGATTCCAAATAGAGAATCCAAATGCTGACAGGTCGTGCGGGTGCGGCCAGTCATTCGGCTGAGTTCTGTTCTGCTGCTCTTTGTACGTGAGAGAACTCAATCTCCTCACCATTATCTATCCATTCCTCTAGCTTCATTAGTGGCGATATCCTCAGCGTACCCAAGTGCCTGGTAAATAGGTAAACCATGGGATCGTGCTCTTTCACCACTTGCTTCTGGAAGTTATTCCTTACGGTATCGCTCCTTGATACGAAGAACGCATACTCGACTGCGACCCCTATGATAGTTGCAGTATAGAGGACCAGGAGTACACTCGTGGAGAAAACCACTGGATCCCCAAGAAGGTCACCAGACCTCAGTCTACTTCCATAAATTAGTTGTCGGGACAGTAGGAAGATTAGGCCTATGCCCACAGAAGGGCCAAGCGCATCATCAACTAGAGAGTGCATGGGAATCAGCCTTCTCTTGGTAGGATCGGCGAATACGAGGGAGTTCAGGGTGGCGGCCCGAATTACAGAAATTACCGAGACTAGGAATATGTAGAAGCCGGCACTTAGGACCAGTACCTCAGTGGGGCTAAGTGGCAGATATAGGACTATGAGATATGCAAAAATTCCCAAGAAGACGGTGATGGGCATCCTATGCGCCGATTCCAGGACCTTGTTCAGCGTCCCCGTTCCATCATCAAGTGGGGGTATACCAATAATCTCCCAACGGGTGACCTTGCGGATAAGCCCTGCTACCCATAGAAGCACCTTTTTGTCAATTAGTATCCACTCTATTGGCCTGAATAGAAGAGATAGTATTACTGAAACAGGGAGAGCAAAGAGCCCTAGGAGGGGGGAGAACACCAATGCTGGCAGGAGCAGGAAGTGTTGCGTGCCAAGGGGTCTCAGTAGATCTGACTCGATCCTTGATTTCCTCTCGTCATCAATCAGAAGCCTCCTTGCCTCGGAGTCCAATTCGGTCCGGTATCTCCTGATGGGGATACCAGAATCAAGCACCCTCCTGACCTTCTCACGATAGTGCTCATGCTCGGGCTCCATGCCAACCCACCACTTCCATCCAAACCTCAAAGGTAGGGAAAGAAGGAGTGGTAGAAGCAGTATCAATACCCCTGTTGCCAATCCCTCTACAGGTTCTGCCACGGGCCATGCTTGCGCATGAAGGATTAGAATGAACCGGTCCAATCGGATGCTCTGTAGCCGAACTAGTGGAAATCACTGATTTCCAGAAGCTACGGCAAAATTCTCTGAGACTCGAACCCAATCAACGACGTTCCACCAGGATGCGATATAATCGCCCCTCCCTGGTCCGAACTTCTTGTAGTAAGCATGCTCCCAAACATCGATACCGAGTATCGGGCGACCGCTCCCATCCATTATTGGATTATCTTGGTTAGGCGTAGAGCAAATGCACAACTCCCCATCAGAACCAACACAAAGCCATGCCCATCCACTACCAAATCTAGTCATAGCGGCATTGGCAAATGTCTCTTTGAATGAGTTGAATGAGCCGAACTTCTGATCGATTGCAGAGGCTAGTTCCCCCTCGGGCTCTCCACCTCCATCCGGGCTCATAATTCTCCAGAAAAGTCCATGGTTCCAGAATCCTCCACCATTATTTCTTACTGCATTATTTTCAGAGTGGTTGGTAAGCAAATCCTCTATGTCCAGCCCCTCCATGTTAGACCCCATTACTGCGGCATTCAATTTAGCCGTGTATCCAGCGTGGTGCTTGCCATGGTGTATCTCCATAGTCAGTGCGTCTATATGCGGTTCAAGTGCGTCGTAGTCGTAATCCAATTCTGGTAATTCGAAGCCCATATTCATCCTCGATACTGCCGAAATGGCAGTAAGATATCAATTATGCCATAGGATTCTCGGAAAATCTTCATCGTACTTCTGTCAATACAAGATATCATGGCGAGGGTTGCTGTTACCGATGGCATTGATGATAAGGCCGCAGAACGACTCAGAGAATTGGGCCATGAGGTTGTAATTGGGCATCATGAATCGGACTCACTAGTTAATGGGTCCCTGTCTAATTTCGATGTCGTAGTTATTAGGAGTGCAACAAAAATGAATTCTGAAGTAATTTCTGCAAATTCTGGAGATAATGGATCTTTGAAGATGATCATCAGAGCCGGTGTTGGGGTTGACAACATCGACATTGCGGCCGCTACCTCATCAGGGGTGAGGGTTTGCAACACGCCGGGCGCATCGACAAACGCAGTGGTAGAGTTGACTTTGGGACTGTTGCTTTCATCGGTCAGGAACATCACACGTTCCGATAGGCGCATGAGGAATGGGCAATGGGCGAAAAAGGAGATGCGTGGTAGTGAGCTGAGAGGAAAGAGGCTTGGACTAATTGGCTATGGTAGGATAGCTAGGGGCGTAGCTTCTGTAGGAAGGAGTTTGGGAATGGAAATACATGCATTTGACCCGTACATAAGCTCTGACCTTGTAGATGAATTCTGCACACTACATGACAACATAGATTCACTATTTAGTGTGTGCACACACATCTCAGTACATTGTTTCCTCTCTCCCGAAACTAGGAATATTGTCAACTCTAGTAGAGTGTCAATGATGCCAAAAATCGGTGCTGATGGCATCGAGTGTGGCAATCATATTGTGAACTGCGCGAGGGGCGGGATTGTTGATGAGGGAGAAATTAGGCAGTCGCTAATGTCGGGTGAGTTATCATCGGCTGCTCTAGACGTTTTCGAAATGGAGCCTGCAACGGATAGTGGTTTGTTGGATATGGAGAGATTCACCTCGACCCCCCACATAGGGGCGTCTACCGTGGAGGCTCAGTCGAGGATTGGTGATGAGATTGTATCAATCATCAGTAGTTATGACTCGGGACAGTTGCCAATCTCTGCATTGAACTAATCATTCTAATCTGTGCATGGCTGAGAGTGCATCGGAGATGATTTCCAGGTTTTCAGGCACTGAGATTCCTGAGATTGGGGATTTGAGCGATAGCCCCCCATCTTTCTTGGCCCTCCAAACCATTGAGTTGAAGTCAATAATGGGTTGTGTTAGATCTGCCATATTGATAGGGGACTGGTCAAGAGGTGAATTTGTCATAGAAGGGAACTCCCGGATATCGACTGAGCTAATTCCATAAATCTCGGTTGAGAGATAATGTGTGAAAAAGGGGCAGATAGGGGAGAAAACAGTCATCAAGTCCCTCACAATTCTATGAAGAGTCCATTCGGCCGATTCATCACCGTCATACAGTCGCGACTTCGCCATTTCCAACCAGTGACCCGGGAATACGCCAGTCCAGAAACCCTTGATGGATTGTGCAGCGTTGTAGATGTCCAACTCTTCCCAGGCATTGGAAACCCTCTCCATGACTTGATTGAATTCTGACAGAATCCAAATGTCCTCGGGATTGATATCTTCTGGGGGGCTTTCTAGGTCGATTGGGACTTCGAATTGGCTAGCGAACCTAGCCACATTGAACATCTTTGTCAGAACCCCGAAGTATTTTGCCTCGATTTCTTCAGGGTTGATGTGGAAGTCATCTCCGACCTGTGCATCGCAGGCCTTCCAAAGCCTGAAGCACTCACTGCCAATCTTATTCGCCCTAAGGCTGACTTGCTTGCCACCTGGGCCTTTGATTTTCCATGAGCCGGTCCTCCCCCCAGCCCCACATTCTAACACTGAGTCGGCATCAATTCCATTCCCTAGGGACTTGGACATCTTCCTCCCCCATGGATCCATCCCTAGGCCGTCGATCCATATATTCTGGAAGCCTGGTTTGTCGAAGAGCAACGTACTCTTTAGCAGGGTGTAGTAGAGCCACGTTCTGACTATTTCCTTTCCTTGGGGCCTGATAGCTGTCGGAAATGCCCTCTGGAACATCTCTGGGTCACTGATGTATCCGGAAACATATAGATTTGAATTGGATGAATCCATCCATGTATCGAAAACCTTCTCTTCGCCGGTTAACTCGCCAAGAGAGTCAGCGAGATCGGAGTAATTTCCGAGTGACTCCCTTGTGGCTCTGTCGAGGACATCGGAACCTTCGGGTGGTTTGTCCCTCCAGGGCTGGACATATGACCCATGAGGTGGGACAACGACCTTGTTGCCATCCTCTGAATACCATATTGGTACCTCAGTATGATACCACCTCCTCCTGCTAATTGGCCAGTCTATTGATACTCCATCCATCCAATCGTGCAGGAATTGCCTGTTTCTTTCAGGGATGAAGGCTGATTGGTCTGAAAGCTCCTTCATTCTGTCTAAGATGTGAGTCTGCCTGACATACCACTCCTTCAGTAGGATGATTTCCACTGGATTTCCGCCCCTCTCGCTAACTGGAACTTCCTGGGTCCTCTCGATTGCGGATTCTAGGCGTCCAATATCTGACAAGATTTCTATTGCCACCTTTCTGGCTTCTTCCGCCTTCATGCCCATAAGAGGGCCCGAAATTCCGGTAAGCCTCCCCTCCATATCTATTGCCACGAAAGGATCTATCCCGAGTTCTCTGAATACAGAAACATCATTCTGATCGCCGAATGAACAGATCATCAGAACTCCGCTACCAAAATCAGACTTCACCGAGGGATGGGTCATTATCTCGACGTAGTCATCTCGTCCCTCCACCGGTAGCGGCAAAGAAATCTTCTTACCGACTAAGTGTGAATATCGGCTGTCTTCGGGATGTACTACTACGACCCCGCAAGCACATATGAGTTCGGGCCTGGTTGTGGAAATAATCACGTCCTCTCCATCATCCGTAGTCCATCTAACATCACATAGCAAAGTTTCTCTTGAGACCCTTTGTACCTCCGCATCTGCAATAGTGGTTCCTTCGACCGGATCGTAAATATTAGGCCTTAGATCCTCTACGATATCCCCCCTCCTAAATAGGTCAACAAAAATAGATTGTGTGACGGCACGGAAGTCTGGGGCGTCGGTAAGGTACTCATTGGCGTAATCGCATGACAGGCCTACTCTCTTCGCTGTATGCCTCATGGCCTGTGTGTATTCCTCTATGGTGGTCGAGCATAGGTCCAAGAACTCCCCCCTTTCATAAGTTCTCATTTTCCTACCGGTCTTTTTCTCGACGGTGAATTCGATGTTAATTCCATTCCTATCCACCCCCCATGGGAAATATACCTCCTTCCCCATTAGCCTCTGGCTTCTTGCGATTACGTCAATCATACTGTATTGAGCAACGGCCCCAATGTGCCATGTCCCACTTGGATAAGGCGGAGGTGTATCAATAACGAACAGCTCTTTATCGCTGCGTGGATCAAAAGAGTATCGTTCAGTGAAAGAGGGGCCGAAGTGTTCCTCCTGAATCCTCTTTTCGAGGTCAATTGTCCACCGCTTGTCTTGGATAGTTGGAGCGCCCACTAAATCTCCTCGATATCGGCCCTGAGAACTCCCGTTCTTGACTGTTCCCGCCTACGGCGGGCCTGTTCTAACCGCATTGGTAGTGATATATGTGGCGAGGGGTTGAAGTCCCCTCCTCAGTCAGCAAACTCTGTATTGAGATGGACGAAGGAAGAGAGGAGCGTAGATTCAGCGTCTCCGCAATGTTCGAAACAGCAGTAAATTTCGTGAAAGGGAAGACTGCTGGACTTAGGGGGGCCCTTGGAGCTATGGACGCTGGTTCCGTTTCAAAGGCGGTAAGGAGGGCGCCCAACGCAATTAAGCGAAACCTCCTGGATTCCACTGTTAGTGATATCATAACCAAGGTCCCAGTGATTACTGTAGTTATTTGTCTCGCAATTACTGGATTCTTCTCAATACATTCCGGCATTAACGACTGCAGAGACGGATATAACCCGGACTGGTGCAGCGACGAGGGTGCCCTGAACGTTAACGGTGATATGGCCATATACCTGCCACAAGGATCCGAAGTTCAGGCCCAAATCGAAGATGTCGAACAAGACTGGACGACTAATGTCATGGTAGTTTATGTAGAGTCGAATACCACTGGGGTTGACAAGCTCCCCATCCTGACACAATTGGATTTAGTGGAGAACAGCCTCAATACACATAGAAACGACGCCGGCGAAGACGACTTCGTGATATACGTACTTTCGGTTTCCACCGTAGTCAAGGAAGTCAACTCGAGTGGTGGAAGGGTAGTCAAGGCATTCTTCTCTGGGGTAGCTGAAGCGACTGGTAGTAGCGAGCTTTCGGAACTCGTGAATGATACGGTTGACGGCCAGTCTAACTTGATTGGAGACTATTCAATCCCTGACGAACAGGAAAGGGTGGATCAGATCCTAGATGAAATGCCACAGAATGCCCTCGATAAGCTTGTCAGAGATGTAGGGAATGATGTGAATGAGACTGCTGGCCACTGGAATAGGGCCGTGATAATCATAGGAATAACAAGCCTAGTGGACATGGATGGGGACGGCGAGGATGACACTAGCGACTACATCGACTATGTTTCAAGCGAAATCAAGAGGATATCTATAGAGAACAATTGGGTCTGCAGAGACGAAGAAGGTAGAGAACTGAATCCCGATGCAGAAGAAAACGAGGATTATTGTGAAGAGCAGGGATATCTCGATCTAAGGATGACCCTCACTGGCCCGGTTCCACTCACTAACGCAATCACAGAAGAGTCTTTCAAACTGTTCTGGGGCGTTTTCCCGGTCGGCGTGATTCTTGTTGCCTTTGGCCTGTTCATCTTCCACTGTGACTTACTGCAGACTGGAAGAATTCGCCTTGTTCAGGGGATCAAGGTTGTAATAATCTCGGGGCTTCCCACATTATGCTCTGTCTGGATAACGCTTGGAATGATAGGTTTGACTGATTATGAAGTCACCATGACAGTCATTATTGTAGGGCCAATAGTCCTAGCCCTAGGGGTATCCTACGGACTGCACATCACCAATAGGTACGCAGAATGTAAGGGATCACCAAGGGAGAAGATGTCAGAGGCACTGAGCTCTACAGGTAGAGCGGTTTTGCTATCAGCTTTGACTACAATTATCGGTTTTATCTCACTTACGTTTGTGCCTATGAAGCCCATACAAACCATTGGATGGGCACTATCTGGCGGGATTGTAGTGGTCTACATTATGACTATGTTGATGGTACCCAATCTAACAATGATGCTGGATCTAAAGAAGCCATCGCACCCGCCTCCTAAGATCTTCCAGGTGGCTGTTGAGACTCCAATCAAATGGACTAGGGTAACTCTGGCATTATTCATTATCGCCATGCTCGTTTCTGCTGGAATCAATAGACCTAACGTGGAAGAGAACATCGACCTACTGGAGATGGCCCCGGCTGGTGTGGACGCCGTAGACAAGATGGGGGTATACTCGGACGAATTCAACGCTGGGCAACCGGGTTTCCTATTAATCACGGGGGATATTTCGGCCGATCCCAATCCATTGCCCAACGCGGAAGCAGAACAAAGTGATCCCTATGCCAATCTAGAAGGTATTTCACAGTTAGAAACTAAATGCAATTCTGTGGAAAATACAACAGCTGTTTCAATAGTTTTCTTGATGAAAGCCATAGGTGTCGGTGTTAATGTCACAGGGTCTCCGATATATGACTTGGTCAACGGCACCCCCCTCCCAGATCCAATTAAAGACGTTGCAGGGTTAATTTTCGACAACGAGCAATCTGGAAACGTCTCATTCTGGAGTGCCATGAACTATCTAGATCTGCAGGATACTGGTGGAATTCAGGCGCAAAATTTCCTAATCTATGTTTTCTACAACAGCATGACTGACGAAATGAGGGGGCTTTTCATGTCGTCCGATTTCAAGAGGAGTCTGATATACATCGATATGCCGTTCATGGATGTAAAGGCAACATCAGCGGCCGTGGAGTTGGTCGATGAATACGCCGCACAAGAAACCGATGGCGCGATCGATTCGACGCCGCTTATCGGTGTTGCTTCAATCACCATTGAGGTAAATAATCTGATAGTTAATTCACAGTGGTCGTCACTAGGCTTCGCGCTTCTATTCACAGTTCTGACCTTGGCTCTGGTATTCAGAGATGTGAGGTATGCGATGCTCACCACCATGCCCGTCGGATTCACAGTGATGATGCAATGGCTAGCGATGGATAGTCTGGATGTTCCGCTTTCACTTGTGACAGTGATGATTGGCTCAATTCTGGTTGGTGTTGGTGTTGACTTCTCAATACACATAGCGAATAGAATAAAGGAGCAAGGGGGAACAATAGAGGCCATACAAACCGCGTGTGCAAGTACTGGTATGAGCCTCTTCGAGGCAGTCACAGTAACTGCATTTGGGATGACTTGTGCCTATCTTATTCCGATAGCAGCGATCAAACCTTTCGTGACGACAATTATTATCCTGCTTTTGGTGGCTGCTGTTTCTGCATTGATCCTACTTCCAGCAATATTCACCGCCATGATAAAGGCCAATATTGGCTTGACAGGTGGCATGAATACCATGGTTAAGACTGCAGGACTTCGGAGAGCTATAGCCCGAGACGAGGCTGACGTAATCGATGCTGTTATGGTTTTGGGTTCCTCAGACGACGTTTGGTGATTCGACACGTTGATTCACCTAGTATTCAGCCGATAGTGCATGACAGGGCTATGGCTGATGAAGAGCGAGCCCCATGTGTACCCATGGGAGCAGCTAGTGGAAGACGGGACGACACACTGGGATGGTGTGAGAAATTACCAAGCTAGGAACACCATGAGGGATCTCATGAAAATTGGGGACTTGGTTCTTTTCTACCACTCAAATTGCAAGCCCCCTCACGTAGCTGGAGTGGCCAGGGTGTGCAGGGAAGGCTATCCTGACTTCACTGCTCAGGATTCATCATCCAAGTATTTCGATCCCAAGGCGACACCCGATAATCCTCGGTGGATGATGGTTGACATAGAAGCTGTAACTGCTATGACAGAAGTTGTCACGCTCCCTGATATGAGGTTGAATCCAGCACTGGAGGGGATGCCCCTACTCATGAAGGGGCAGAGGTTGTCTGTGCAGTCTGTTCCCAAGCACTGCTTCGAGACAGTGTGCATAATGGGTGGATTGGAAGGGGTCCCACTTTAGTGGGCGCGTCCTCGGTGGACGTTCGTCACCACTGGCGATAATTCACCGATCTCCTCAGCCCCGTTTTCCCAAGGCATCCAGCATCCCCGGTCGGGCTGCTCGCTTCCGCGCCTGACCTGGTTCCCGGGCATAGGATGGTCATGGCTCCCCTCCGGAAGCCAATTCCAACAACCTGCATCTCTTGGGGACGAGGCGTCGACGTCAACCGGCGGGTCGCCAGCGGCTCGTCTACGCCGCCCTCGGACTTCAGGTCACCATTATCGACGATTTGTGAATAACAGAGCACGTCAACACCCCCCCTAGCCCGACACAACCGGGACGTTCATCCCTTTCAAATAATTGGGCAGGGGAAAACTAAGCTGCCTCGTACTTTGAAGGGCAGCCAGTCTGAATTTCATGGGCGTGCAGAAGCCATAATCCTTCGTCGTTGAGAAGGTCTCCCTTTATTGCTATCATATTCCCCTCATCGAAACCGTCAGGAATTACGGTGCTGGAATAGTCGACCTTCAATGCATAGCTAATGCCTGAAATAGTGAAGCTGAAATTTCCTGAGTCGAGGCTTCCAGTAGAAACCTCACCTCTCACGTGCAATGGTCCCTCATAGGCACTTGGATCATCCATCACCTCGTCGACGGAATGCTGAACTTGGGGTTCGATTGATACAAACATCAAGATGAGCAATAGCGCCATAGAAAACCCAGCAATAAATAGTCTGTTTTTCCTAGTCAGTGACATGGACGCCCTCCTTTCCTACCTTTCCCTAGTGAGTCTGACTGAAGACTTTTCTGCATGTAATCAAACGTTATTGTAACCAACTGCTTCATCGATACTGGAGAACCCGTTTTCCCTAACGCGAGACCTTAGACCACGAACAATTTCTGAGACGACGGATGGGCCCTTGAAGACGAGAGCCGAGTACATCTGCAGTAGTGAGGCCCCAGATGTTATTGAATTCCATGCCGAGTCCGCTGAATCTATTCCCCCGACCCCCACTATTGGCACCTTTCCATCGGTGGAGTCAAACAACATTGATACTACTTCCAGAGACCTTGACTGAAGTGGCCTCCCAGAAACGCCCCCATTCTGTGCGAATGCGTGTCGAGATTTCGTATTCTTCGGGATTGGTCTCTTCAGAGTAGTATTGGTGGCCACAATTCCGTCTACTCCGTTCCTCAGTGCCTCTTCTGAAGACGCAATGAGGTCTTCGTCAGATGCATCCGGAGATAGTTTCAGCAGAATTGGCTTTGCGCCGCCCTTCATTTCCCTAACTGAGTTACAGGCCGACAATACAGAACCGAGGCTAGACTCCTCATGGAGGTCCCTCAGACCAGGAGTATTCGGGGAAGATATGTTCAAAACAAACATATCTGCATGGTCCCAAAGAGTCTCCAATGTAGCGGAATAGTCCGATGGAGCTTGTGAATTGTCTACCTTCTTTGATCTCCCAATGTTTGCGGCCACGGGTACGTTCGGCCATTTTCCTGCGGCACGCCTCTTGATTAGGCGGTCTCTAATTGACGAAGCGCCGGGATTGTTGAATCCCATACTATTGACCAACGCTTGTTCGGCATCGGCCCTGAACATCCTGGGTTTAGGATTTCCTTCTTGTGGGAAACGTGTGATTCCACCATACTCGACCCATGAGAATCCGAGGGCTGGCCATGCTGAGAGTGCACTGGCCCCCTTGTCCATTCCTGCAGCTAATCCAAGTGGGTGCCTGAAAAGTCTGCCAAAAACGTGCGTTGGTAATTCGGGAGACTGGTATAGGGCGTCAAGAGCCCTGATTCCCACGGATGTCTGCCCCATACCCGAGAGGGTTTTGATGACTAATCCATGTGCCCTCTCGGAGTCAATCCTACTGAACATTGGGCGGGCCAGCATACTCCAACCAATGCCCATGAACAGTGCCGTGATGCTATACCCTTCAAGAGTTACGTACTACACGCAGTAACATGAGCGATTGGGGGGCGTCTATGTACGAGGCCGCAAGGAGGCTCTTGAGATCCGATGGCGGGACTCTGACAATCCCTGAAACACTATTCGACTCTGCCAATAGATTAATTCTAAGTATTTCAGACAAACTCCCATCGATGATTAATGAGCCAATGATTGAAACGTCCAGTATTGAAGACGGAATATATTTCAGTTCGGAAGGTGAACTGGGATTTGCTATTGCTAATATTGAGCCAGAGATTGGAGTTTGTTGGATAAATATTGGAGATGAGAGTATAGAAAAAATTTGGAGTGAGCTTTTGGATATTATCGATGGCCTAGCTAACGCCGGCTACCCTGGATGTGTAGGTTGTGGAGGTCCTGGTTCACAAGAAATCTGGGATGAGGTTGGAGCCAGGGCGCTCTAACTACCCTCTGCCTCTCACGCGCGCGCGTCACACACACCTGCACGCGCGCGCGTTGGGGCGATCCTAGCCCACTCATGTTTATACGGGGTTCACTAAGCCCGGGTAAAACGTAGCACTGCATTCTGATGTGGGACTATGGGTGTGAACCAATGAAGCTGATGATACTTGAATCCGGAACCAAGGCGAAGACGGTCAAGAAGTATCTTGGTAAGGGATGGATGGTAGAGGCCTGTAACGGTCACGTACAGGACTTGCCTACGAGAAAAAGTGGTAAACAAGGCTCCAAAGCAATGTGGGCTTCTGATGAGAATAGCCTACCGGATCCACCCTGGGAATGGACCCAGAGAGCTGAGGGAATTATTTCGGGAATTATCAAGAAGGCGTCCTCGAAGGGTGTAGAAGAGGTCTATATCGCAACCGACCCAGATAGAGAGGGTGAATTCATTGCATGGAGACTTAGCATAATATTCTCAGACTTCCCAGTAGTCAGGAGGGTCACCTTCAATGAAATTACCAAAGAAGCTGTCGAAGAAGCAATGTCTAATCACCGAGGTGTTGATACTAACCTAGTAGATGCGGCAAAGGTTCGTAGATTCATGGATCGTCTTGTTGGATACAGGTGTTCCAAATTTGCCAGAAGTTGGAATCTCAAGTCCATGGGCAGGGTTCAGACTCCGACTCTTGGATTCATAGTTGAAAGGGAAATTGAACGTGATAATCATATCCCCATCCCTTTCCACAGTGTAAAAACGACATGTGATGGTTATTCCTTCAAGGTGAGATTTCACGAGAAGGATGATGATGCAGCATGGACTGATGACGAAGGAAAGCATTTTCCCGACAGGACTTTCGATGAGGATTTGGCAGTAGGTGCACATGAGGCGATTTCTGACTCAAGGACCCTTCATATCTCCTCGGTCAAGGAAGGTAAGAACAGGAGGAAGGCGCCTGCCCCATTTACTACTGACACACTGCTTCAGACTGCCAGTTCTTCCTTGGGTTGGTCGATGAGCAAGACCAGCAAGATTGCTTCTGATCTATATCAAGCAGGGCACATCACATACATCAGAACCGACTCCACGAGAACAAGTGAGACCGCAAGAAATGAAGTTAAGAGTTTGATTAAAGAAAAATTTGGTGCCGATTACATTGGCCCAGGCTCATTGGGCTCAGATGCAAGGAAGGGGGGTTCCAATGTGCAAGACGCGCATGAGGCTATCAGGCCAACTAATCCAAAGTCAGAGGTGATTGAGTCGGTCGAGGCCGATGGAAAGAAGCTGTACCGACTAATTTGGAGTAGGTTTGCTTCCAGTCAGATGTCTGAATCCGTAAGGGAAAGGCGCGACCTGCGTGCAACCGTTTCTGGTATTGAGCAGGTACTCACGGGAACGGCATCATGGTTGATTCATCCAGGGTGGGAGGCTGCGTCTTCTGAATTCCTATCCAATCCCCGAACTAGCCCGCCAATTTTTGCTCTGGAAGAAGGCGCGGAATGGATAATTGATGATGATGATGAAAACCCCCTGCTAACCAGCGACGAAACTAAGCCACCGAGAAGATATTCTGAGAGTTCCATAGTTAAGCAGATGAAGGATGCTGGGATTGGAAGGCCGTCGACGTATGTCAGTATAGTACAGAGAATTCAGGACCGCGGGTATGTTGAGGCAGAGGGGAGTTCACTATTCCCAACAAATGATGGAAGAACGCTGTGGATTGAAGTCGCTCCAATTTATGGTTCTAAGGCTGGTGGTATGGATGTATTGTCCTCTTCGTTCACGGCTAAGATGGAAAGCAGCCTAGACGAAATTGAGCTCGGCTCGATTGATGCACCAGCAGTATGGGGTGATTTCGCTAGTGACTTCAAAGAAGCGCATAACAAGGCTATAGAATACAGAAGACTGAGTCCGACTCCCAAGCAAATGGCTTACATCGAGAGTAGGATGATCGGGTTGGAGGATGAACAAGTGGAAGCTCTTCTAGAAGGCAGGAGCGTTCAAGATCTCTCCGGGGAAGAGGCTAGCAATCTCATTGGCACCCTAAATGATATTTCACTGACAAATGGCGGTCCACCTGCAAGCGAGAAGCAGATAAGTTACCTTATTTCTCTAATTGACAAATCGGGAATGTCTATTTCTGATGCCCTGTTGATGGTTGATGCGAAGGAAATTGAAGATCTGACAGGTGGTAGGGATGGAAGTGCCAGTAAATTAATTGGCATGATGAGGGATGCGAACTCAGCCATGCCCGCTACTGAACCGCAGTTGGAGTTAGTCAGGAACATGTCTGAACAGTTAGGTATCCCCATGGCAGATATTCTTGCTATGGAGAACTTGGCCACAGAGGATGAGATTACTAAATCTGATGCTAGCAATCTAATTTCTAAGCTCAAGAATCTAAAAAGGAAGCAGGGGAAGAAAGGGAGCAAGAAGTAGTGGGTGATTACGTGGGTATTGTGGAGTTCCACTATGATGTGGCCATAGTAGGTGCAGGGCCAATAGGCGGATACCTAGCCCTCAAGATGAGGGAGCAGGGCCATAGTGTTCTGATCATTGAAGAGCACGATGAGATAGGCAGGCCATTTCAGTGCGCGGGCTTAATCAATCCCGATGCCATGAGCAGGGTTTCTCTTGAGCAGACAGTATTGACGCCCATTTGGGGAGCTAGGATACACGGCCCATCTGGAACTCCGGTGGAGATTGGTAATCCAGATAGGATTAGGACATGGTCAGTATGCAGAAAGAAGTTTGACGAGGCGATAGTAAGCCGTGCTGTTAGCGAAGGATCTGATATCTGGCTTTCCAGTGCCCCAGATGAAGTTGAGGTCAATGAAGGATATGCTTTGCTGAAAGTGAAGAAAGATGGGTTAACTGTAAATGTCCGATGTCAGATAGTATGCGGATGCGATGGTGCACATTCATGGGTCAGGAGAAATTTTCGAATGGGTAGACCAAGAGAAATGATGGTTGGTTTCCAGGTAGAGGTAACTGGTTATCCCGGAAATGATGGCGTTCTTGACATGTACACAGGAAGCGGAATCGCACCGGGTTTCTTCGCATGGGCCATTCCTTCAGGTAGCACTACAAGAATTGGTATGTGGAGTCGACCCGATCTACTTGGAGGAGAGTCATGCGAGGCACTAATCAATCGATTAATGCAAGATTCTATTTGGTCGGAAAGATTCTCCGATTGCAGGATCGTTGGGAAGTTTGGCGGCCCTGTTCCTAGTGGTATGATAAAGAAAACAATTGGTAATAGGGTAGCTCTTTTTGGAGATGCAGCTGGTTCCTGTAAGCCAACAACGGGTGGCGGAATAGGGCCTGGTTTTGAACAGGTAGACCTACTCGTTCTCGAATTGTCGCGTGCCATTACCGAGGGGGACTTCACCGAAGAAAATACTAGGAGGATTTCCAATATTCTAGGTCCTATGAGGAGGAGGCATAGCAAGGCTAAGGCCCTACGTGATGCTTTTGTCACCGAATCTAGTGATGAAGAGTTGGATGAGATATTTTCGATTTGGTCCAGGAAAGACGTGATTGAAATAATTAATGAATATGGCGAGATAGACAATCCTATACCACTAGGAGTAAGGCTCTTGAAAGAAGTTCCAGAGTTCCGAAAGGTAGCAGGTAAGGCCACTAAGGCGCTAATTTGGGGTTAAGAAATGCACGAGTCCATACAGAGGGTCCGTTATCCCCCGTTCGAGCATTACAATACTGATCCTGAACAGATTCCCCTAGTAGAGGTATTATTGGAGTCAGAAAACACTCCCCCGCCCGATTTCAAACTCGGCACCGATGATGGTTGGATGATTGAGTGGAGGCAGGGGAGTTTGAAGGACCCAAAACTTCCGAGAATATGTACTGAAGTCACGAGGGAAACGCTGCCATTTCTAATGAGGACTCGTAATGGTTGGTATATCGTACCTGATCCAATTCACTCATTGGCGAGGAGGATGATTAGGCCTTCAGTAATACTGCTCATTGTATCGCTGATTCTTCATGCCCTAGAGCCTGCGTTAATTGATCTAGTAGGGGGCATTGCAGAGATAATTTACACGCCAGTTAGAATAGGCCCTCTAGACTACCCACTTCTAATTCTATTCTCATTCCCTATTTTCATCCTTCCAATAGCAGTTAGAATTATTGCTAATCTAAGAGACATCAGAAGGCAGGAGGAGTACATATCGAAGCCTCTTGGCAGTCCGCAAATGAGAGTAGGTGAGTGCAGTTCCTCAAAGATTGAGGTTCTTGAGTATGCATCGCCTAGTGGGTTTACTGCTAAGAGGTGTAGAATTCAAGTTGGGGTCGCTGTTCCTGAGAGGAGGGTTGTGCAGATGGCCACCAATACAAGTGAAACTGGACAGCCAGCTCCGGGAATGTCAACAGCACTCCCAGAGAGGAGGATTTCAACTGGAGATGAACATGGCACCGGTGTTGGTGAATCCCTTCCAATGACTGTTAGCAGGGGCAGGATACTCCTATTAGAGCCGATGAGGATTCAAGACTGTGGCCCATGGCATGAAGTAGATTCGGAGATTTCTACTTTGTCCGGGCCTGAAAGAGAATGGCCGGGTTCGGTGTATTCCGCCATGATAGCAATACACTGGGAGATTGTTGTTGAGGGCGTTACGGATTCTGGCATGAGCATGAAGTGGGTTAGGCCAGTTATTGTTGATAATCCCAATTCTGTGTCATTTGATTCTCTTCCAGTCAGAAGTGGAAGGGTTGAGTTGTGATTACATTTGAACAGGTGGCGGTGCGTTCACCTTCATTGTGAATATATTCTCTGTTTCCAATCTTTTGTAATCTGAGTCCCTCTTCCTGGGAGTGAATCCAGCCAATGAAATAATTCTCTGCAGTTCTATTTCGGAGGCTTCGGTTCTATCTGTTCCAGATGCTGAAACTACGTTTTCCTCCATCATAGTGGATCCTACATCATCGGCCCCCCCCAATAGGGCAATCTGTGCAACCTCCAGCCCCATTGTTGGCCATGATGCTTGAATATGTGCGATGTTATCGAAGAAAAGCCGGGATACGGCCAGATGCCTGAGATATTCTGAAGATGAGGTGCCGAGCTCGATTCTATTCAATCCCCCATTCCTCATGCCGAATACGTTGTTATCAAGTTGCACAGGCCATGAAACGAACGAAGTAAATCCGGAGTGGCCTTTTGAAATTGCAGAGTCTTGCATTTTCCTTATTTTATTCATATGTTCGACGCGATCAGATGAAGCCTCACCGAAACCAAAGACGTTGGTCGCTGAAGTGGTTAGGCCAATCTCTTGGGCCTCTCCCATAATCCTGAGCCAGTTTTCAGAAGAGCCTTTCAATGGAGAGATGTCATTTCTGATGTCATCAACTAGCATTTCAGCTCCTCCCCCTGGAAGACCGTGCATTCCCGCTTCCTTTAGTCGTTGGAGCACTGAAGCACTGCTATGTCCACATACGTCGGAGATCCCTTCAATCTCTATTGGCGAGAAGCAATCGAGATCTATTGTTGGATGCCTTGATCTTAGTTCCAATAGTAGATCTGTATACCAAGAAAGTGGTAAATCTGGGTTGACCCCACCCTGCATCAGGATTCTAGAGCCGCCGCATTCCTCCAGTTCGGATATTCTCTCACTAATCTCATCAACAGACTGGGTGTAAACTTCAGCGTGGCCCGGTGGCCTATAGAAAGAACAGAATTGGCAATTAATAGTGCAAATATTCGTGTAATTTATGTTCCTATCAACTAGGTAAGTGACTTCATTTCCGGGAATCATCTTCTTTCTTCTAATGTTGGCAGCGTACATCAATTCGTTCAAGTCTGCATCCTCATAAATCGTCACTGCATCGTCAACCGAAAGACGCGGTGGATTTTCGCCCATTTGAATAGCAATAATTTCAGACCAACGCAGATCAATCACCTTTGGCCATCAATGACTCTATCTCGTCTACTGACTTAGGGCATCCGGATGTAAGAACTACTGGCCCATCATCAGTAATCAGTACGTCGTCCTCTATTCTAATCCCTATTCCCGAGTACCTCTCAGGTATCTCTACATCGTCCCTCCAACTAGCAAAGTAGAGTCCGGGTTCGACGGTTAGCACCATGCCACTTTCAAGAGTTGGGCCTGGTTTTCCGTCGCCCTTCCTACCCCCTCCAACGTCATGAACGTCGAGGCCGAGAAGGTGGCTCGTTCCATGCATGAAATAGTTCCTGAATGGGCCGTCTAGATTCTCACCCAGAGCTTCTTCAAGTGTACAATCCAGAATTCCCAATTCTATCAGGCCCTTTGCCAGAACTAATGATGCTGCCTTATGGCTGGAGTTCCATTTTGATCCTACCCTACAGGCCCGAATACCAGCCATCTCGGCTTCGAGAACGAGATTGTAGATCTCCTTTTGGGGTTCTGTGAACTTCCCATTAACTGGCCACGTTCTTGTAATGTCCGATGCATATCCATGAACCTCGCATCCCGCATCCACTAGAACCAATTCCCCGTCCTCAATAGGATCGGAGTTACTGCCATAGTGTAGAACCGTAGCATTGTCTCCACCGCCGACAATTGACTTGTAACTCCACTGACTCCTTGAATCAATGAAGTGGCCCTCAATTACGGATTGTATCTGCCACTCGCCCATTCCAGGGAATGTTGCCCTCATCGCCTTCACGTGAGCAGTGGATGCAATTTCTGCAGCTTCCCTCATTAAACCAATTTCTGCATCTGATTTTACGGTCCTCATTTTGTCTAATACGGTACGCGGATCTGGTATATCTGACATCTCAAAATCTGATATCAAATTGTCGATATTCAAGTCGATTTCCTGAATTGCAGACGGTTTCAAACCGGATTTCAGATCCTTTGAAATGATTTTCTCTACATCGTCAATGGAGAACGAGTTGTCTATTGGCCAATCCGCTAATGCACCTTCTGGACCGACTCTCCTTCCTTCCCAAATCTCGGCCTTAGTATCTCTCGGCCTAACAAATAGAGTAGTTTTCCAAACACTATTTTCAAATTTGGCAGTGAAAACGGAGTCTGGTTCTGACCATCCGCAGAGATACAGGATGTACGAATTTGCCCTGTATGGGTAGCTGGTATCATTGGATCTGATTGATACTGCGTTGTTTGGGATAATAACTAGTGAGTCATGAGGCATGTTCGACAAGAACTGGTCCTGCCTCCTGCGATATTCACCTTCTCCAAATGGCAGGGCAGTCATAATATCCATCCATCGCGTCTAGGCCAAAGTTCTTGAAATGTAGTAAAGAACTGTCATTTCTCCTCGCTGGTCTGCCACTTGGGTATTTCACCCATGGAAGAGGATTTTCTTCTGAAGAGAACGGCGGATGCGAGGAAGGCTGCAGACAATACTAGAACAATCAGGCCCAGAGGGAGGTCGTCTGTGTAGTTTGGGTGAACTAACTCTACTGAAATGAATGAATACTCGTCATCGTCATCAATGACCTCTATGGTGAGTATCAACTTTTCAGAGTCCGATTCTGGCCATGTAAAGGACCTCTGGCAGCCCTCGTATACAGGTTCGTTGTTTACCTTCCATACACATTTTAGTCCATTGATGTCATTAGTACTATCCAGGGAACCTGAAGCATCTATGTCCCATGTTAGGCCCGATGATAGTCTGATGCTCTCCCCATGCGAGAGCGACTTTCCGTCGACTGTTAGTTTGACTGACGGGATTACATTTGTGATTGAAATATTGCTGGATGCTAGGGCATATTGCCCCCCTCCATCTACAACCCTCAATAGCAACTCAAAATTACCAGATAAGTCTGTCTCCAGTGAGAACATGCTTTCACCTTGGGATACCGATACGGGGGTGGAGCCTGGATTTGATTTATCCAACAGAGTCCAAATGTGATACAAATCGCCCTTTCCCCAGTAGCCATCATCTGATGATCCCCCATCGAATAATAGAGTATCATCTCCCTCCTTGGCACTACTGGGCCCAATGATTAAGGGAATGGGAGGGGTATTGTCGACCCTTACTGACACACAATGGTTTACCGATGAAATTTGGGTGGAGGAAACTGTCCATGCCGAGTACCAGCCATCATCTAATTCTGAAACATCAACGATTTGCGAGTAATGGCCTACAGCAGTCAGGGAATCCTGGTTAGGAGAGGCAGGAGGGGGGACGGTGCAACTAATTGAGGGAGAGTTCGCATGAAGAAGTGAGAACGAAATTGTGGCTGTAGAATCTGAAGACGCCGCAGACCATCCAGAGAATACAACCTCACCCTCTGACCACGACTCTGGTGCGGGACTTTCAGTCAGTAACACCGAACCAGAAGTGTTCCCAATGAATACTGCGAGTGATGATGAGGACATTTTCTGGTCTGAGTCCGAAATCGAAACCTCGAGAATGCACGAACAGTCCCCTATTTCTGCCGGTTCTACCGTAGCTTCCCATAACCACTTCAGCAAATCTCCATACTCATTTGGTTCGCTAAATTGCAAGAGTCCCCCGCCCCTGACAACAGTATCATCCCCCGATTGCTCTATTACTGTCCAAGTAGCTCCCTCTGATGGCTCCATCGATGAAACAAGGAATCCTGAAACTGTCGAATGCTCAGAAATTTGTAAACCATTATCATCATTGAAGCCAATAAACGAGGTGTTGACCTCTTCGGCCACGGCATTATGAGCAAATGCTACCAGCGCAATAGCCATCGCCAGTGAAATGAACAAGGTCCGCTGTTTCACGATTGTGGCCCTACAGAACATGTCTTGAACCCCTTGGGTTCATGTTCCTTATCTATCGGAAATCTGCAGCTTCCATGATAGTTCGTCGAGCCAGATGCCTAGAGTGCCGCTATCGACAAACTCCTGACTAGATGCGGCCGTTAGTACACACTCGCAGGCAGCAGCAACTAGTGACGTCGCATCCATAATGTCCAGGCCATTGCCGAGAGCGGCTGCCAGAGCTGTTGCAGCCGCGTCATGGAGGCCTATCTGTTGACGAGGTGCGTCAGCCCTGCAGGGAATGGACAGCTCTTCCCCATTCGGAAGATAGAGATTGATTCCTTCAACACCACCTAGAACGACAATAGCTCCCCAATCGTATGTCGATATTAGTTCAGCTGCGGTCTCTGATGCGCCCTCTAGCATCAGCCTTCTTCTCTGAAGTTCAAGCCCCCTCCTACCGAAAATCACTGCATCGGCTCCTTTGCTCCTTGAAAGGCCGGTAAGCTTTGGATCTACAATGCAAGGAAGTTTCAATTTCTTTGCGTTGGAAATCAGCTTAGATGCCCCCGATTCCGTTATTACCCCCTTGTGATAATCTGACAGTACTATCGCCTTACTGTTTGGCATAGACTTGAGGGCGGCTTCGATTAGCTCATCGCTAACAGATTTGCCGAGATCTTCCAATGGCCCTCTATCCGCTTGAAGAAGCACTTGGCTCTGTTCCAGTAGGCTTTCTCTGCTACCATAGAACCTGATCTTAGTTAGTGTCTTTCGATTTGGTACAACAGTAATTCCTGATGTCGAGATTCCATCGTTGGATATCATCTCCAGGATCGTTTTCCCTTCTTCATCATCCCCCACACAAGAGAAAAAGTCGACGTCCATACCTAGTGAATTGAGCCCTCTTGCTATATGGGCAGCAGCTCCAGGAGACTCTTCGGAACGAATGATTCTCAACACCGGAACAGGAGCTGTTGAGTTGAGATTGTTTGCATACCCGTGGTGATATCTATCAAGCATTACGTCCCCAATTAGTGTGACTCTTGTACCTTCGAAATCATCGAGCAGTGCACTTAGCCTGCGTAATGTATCAGCCTCCATTCTGGCATCACTCTGTGACTCCATGTTTGTTGCGCGGAGGTCGAGGCGAATGATACTTACTAGACCGACGGAATCAAGTTTAGTATGCCATCGTACTAACATGGAGCGTGTCGATGGGGGATGGGTCTACGATGGATCCGCGGCTGACAGGCTATGGCATAAGTCGGCCATAGGTAGGCCAATATCCAGTGGAGGTTTAATCCTTACAGCGTGTGAAATGATTTTCTGTAGGGACCACAGACATGTCGATTTTCCTAGTGACGACTGGTTATTGATGGCCATTGGTGAAAATGAATGCGCCATCCAAGAAGGTGCAATAATGGAGGCCCTCAGGGTACCCGGGAACAAAATAGTCCTGAAGTGCAATCTAGAAAGCATGGGACTTGAGCACTCAGAAGAGTCATGGGGACTTAGATGGGGCTCAGACAAACACCCCCGGAAAGACCCCCCCGTTGCGGAGGTGAGATGGTTCACGTCCAAAGAGAGTTTTGCTGAGATGAACCTGTATGAATGGACTAAGGAGGTCGAGGGAAGGGGAAGGATAGCTGAATCCATAGTAATAGATGGGGAGTTCTCAGTGGTGACTTACCACCTGTCGATAGTAGACCCTACTGGGGAGCTTAAGCCACCCTCCGACAAGGACTACAAGAAAATCTCATTCTACGATTATGTGGAGGCGGACACAGGGGGCGTGTTCATTGCGAATGCTAATGAGTGGCCATCGGAAGTGATTGGAGTCCCAATTCATGGTGGTCGGCAGCTGGATGTTTCAGAGAGGGAATTAATTCAGATCCTAGGGGATCCCTCATCGGACTTCTGCAATACTGATTCCTCCATGATGCTCGCGGATTCCGAGCTTGGGATGACTAGGACGGCTAGCTTGCTGAAAGAAATGTGGGATAGGGGACTCAATACACGTCCCGGATTCAAATTCGGAACTACATGGAGATGTTACACTGGCTCTGTGGGGGATGATCACGCCCCATGGCTAATCAATGACCCCGAGGATAGCGTGACTGCGGTGAGTGACTGGGCTAAGGCGTGCCTAACATCCAGACTTGCCTCAGGAGTGAACAAACATTGGATCTGTCCAATAGATGTAGGTACTGGAGACTGGAGGTTCCTTGAGATATCGAGGCCGTCGACGGATTCAAGATGGAGCAATCCAAGCAAAAGGTGACTATTCCCTCTTCTGGCCGGTCAAAATAGATACTGCCAGAAGTACACAAATTATCGGTAGCCCATTGGAGGGCTTGGAAAGCCATGATAACCACCCATTACCAGTAAAGGGGGATTCTGCGATCAGGGTTATTTCCACCCTACTCTCGAGTCCGTTCTCATCTTGGAAGACAATCTCCCCCCTTGCATACATTCCTGGTTCCATTAGTCCCCCAGGCTCTACCTCAATGACTAGTTGGTCACCCGGGCTGATTTCCCCTTGAGTCGTTACTGATGCAATTCTAGCAGCTGCCCCTTCGATAGCAATATTGTAGTCTCTTGGGCCCGTACCCTCATAGTCTAAATCCAGAGATATAGACGATGGAGCCTCCCAATCTATTACTGACTCTAAGCTCTGTACGGGAATCCTGTTTCCAATTTTCTGCCAATCTGATCTGATGAAAACAGAACTCTCCCCCTCGCAGCCAATTGAACCTGCCAATGTCCCGATCATCAGCGAAGAGTCTGAATACCTCAGTATTGGGACGACCGATGTTCCAGCAGGGATGTCTATGATTCTCTCCTCTGGAGTTCCAAAATCGGCGCTCAAATTGACTATGAGATTGCACTGAGAGGTTGTGGTTATAGTGGCAAATGATGATTCCCCTTCAAGTAATTGGATTGGGTTCCTCTCCGTTAAGACGGATATTCGAGGGGTATTGGAGGTCGTGATTTCTATTGTGGCGGAGTTTTCTTGAATCTGTGAAACGGTAGCAGTCCAGTGTACTAACCTCCCCCTATTATCCCTAATTTTCATTCCTTCAGAGCCAAATGACTCGTTTACTGAGAAAGTGTCACCTTCGCTGCCTGAATCCCTATTTCTGATTAGTGCGTCATCTCCATCGGCCTCAATTATCTTGACCCAAGCAAAATTTGGATCGTGATTGACGGTATTATCTGCAGAGTTGCCGTTATTCACGTCCTGATATTCGACAATTATTCCATGCCCGGGCAATGCAGAATCAAAGCCGATATCAGAGCGTAATGAAATTAGGACCCTTTCCCCCGGAGCAGTCTCTAGTGACAAGGCCCTAGTGCCTCCAGATGAGCTACTGACTGATTCAATTTGGTATAATCCGTCGATGGAGGTGTCAATTTCCATTACTCCCCTGGATCCTACTAAGTCGAGAGTTGCCGCACCTGGCATGGAAGGGGTTCTTCCGTTGTCATTCCAATTTCCACTGGCCATGATGTCCCAGTCGCCAAGGCCATTCCAGTTATTCGAGGGGAGTTCAGAGTGGACGTCATAGAGATCGAGTGCGCCCATTTGGTGTAGCATCTCGTGTACTACCGTCCCCATCCCACTGTTCAAGGATGAAATTGTATAATGGTCAATTGTCCACTCGCCGATAGTTATGGGGTCTTGAAGTTCAGAGAAGTGGCTCCATATTGAGTTTGAAGATGCGCCTGATTCCTGTGCTTCTCCCGAGTGAAGCACGAGCAGCCTGTCTACAATACCATCGCCATTGTAGTCCCATCGTGATAGGTTGGAGTTTTGTAGAAGCCCGTACGCTGAGTCTTCAATTAGTCCTTCAACGCCCCTGCCATCTAGTCCGTAGTCCCTTTCACCACCTGAGTCGGCCCCCCAGTAACCCTCATCTTCAGGAGAAACCCAAACGTCTTCCGATAATGTCACGACAAGGGTAGAATGTCCCCCTGACATCTGGCTCACATATTGAGAAGCAGAGAGATGTGGTGACCCGTCCCCGTCCACATCAAACATAGACTCAGTAATTGACGCCGAGTGGGGTTTCCCGGGAAATGCCACGCGTAGCACTAGCCATTCTTCGTTATCCTGCAATCCTACCAAGTTAGAGGAGTCGTCGTTATCCCCCACACCTGGAGATACTTTGGAATCAACCAAATCCGGATTTACATTGATGATAGCACCAAGGAGGAGCAGGACAAATGCCACCGCGTAACGTACTGGCTTCACAGTATTCCGGGGTCAAGCGTGGCTTTCAAGTAAATGCCGTCGTGATTGTGGATGCGGTGATATCTGGTTAGATGGTCATTCACGAATCGGGACAATCTTTGAAAATAAGTCGGCTGAATATATTGCTGACGCAGCGATGACTATCCTGAGGCCGTCATATACAACAGGCAGAGTCAGGATGAGCAAACCTGTTGAGATTATCATTAGCCTCATTCTAAACCTTGTTTCTTCCTCCCCTGAGGATAGAATTGAACGTGAGAACGCGAGAGCTAGTGATGTCAGTGTGACAATCAATACAACCCAAGTCAAACCAACAGATAACTCGACGATTTGGCTCACGTCGTACATTTCCTCAACGCCATTTATCGAGCCAATTTCTTCTGAAACCGAGAATATTGCAGATATTCCCCAAGTCCAGATGGCCACGGTTAGCAATGGCGCAACAGTTGAGAATGTCAAGAGGAGCGTTGCCAGCCACCTTCTTTCATCCTTGTAAAGTCCTACTCTCGAGAATCGATAAATCAGAATTGAAAATATAGGCAATACAGAAAGCGCAGAAAGGAGTAAAATCAGTGTCCACCTAACTCCTATCCAATCCATGGGGGAGTAAAGTGACATTACGGAATTGTAACTCTCAGGAGATGCAGCGAATACCCAATCGCTGATCATTGATGTGGAAACTGTTGACCACAATGCAGAAGATAAGATCAAGAATATCGAAGTGATTCTGAAAATCGAGTGGAACTCCGAAAGGTGGGAAGGATTTCTTTCGATCGGGGGATATTGGTGCACAGACATATCACAAGCGATCCTTCACTGATGGTTCGGCCCTAGCAGCCAGTATGGTCCTATAGACGCCGTATGCGAAAAGTATGCTAGTTAGGAAGGCACACCCAATAAGGAACCCAGTCAGGTCTGTAACGTGGGTTCCCTCCTCCACAACTGCGGGAGGGGGGAAGTAGATTGCATTATCAGATGCTGTCCAATTCACCGCGACGATGAACGACACTATACTCAATATTGACCTCTTAATGGCCTGCGGGTATGCTAGTTCCATAGCAAGGAATTCGGGACCGTCGTCATACCTCCTCTCCAATATCTCCCTCTGTAATAACGCACCGAAAATCAATGCTACTAGGCTTGTCCAGAAGAACAGGTTACCTTGTGAGAAAACAGCATGGGAGAGAGCCTCTTGCCTCTCTGCTTCTTTCTGCGAGTCAGATTCCTCTATGACAAATAGTGTGTCATAATCTCCAACCGATATTGTCCTGGTATCAAGGGTCGCGCCGGACTCATCCGAAGACACTGTTCCAGGTGGGTTAATCGTGAAAGACAATATGTTCCAGTAGTCGGATTCGTCTTGAGCGCCGCCACCGTCCACCGAATTACCTGCTAGCCAGAAGTAAATCGGCCCGACGTCCTCGGAGGGGGCAGACCAAACTACTGCCCAGACTCCATCAGAGTCGGGCTCGGAGTGAGAGATGTCATCAGGAGAGCCGTCTGCTTGCCTAATTTCCTGGTCCTCTGCCCAGCTGAACGTTCCGATTGACTCCGAAGTCATCAGGAAGCCGGCCTTAGTATTTCCATCGCCCCCGGACAAAGTTAGGGAGTCGGCAACGGTGATTGTGAGTTCGTACGACTGCCCTGGTTCATACATCACTGGGACTCCAGTGATCATTACAACCGCCCTAACAGAGGATGCTCCATTGTTATGACATGAGCAACCATACTTGGCCGTTGGGTCTCCATCCCCATTCTCACTGCTCGGCCCTGCACTCATTCCCATTGCAGGAACGGAGAGAAGTGCAACTACGATGAAGACGATGCCGAGTCTCTTCGTCGGGGAACTCATGCCTCTTACCGAACTGCGTTCGGCGGTGGTGGACTCATAACCATTGCTTGGAACCATCTTATCATCATCCATTATAGGTCCTTGATTGAACCATTGAGCTCGTTCATCATTTTCTTCCCATCTCCGAAGAGCATCATGGTCTTATCCATATAGAATAGATCGTTGTCCACACCAGCATAGCCGACAGAAAGACTCCTCTTGATGATGACAACAACATTTGCCTTGTCTACATCCAGAATTGGCATGCCTGCCAAAGGGCCCTCTCCCGTTCTTGCTGCCGGGTTTGTAGTATCGTTGGCACCGATAACCAATGCGACGTCACAATCTGGGAATTCCGAGTTGATTTCGTCCATTTCTATTAGCCTCTCATACGGGACATTTGCCTCAGCGAGAAGCACGTTCATGTGCCCCGGCATCCTTCCAGCCACAGGATGGATGGCATAGAGGACCTCACATCCTGTTGACTCCATGAGATCTGCGAATTCCTTTACTGCATGCTGGCTCTGGCTGACAGCCATCCCATAACCGGGAACAACGATGACGCGCTGAGCTCCATCTAGAACCATTGCAACCTCCTCTGGATCGCTGCCTACCTTGGTTCGGGTAAGCTGGTCCCTTTCTCCTGAGCCTCCGAACGCCTTGAAGAGCACATCAAAGAGCTCCCTATTCATCGCCTTACACATAATGAAAGTTAGGATGAGTCCAGCAGCGCCAACCATAGAGCCAGCGATGATTAACACATTGTTTCCAATCACGAATCCGGTAAATGCGGCAGCTATGCCAGAAAGGGAGTTGAGCAGGCTGACGACGACCGGCATATCTGCACCCCCTATAGGTAGGACGAACAGTATCCCTAACAGACCGGAGGAGAGCGCCAATGCGTAAATCCAGGAGTGATCGGACGGCTCCTGAATTGTCATCCATATGAGTGAGAAAGATGTCATGAGAAGAATTACCTTCACTGCGTTGAGCCAGGATGGGCCCCATGTTGGGAACCTGACCCACTT
The DNA here is from genome assembly GCA_964386765.1 of uncultured Candidatus Poseidoniales archaeon. Lineage (GTDB taxonomy): Archaea > Thermoplasmatota > Poseidoniia > Poseidoniales > Thalassarchaeaceae > MGIIb-O5. The sequence goes on along the minus strand of CAYLUC010000003.1, from coordinate 16,131 downwards.
GCCTGTGAAAGGTATTGTGAAACCTCCCTTCAACTTGTACATCGCAACTAGGCTCCCAGTTAGTGTGATCCATCCTACAATACCTGAAAGGCCAATTGCTATCCAAATTGCGTAGAGCTCGACGCCGGGGTCGGGAATATTCGACTCTTGAATTCTCTTCAATGCCTCTGAAAGCCCGACCAACGCTGAGGCGCCCCCACCGAATCCATTGAAGAGTGCGACCAATTCAGGCATTCCTGTCATCTCGACCCTGGTTGCCATCAGGTATCCAATTAGAGAACCCAATGCTAGCCCCCCAATAATCAACTCCCAACCAATGACGCCCTCAGTCTGAAGCTTTGCGAGAGTAACCACTACAGCAAGTAGCATCCCCAAGGCCCCGAGGCTGTTTCCCTCGGGTGCCGTTCTTGGGCTCGATAGCTTCTTGATCCCCATAATGAAAAGAGACGCTGAAATCAAGTATCCTATGTCCCAGACCACTGAATCAACCATTCTATTCGCCCCCCTTCCTACGGCGACCCGCTATCATCCCAAGCATCTTGTTCGTGACCATGAAACCGCCGACCACGTTTATTGTGGCCATGACTAGGGCAACGAAAGCCAACAAAGCTGCAAGTTCAGTGTTTGCACCGTCGAACGATGAGTTCGATAGTATCAATGCGCCCACTATGGTGATTCCAGAAATGGCGTTGGCTCCCGACATCAGGGGGGTGTGCAGCGTAGGAGGAACCTTACTGATTAGCTCGAATCCAAGGAAAATAGCCAGAACGAAAACTGTGATGCTCCCTACTAATGCTCCAAGGGTCAGGCTCATCCGACCACCTCTGCCAATCGGGACTGCTTAGGGTGAATCTCCCCACTGGAGCAGATGAGTACTCCACCCATTCCGGGAATGTGGAAGTCGGACCCCTCGGGAGCACCAACCAAGATGTCGTCTTCCATGTCCAAATCCAACTTGCCATCCTTCACTAAGCTACTGACAAAATTTGTGAGGTTGTTTGAAAAAAGCATGCTGGCAGTTGCGGGAATGGTTCCAGCTAGATTCTCAATTCCGACGATTGTAACTCCGTGCTCGTTGGCAATCTCCCCTGGAACGGTAAGTTCGCAGTTGCCACCGACATCTGCGTTCATGTCAATTATTACTGAGCCTTGTTTGAAAGATTGAACTGCTGTAGAAGGCACTGTGATTGGAGCTGGCCTACCGAAAATACGAGCTGTGGTAACAATTACGTCCGCATCTCTTGCGACTTCGCAAACTGTATCATTGACCTTCTGAATAAACTCAGGAGTCAGTGGCTTTGCGTATCCTGACTCGTCCTCGAAGTCGTCCATGCCCTCTACTTCGATGAATCTGCCACCTACTGACTCGATCTGCTCAGCTGCTGACTTCCTGACGTCGGATGCATACACCACCGCACCTAGACGCTTCGCGGTTGCTATGGCCTGTAGACCTGCAACGCCGCTCCCCATGATTACAAACTTCGCTGGCTTGACTGTACCAGCACTGGTTGTCATCATCGGTATCCCCTTAGGGACGTGTGCTGCTCCCAGGAGCACTGCTTTGTAACCAGAGAGGTTGTCTTGGCTGGAGTTGACGTCCATTGCTTGGGCCCTTGACAGCCTCCTTGGGATCATATCCATACTCATCAGGGTGATTCCTGATTCCATTGCCTCGCGGACTCTGTCTGGATTTCTGAATGGGTCGGCGACGCAAGCCAGAATGTTTCCCTCATCCATGGAAGAAGTCTCGGGCATTCTGATTGAAATTACAATGTCAGAGGACATTGCAGAGTCACGGGAAACTATTGTTGCCCCCTTTGATTCGTATTCCTCGTCAGAGTGGTTGGACCTTCTGCCTGAGCCGGACTCCACCACTACCTCAAAACCGAGCTTGGATAGTTTCGTTACTGAGTTTGGAACTATGGAAACTCTATTTTCTCCTTCTGGCTCCTTGACCACTCCCAAGCGCATTGTCATCACTCCTGTTGGGCCGTAGGCCCAATCAGATATCCATTCGAGAAGAAGACGCTTATTGAAGCCGTCGGCGTGTGGGTTTCGGAGAAATAATGACAGGAAAATATGATTCTCCCAGAGGCAAAGAATCGCAAAGTGCTAAGTTCCCATCCTATTGCCGGGGAACGGGGGAGACATATGGGGGGAGACGCTAGTAATATTGCAGACATGGGTGCAGGGGATAATGGAATGAAAAAACCGATCCGTGTTGCTGTTACTGGTGCTGCTGGCAACATTGGATATGCACTGTTGTGGCGTATAGCGAGCGGTGATTGTTTTGGAACAAAGCAGCCAGTTGCCCTTCAGCTACTAGAGATACCACCTGGTATGCAACGTTTAGACGGAGTAATAATGGAATTGAAGGATTCTGCATTTCCACTGGTGCACGACATAGTCGGCACGGATGACCCCAATATTGCATTCAAAGAGGCCGATGCGATTTTTCTGGTTGGTTCACGACCTAGAACAAAAGACATGGATAGATCTGATCTAGTGGCTGCAAATGGTCCTATTTTCGTTGGCCAGGGTAAATCAATCGATGCTGTTGCATCGCCTGATGTAAAGGTCATTACTGTGGGCAATCCATGCAACACAAACGCTCTAATTGCATGTGCAAATGCACCGAATATTCCCTCTCAGCAATTTACCGCCATGACCCGTCTCGACCAAAATAGAGCAGTAGGGCAAATGGCAGAGCATGCAGGTGTGCCCGCTTCAAAGATACATGATGTATTCATCTGGGGCAACCACGCTAACACGATGTACCCGGACCCGCGTTTCGCTACCGTAGATGGGAAAATTGCAACTGAGATATTTGACAAGGAATGGTTACAGGGCCAGTTCCTAGATACTGTAGCAACGAGGGGGAAGGCTGTTATCGTTGCCAGAGGGGCGTCCTCAGCGGCTTCCGCAGCCTCCGCTGCCACCGACCACATGCGCGACTGGTGGCAAGGTTCGAATGGTCGCATAGTATCAATGGCCCTCCCATCGGAAGGATGGTATGGAGTTCCTGAGGGGATTGTGTTTAGTTTTCCATGTAGATGTGAAAATGGTGAAGTGATTGTGGTCGATGACCTCCCTATCGATTCATTTGCTCAATCAAAGATTGATGAAAATGTCGCTGTACTATTGGAAGAGCGGGATGCAGTTATCGAACTATTGGGTAGTTGAGGTGAAACATGACTCGATCGCTCTACCTTGAGCATGATGGGAAAGTTCTGCTAGTGGATCTGAATGGCGATGGTCCTCAAGAAGCAGTGATGGGGCGAATTGGAGAGGTCTCTCTGAGATTGCCAACCGAAGCCGAGGTTCGTTCAATGGGAATCGAATGGGCTGTACGTAGAATCAATCGCATCGAATTTGGAGAAGAATTCCATGAGGTTGTCTATGCACTCCCTGAGATTGAATGGCCCGAAAATTGGACATGGAAGGACAAGCTGATTTCGGACGGATGTGTGGACCCATTAGCCCGCGAATGTGTCTACAGGAGCATGCATAGGGTTGTCTCGAAAGTGATGATCGTCAATTCCAAGAAGCAAATCCTGATGACCAAGGTGTCTCGTGGTTTCTTCACTGGTTTCTGGACCCTTCCCGGTGGTTTCGTAGACTATGGTGAGCATCCTCGTGAGGCCGCAGTCAGAGAAGCTATGGAGGAGCTGGGGATAGAGATTGCAATAGATGACCCGAAGGGCGAGACTGGTGTTGCATTCGGAGAAAACGACGGTGCGATAATCAGAGAGGAAATCTTCAACGAAGACGGGATAAACTGGGTTTCTTTCACGTACCGGTGTAAAGGTGAATTCAGTGATGATGAGCTGTCACCGAAGGATGACGAGATAGAAGAGGCTAGATGGTTCAGCAAGTCAGAGGCCCTCAGAGTCGCTGTTTCGATATTTGATATTGAGGCCATCTCTACAATTGATTAGTGGTGGGCCCGCCTGGATTCGAACCAGGGTCAAATGCTCCCAAAGCATCTAGCATAGACCAGACTAACCCACGGGCCCCTTGCTCCCGGGGACGGCGCATATGGGATGAAGGTTACTGGACCCAACCCCACATATCCTCGCCCGCCCTATGCAGCACCCCCTCTCTCTCAGCATCTCCGATAAGCTCCCAAGGATCAACGTCACTCATCCCCCTATTCAACAATGACTCCCTTATTGATTTCAGGGACATGATTCCATCTGGCCCTGTGGCCTCCTTCATAGCTGAGATTACGGACTCACGCCCCTGTGACTCCCTATCTCTCGCCCTGGATTGTCTGGATTGTATCTCGGAGATCCTTGTTGATACTTCCTTGGAAAGCTCGTTCGGCATGTTGGACCTCGATACAGCATCGGCTAATTTCTCCGGTGATGCGTAGGATGATACCGTGGCAATGCCCTTAGAATTGGAGCACCTTGTGCATGAAGCGCTGCTGCCTTGCCTAGACCCAAAGAAATTGCCGCACGCGCACTTTAGGAGGATCCACTTCTCATCCACGATACTAGCAATAGTTCACGGTTCAAGAGGTTGACTGATGTATGTAATGCCGATTCGAGAACATGGGCAGGGCGCGGGTGGCATTGGGGTGGTTGTCCTCAATAGCCTTAGTTTCACTGTCCCTGATATCCTTCGTATCAGAGGGGTATGTCACCACGGAAACTTGGGGATTCCTCCTATTGACCCCCCTAACCCTAGCATTGGCACTAGCTCCCGTCGCCATTGATGGGAATGATATCGAAGGCTCCCCTGATGGTTACTGGGATGGAGAAGATAGCTCAGACGACGGGGGAGTCGAACTCGACGAGTCTAAATTCGACTCGCCGATACTCTGACTAAAGCAGACGAAGAGTCTCTAGATTGTCGGGAGCGTATGTCTGCACCTTGAATTTCTCGCGTAGGCCCTTCCTGAATGCGTTGCATGTCTGAGGGTCCCCGTGATGGCAAAGTATCTTCCTTGGAGTTGGATTCAATGATGAGACGTAGTCCATCAGCTGATTTCTATCTGAGTGACCACTGAAGCCGTCTATAATGACCATATTGCACCTCACATCTACCATCAGGGTCTGTCCCCTGTCGACAAGGGGGACTTGAGAATGGCCGTCCTGCAACCTCCTGCCCAGAGTACCCGAGGCCTGATATCCCACGAAGCAAAGGGTGTTCCCCGGCTCAGGGGCCCAGTGCTTGAAGTACTCAATTATCGGACCCCCTGTCATCATTCCGCTAGTTGCCAAGACTATGCATGGATTGGGGTCCAAGAGTATAGACTCCCTCTGCTCCCTAGACTCTACCTGCTTGAACCAAGTCGAGTTGAAAGGATTCTCAGTTCCGCCCCTGAGCATCTTACTCCTCAAGTCTCTATTCAGATAGTTTGGGTGGCTAGAGTGGATGGCAGTGGCTTCGGAGATCATCCCGTCCAGCCACACGGTGACGGGGGAGACTTTGCCAGACTTGAATAGCTCGTCTATTGCCATCATCACCTCCTGGGAACGGCCAACTGCAAAAACTGGGCAGAAAATCTTGCCCTTTCTTCCTAGCGTGTCGATTATGAGGTCCTGCAGGTCCTGCGTCGCCTGCTGCCTAGTGGGTTGGATGCTCTGGGGCCCTCCATATGTTGACTCAATAACCAATGTGTCAACCTTGTTGAATCGAACGGTGGCGGCGTCGAAGAGCCATGACTTCTCGTACTTGATATCGCCAGAAAAAAGGAGCCTGTGCTCATCCCTTCCCTCTCCAATCTGCATATAGACGCTTGATGATCCTAGAATGTGGCCCGCATTCTCCATTGTCATCTTTACATCGGGCGCTATGTCCGTCTTGTCCCCCCAGTTAATGTCGACTACGTGCTTGATGCACTCCTGGATGTCCGCCTTTGAATAAGGGGGCTCGTTACCCTCTGCCTTTGCGACCTTGATGTAGTCCATCTGAAGTAGAGTCATCAGATCCCTAGTTGGAGGGGTGCAGTATACTGGTCCCTTGTATCCATACTTGAAGAGGACTGGTAGCATCCCTATGTGGTCGACGTGAGCGTGCGTAATCACCACAGCGTCGATGTTGTCGAGTGGGAGCATCTCCGGAGCCGCGAAGAATGGTTGAACCTCGCTCCTGTTGTTTGTTGGCTTCGCTCCACAGTCCACTAGAACCTTTGACTCGTTTGTGGTGACTAGGTGCATCGCCCTACCTACCTCTCGGTAAGATCCCAGGGCAGTGACCCTTACCCACTTCTCGCCGGGCCTCTGTGGCCTGTATATCCTAGTTCCGAATTTCCTCAAGAGTGATTTTCTGTCATCAGCTAACTCCTTCCTGAACCTCCTTATGTCAGTCTGTGTCCTGCTTTCCCTTGCTGGAGCGCGAACAACGTTAACGAGCCAACCTATCTCGTCACGCAGAGCCTGAACTACTGAACCCCTGGGTCCTACCGCGGATTGTGGGTCGTCCACTTCCAGAGTTACCTCGGAAAGTGCTGGATCTAGCCATATCCTCCTCACTTTAGCCTCGGGCGGGATAATTCTGTTGACCGCGTCGTTGACCTGCTGCTCGTCTGAGAGCATGTCAGGATGAGGCCTGATAACCACCCTTCTTCTAACTCCCTTGGCAATCTTGACTGTGAGGTTCTCCCCCCCTGCTCCACCGAATGACTCGGGCTGTTTCGTAATGATGGCTATTGAGCCCGCTTCAAGATCGACATCGTAGTCGATGCCACTGGGAACAATCTTCCCAATCTTGCTCTTAATCTCTGAAAATGTTAGCCTCATAATTTCAATTCCTTCTGTTGTTGCTCACGCAGAGAATGACGCTGCCGGAAAGGCAGGTGGCACTTTGCGAGAGTGTAATCATAGTGATTGGAGGAGGTTTGCTACCTCTTCCTCTGATAATAGGCGGAATCCCGCCTCTGGAGTGATGACTGCAAGATCCATGCCGTTGCCGCTGGCTGCATCCCTCTGGGCCGATGCCAGAAGTGCCTTGGCGGCAACCTTCAGTGAGTCCTTTTCGGACATCCCTTCTCTGAATTGGTCCTCTAGTACCCCATACATGTAAGGGCTTCCAGAACCAGTCGCGCAGTATACGTCGGGAATTGAACCTCCTGCAGAGTCGATACTGTAGACGCTGGAACCGGAGTCGTCAACACCGACAATTAGCAACTGCACATAGTGAGGCCTTCCTGACAGGATGTTTGCGGTTAGGGTTGCAGCACCCTTCACGGTCATTGGCTTGCCATGCTTAAGTTCGTAAAGCCTGAGTTCGGCTGAGAGTGTCCTAGACAGGGACTGGGCGTGTCCGACCAGGCCGGCAGTGGTCAGTGCGACGTAGTCGGAAATCCCGAATAGTTTCTGGACGCTTTTGTTTGCAATAAAGTGGCCCATCGTGGCTCTGTGATCCGCACCAACTACCACTCCTCCATCGAACGTGATGCCGAGAGTACTGGTGCCGGTCTTTACTACATCTGTGGTCGCGTCCATTTGTTCACCCGCCGGGGGAGCTCCCCAACAATGCCCTCTCATGACGACCCCTTATGAATCCGACGGGGTGCAGGGTTGGTTGAAACACATAGTCACAGTAAGTGGGGTGAAACAGGGTAAAGGACCGGATAACTCAAGGATTGCCTGTCTCGACGAGGGTCATGGCGAGGCACAAGAAGGCGGAACCCAAGTGGATAGAGGCTCCAGAGCTCGATAGCCCGGGGGGCGTAATAGAGCCCGGACAGGATTACCATGACCTTGGTAAGAGTTTCCCAGACGCTCCCGTTCCTAGAGCCCAAGGGGATGCCATAATTCATAGGGCTGATTTGGATGACCTGACCGGAATCTCGTCCCTGATGAACTGGGTTTCTGAGGGGGATATCGTGATTGTGAAGATGAAAGGCATCCTAACTAGGGAGCTTGAGCTGGTGGTGGCAGTGGACAAAATTCAGCGCTTTGTCGAGGGGGACCTGTCTGGAGAGGTGGTGAGACTTGGTGAAAGAAGGCTACTACTCCTGCCCCCAACATTCGCCAGTGGGATAGCTTCCTGAGGTGAACCAATGGAAAGTAGGCTTGACCAAGATTGTCCCATATGCTTCTCGGAAGCGACCTTGAGGATGATTGCACATAGCTCCGAGATACCTTACTTCGGGGAACACACACAGATAACCATGATTTGTGATGGATGCGGTTGGAAGGTCACCGACTTCATACCCGCTGATGGGAAGAAACCAGGAGCATGGAGCCTTGTTGTAGATTCTGAAGAACACATGAGCACACGGGTCGTACGATCTTCATCATGTACTGTCAGGGTTAGCGAGCTGGGGCTTGAAGTCTCGCCTGGAGGGAGTTCAACAGGGTATGTATCCAATATAGAAGGTGTTCTAAAGAGGTTCGAAGATGCCATAGGGACCATCAAGAGGCAATCTGAGAGAGACCAAGAGGATGCGGAAAATATCGCCCGTTGTAATGAAATGCTGAATCTGATTAACTCGGTCAGAAAAGGCAACCATCCTGTTACGCTTGAGCTACTTGACCCTGTTGGACATAGTCAGATTCTGCACGATGATGCCGTATCTAGGGAGATTGGTATTGAAGAGGCAGAGTCCCTAGACCCTGGTCCAGTATACCCGGTGTTTGATGCTGCTGACCTCGTCTGATTATCTGGCGTCTGGAGCTAGGAACTCTCCAAGCCTGTCAGACCATGAGTCCCTCTTTTCTGAAATGTCGGATAACCATTCTCCAGCGCGGTCTATGCACAGTTGCTTCATCTCCCCAGCGAGCATCCTGCCACTCTCGTACTCCCTTTTGATTTCCAATAATGCGGAGTCATCTGGCTCGAAGAAGAACTGTAGGTACTGGAATGATATGTCTTTCGAGCAGTCTCCGCCTAATCTCCTGTGCTCCTCTACCGTTGACTGGCCCCCACTTATCGCCTTCTTCACCTTGCTAGCCATGTCCTCTACTGAGTCATTCATGAAAATGGTTGTCTCTGGCTTGGAAGAAGACATCTTTCCTCCGGTCAACCCTGAGGCGAATCTGTGATATGTGGAGCAAGGGGGCATTAGTCCCATACCTCCGAGCTCTCTCTCTAGAGAGAGTAGTGCCAATCTGATGGATGCTCTGTCTTCAATAGTAGCTGCGGGGATTTCCAATGTCCCATGCTTGGGATTGGCGATCATATCGGCGAAACCCAATGATGAGACTGCGCCCGATATGCGACTGAAAATATGATCTCTGGTTTCACGATCTACTCTGCCCCCTTGGCCCACTCCGAATAATTTGGAATTGTCATCCTGTACAGAAAGTGCGACAGTGAACCCTCCAGATTTACGGGGTTTGATGTTGAACCAGTGAGTCTTGCCGACAATGTCCCTAGTTAGCCTTAGGTGTGGGTCTTGGTCTATTCCAACCGGGACCACGATTGGCCTCAATCCTCCGTATTCATCGAGCTGTGGGTGGACAATGTCTCCCACTTGAACGAGGGGGGCCTGTACGTGGGCCAAATTGGTCTCCCCAGAGAATCCGTAGATGGATTCGAACTCCGATAGATTAGTCCTACGACCAAGTGTGAAGCCTAGCCTCTGTACATCAGGCCTAGAACTCTGGAAATATACGCTTGTAGAGTCTGGATCGAGCCCTAGTGCAGCGTAGTTGTGTACATACTCGTTGATTGCTTTCTCCCTGCCTGATTCCAGAGACGTTCCCCTAGTCGCCAAAGCCTCGAGATCCGCCACAGCAACCGTGATGTCGGCGCCCTGCTCCTGGAACCATCTCACCTGCTCAATTACCATGCTATGTCCAAGGTGCATCCTACCGCTTGGCATCAACCCTGTCAAGACCCCCAGGGGGGAGTTATCCCTCATTGATCTCAGGGCGACATCGAGATCCCTATGAGCGAAAACGATACCTCTTCGATGTAGCATACCCGGATTGGGCAGGGCTGACGAATCAACCATTTCAAGTCCGAACTTTTCCACTATTCTGGAGTAATCGGTCTCGTCATCCGAAGACCATGGATCGATTAGGACATCTCCTGCCATAGTGCGTGGCCTGTGGCCCACTCAATCAAGTCATCGCTGAAAATTAAGCTGAAAATGCTGACCGAAGGGGCAATAGAGGTGTGCGAGTAGGGTTACCTGTGGCTATTGTACACTGCTTTGGAGCCGGGCTCGTCGGTTCGTACGTCGCAAGGACCCTAGCAGACAGGGGCCACGAAGTGCACGTGCACGATCTTGACCCTTACAACGGGAAGATTGTGGGACATGCGAATATTACCATCCACGAAGGAGACGCATTGGAAACCGACCTTGATGATTTTGGACACGTCGACATCGTGGTGAATATGCTCCCGGGCGACATTGGTCACGCACTAACCACAAACCTAGCTGAAGAAGGCGGTTTCCCGACCGTGGACCTCAGCTTCAGTGAGCATACTCCAGACCGTGATGACGAGAAGGCAAGGGATTGGGGGGGCAGGGTACTCTGGGATGTCGGAATAGCCCCTGGTCTCTCGAACATGCTTTTGGCTGAGGCATACAGGGTTATGGGGCCATTGAAAAGAGCGGAGGTTAGAGTTGGGGGAAATCCCACTGGCCCCACAGGGGGATGGGACTACATGGCACCATTTTCCCCTAGGGACGTAATTGCGGAATACACCCGTCCGGCGAGAGTTGTAAGGGGAGGGGAAGAAGTGACCCTTCCCGCCCTTTCCGAGAGGCATACCATAGATGTCCCAGAAAGAGGGGAGATGGAGGCATTCCTCACAGACGGGCTACGTTCGGTTTTGAATTCTATTCCTGCGGTAGACATGTCGGAGTATACTGTAAGGTGGCCCGGCCATATTCAGAAATTCATTGATGAGAGGGATGCGGGGTCCCTCGACGAGGAGGAATTGCTTCACGAGTGGTGGTTCAATCCGAAAACCCCCGAGTTCACGTGGCTGGAGGTCGTGGCCGAGGATCATGAGGGGAAAGTCATGAGGTGGGAAGTCAGTGACTATGGAGGGGATGACGGGTCATCTATGGCCCGTACTACAGGACTAGTCACTGTCGGGTGCGTGGAGGCGTGGCTCAATGACCCGGGGATGTTCCCTCCCGGAGTTCATGCCCCAGAAAGCCTTTCCACCCCAGTAGTGAGGGGGATAGTCGAAATGATGAGGGCCAACAGGGTCGAAATTACCGGTCCAGAAATCGGTTATTCTAATGGGTGATTAGTTCGAGTCTTTGTCCATTTCAACTATCTTTCTAATTGCTATCGGTACTGCGGCTAATACTCCCAAAGCAATAACAGGAAGGGCCCAATTTATTGGATCCTCAGAAGGCCTCTCTATCAGCCATGTGAACGTAAGCTCCGACTCCTGGAAATCCGAGGACCACTGGAACAGGTTCGTCGTATGGTGGCCCACAATGGTCACAGCATGATGCAAATCATTGAATGTGACCAAGGGGTAAGAAGATACTGAGTCTGTTACTGTTTCCAAAAGTATACTGATTGTAGAGCCCGGCAAAATTGTGAGGATAACACCTGAGTCCGTCTCTCTCCATCCCTCGTTCAGCTTGCGGTCACCCTCTCCCATCTCGGGAACTTCTGCCCCTGATTCGTACATGACCTCGGACACCGTGCCGTTGAAATGCAAATGAATGGAGCCTGGAACTGCCCACTGTGAGTCTCCGGAATCAAGTGAGACAATGATAGACTGGCCCTCAATGTTTGCTTCTATAGCGGAGCTTGATTGCTGGTGGAAATACCACTCCCCCCATGTCGTTAGCCAGACTTCCTGCCCCTCCAGCCATGAAATCACATCCTTGTCCTCCCTTAGTTTAAGATCGTCTATACGGGCTCTCCACCAGATACTTACCAGTGTGTCTTGCTCTGCTGATTCCAGAAGTCCTAGATTTGCTGAGTTCTTCTCTAGACTCCCTCCATTCCTAGAATAAACCTCCAATTCTTCTGGGGCCTCAGTAATCATGTCACCGACTATGACAAACCCGGAGTCAAGTAGTGATTGCGAAGTTGTCTCGTCGACAACCCGCCCAGGAATCCCGAAAGATACTGGGTCCTCGCCCCATCTCGATGAATCTGAAAGACCGGTCAAGTAATTCTTACAATCTTCGATAACCCAGTTTTCCTCGATTGTCGAAACGCCCTCGAAACCATGACACCCGAACTCATCGCCGTTCTCTATCCTCTCTGGCCCAATCAGGTTCTTCAACCAGCCATCATCAGACCACTCGCCTGCCACACTTGGCGCGGAGATGGGTACGAGAAGGATGGACGCCAATACAATGGCTACCACGCTGCGTCTCCGCATGTGCCGTGGACCGCAAAGAAAGCAATGAACGCTTTCATGGCGCTGCAAACAGTGAAACGCAATTCGTAGACGTGGGCGCGTGCCGAATCTGTCCGCGGAGTCAGTGAGATCCTTTTCCGAGAGTGTAGAACTCGAAGGCACGGGAGAACGGTTCAGAGTTCCAATCCTATACAGATTCCTTGTTGGTTTCCTTTCCCCCATAGTCAGGACGCTCTTCAATGTCCACGTTTTCGGAATGAATAGATTGCCTAGGTCAGGGCCAGTGATACTTGCCAGTAACCACATCTCAAACCTAGACCCGATTTTCAAAATCATGGTAGCTAGGAGACAGGTTTTCTATCTGGCGAAGGAGGAGCTCTTCCAGAAACAACCCAATAGATTCATCATGAAAAGCAATGGGATGATAGAGACATTCAGGGAGTCCGGAGGTAGGGACGCACTGGCTAGGGCCTCGGACGTCCTTTCCGCAGGGCTACCTATCGGGGTTTTTCCTGAGGGGACTAGATCGAGGAGGGAGTCACCCCCCTTTCTGCAGCCCGGAAAGACAGGAGTGGCAAGATTGTCGGCACGATTCCCCGAAGTACCCGTATTCCCAGTTTGTGTGATTGGGACCAGGGAGGTAATGCCTCCTGGAAGAAACGTAATCAAATTCTGGAAGAGAGTGGATGTCCATATTGGAAACCCCATTCGCTTCTCGGAATGGTTGTCCAGTACGGAGGGAGGGTCATTCAGTAACGATGAGATATCGAGCCTGATGGACCTAGACGAACATGGTCAGAGATCTATCAAAAAGGCATTGTTCAGGAAGTACACAGACCAACTAATGGGGACTCTCCGGATGATGGGAGCACCGTAGATTCCCTCCGCATCCTTGATGTACTTCCCTCAGAACGAAGGGGGGAAATGCAGCAATACCTCGACTTCCTGAATAGAATATTGGATGAGGGAGTAGACAAAGGTGACCGTACTGGAACGGGAACTAAGTCCATCTTTGGCCACCAAATGAGGTTTGATCTTTCCGAGGGATTTCCAGCCATAACTACGAAGAAGATACATTGGCCCAGTATCATTCACGAATTACTTTGGTTCCTCTCCGGGGAAACCAACATAGAATACCTCCAGGAGAATAAAGTTAGAATCTGGAACGAATGGGCGGATGATGATGGCAATCTAGGGCCTGTTTATGGAAAGCAGTGGAGGAAGTGGGAAGCCACAGATGGACGGTTAATTGATCAGATTGAGGGAGCTTTAGAGATGATCAGGGACAATCCTGACAGCAGACGCATCATTGTTTCCGCGTGGAATGTTGGAGAGTTAGGTGAAATGGCACTGATGCCATGTCATGCATTCTTCCAGTTCTACGTTAGCGATGGCCGACTTTCATGTCAACTCTACCAAAGGAGTGCAGATGCATTTCTGGGAGTTCCCTTCAACATCTCTTCCTACAGCCTGCTCACCTGTATGATGGCCAAAGTGTGTGGTTTGGAGCCTGGAGAATTTGTCTGGACAGGGGGGGATTGCCACCTTTATATGAATCACCTAGAACAGGCAAGAGAACAGGTCACCAGAGAGCCGAAGGGGCTTCCAAAACTGACTCTGGACTCAAGTATCACTACAATTGATGGCTTTGCATTTGAGCATATATCCATTGATGGGTACGAGCACCACCCCCACATTCCCGCTCCTATATCTGTTTGAGGTGATAATTTGAAGATCGCAATGATTGTGGCAATGGATGAAGGCGGATTTATCGGCAAGGGTAACGGACTTCCATGGAACATTCCTAGTGACATGTCGAGATTCAAGAGTCTGACAATAGGTGATGGATTCAATTCTGTTGTTATGGGAAGGAGGACTTGGGACTCACTTCCAGAGTCCTTCAGACCCCTCCCTGAGAGGGTAAATATCGTCATGTCTAGAGACACAGCATGGAGTGCAGAGGGAGCTGAAACCGCACTATACATCGGCAGGGCTATTGAGCTTGCTTTCGCAGAAGGTAGCGATGAATTATGGGTAATTGGGGGTGCGGAGATTTACTCGATGTTTCTTGATAGGGTCGAGGAGATTCATATTACCACAGTTCATACTAACGATAGTGGGGAAGTCTCTTTCCCATCATGGGACAAGAGCCTCTGGAAGGAGACGGTGATTGAGACCCCAGATTCACCGGACGATGACTTTCCATCTTCTTACTCAATTTGGAAGCGGATTTGAATGGTGCTACGTGGAGCGGTATCTACTGCTGCTGGTTCCTTTTTCATATATGTTGGAATATTGCACTTCACCGATACGAGTTGGTTCGAGCCTATCGTTCCGCCAATACTAGGATCTGCAACGTTCTGGGTACTGGCGAGTGGGGTAGCAGAGATTCTAGTGGGGATTGGACTCATTATTCCCAATACCAGGGAGCTTTCTGGATACGCTAGTGCGTCACTCCTAGTGCTATTGTACCCTGCCAATCTGTACATGTGGATTTTCGATGTTGAGCTTGGTGGCGGGGAGTCTCTTTCCCCCATGGGGCACGTGGTGAGGTTGCTGCTACAAATGGGGGGAATCATCCTGAGCCTATGGATCGCTGGTTTCCTGCCTCGGGATTTTGAGTCAGTCAATGACGAAAAACTCAGCTAAGTTCCCTACGGATTCGAAAAGGCTGGGGCCGCTTCCAAGATAGTAGACCGAACCTCTACCATCTCTGGAATCCTCGGCGCTGGAATTATTATTCGTTGCACACGAACCGGTACAACCATCGGCAAAGGCAACATAAACGCGCCCCTCTCTGTCGATATGTAAGTCATTGAAATCCAGAAGGTTCCTGTTTGATCCACCGATATCACGGCAATCCCCACTGTTGAGGCATATACTCCCCATCTGTACCGGATCGTCAGTCACCCTCATGGTGTGGAAGACAGGGTTAGAATCCAAAGCATTGAGACTGTAGGTAATGTAGAGATGGTATGTAACATTGTTCGGTGCATAGTGAGCATTGCCGCCCCAAGGGTTACCATCTATATCTGATTGATTTAGCATCTCAGAATTCTCACTTCCAAGGTACATTATTGCAATTCGTCCTGGGTCGCCAGCATCGGTTTGTGGAAACACCGATGAGACGACTTCAACCGGAGATATTCGGATACTCTCTTGTTCCCAAGTTTCACCTGAATCAGTTGAACGAGACATGTAGACTCCTTCATCGGCACCTGTCCAAACATGATATGCATTAGAGGCGGAATCTGTCGAGACCTCTGAATTCTTACGGGGGTAGGGTGTAGAAACATCTTCTCCCATCGTTCTCTGAAACCATGAGAAGCCATTGTCCTTGGAAACAATGACCGTTGGAGTCTCTACTCTGGGGGTGACGTATACCGTACCATCCGGAGCTGTGGAAATCGCCCCATGCAGGCCCCCATTAGTGGTTGCCAAACCTATAATCTGCCCTCCAGCATCAAAGGTTGCGCCCCCATCAAAACTTGTGAAGCAGAATATCCCAGCTAATTTGTTGTAGCAATAATATACCGCAGTTTCGTAGAAACTCGAAGTGAATTGTCCCAACGCACCATATCCCTCACTGGTCCAAGGTCCACTTGCCAATTTGATGTGATCATTGATTGGAGTAGTTCCTGAATCATGTGGATTGCCTAACCAAGAGTCGCCATCATCATCACTCCAACATATCCATGACGTCTCAAGACCAATCATCTGCACGTTGAAGATGCGGTCCGTAATTGGATCGACCCAACCGTAAGGGTCGCTGGTAGTGGGCGAGCACTGTACTGGATCCTGCGTCTCTTCCCATGATTGACCATGATCACAAGACCTCATCACTTTCTCCATGGCGATGAAGAAAATACAACCACTCGAAGTTAT
>CAYLUC010000002.1:87619-113503 GCA_964386765.1 uncultured Candidatus Poseidoniales archaeon | reverse complement strand
TTGGCTCTGGCCAGTGGAGCCTCCTCCTGAGGTCAGAGGACTTCATGGAGATGCTTAGCAAGCAGGATAGAATTGCAGACTATGCACAGAATGTAGCTGAGCAACTCTCTTTCAGGCCCCTCTATGACAACAAAGAGGCCAGAAACGCATTGAAGGAGATGGGGGAGTCGGTGGCAAAGACCGCGTCCTTGTACGAGGAATCGGTATCTGCACTGCGTGACCTCACACTGTCAGGATACACCAAGGCTGGCCGTGAGAAACTGGGCGAGCTGATTGACAAGGTGAACCTCGCCGAACACGATGCCGATCTCGTAGAGGGGAGGGCGGCGTCCCTCGTCTTCAGCGAGGGTGACGATGAGGCCCTCGCGGCCATGCACATGTACAGGGTCCTGCAGAGGATGGATGACGTTGCCAACGCTTGCGAGACGGCGGCCAACGCCTTCCTGCCGATAGTCTACAACAACTAGTCCTGCCAACCGGACTCAGTGGCCATCTCGGATGGCCCCCTGTGCTCGACCATCTCCATTAACGGCATGAAGAGCCTCCAACACACAACCCCGACTAAAGCTCCGGTGAAAAGGTCGAACAGGTAGTGCTGCTTGGTAGCCAGGATGCTTATGCATAGCAAGACCCACTCAATCCACAGGATGGCAAGGAAGGCAGAGGCCGCCTTGCTCTCTGGGTGCTCCCTGACGACCCAGAACGTCATCAGCCTGGCAAGCAGGTATGAGTGGACGATGTGAAGGCTCGGCCATGCGTTCCATGGATTGTCGGAGAAGTGGATGAATCCGAAGAGCGCCTCCTCGAATGCATTTGGGGGATGATCCAGCCAATGTGTGTCGAGCTGGTCCCTCAGGTCTATCTCGGCAGGAAGTGCCATGAAGAAGAAGACGCAGAGCATCGTGGCCAGAGCCAGTCCCTGAATTGCGAGTGCGAGCTCCATCCTGCCCCTGTCGTTACGAGGGGCTACGATCAATGTCGCTGGGTAGAACAAGTACAGTCCGGCATACGGTATGATCATCCAATTGATCACGGGGAAGTCGCGGTCGAAGGCTATCTCGGGATCCCAGACGGTCCCCAGGTAGCTCGCTGCGATGTTGTTGGAAGCAAAGTAAGGAACTGCCACGCACGTCAGACCGATGATGAAGACGAACAGGGTGAACATCCATCCCCCCATGCCCTCCCTGCGAGACCACATGGGCCTCCAAACGCCCTTCCAGGGAAGGAGGATAGATAGTGGTGCACTTCCTTCCACGGAGTCGCGAAGGAGGGAGCGTTCATGAACAAAGCGCAAGGATTTCTTATTGATCGTCAGGTAGAGCGTATGAACCCAGCACAGTGACGAACCCGGAACCAATTAATGCAGAAACAAAAACCCACAAATTCGTCAAACCGCCATCTGCAGCGGGTAATCCACTAATTGTCGGGTGGAATAAATACATGTAAAATTCAGAATCGGTTGGTGGTTCGATAAGACCGTAGAGGAAAACAGAAATTATTCCAGCTAAGCATCCCAGTAATGCCCCCTTGGATGAAACTCCATCCCAGAGTGTCAGTAGGATTGGAATTACTGTAGCTGCAGCCAATATATCAGCAAAAAGGAAGATGCCAAAGACGCTGTAAGCATCCCCGAAATTAAGACCGAGTATTACTGGGCCTGTTGCGAGATATATTGCCAAAGGAAGCATCAATAAAGTGATAACTCTAGAAATTCTGAGGTCAAACTTACTATCAGATAGATCTCTAGATACAGAAGCCGCTATTGCATTCTGCAAAGTATCCGTACTAGAACATACTAGGGAAATTACTAGCAATACAAATGCGGCAGCAATGAGAGTAGAACTCTTGTCGACTAAGTGGAAGAATGCTAGCGAGGCGTCTTCCACCCCCCCTTGACCTGCCGCTACGGTACCCATAACCCCCATGACGAAAACTAGCGGGAATACCATGCAAGAGGCCAGAATTGCACCCTTTCTCAAAGCCCCATCATCTTGGGATGCGTAGACTCTTTGCCAATTTCCCTGAGAGAACATCTCTGCGGCAGTTATGGCTACTACAAGTGCCAATCCCGACTGGAAAGAGCCCATGTAATTCATACTGCCAAGCATGGACCAATCATCATCAGTGTTGTAAGCTCTCGCATCGTCGATGAATTGGCTCAGGTCGAATCCAAACAAAACTAAGAGAAGGACAATAACGAGGAAAGATATTGCCCATGCCTGAAACCTGTCGGTTGCTAAGGAAGCCGGAAGGCCCCCATATGCTGTGTATGCAGCTGTTATGGCGCCGACGAAAATCATTGGGACTACTGGTTCCATACCAGCTAGATATTCCATAGCCTTGCCAATTGCGGTAAACTCCGCAAATAGGAAAGTGAACATATACAGAATAGAAATGATTCCCACATAAATCTGCATAGGCCTCCCAAGCTTATGTTTTGCATAATCGGCCAGAGTTATCCCCTCAGGAAGTCTTTCTCTAATTATTGGACCAACGTATGCTAGCAGGATAAATGGGGTGGCGGCAGAAGCAGCATACCCCATTACGTCCCAGAAGCCACCATAATACGCCACCTCAGACGGCGTAAGGAGAACCCAAACACCCATCCCAGAGGCGAACAGGCTCAACCCGATCCTGCGCCAATCCTGTGACCCTCTAGCTGAGAGGTATTCATCAGCATCAATCTCCCTGGCAGTCGATGCTTGATATCCGATGTAGCCGAAGACACCCAGCGTTGCAATCATCAGTCCGTATGCGATGTTCGTATCCATTTCTCTCCCTCCGCTGGTATTACCCAGATCAGGTCAAAGGGTCGTCGCCTCGCGGCGACCTCTCAGCACTAAGCTCCCCTGTTCACCCCCCTGGGTAACTGGATATTCAATGTTGGGACCCTATTCGTCCGAACCCATGAACGGGTAGGTCCAGTCCTGGGGTATGTCGAGAGTCCTCTTTACGGAGCGAGGCGATATCCACCTGAGAAGGTTGAGCGGGCCCCCTGCCTTGTCGTTGGTGCCAGACGCCCTGGCTCCCCCGAATGGCTGCTGGGCAACGACGGCGCCGGTTGGCTTGTCGTTGATGTAGAAGTTGCCAGCGGTGAACCTGAGGGCCTCGTACGCCTTCTGGACGTTCTCCTCGGAGCTCGAGAATATTGACCCAGTTAGAGCGTATGGGGAGGCCTTGTCGCAAATCCCCAGGACCTCCTCGAAGTCATCGTCCTCGTATAGGTAGACCGTGAGTACGGGTCCGAAAATCTCCTCTATCATAGACTCTGAGTTTGGGTCCTTGGTCACGATAATGGTAGGCTCGATGAAGTATCCGACCGAGTCGTCGTACCCCCCTCCACAGACGATTTGGCAGGTTTCCCTTTCCGAGGCCCTGTCGATGTATCCAGATATCTTGTCGAATGCCCTCTTGTCAATTACTGCGGTCATGAAGTTGGTGAAGTCACGGGCATCGCCCATCTTTATCTTGCCAATCTCGCTAATTAGGTCCGCAGAAATCGCATCCCAGACGGAATGGGGTATGTAAGCGCGGCTTGCCGCAGAGCACTTCTGCCCCTGATACTCGAAAGCGCCCCTTAGTAGAGCGACGAGGAGGCCCCTCCTGTCGCAATCAGGATGAGCGACGACGAAGTCCTTGCCTCCTGTCTCGCCGACGATCCTAGGGTATGACCTGAGCTCCGGGAGGGCCAGTCCTATCTCCTGCCACAGACCCTGGAACGTAGCGGTTGACCCAGTGAAGTGCAGTCCTGCGAAGTCGGGGTTGGATAGTGCCACCTCAGTAATCTCAGCGCCAGAACCTGGCAGGAAGTTGATGACGCCGGGAGGGAGTCCCGCCTCCATCATCAGTTGCATGAGGACGTAGTTGGAGATGTATGAGTTCCTACTGGGCTTCCAGACGCCGGTGCACCCTACAATTGCAGGTGCGCTCGGTAGGTTCGCAGCGATGCTTGAGAAATTGAATGGGGTTATCGAAAGGACAAATCCCTCAAGGGGGCGGATGTCTGTGGAGTTCTGCACTCCCTTTGGGGAGACCAATGGCTGGAAGTCGTCGTGGAATCCCCTTGCGTAGTGGCAGTTGAACCTCCAGAAGTCGATCAGTTCGCATGCGGCGTCAATCTCTGCTTGAAACGCTGTCTTCGATTGGTTGAGCATTGTAGCGGCGTTGACTCGCATCCTCCAGTCTCCAGCAAGTAAGTCGGCACATCTCTCGAATATCTCGCATCTGGCCTCCAATCCAATCCCTATCCAATCCCCCTGAGCGGCGACAGCGGCCTCGCATGCCGCCTCCATCTGGTCCCTGCCTGCCAAATGCACCTTGGCAAGCACGTGGCCGTGTTTGTGGGGGATGACCTGGGTCGTTGTAGTTCCAGAGTAGACCTCCTCACCGTTGATGATGCAGGGGATCTCGATTACCTCGGACATCTGCCTATCGATTTCATTGATTAGAGCCTCTCTCTCGGCACTGCCTGGGGAATATCCCAATATCGGCTCATTCGTGGGCTGCTCGGTCATGTTGCTTGCTTGTGGAACCCATCTAACATTGTTGCGATTGGCAATTCAGAGTGAATTTGGGATTTTTCTTCCCACTAACTGCCTTCTTCATCGGTTTTTCTGTAACCAACAACAGACATTTGTCCCGGAATGGTGGTTCGCCAGTGACCAGTTAGTTCCCAACCAGGGATGGCATTCGCCCATTCCCTGTCCTTCCTTTCGAGATAGTCATCGTGAGACCAAATTGGACCTACTTCCACATCCATGGTGTTGAGTTCTGCATCAACGGCTGTAGGGCCGTATTTCAAAGTTGAATCTTCTGGCCAAATAGCATTTCTAGTCGCTTTCAATGCAAAACGGATTATGACGATTCCAAAAAGAAAAAAGGGAGTGGAGAAAGCCAACGGGAAAATTAATTCTCCCAAGGAATCAACATCATTATGCAGATCGATATAAATCAATAAAGGGGCCACTGTGAAAGGCAGTCCGAAACAAAAATAGACGATTCCGACAATAACAGTCACTATTCTTGTTCCTTCGTCCATTCCGAACCCTCCCTTTGGGACGTCTGCAAATTATCCATATATTGGCGCGATTTTCTAGGACCACTCGGTTGGCTCGTCCTTCTTAGCCTTCTTCCAGTGCCTGTAGCATGACTTGCATACCGTGATCCTTCTGGAATCCCTGCTTAGTCCCGACTCGCCCCACACATCGGCGGCCCTGTCGAATGCTAGTTTCCTGCCTCCGACCTTCTTGTCGGCCCAGTTCTGGCATCCTGCGACATCGCACCTTGCCTCGCCAACGTACTCCTCGTCCGACTTCGAGGAGGACTTGGAGTCTATCCCGGCCTCCTTGCGCCTCTTACGGGCATTGGACTTGAATCCCATACTGTCCCGCCTGAGTCGGTCGATTAGAAGGTTGCCTCGGAGGGGGTGACGTCGAAGGGCCCTCCCACGCTAGCTACAGATGCCCTCCTGTCTGGGCCGACTCCGACGCTTACAACGGGAACGCCTGACAGCTCCTCTATCCTGCGGACGTAACTGAGGGGGGCCTCCGGCATCGCCTCGAGTCCCGATCCGGATGTCCGGGACTCGACCGCCATGGCTATCCACTCATCATCGGACAGAGCTGGGAATCCCGGATGCGTCTCGTAAACTGGGATGCATCTGGCTAAGTCATCACAGCTGGTGGGCATGACATCGATTAGTTTCCCGTCCAATTCGTATCCTGTGCATATCTTGATCTCCTCGAGGCCACCCAGCACGTCCAATTTAGTCAGCACTAACCCCGTATATCCGTTTATCCTGTGACTGTCCCTGAGAGCCACCATATCCAGCCACCCGGTCCTCCTGGGCCTGCCTGTTGTTGTGCCGAACTCGTGGCCAACCATGGCCATGTGATTTCCGGGCCCGTCCTCATAGGGTAGCTCGGTCGGGAAAGGGCCATTCCCCACCCTGGTGGTGTAGGCCTTGGAAATCCCGAAGCACTGTGTGACATGCCCCGGGTGGATGCCGGCCCCATGTGTTGCGTTGGCTCTGCTGGTGACTGATGAAGTTACGAAGGGGTAGGTTCCTTGATCGATGTCTAACATGGCTCCTTGGGCCCCCTCCAGGAGGACGTTCTCGCCGTTCCTGAGTGCCTGATCTACCATCAGCCCTGTATGCCTAATCGCATCTCCGAACCTGTCGATAATCCACTGCAGGTCGGATTTGAGTGATTCCTCCTCAATCCTGTCGCCGACGCCCACTGAGGATAGTTGCTTATTCATCCGATCTGCCGTCTCGGAAATCTTCGCCTGGTCCGAAACGACGGCCTCCAGGTCAACGAATCTGATGCCGACCCTCTCAATCCTGTCCCTGTATGCCGGCCCTATTCCCCTGCCAGTGGTTCCGACGACCTTGTCCGCGCTATCGTACATCCTGTGGAATGGGAGTATAACGGATGCTCTCTCGCTGATAAAAAGTCGATTTCCCTCTGGACTCTCCCCTGTGAGTTCCTTCCACCTGTCTAGCTCCTGTTCGAGTACCCAGGGATCGATAACCATGCCATCGCCGAGGACCAAATTGCAGCTCTCCTCGGTCACTCCGGAGGGAATCTGGTGAAGCTTCAGGGTAGTGTCGCCGAGCACTATTGTGTGGCCGGCATTATTCCCCCCCTGGAACCTGACTGCCCAAGCCGAGTCTGCCGCTAGCTGGTCTATCGCCTTCCCCTTTCCCTCGTCTCCCCACTGGGCTCCGAGCACAACGCTAGCAGGCACCGTAGATTGGGGCGCTACTGCGGGTGCTTGAATGCTTTGGAAGTGTGAGGCGCGAAAAATGTAGGGCATTGCTCACGAAGCGGTTATGAAGGGCATGTAGGTCGGCGGTCTCATGGCTCAGAGGCACCCAGTCGCAGAGGCGCGACTTCTGAAGAAGTGGATTTGCATGAAGTGCTCTGCGACACACAGGGGAAACAAGAAGCCCGGTGCATGCCGAAAGTGCGGCTACAAGAACTTCAGGCCCAAGTCGGCCGAGAGACGCCAGGGTGCATGATTCCCGACATAGCCCCCCGTTTCTTAGGGGAATCCGGATTATGAGCGTTTGACCTCTGCCATCAGGGTCTCCAACGCCGTCTGTATCTGCAGGCACAGTGGGCCGTAGTGGATAGGGAGGTTTGTGTCATTGAATATCTCGTCTAGCTTCGAGGCAGTCATTCCGAGCCTGACGTCCATGTCCTTATCCTTGTTCAGGAGCCATTGATCCACCGACTCCTTGGCCGAGGCCCTGATGTTACGGGGGACCTGGCTGTCGTCCAACTGCCCTAGGACCTGAGCTATCTGCTGAATCCTCGCTTCTATGTCTGTCAAGCTAATCCCTCAGTTGCCGGCGACCGGGGAGTGCTCCTTAAGCGCATCCCCGTGACGAATCCGTTTCTTACTCAACCGTGCCACTCGGCCCATGGCATGTCGGTGTTGGAAAGGCCCTTTCCTGGTCCATCCTTCCCTAGGGATATCAGGCCCACTGAGACTCCCTCCTCGATAAGTTCGGAAATTCCCCACGACATAGCTTCTGTGAGGGTCCCTCCATGCTGTAGTATCCTCTCACTGACCCTGTAGCTCAGGAGTGCTGCGGTGATTGCCTCTCCCTCGCCGGTGGCTGCGACAGAGAGGTCTTCGGAAGACCAGAACCCGCATCCGGGCAATGGGACGTCCCCGACTCGCCCCGGGGGCCTGTAACTGCAGCCACCGGTGCTCGTGGCGCAAGCCATGGCGCCAGTAGAGTCGCGGGCTATCACGCCCACAGTGTCGCCGACTCCTTCTGCAGGGGCTCTTCCCTCTACCCTGGCCCTCTTGTGGCCTCTGGAGTCAGCCCAACTCCTAGCTCCAGAACCCGTTAGTCCATTGATTGGCTCATCCAATAGGTCTGCCGCGACGCGAATCGGATTGGGGGTATCTTCCATTGCTATGACGAAACCCATCCTGCCGTCACTTAGATGCAATGACGCGTCTAGTAGGACCGAGCCGTCATTACGGAAAACCCCGCCTGTTCCTGCATTGAAGACTGGATCATTCTCTAAAATTACGCATGCCTCGACTGCTGCCTCTAGAGCGGATGCGCCCGATTCGAGCATCCCGGCAGCGACTTTCACTGCGGCTTCCACGTTCTTTTGCCTGTCCGGGCCGGGACCAGCTCCACCATGCGCTACGACTGCGGGTATCGACTCTGGCATCACATCCCCCGTCATAGGGGTGTGAACAGGGACTTAGTTAGAGCGGTCCGGCTATGCCGATGGTTGCTTGTCCGTCTGTGAAGTGAATGTGTCGATGACCTTTGCCAGGCGCTCCACTAGGCTAACCTTCTCCTCTGCACCCACCAAAGCGAACTGCAGGACCTCATCTAACGAGTCCACAGGGTGTATCTTCACCATTGACTCATACTTCTCGTCTATGAGGACATCCTGCAGGTTAGCACGTGGGATTATCACGGTCTCTATTCCCGCCTTTGCCGCAGCCTCTATCTTCGCGGTCACCCCCCCGATTGGGAGGACTTCGCCCCTAACCGAGAGAGAACCGGTCATTGCAAGGTTCTGTTCTATGGGCACGCCCTCGAAAGCGCTGATTATAGCGGTCGCCATGGTTATCGAGGCACTGTCCCCATCGACATTGTGGGTGCCTGGAAATTGGACATGCAGATCGAAGTCCTTGATGTCCTTGCCCGTCAGTTTCTTGACTACTGCGCTGATGTTTGTGACGCTCTCCTTGGCCATGTCTGAGAGTCCGCCTGTCGCGATGACCTGTCCGGAGCGCCCTTGTGCGGGAGTCACCATGGCCTCGACGGGGAGTACGACTCCAGAGAAATCCGATAGCCCGCTGTCGGCCCCCAGTACCGCTAGTCCGTTTATCCTGCCAACTCTGGTCCCTCGGTTGACGAGCATGGCGTATTCGGATTGTCTTTCCAGATACCTGTCAGCAACCTGCTGCTCAAGTGGCTTTGCAATGGCTCTGGCACGAGTGATGTGCTCTGCGCAAACTAGGTCGGCCCCCTCCTCCGAGGCTAGATCCCCTGCGATTCGCACGAGTCCCCCGAGCTCCCTCAGCCTCAGGGATAGCCGGCCCCTTCTGCCACTGCGCCTCTGTGCCTCTTTCAGAATCAGTCCTATCGATTCTTTGTTGAAGTGTGGGATTGAGCGCCCTGAGTCCTTGTTCTTCTCATTCCTTACCTCCTGGGCGATGAATCTGATTAGCCTCCTGCGGTTTCTCTCCGTGTCCCTCATGTCCGAGTTTACGTAGACCTCGTATCCGTAACCTCTGATTCTGCTCCTAAGGGCAGGGTGCATCTGCTGGATGCTGTCTAGGTTCCCTGCTGCTACGAGTATGAAGTTCGTAGGAACTGGCTCCGACTTAGTGAGCGCGCCGGATGACCTCTCTGAACGTCCGCTGATTGAGAGCTCGCCCTCTTGCATGGCCACGAGAAGCGCCTGCTGCTCCTCCATCCTTAGCATCCTAATCTCATCTATGTAGAGAACTCCCTTGTTCGCCCTGTGAACCGCTCCTGGCTCAACCCTCTCGTGAGCAGGGGTGGCTAAATCGGCACCCGACTGGAAGGGGTCATGTCTGACATCACCAAGGAGCGCCCCTGCCAGAGTTCCGGTCGCGTCTATGAATGGTGGGTCATCGCTTCTGCCCCTCTTAATCAGAAGTTTTGGAATGTTTGATTCATCTCCTGCTGTGAGTCTGGTTCTCAGGAAGAAGTAACCAAAAATTAGGAGGAATGATCCGAAAATTAGCGTCATAATGTCGCCTGTTTGCAATACTGCTAGGATGAGCGCCGCTCCAATCACCATTACGACGAACAGAAGGGTCCGGTTAGTGCGCTCCCTCTGGATCCTTATCTGCGCCTTTCTCTCTGAAATTATCGCAGAGCCCCTTCCTGCGGGAACGGTCCTGACCCTTGGCTCATTCTCGTCCTCTGTGTTCCTGTAGACTAGCACGTCCTCGAGGCTGTCCTTGGGAAGGAACTCCGTCATTGAGCGGGCGAGCATCGACTTCCCTGTGCCCGGGTCGCCCACCATGATCATGTGTCGGCGTTGCTCGGCCGCCTTGCGTACGACGATTGAGGCGGCTTCCTGGCCAATTACCTGATCCACCAAATTCTCTGGAATGGGGACAGCGGCTGTAGAGACTATGTCGACGCCACCTATCCACTCCTCCACAGGGATGTCACAAATGGGGTCCTTGTCCTCTCCAATGCCGAATGCTGGGCCTTCTTCCCACGAGTCTAGAGGATCAATGGAGGGCTCCTGTGACGGGTCCGGGGATTCTGAATCATCGGACATACTGCACCCTCCGCACCCTTTGCTGAGGCTGACACCTTCTTGAAGGTGTGTTAGAGACGTAATTGGGGAAAATCGTCACTTTCGCCTACTGAGATACTCTTCACCGTAGTAATGCCACTGTTCCATTGACCACCCTTCTGGGAGTCCCTCGGGAGGTAGCTTTGGGGACATCGGAGGCGGCGGGGGGGCGAGTCCGGGAGGGCGTGGGGGGGTGACGGGAGTTGTTTGCTGCTGCCTGTTTTCGTACCCGCTCTCGTAGTTGTCATAATCGTAGGTCTCCTGCTTTCTCCTGAGTACGGCTGCCAGACCCAGTGCCAGTGCCACAAGGGCCAAGAGTGCGGTACCCGCAATTCCGACAGTTGCTAGAGAAACTGATGAGGATGACGCAGTGTCATCATCCTGCTCCTCTTCGGGCGTGTCTATCACTTCGGATGGCTTGGTGGCGAAGGTCTTGAATTGGGTTTCTGTAGCCCTGTCAAAGCCATCCTGGTCGACTGCAAAGACACTCAGGGTGAAGTAGTCTCCAGCTCCAAGACCTATCCCTCCCACTGGAAGTACGATGAATGGCCCCAGACTGTAGGAAGTTCCTGCCGAGTGGCATATGCCGGTAATGCTGTTGCATACCGTCCACCTCACCTCTATTTCGGATAATTCGAGTTCCCCGACATTCAGAATATGTACGGTTGGATTGGTGCCGTAATCCTGGGAGTCGATGGAAACCTCCAGGTCGGTTTCCCACTCAAGTGGAAGGTCATCCACCACTGTGAATGTTATTTCCACCAAGGACGATTCGCCGTGCCTGTCCTCCATTGTTATGGTAACAACCTGCTGGCCCGCCTCTTGCCAACTTACGGATAGGAGCCCTGAGATGGGGCTGTACAGGACAGCACCGGGAACGACATTTGTTGCAGTGACCCAAATCTCATCATCTGGATCGTCCACGTCAGTAATCATATTCAGGATGTTGTACTCGAATTCCTCCTCCACCTTGAGCATGATTTCCTCGAGTTCGGATGAGTCCATCCTAGGGGCGTCGTTGACGTTCAGGACGTGGAATGTGATGATGGTGTCGGAGACCATGTTACCATCGTCGGCCCTCACCATGATGTCAACGATTCCGAATCCATCGTCGTCGAGGGCGTTGATGTTCAGGGTTTGTCCGTATATATTCGCCTCAACCAGGGACTCATCTGAGATTGACATCAGTTCCAGAGATACGCCGGCCACTGAGACTTGCTGCCCGTTGTCGTTAGTGTCGGAGAGGAAAGGGGTCAGTCCGAGGCTGGATGAGCCGCCCTCATTGAATGATTGTGTTGGAATGGGCGACCAGCGTGGAGCCCCATTCTCTATCACATTGAACATCAGTAGTCCGCTGTTCGTGTCATCGCCATCACTGATCGTCAATTGAATGCCTTGAGGCACCGGGTTCCCTTGACTGTCCAGAATGACCTCGCCGAATCTTACCACTATCTCCCAGTTACTTGGGTCCCACTCGATGAAGCTTGAGGAGCTACTGTCGATTTCCAATAGTGATAGCGGGGTCTCGGCGTCCATGACCAGTCCGAATACGGAAATCCTCTCATCGGTGTCGACCTTCACAGTAGGGGTGCCTGCGAATTCGGGGTCTCCGTTGCCGAGGACTGTTGGCAGGGAGTTCTGCAACTCGAAAGCATTTTCGTAAACCAGCCAGTCACTAGTCTGGCCCGAGGAGTCGGACCACTTCACCCTCAGGTCATAGTAGCCTATCTGGGAGCTCAGTGGGGTGTCGATAATATGCAGATACCTAGCATTATCTCCGGAGCCCATTAGTTCCGCATCCCTGATCCACGAGTCGTCCCACAGGCCCTCCCCCGCTGGACTATACTGCAATACTGGGCTCATAGAGCTGGTGTCGTCGACCATGTCATTGGAAATGGCATTTGTTTCGAACTGCACCGAGCTTCCCCTGTCTATCGTCGTGCTGGAGGTCGCGGCCGGTTGACTTGGGGTCGGTGGCAGGTCATGAATCGCGTATTCGTCCATGACGTTGTTTGAGGCAACCCTATCCCCTTCTAGTCCGGTAATCCTTGCCCGGAATGAGGTGGACCCTAGGTTCACCATCTCAATGTCATGGGTTTGATAGGAGGTGCTGAATGACTGGGTGGCGCCGACTCCAAGGTTCCCCAGGCCCGTCGATGCGATTTCCACCTCTTCTGAGCCGTCCATCCTGAAAATGGATATCTGGCCCCCGTCGTTGTATGGGTCGACCCCATTGTTTGTGACCTCTACAGCGAGTTCCAGAGTGTCTCCCTGCTTGAATCCGAAGTTTCCATTGTTGTTCGAGATTGTGAAGTCTGAGACGCCTACGTCAACTAGGGGTATCATTTCAAGATCTACTGATGAGAGGAAGTTGTTGTAGGAGCTGTGGGGGCCATCCATGAGAGCGGCTACTGGCCAGAAATTCTCGAATTGCGTGTACCCCCCTGCCGCCCTGACTAGGCTGATTGGGACTGTCCATGACTTCTGAACGGGATTGTTCGGAGTCAGAGTTAGTTGTTCGAATCCATTGTTGCCGCTGTTGAGTAACCATTCTCTGAAGTTGTGATGAGGCCTGACGCCGTTGTCATAAGCATCTCCACCGACCTTCTCAGTAACTGCGGCAAATAGGTAAACACTGACAGAAGACTGGGAGCCGAGATATATTGAGTCGACCGTTATTGTGACCTCGTCGGTCGTTGAGTCATGATCGGTGCTCAAAACCATTGCATAGTTCGAAACATCTGAATCCATGCAACCTCCTGCTGAGTAGTCGGCATCGTAGTAGTTCGTCCCACCGGCCCCGACCTTGTAGCATGTGCCAGATTGCTTGTCGGCGAATGAGAATGTGGGGTACCCAGAGGATGCTGCCATGATGTGGCTCCTACGGTTGATGGGGCCATCCGATGGCCAACCTCCAGAAGATGACTCGAAGAAAGAGACGAAGGTGAAGTCCTCTGGATTGGAAGTCTTCAGGTTGTCCAGTGAGGGCGACGCACTACTCATGCATGGTCCGCACCAATGCGCGCCGACGTACTCGCCGAAGACTGTGTGGCCCGGGCTTGTTGCGTACATCTTTACCTCGTCCTGACGAAGTTGTTGGCGGGAGTCTTCTTCGGAGTCGAAAGCGAATGCACCAGAGTAAGACATCAGAATCACCAAACCGGTTACGGTAAGGGCCTGGACGACTGGCTGCAGGGTGGTAACTCTCATCGTTTGAGGCGTTGTGAACGCCCGTATAACCATGATGCACACGAGTTCATAGTGGGCCGGCTCTTTAGAGCCGCCATAGTAATTGATATTCTGGAAGTCCTCGGGATAGCGTGAGTGGCGAGTGGTTGGCTCTCAGAGAGGACGATGGCAGGGCGTATCTGCTTAGACGAGTCCCGGGAGAAGTCAAAGTGAAGGGGCTTGGCAGGTTCGATGCGGAGAAGCTCCTGGAAGGATACTCCTTGGGAGATAGAATCACCGTCGGACAGAAATCCCTGACAATAGTCGACCCTTCACTTCCTGAAGCCCGCAGGAACATGGCTCGAAGGGCACAAGTTATTGGGGCTAAGGACTCTGGTTTTCTGATTTCCTGGATGGGGATCGGAGTTGGATCAAGAGTCCTCGAGGGAGGTCACGGATCCGCGGGACTGGCCATGCACTTAGCCAATGTAATGGGCTCTTCTGGGACGTTGATCTCCGTGGAGTCAAGGCCGGAGCACGCGGAGGTCGGCCGTATCAACATGGATAGGCTGTCAGAGATACTCCCCGAGTTTCCGGATTGGCACCTGATTGACGGTGACCTAGTTGAGGTGGGGGCCATGGTCTCCAATATATGTGGGGAGCTTGATGCGGCAATTATCGATGTGGCAGAACCGTGGCTAGTGATTCCAATAGTTGAGCCCCTAATGAGAGCGGGTGGGAGGATAGCTTGCTACTGCCCCACTACCTCGCAACTGGAAAAATCATGGGAGACCGCGCAGGACAACGGTTTGGTTATCGAGTGGGCTGGAGAAATGATTGAGCGCAGGTGGGTAAAGGCCAGCAAAGGGGGAGTCAGGCCTGGAAACACACCTATTGGTCACACTGCGCTTCTACTGATAGCAGCCAAGGTAGCTACTTTCGAAGAGGAATGAGCACCGTTGATAACACGGACCTGTTCCGAGGGGCATGCGCGACAGTACATCGTGGGAGCCTACGTCTTACAGGACTCATACCATTGGGCAGGTTTCACGGAACGGTTCCTCCATGGTTGGCTCAGAGGTAACAATAGCCGGGTATGCGGAAACCGTCAGAGGGAGAGGGGCAATTTGCTTCCTTATGCTACGCGATGGGACGGGGCGCATACAGGCATTCCTGAAGAAGGACAATATGGACGAGGGGAGTTTCGACTCGATCCAGTCGGCTTCTCGAGAATCTACCATACAAGTTACGGGAATAGTGGCGCAGAAAAGGCCGCCCAAGGTTGCAGAGGGGGAGCCAACCCCTCCTCCAGAGTACGAGGTCAACGTTTCATCGGGCACCGTACTCGCAGAGGCTGCCACCCCCCTCCCGGTGGGCATCACTGACGATGTCCAGGTCGGACTCGATGTGCGGCTTGACAATAGGCATCTGGATCTCAGGCGCGCCCACGTTAATGCAATGTTCCAATTAAGATCAAAAGTTCTGCAGTATGGAAGGGACCACCTGATCAAGGAGGGTTTCCAGGAAATCAATAGTCCGAAGATTATTGCTGCGGCCGCCGAGGGAGGGACTAATCTATTCCCGATGAAGTACTTCGAGACTGATGCCTACCTATCCCAGAGCCCGCAGTTGTACAAGCAGCTGGCAGTTCTAGGTGGCCTAGAGAGAGTTTTCGAGATTGGGCCGGCATTCAGGGCCGAGAAGCACGATACTTATCGTCATCTCAACGAGTTCATCTCCTTCGACATTGAGGGCGCTTGGATGGATGACGAGGACGTGATGGGCGTACAGGAGAGGATGATTCACCACATCTGGACCGAGGTCTCGACGAATGACCAGTCACTAATGGGCGTCATCAACGAGTACAGGTCCAGCCAAGATATGGAGCCTGTTTCTGTGGAAGTCCCAAGCCTCCCGTTCCCCAGGATCCCCTACTGCGACGCGATAGAGATCGTGAAGGAGGGAGGGGGCGAAATCGAGTGGGGAGACGACATAGAGAGTCACCACTGCGACCTGATTGCAGCGAAGTACCCCGGTTTCCACTTCTTGCCTAGATGGCCGATGGCGATGAAGCCATTCTACATCCACCACAAGGAGGAGGAACTGGGCTCGACAGGCGGTCAGCTCAGCAGGGGCTTCGACCTGAACTACGGGCGTGACGAGATGACCAGCGGTGGTGCGAGGGAGCATCGGGTCGATGTGCTCGAGCAGAACCTCAGGAACATGGGCCTCGACCCCGATGACTTCACGTTCTACACAGATGGATTCCGCTATGGCGCGCCCCCTCACGCAGGTTGGGGCCTGGGGGTGGCGCGTTTGCTGATGGTCCTCACAGGGGCCGGCAACGTTCGCGAAGTGGTACTATTCCCAAGGGACAGGAGCCGCGTGACTCCCTGATTCGCCTCAATATTGATTATCCGGGATGACTACCCTACCCCATGAAGAGAACCATTGCGTATTGCATGGCCATGCTACTGACCGCCGTTTCGCTCGCCGGGTGTGCTGGAGACACCTCCGAGCTGGATGCCGAGATTGAGGACCTGGAGCAAGAGGGGCTGCGACTCAGGGGGGAATTGGAAACTGCCGAAGCGGAGATATCAAGCCTAGAGTCGCAATACCAGAAATTGTTGGACGATTTCGAGGCCCAATCCGTGCTAATCGATCAATTAGAGGGCAATTGTTGCACTTGGGATGATATGGATGCTGCGAGAGATGAAGGTAGAGCTGCTGGAATTGCAGAAGCTACGCCTGTGAGCACGCTGGACACTATTCTGGAACGTGGCTCTATGAAGTGCGGAGTTAAGTCAGATCAGTACGGGATGAATTACGTAGATTCGAATGGGGTTCGCTCTGGCCTAGACATAGAGTATTGCCGTGCTATAGCTGCAGCTATTGGCATATCCCCTGATGATGATATCGAGTACATCCCGGCATCGGGCTCGGATCGCTTCGACATGTT
Source organism: uncultured Candidatus Poseidoniales archaeon (assembly GCA_964386765.1). Classification (GTDB taxonomy): domain Archaea; phylum Thermoplasmatota; class Poseidoniia; order Poseidoniales; family Thalassarchaeaceae; genus MGIIb-O5. The sequence continues at coordinate 97,051 of CAYLUC010000002.1, read as the reverse complement.
GGCCTCTGGCACAATCGACGTGCTGATCCGAACCACGACCTGGACTACCAGTCGTGACGCGGGTCTGAACGCTGACTTCGCTGGGATCAACTTCTATGACGGACAGGGGATCATGGTCCGCTCGGATTTTATTACTGCCGCAGATGCTGGCAACTCGGTGTACGGACTGGATGGGGCGAACATCTGCGTTGGTATCGGAACAACCACCGAGGGAAATCTGCAGGATTGGTCCTCCCATAGTGGGGTTTCATTCACTACGGTGAATGTTGGAAGTTCGTGGGAAGCCGATGAGGAATTCATCAACGGCGACTGTGACGCCATTACTGGAGATATGTCATTCCTAGTGGCCAAAAAGTGGCAAATGGAAAACGATGGCTCAATGGGTGATGTGGATATTTGGATTGGACAGGAGTTGCTATCCAAAGAGCCCCTGGCTGCTGTCACACGCGATTACGACAGCGAATGGAACGAGATAGTCAGCTGGGTATGGTATGCGATGGTGACCGCTGAGGAGATGGGGATTTCCTCGACAAACTACGGAAGCGCCGACACTTCGGATCCTTCGGTCGACAGGCTGCTCTACAGCAACCTAGGATTGGGCACTGATGCAAATCCATTGCCATCTAATTGGATGCTGAACGTGCTGGATTGGGTTGGCAATTACGGGGAGGCTTACGACAGGTCATTCTGTGATGGCTCATACGATGGTGTCAGTGGCTCGGATGCAATGACTGGATGCCTGATCTCTCGCTCCGGAACCTACAACGCGCTGGTTAGCGAGGGTGGACTGCAATACGCGCCCTCGATGCGATGAGGTCGGCTGGACCGAAAATAACGGGTACCCATGGCCCCTCCGCTAGACGAGGCATATGACCAAGCCGAGGTTCGCTTTCCTGCTCCTCAAGGAGCACCCATACGGACGGGAGATGCTCCGCCAGGTACTGTCAGAGGGGTTCGTACCAGAGATAATCATAGAGGAGGACTCCCCTATCGGGGATGAGGAGAGGGAGAAGTTCCTGAAGAGGATAGAGGGGAACCCGATTGCCCCCACTATCGAAGAGCAGGCAAAGGAGAAAGGGGTCCCAGTGGTGACAGTTGAGATCCACAAGTCACCCCAGGTTATGCCCCATCTCGAGGGGATGGACCTCGACTTGATCGTCTTCGGGGGGACCAGGATCATCAGAGGGGAAATTCTCGACTACCCGAAGCATGGCGTCATTAACTCCCATCCCGGACTCCTTCCAGAGTGCAGGGGCTCGGCGTCTCCTGCATGGTCGGTCTACCATGACATCAGGATCGGGTCGACATGCCACTTCTGCGACAATGGGATAGACACTGGGGAGATGCTCCTGAAGCGCGAGGTAGCTGTAAGGAGGGGGATGACGTATGAGGACCTGTGTTACGAAACACTGGTTCTATCGGGAGTCCTAATGAAGGAAGCACTGATGGCATATGAGGATGGTCGATGGCCCGATATGCGGCAGCCCCAGGGTGAGGGAGAGCACCCGACGTTCAGAAATGCGCCCGAGGAAATACTCGAGGTAGTCAGGAATAAACTAGAGGAGCAGACGTATGCACATTACGTGGATTAGGTGAAAGAATGAGTAAGGACTTGCTAGGAGATGGTTTTCCCTTTGCGGAGGGCGTATTGAGAGGAAAGACGGCCTTGGTTTGCGGGGCTTCGAAGGGGATTGGCAGGGCTGTGGCAATGATGCTCGCCCGGGCTGGTGCGAGGGTAATTGCTTGTGCAAGGTCCGCGAGCGACCTGGGGTCGTTAGTATCGGAGATGCACGGCGAAGGGCATAGGTTCCTGGAGTTGGATCTAGAAGATAACGAGGCAGTGTCCCGTGCGGTGACTAATATGGGGGTCGTCCACATACTGGTCAACAATTCCGGGGGACCTCCCGGAGGCCCACTTCTAGAAAACACCGTGGAGGACTTCATAGGCCCGTTCAAGAGGCACCTGCATGCAGCACACACGCTAACCAGGGCACTGGTCCCCCGAATGGAGGCAGAGGGGAATGGTAGAATCGTGAACATAATTTCTACTTCCGTCAGGGAACCGATAGACAATATCGGACTTTCCAACACACTTCGTGGAGCCATGGCATCGTGGTCCAAATCTCTCTCGAGAGAGCTTCCCTCATGCATTACTATCAACAACATCTTGCCAGGATTCACGGACACAGACAGACTCGACTCGCTAGCTGGATCCATTTCTCAGAAAACTGGGAAAAGCATTGGCGAGGTAAGAGATGATTGGCTGGGCGGAGTGCCCATTCAGCGTTTGGTAGACCCCCTGGAAACGGCAGTGGCTGTGACATGGCTCTGCCTCCCTTCCAGTGGTGCGGTTCGTGGCGTGAGTCTTGCCGTAGATGGCGGAAGAATGCGTTCAATCTGAGTGATTAAATGGAATTTGACATTTTCTTCTCGATTTCGCAGACCCCAGATACCACCGGTTTCACCCCCTCTGAGACTGAGATGTACTCGAGTTTCTTTGAGCAGGTCGAGCTTGCTGATGACCTAGGATTCGGTGTCGGTTGGGTAGCGCAAGCCCACCTGTCCACCGAAGTTCAGAAGCAGAACTCGAAACCCGTGGTTCCCCACTATCCAGGCGAAGTTGGCCTCTGCACTGACTTCTTCCAGATTGCTCAATCCATGTTGACGAGGACAAAAAGAATTGAGGTTGGCAGTGCCGTAATGTCCATACTGGCATCTGGAGGTCCAATTGCCCAAGCCGAGAGAGTAGGGTCATTCCTTGCGTTGCATGGCATGAACCCTGGTGAGAGTCGGCGCTTGCACATTGGATTCAGCGCTGGCAGATTTGAATTCATGGCAAGGCCCTACGGGATAGTCCCCAGGGATGAGATCGAGGAAGCGGCATGGCCGGCTCTGAGAGGCCAGATTTTCGCTGAGGCCTCGGAGATATTCCTCAGACTTCTGAGGGGGGACGTCGTTTCAACCGATGACATCAGAGAAACAGTACTTAGTAGGGGAAATTTCAGGAGCGACGAGGATTGGCTTGCTGTCCAAGAGGCGACGATGCGCGTTAGGGGGCTTGATTCCCTCCCCTCATTAGTGGAGATAGAGCCTAGATACCAATTTGAGAATATCAAGACCATACCACAGGAATGGAGGAGGGAGCTGCTAAATCTGGTTCTTGGAAGCCATGACCCTAGATTGCAAACGGAGGTCAACAAGTGGTTGCCAGTCCAGGTATTCAATCTCTCCATCACCCCCCCACATGTCATCGAATCCACACATGAAAGGATGTCGGAATGCTATCACACTGACGGAGGTAGCTGGGAAAGGTCAATGATGCCTAGGACCGTGATGGTGTTTCTGAACAATGAGGCTGGACTCACGGAAGGTCAGCGGAGCACTGCGGCGCATGAAGAGGCGAGGGCCGCCCTTAGCACATACTGGAGCGCCCTAGAGGGAACCATTGACCCATCGAAGGTTGAGCGGGCCGTTGACAACGCAGTGATTGGCAATGTTAGTGAAGTGGCGCAACAAATTAGAGCGCGCTTTGATTCCGGTGACCGCCTTATGTGCTGGTTCGATTTCTTCAACCATGATAACGAGAGGGTGAAGAGGAACATGACGGCATTCATGACTGAAGTCGTACCGCGTACCAACGGAGGTGGCGAGTTATGACTAAGCGAGACCAGCCATCCTCGGTTTCTTCGGGTAGGCCGGGTTCGTCGCTATTCCCCTCGACACCATTGGGCGAGAGGCATGAGGGGATAGCCACTGGCAGAGATGTTGAGTGGGAGCCACTGGTCGACTTCCGGAGGATGGATGTGTCTGAGAACACCATCCATGGAGCCATAGCATGGGCACATGGAACTGAAATTGTTCACTCATTCGGGGGGAACGTTCTGGTTTATGGAAGATCCATGATGAAGCCATTGATGATGAAGACATTTAGAGACGCTCTATCGAAGGCGAATCTGAGTTCTGAACAGATGGCTATTTCTTGCTCCTCGCACAATGGCGACACAGAACACGTTGCAGCCGCTCAATCTCTACTCACTGAATCCGAGTGGGGATTGATGCAATGCCCATTGGATGTACCACTGATTCAATTCGGGAGGCAAGTCAGGAGGCCAAGGAGATGGTTCCACACCTGCTCTGGGGAACACGCGGCCATGCTCAAGGCGATGCGTATCATGGGAATTAGCAGAGCTGGTTACACCCTCCCCAGCTCCCCTTGGTTCCCCGCCTATCTCGACGTCCTAAGGAGAATGATGGGGAAGCCTGAATGGGAGCCTCAGAGAGTCGCGAAGGACGGATGTGGGCTACCCACTGTTTCTAACACAGTTGACGAGCTCGCCGTAATGTTTGCAGGCCTTGCACGTGAAAAAGACGAAGATTGGATTTGGGGTTCAATGAATGAGCACCCAGACCTCATAGGTGGTTTCAACAGACTGGACTCGACGTGCTTGAAAGCTGGAGGGGGGAATGTCCTAGCCAAGGAAGGTGCCGATGGGCTCCTAGGACTCTCTGTCATCCACCCCGATTGGCCCAATGGGTTGGGCATAGTGATCAAGATAGCCCATGGGTGGAATAGCCAAGCAACGTGGTATGTGGCGAGAGCAGTTCTAGGGGTTCTTGGGGTATCACTCAGAAACCCCTACCCCCTTCATCGGCAGAAGGCATTCATAGTCCCGGGAATCGTACCTGAGGTTTACAGGGGCGCATTGGAGGAGGTCGTGACTTGGGACGAGTGGGATCCAGACAGGGACAGATTCTCCATGGATTGGAAGGAATACACCTCAGCTATGACTAGAAAGGACCCCTTCTCAAATGAGGGAATTGGTGATTCCTGATGGATCTGATGAATTACATCAACGGGAGATTTCAAGAACATTCTGCAGATGAATGGCTCGAAGTCTTGGAGCCTGCTACGGGGAAAGGTTTCGCCAGGGTGCCTCTTTCAAGTTCTTCAGACATAGACTCAGCAGTTCTGGCTGCTAGGGAGGCTCAGCCTGAGTGGGGAGAATTAGGCCAATCAGAAAGAGCTGACTGGCTTGACATTATTGCAGATGAACTAGAGACCAGATACGAGGAAATCGCTTCACTCGAAAGCCGGGACACTGGTAAGCCCATATCACTTGCCAGAGCCGTTGATGCGCACAGGTCCGTAGCTAATTTCAGATTTTTCGCAGAGATGGTAAGAGAACATCGGGGAGAAGTCTTTGAGATGCCTGATGCTACCAATTTCGTCACACATAATCCAGTTGGTGTCGGAGCCCTGATTACTCCTTGGAACCTGCCACTGTACTTGCTTTCATGGAAGGTCGCGCCCGCCATAGGCATGGGGAATACCGTAGTCTGCAAGCCTAGTGAATTGACTCCGATGACGGCAAATCTCCTCATGGAGGTTATCGACAAGGTCGGCCTTCCTGCAGGAGTGGTAAATTTGGTCCATGGGGATGGCCAGGGGGCTGGAAGTAGCCTAGTTTCCCATCATGATGTAGACCTAGTCTCATTCACAGGAGGGACATCCACAGGTTCCAAAGTTGCAGAAGCGGCTGCACCCCAATTCAAGAAGGTTAGTTTGGAGTTGGGGGGCAAAAACTCCAGCATAGTCTTGGACGACTGCGACATTGATTTGGCAGTGAAGGGAGTAGTTCGTTCAGGATTCATGAATCAAGGACAAATTTGCCTTTGTGGCAGCAGAATACTAGTTCAAGACGGAATATATGACGAATTTACTGAGCTTTTCATAGAAGAGGTGGAGGCAATGAAGATTGGGGATCCCTCTGAGGAAGCAACCGAGCTAGGGGCTTTGATTTCAGCTGAGCATCTGAAGAAGGTCGAGAGCTACATTGAGCTAGCCAAGGATGAGGGAGGGACGATACTTACTGGGGGATATCCCTGCCTTCCAGAGCCATTAGCAGGCGGTAACTGGATAGCTCCCACGGTTGTTTCAGGGCTAAGCACAAACTCTAGGTGTTCAACGGAGGAGATTTTCGGGCCAGTAGTCACCATACATCGCTTCCATGATGACGATGAGGCCACTATGATAGCCAACAATACTCGTTACGGACTAGCTGGAAGTGTGTGGACGGGAGACACGGACAGAGGTAGGAGGGTTGCTGATTCAATACACACCGGGATGGTTTGGGTCAATACATGGTTACACAGGGACCTCAGAGCCCCCTTCGGGGGAGTGGGGGACAGCGGAGTCGGGAGAGAAGGTGGAAAGTGGAGCCTGGGATTCTTCTCAGAGGCCACTAACGTATGTGTCAAGCATGATTGACTCAGCAACAGTGAAAGTCCGCTCTTGCTCGATAGGATATTGTGGCATCCATAGGAATAGTCGGAATCGGCTCTTATGTCCCCTCTCGTGAGATGAGCAATGATGACTGGGCGCAGATTGTTGAGACCAGTGATGAATGGATAACTACGAAGACGGGAATGAAGAAGAGGAGGATCGCTGATCCGGATGTCTACACTTCCGACCTTGCTGTCGAAGCATGCAAGATTGCGATAGAAGATGCGGGCCTCAAAGCCTCGGATATTGATTTGCTTATCCTGGCAACTTCTTCTCCCGATGTCCCCCTGTCTTCAACTGCCGGAATAGTCCAAGACAAATTAGGATGCACTGACTGCGCTGCCTTCGATATCAATGCCGTTTGTGCAGGTTGGGTTCACGCTTTGGATATAGGGTCAAGGTATGCTGGAACTCCCGGTTATGGAAATGTCCTAGTTGTTGGATCGGAGGTTTACTCTCGGATTCTAAACTGGGAAGACAGGACGACGTGCGTTCTGTTCGGAGATGGCGCTGGCGCAGCAGTGATCTCCAAAGTTGAGAGCGGGAGGGGAATCCTTGGCTCGTGGCTTATGTCCGATGGTTCTGGCTCATCCGTAATCGAGATTCCCGCAGGGGGAGTCAGGACCCCGATTCCCTCTGAGGGCTTCGCTGATGGGATGCAATACTTTCACATGGATGGAAGGGCAGTGTGGGACTTTGCGATAGAGGCATTTCCAGAAGCGGTCAGGATGGTTCTCGAAAGGGTCGGGAGGACCCTTGACGAAGTCGACCTGATAGTCCCACATCAAGCCAACATCAACATCATTGAGGCTGGGATGGAGAATCTGGGACTCCCCATGTCAAAGACTTTCACCAATCTTCACAAGTATGGAAACACTGCTGGTGCGAGCGTCCCCATTGCACTTAGGGAGGCAATTGACGAGGGAATTGTTGGACCTGGATCACTGGTCGTTACCGCTGCATTTGGCGGAGGCTTGGCATGGGGCGCCAACGCAATAGTGCTCTGACTATTGGTTGAACGGCTTCCATGTTCCTGTCATGGGGTCGAACGACATCACACTGCCATCGGGATTCTGGCAGTAGACCTCTCCTGATAGCTCGACCCAGACTAGTTGTCCGTGCTCATTCATCCTAGCATCATCTGGTGCCGAAATTTTGGATGGCTCTGGGGTCGCTTCTGGCTTGGGCTCTGGTTCTTCGTACGCCTCTCTTGCATACTGGACTGTTTTCTCCATTTCGACAGGCCCTGGGGTCACTTCCTCGACAAACTCGGCGTCTTCGGTCTGAATAGACTCGTTAACGGGCTCAATGGTTTTCCTTCTGCGCATCACCATCCATCCCCCCAAGCCTACTAGGGATATGACAACCAAAGCAGAGCCGATGAAAGCATACATTGCCGTATTGTCGGCCTCTAGGTGCCTTTCTGCATCGTTTGGGAAGGCATCGCCATTGTCCCCATAACCATCCCCGTCTGCGTCAGACCACTCTGTGGGATCCGTTGGGAATGCGTCGACACCGTCTTCGAAGTTATCGTCATCGGAATCTGGATCAAGACGGTTGGAGCCAGCCGTCGCCTCATCTGCATCCGATAGTCCGTCATTATCGTCATCAGTGTCGGAATTGTCCCCTATTCCATCCATGTCACTGTCAATCCACTCGTTGAAGTTGAGAGGGAGTGCGTCGTCGGAATCCGGGAAACCGTCATTATCGTCATCGTCATCTTCTTCTGAGTCATTGCATCCATCACTGTCAAAGTCATTTGACGCAGTGCTGGACCATCCCATCAAGCCCCGTGGGCAGTAGTCATGGACGTCATCGATTCCATCTCCGTCGTCATCCTGATCGGCGTCGTCATGAATCCTGTCACCATCCAAATCTAAATAGCAATCATCCACTGATTCTGCACCTTCCTGAAGGGTGATGAAAAATTCCGGGCACTCCTCCAATGTTGTGCTTGATACTCCTGAAACATAGAAGTCTAGAGGGGCTGGAGTCTGTTGTGATTGGCCCTCATTAGGCGCGTAGAATCCTGGTTGGGTTGGGTCGCAAGAGGTCTGTCCTGCAATAGACTGGAAGGTTCCTGGGCTGCACTTCTCCTGACTCGGACTGGCTGATGATTGGACGAAGCTTCCGGGATCTGCATCGAGGCAGTCAGAAGGCGAAGAGGAGCCGGTTTTGGGATTGTAAGTTCCTGCGGGGCATTGTGATTGGCCGGAACTACCCTGGGAGCTTACGAAGTGTCCGGGGTCCGCGCTTACACATGAGGACCTGCCGGAGTTGGGCTGGTATGTTCCTTCGGAACAGGGAGTCTGTGATGAGGCACCATCATCAGCTACGAAATGACCGGGGTCCGAAAGAGTGCAGTCGGCAGATGAGTTTGACCCCGTACTCGGATTGTAGGATCCCTCCGAACATGGCGTCTGTGATGGCTGCCCGATATCCCCCACATAGTGGCCGGGTTCTGCATCCAAACATGAAGTCGAGCCCACCCCTGGCTGATATGACCCTGAACTACACGGAGTCTGTCCGGTGGATGCATTGGATGGGACATAGTTTCCAGGACTGGAGTCAATACACGATATCGTGCGAATTCCTGGTTGATATGTACCCGCGCTACAAGCCAATTGAGACGATGACCCTTCCGTGGGTGCGTAATGCCCGGGTTCTGTATCAGAGCAGGCCCCTTCATCATTTGACCCCGTTTGGGGGTTGTATGTTCCGGCTGCACAGGGAGTCTGTGTGCTAGAGCCGCTTGTCTGGACATAATGCCCAGCGTCAGCATCGAGGCAGTACGTCATACCAGCATCTGGCTGGAATGTTCCAGAATTGCATTCCATCTGGGCAGTTGACCCATCGGATGGGACGTAATGTCCAATATCTGATTCGAGACAGGACGATTGTCCCGAATTCGGCTGGTAATGTCCCGCAGTGCATTGAGTCTGGAAGGAGGAGCCATTGTGGGGGACTGAATAACCCGGATCTGCTGCTAGGCAATCAGATATGTCACTTGATGCCTCTGATGGGTTGTATGTCCCTGCAGGGCAGGGAGTGGGAGAGATAGCTGCACTGTAATCGATGTAGTGCCCTGCAGGGGAGTCAAGGCAACTGGTCTGGCTCCCATAAGGCTGGTATGTCCCGGGCGAGCATGC
>CAYLUC010000002.1:0-87519 GCA_964386765.1 uncultured Candidatus Poseidoniales archaeon | reverse complement strand
AGTCAAGGCAACTGGTCTGGCTCCCATAAGGCTGGTATGTCCCGGGCGAGCATGCTGTTTGTGATGTTGAAGCCTCCGAGTCTACGTAGTAACCGGGTGAAGCTCCATCGCATTTGTCTTGTCCGGGGAGTGTCTGGTAAGTTCCCACGGAACATGGCGTCTGTGAGATTGAGGCATTAGTGGGCACGTAGTGCCCGGGGGATGCGTTCAGGCAAGTGATCTGGCCCGTGCTTGGCTGGTATGTCCCGGGCGAGCATGCAGTCTGGCTAGTTGATGTGTAGTTGTTTACGTAGTAACCTGCATCAGCATCTAAGCAAGAAGTCGAGCCGTTGGAGGGTTGGTATGTTCCGGGCGAGCATGCAGTCTGGAAACTGGAGGCGTTCGATGGCACGTAGTACCCTGGATCTGCGTTGATGCACGAGATCTGGCCAGTTGAGTTCTGATATGTACCTTCAGAACAGGCAGTCTGACTGACGGAACCACTGGTAGGTACGTAATATCCCATTGAGGCGGGTGTCTGGGTAGATGCCCCGCTTGATGGCACGTAGTTTCCTGCCGATGCCTGTACGCAAGAAGTCGCGCCGTACATCGGCTGGTATGTCCCGGGCTCGCACTGCAATTGGGAGGAGGCCCCGCTTGATGGCACGTAGTTTCCTGCCGATGCCCCCAAGCAACTCGATTGCCTGGTTCCTGGCTGGTATGATCCCGGATAGCACTGGTACTGCCGTACGCCGATTTCCACGGGAATCTGGAACGAGGAGTTGCCAATGAGATTCCCATCATCTGTTGAGAACAGCCAGAGAACCATTTCGTAGGTTCCGTTTCCAGAGGTTCTATTCACGTGTATGAAGGCTATTGAGTCACCTGTGAAGCTCGTTGAATTTGTCGACACTGTGTCATATCCTGATGAAGAGTTGCTAGAAGTCACCAAGGACAACGAAGAGTTGTATATCGAGATGTCGAAGTTCGCGCCGCTGGGACTAGTGAGTCCCAACGATAAACCACTGTTTCGAGGGACATCTATGGCGAAAAAGTCACCATGGTCGGCTGGATTCTGTCCTGCGTTCAGCTCTCCAAGATATGTGGCGCTCCTGTCTGACAGATTCACTCTCGGCATGGTGTTGCCTGAGAAATCGGGGGCTTCCCCATAGCCTCCGGCACCTTGACTCCAGTTGCCCGGGGACGTGTCGATGCATCCTGTTTGGCCAATCCCTCCTTGGTATGTTCCAGCACCGCATTGAGTCTGACTTGCAGATGCTGATGATGCGACGTAATTTCCAGCTGATGCGAAGTGACATGAGTTCTGTCCCGACTCTGGCTGGTATGATCCAGCAATGCACTCGTCGTAGTATAGTGACCCGGACAAAGAGAAATGCCCTGCAGGAGAGTCTTGGCACGTCAGCCTGCCCCATTGCCCGCTAGGGCAGTCTAGCCACCTAGCCGGGTTGGAGGGATATGGGTCAGACGGGACCGGTACGCCGTCCCCATCATCGTCGCCAGCCATATGGGTGTCCAGGTCATTCCACAAGCCATCGCCATCGTGATCCTGATCAGAGAACGCCAAGTTGGCGCCATCATTGAAATTCATCCAGTGAGGGAGAAGGACATCATCGCTAGTTCCGTCGATTTCCCCACTCTGCCCGCCCCAGCAGGCTAGGCTGTAGTTCTGAACTATTGCGCAGGTTGACTCATCTCCGGTAGCTATTGCCAGAACCGGCCCGGCAATACTGACGTGAACTGGCAAATTGCCATCCTGTCCCGTGCACCCACTGGTGGAGATGGCGGAGCTACAGCTGCCGTCCCCCCACTGCCCGTGAGTGTTAAGGCCCCAACAATTCATTGAGCCGTTGTCTAGAATTGCGCATGTGTGCCAGTATGTGCCGTCCAGTGAAACAGCGGATCTCCCTGCGGAGAATGGTATGTTTACTGAGCCGTTGGTTACTGCCCCGTTCTCGGTGGAGACAGTATATGACCTCCCCCAGCAGTTCACTGAACCGTTCTCGAAAATCGAGCAGACGCTGTAACCTGGTGTGGCCAACGAAACTGCCCTCATGCCCGTGGAGTGGTTTGCGGTCACTGGGGTGTTGCTGTCAGATGTTGTGCCATCCGCCAAAGTGCCAAATCCATTGTAGCCCCAGCACTTTACATCACCGGTGTTGAGTAAAGCGCAAGTGAAGTCGTTGCCTGCTGAAACGGAGACAGCTGTCCTGTTCACGCCCAAATTGACATCGACAGGGGAGTTTCTATTGGAGTAGCTTCCATCCCCAAGTTGCCCGTGATTATTCCTGCCCCAGCACTTGAGCGATGCGTCATCCAGTATTGCACAGGTGTGAGTATTACCGTTCGAGATGGCGACGGGGATGTTGCTGCCAAAGTCCACGGTCCCGTTCCCCAATGATGTACTGCCCAATCCTAGTTGGCCGTAGTTATTCACCCCCCTGCATCTCAGAGTCCTGTTCTGCAAGATAGCGCATTGCCCCGCGTTCGAAATTACCTCGTCTTCTGTGAAGTCGGCAATGCTACTGGTTGTGCCGTTAACTGAGACTGCTGAGAATGTGACAAGGGACCCATTAGACATGACCAGGACGGGAGAACCTGAGTCGAGATCCAATATCGAGTTGCTGAAAACGGAGCCTCTGTCCGAACCTGGTTGGTTTGGACCTATGGTCGAATTGGAAGTTGACGTGGCCTCCGAAATTGACCATGAGTCAGTCCCCCAAGAGTCCCCTGATGTGCCTCCATTCCCATCCACGAAGTTGACGGCGAGATAGAAAGTGGCAGACCCCGAGCCAGTGGAGGGGGCAGTCCAATCAACTGTCCATGATCTTGCGTTTGAATTTGAGTGCGTAACTTCGCCTGACTGAAGTTTTGCATTTGTTCCCGCATTCGTGAATGCCCCAACGTTCGAATCCAGATTGAAGCCACCTCCAGAACCAGATGAGCCGCCAGTTCCGCCGATGGATAGGGAATATGTTGAGTCGGGGGTATATCCAGAGGCGGGAAGGCCAGACAGAGTAGGGGTGACTGTCGACGTGCTTGAGTGGCAGCCTCCTCCTCCGCAACCGTTTGATGAGCTCCCGGTTTTACCACTACTGTATGCGAAAGCAGTATCTGGAACTGAAACAAGCATGATTGAGAACAAAAATAATGCGATTGCGATTCTAGTTTTCCTGGTACTCCCGTCCATCATAAGTCATCAATTCCTGTACTGGCTCCACCAAAGAGGTTTGTCGGACTGGTCCGATAGCCTCTGTAACACCCATCATAGCGCTTCTGTTGGCAATATGACTATTCCTACGACTCGCATACTCATGCATCACTACTTAGGACCCCTTTTGCGAGGGGGGGCATGGGAACTCCAGAATTCTCAAACACCGATTCTAACGATTCATTTGGGGAGCCCTTTCTGGCTGCCTTGGCACGGTGGCTGATGAGTCTCCATGCCCCCTTGCGCCCGATTCCGGGAATCGCCTCTAGCTGCTGTTGAGTGACGTTTCTAAATTCCAGACCAGTTTCGACGGCCGAAATGCTTCTCTTGCCATGTCCAGTGACAATGACATCGGAGCCGGTTTCCAGAGGGATTAGGTATGGGGCACCGACTAGGATTGGGTAGGCCCCCATCTGTCTACCGAATGATACGCCTGATGAGCCGTGTATGGATGGATCCCTATGCATGGGGTCAGTGACGTGCTCCGGGAGCCTGATCCTATTTCCATTGGACTCCCACCATACATCTCTCAATATGGTTCCAATCGGCAGCATCTCCTCGAGCATTGGCTGATCGATCTCATCTCTGACCTCGCTCTTGAAGTTCTTGAACGCAGGTTCACTGACTTCCTGGAAGCCCCTTCCCTCGACTTGTCTGATGTTAATTCTCCTCAGCAATAGCCCCTGTGACTTTATCCTCCTCAAAAGATCCATATTCATCCCATAGGACTCATCTGTCTCGCCTTTCAGGCCCGCGATGAAATTTAGTCCAGGAAGCAATTGGGGGAGTCCTCGAGGGCCCCTCGCGGTTCCGAATTCATTGATGTGCCTGATAGCAGTCATTAGCTGGTCAGTGTTGCAGTTGAGCCAGTTTCTCTCATGCACTTCCGGGTCCGCTGATTCAAGGCCAAATGATAGCACGGCACCATCTGAAAGGTTTTCCACCAGCGCCTTGGTAATCTCGGTGGAGGGCTCAAGGTTCTCTGCAATGATTGAAGGGTTTGCATTGTCCACATGCAGAACATTCAACCTCTCATCCTCCCTTATTTCACTGAGGACTCGTGATATTGGCTCTGGATCGGGTATTGGGTATTCAAGGTCCTCGACCCCATCTGCACGATATGTGTAGATGTCAGTCGCACCCCCGATTCTCACATTCCTTACGCCTGAGTCCATGGCCATGGTTATCTCCTCTATCACATCGTTCTCTGACCTCCACAGAGGCAAGCCCTTCTTCGGCTCAATGCAGAATTTACAACCACGTTTGAAGCGGACGCACCCCTGATAGAGTTCAACCTCGTACATCAATGGCCCTTGGTCACCAGTTGGAGAAACTAGGTCTGGATGTTCAGTGACCGCCTTGGAAGATGCACCTAGAAGAGACCACTTCGACCACTGTTCTGGAGTTCTTCGCCTATTGGACCATTCCCCTGTAGAAAGATGGTATTCTAGAGTAGCATCGGTGTCTTGAACTGTAATGAACAAGTTTTGTCGCAATGGTATCCAGCCATCGGCCCTCCAATGCCTTACTGCCCAGCCCCCGCAGAGAACGGGTGCGTTTGAGGGGATTGACGATAGGAATGAGTTTGTCTCACGTAGACTGATGGGCGTCCCTCTAACATATTTGCCAGGGACTACTGCTCCGGCTAACAATACCGCGCCAGACAGCCCCCCTAGTTCATTCCTGATTGTGTCCCTCTCAACCGGATCGGATAGCCTCGACTTGAATCGACGCCTCCACTCGTCCACTGTCATGTAGGTGTATTGAATTCCCCTGCTCTCCAGAACACCGCAAATGTACCTAATGTGGAATCCGACGTAATTTGGCACTCCGAAGGCTGCAGGTTCATCCTCATAGCCATCAAGCACCAGCCATCCTTCCAAGGGTTCCACGCCCCTCTGAGATGTCGGCAGGCCTTCACCGCTTCGACCGATTTCGGTCTCCGTGACCCCTTCTCTGGCCGCCCTTGCGACCTCCGCCGGATGGTTTGGACTCCTCTACTACGATTTTCCTTCCCCCTATTTCTGCCCCGTTCATCTTATTGGCAGCGGCAAGACCCTCCTCCCTGTCCGAGAATGTTACGAATGCAAAGCCCTTGGAACGACCCGAGTCCCTATCCATCGCAACCTGAACGGACTTTACCTTGCCGAGAGGGGAGAATGCTTCTACGAGTTCGCCCTCAGTTGTGTCGTAAGAGAGTCTGCCTACGAAGAGTTTGGTCCCCATTGTGGCCTGTGCCTTGACCCTCATCTCGTTCATTGTCTCCCTTTCCTTGGCGAGTTCCTCCTTACTGGCTCTACCGTCCTTGACCTTGTCCATGCAGTCTCGGCAACGAATTGGCTTTCCAGGTGTTGGTTCGAAGGGCACCTTGGTGTCACACCCGCAAAGGGTGCATATGGCCTTGTGCATCTCCCTCCTTGGTCCACCTTGGCCGCCGCGACCGCCGCGACCGCCGCGACCGCCTCTTCCCCCACGTGTTGCCTTGGCACTGGCTGGCATCTCGTGGTTCGCACCTCTCCTGAAATCCGCCAATGGAGAAAGATAAGGCCTCGCACCATCATGCCCAAGCCCGGCCTCCGCTTCAGGCGACCATCTCTCACCGGACCTATTTAGTTCGGATTTGTTTGACCTTATTTCATGACCATGCCCGAATCCGTCGGAGAGGACCCTGTAGGCCGAGTAATCACATTTGTTGCACTTGACGTTGAAGTCCACCTTCTCGTCTGAAGAAACTAGGTCTTCTCCGCATTGGGTGCACAGTGCAGAAAGTACCCCTAGCTTGCTATCTCCCTTAGTTGAAGCCTTGAGGATTGGGTCGGATTTGATGATCTTGGCCCTAACGATGTCTCGCATCCTCATCGCATCTCCTGGAGAGGGGGTGAATCTGTCAACTACCTCCGAAACGTGAATGTCTGCGAAGAGTTTCATTGCTGGAAGGCTCCTGTGGCCGCCTTCCCTGCTCTCAACGTGTAGAATCCTTATTTCAGCGACATTCTCATTGAGTCTGTTGACTTCCCCAATCACGATGTCACCCACTTCTGGCGAGTTGATCGGGAGTCTCAATGAGTCGACTGACATTCCTCCCTCGTCCATTACGAGCCTTCCATGAACCACTGCGACGAAGCCCTCTCTCGACTCTGCGAGGCCGTTTCCGGCTTCCGTGCCATCGGGAATCTCCACGGGCGTTCCGGGAGTTACGAAGTCACCAGCGCTAGCTGTCATCGGCCGGGCGACCAGCCGACCCCCTATCAACGGTACGGACGCCCTATGGTGGAGTCAATCTCCAAAATCCAGCTCTGGTTGCCCCTCTAGAACTGCGATGGTGTTCAAATGCCGCAGGAATGGCGAAGTCCGCCTCCCCATACATCTCAACATGCCAACCTGCCTTCTCGAACCTTGGACGAATGTGCCTAGAATTAGCGCTGTGCATCAGGTGCGAGACGGTGCCCGTTGATTCAATTAAGTCCAGGAATGGTGCGTCAGCACCCTCTTTCTGCCTGCCCCAAGGGGGATTTGATATTACCAGGTCAACGGACTCGATAGCGATTTCTTGTGAAGATATGTCTGCCTCCAAAACATCACAGAGCTTTGAGTCGCTGATTGTTCTGAGGTTTCTTCTGGATACCTCGCAGCATTCAGCATCTGAATCGATTAGGATTGCCCTTCTTGCACCGAAGTGGAGCGCGCCGATTCCCAGGATTCCATTGCCCGAACCGAGATCAGCTACTGAGCACCCCTCCCAGAGGTCCCCGAAAGCTGCGATATCGGAAATCCACCTAGCAGCGAGCTCTCCCGAAGTTGGGTACTGCTCCAGTTCGAGATTCCTGCTCTCGCACGCCTCCAACTTGGAGAGCAACATAGCCAACTGTCGCAGGCGCATGCCCCGGGATGGCGATTAGGTGATTGAACTACTGCATCTTGCCCATTGGCCCTGGAACATTCAGCAAGGGGCCATTTGAGTCGTGGATAATGCCCTCTGCCAGCATCAATTCAGCGATTAGTACGCTATATCCGGCAGCCCCCCTGATTGTATTATCGGCAACAGTCGTGTAAGTCAGCCTTCTTCCTGACAATTGAATGTCGCCAACCGCCACTGCCATGGCCGCACGGAGGTCCTCGCTTGGAGAGCGGCTGTTGCCTCCGACCCACCTTGCTTCATCGACATCAGATGGATTCGGGACAAAGTGGATTGGTTCGGGACATGCTGAGGGGAGGTCGAGTTCCTGGGTTCTGGACTTGAAGTCGGACCAAATCCTGATTACCTCATGGGCACTTACTTCTCTTTGAAGTAACACCTCGACCTTAGCCAAGTGCCCATATTCCCGATTGACCCTCTGGCAACTTGCTTCGATACCAAACTCAGCACCAGTGTCGTCGTGTAATTCCATCTTTCCGAGAATCCTGAGTAGTTCATCAATTACGCTGTCTGACTCGCCGTCTATTTCACCTGAGAAAGTGTTACCAGACCTGCCCTCAGCCAACATCTCCCTCCCTCCTCCTGAAAGAGACTGCTCTGTGGAAATTCTGACCCTGTCAATCCCTATTTCCGTGTTGAGGGGTGAAAGAGTGATTGCCAAAGGAACCGTCATGCAACCACTACAAGAGATTATTTTCCCCCCACCATATTGATTCTGGGAGTGGAGGAGTTCGAGGTGGCTTGTATTGACCTCTGGTACGATCAATGGAATGTGCCTCTCTAACCGATGAATGATTGAATGGCTAATCACAACCAAGCCAGCACTTGCGAGGGCCTCTTCGGCGATGGCTGCTGGTTCTTCCGGGAGAGCAGAGAAGACTATCCTAATGCCCTCCGAGATGAGTTCTTGGGCTAGTTCGTGAGGGTTCCCAATTTCTCTGACCGTTAGCTCGGGAAGATTCGGCCTCTGTTCGTCCGGAGACCAAGGTAAGTCGCAAATCCCCATCCCTGCTGTCGAGGGAGAGCCGATTACCGCTGCTGGACATAGCCACCTGTGATTTGCAGTTCTCTGCAATAATCTCTGAGCGACCAGACCGCGGGAACCCAATATGGCGCATCTGACCCTTCCCAACATAGTCATCCAAACCATGGCAACGGCAGCCGGTACCTAAGTACATCCATCTCGAAACCTCCTCTAGGTTCAAGTACTCCCAATATCGCTATTGTCCTCATGGAGGCGGAGATGGCCATGGTATTGGCGGGAATCGTCATCATCATCTTACTAATGTTCGCAAATCTGATGATGCTGCGGGAACAGAAGGATCCACCCACTGCAATAGAGATTGGGCAGGCGTTGAATTTTCCAACCACTACAGATATTGCCCAGGCCCTGAAAATTCCGAATACTGAGGAAATGCAGTCGGCCCTAGGCGCTAGTTTTACCGGAGAAGGGGGTTTTTCCGAAAGGATTGGCGCCTTCACCGACCTATCTAGAGATATGACTGAAGCCACGAGGAAGTTCAATCAAATGGTAGCGACCAAGAGCAGGCGGGCCGCTTGGGGGGAGTGGCACCTTGAAGAGGAGCTGAGGGAAACTTTTCCCAACGTCAACATTCGTTCCGAAGTCAAGGAATTGGGGAATCTTAAGCCGGATGCACACATCAGGACACCCGATGGAAAGATACTGATTGTGGACTCGAAGTTCGTATATGACTCCTACGACAAGATACAGAATACCCCCGCATCTCAAGTTGAAACGATGAAGAAGCTGCAAACAACATTCAGAAATGACGTCATAAACCATGTTAACAAAATTAAGTCCGACTATGTCCAGCCTGGCAAGGGCACCCATGAAGTAGCTTACATGTACATTCCATCAATGGGTGTTTACGAATACCTCATAGAAAACGAGTCATCTACTGTGCGCTGGGCGGCCTCAGAGGGTGTCGTGATCTGCTCCCCCGTGAACCTGATGGCCAACATGCACATGCTCGAAATTGTTAGGATGGCCCAAAACATGACCAGTTTGCATAACGAGATTCTCGATGCCCATCTGAGAATAAAGAAGAGTTTTGGCGAGTTTGACGAGGAATACAAAAAGCTCAGCAACCACCTGAAGAATGCTGTTGGCAAGAGGGATGAAGTTACTGGGCTTAAGGAGAAGCTGAGCTCTGAGATAGATGGCCTCTCTTCTATTGACAAGTCAATTGGCGAAGACTCGGATTGAGCTGGGAACAGTAGTCATGAAATCATCATACCCTTTGGATTGGGCATGGTTGACTGGGGGATTTGCGATTATCACCCCGTGGTCCACCTTCCAGATGAGTACGAGGTAAGGGATTTCACAACTGGCAATTATGCTCCATCTGAGTATGAGTTTGACATTGGAAGATATGACGAATTGCGCCCTGGAATGTATTCCACCGACCTTTTTTCTGACGGGAGATTCCTGCATATTGGCATAGACATAGGGGCCCCTGTGGGAACTCCTTGTATGGCTTTCAAGGATGGCGAGATTTCTCACTTCGGATACAATCCGGCCGATGGGGACTATGGGTATGTAGTAATCACCAAACACGATATCGGGGGGACAACGGTTTGGGCATTGTACGGGCATCTTAACTCCGAGTCTGTTTCAGATAAAGAAGTGGGACAGAAGATTTCCAAAGGAGAGGTGATATGCTGGATGGGCGATAAGCATGAGAATGGAGGATGGGACCCCCACCTTCACTTCCAACTCTCACTCATTGAGCCAGAAACGCACGATATGCCGGGAGTGGTAAGTCCGAAAGAAAGGGAGCAGGCACTCAAGGACTATCCTGATCCAAGACTTGTTCTAGGTCCAATTTATTGAATCACCGAGAGATGCGCCTTCAGTCCAGAAATCGCGTCCATCTCAGATGGGTCCACCCCATTTATCAGGGCCAGTGCAATAGAAATCCAGTCGGTTACGTGAGCTGCGTACAGGAGGCGCTCTAGTAGACTCTCGCCCTCACAGTCTATCCTCCAGACAACCGGGCCATCTACGTGTTCCATCATCCAGTCAATCCTAGAGTTGGTCCTCGGGTTTATTCCATCACATGAGAGCAAGATCAATGCATGTGAGTCTGCATTAACATGCATCCAAGGTACAATCTCATTGTGGTTCATCTCGGGGACCTCGGTGGATCTGGCGAATGAATTAGAGTTCTCGTTGAGTTGGCAGGAAAATCTGTATGCAGCTGGAGCTAGTTCCCCAGGCGAAACGATGCCGATTCCCTTGTTCGAGAGGGTCGATGCAAGATTGATGGGCATCCCATCCCCTCCGGTCAAGTCGTAATTTGACGAAGCTGATCTCAGCCTCATGATCATTTCCTCAATTTCTTCCCCAGATGGCGATGGAAGTAGCCCCAATTTCCAACATACTGACAACTGGGTGCCGAAAATGTGGCCGAATGCGGATCTAGGGGTCTGTCCGCCCGGGATGGTGATGCAGACAGAGTCGTCGTTCCCCCCAACGATATCGGATAATCGGCCTCCTGATGAGATGCCGATAACCGTGCCCCCGTTCTCGATTGCTTCGGCGGCACCGTCGAGGATCTCTTCCGTCTCGCCCGAGTATGACGTTGCTATGACTAGCCAATCTGAGCCCCACCAACTAGGAAGTCCGTAGTCGCTCCACGTAACGAACGGTAGCCCCCCCTCCGAATCTGCGAGAGTGGATAGAAACCGCCCACCTGCACCGGAGCCACCCATTCCAATGCAGAGAACCCCACTCCAATCATCATCGCCATCTAAGCCAATATCGGATTTCAGAGCACTCTCAAAATCATCGACGAATCTCCTTGTGAAACCCGTCATATCACCAGAGTCTAGTTTGTCAATCAGGGACTGAATCTCATCTAGAGTCAATTTGATTCCCCCTTTCCGGCTACAGGTATAGCGAGCCATTCGTCTTCTATGAATCCGATGCGTAACTCCTCTGAATTTCCTTCATCGTCGTATGGGAGCGCGACTGCGACCACTTTGAAATCCATGGGATCCATTACTTCCGCTGCTGAGCTGTCCCTATTGAGTATGCTGACCACGTGCTGTTCCGAATATGAGCATACGACTGAGCTAGCCTCCATATCCCTCCAGGAGAATCCTGATCTTTCGAATCTCTTCATTTTTCTTAATATCGGGCCTTCCTTCTGCCAGCTCTCCACCAACCACAAGGACCCCCTGAAATTGAGGACGTCCCCAATTCCATAGGCTGGCTTTCTGTAGCTGAGAGTCAGCCTTGATACTTCGATTCCGTCATTTGCCCCGATTACTGTTGAGGTTTCCTTTACTGTCCCCCCAAACTTCCTGACTAGGTCTCTCGCCCATCTCCTGGCCATCGCCTTAGACCCGAGTTTCAAATCCCAACCTCCGGTTACTTTGCCCTCCTCTGAGATGAAGAACATCGGATCTGGATCCATCGAGGATAGCATTTCATCCAATGTCGACCTTAGGGATTCCAATTCTCCCTCCCCGAGCCTCCTGCCGGCGGATCTCAACTGCATAACTGCCTCGAAATACGAGCCGGCCTTTCTAGTGCAGGTAGGGCATACTGCGTTGCTCGTCTGGAGTAGAACGGAATGTGAGTCAGAGAACTCGTGACTCTCGACGAGCCCTCCTACGTCCACGTGAAGTCTTGATGTCCTCTCGTCTATTGGCTCGACAGCGAAGCTTACTGTTACTTCCTTTGACCTGTCTTCTACCATCAGGTTCTCCCTTATTCTCAGATCTGCTAGATTGTCCCCCTCGATCTCTGTCCATCGTCCCCTCACCTCGAAGAAGCCACACTTCGAGCATCTGTCTTGCTGTATGCGTTCTGGCATTGTGGAAAGTTTCACTCTCGTCCTAAGGCATGCCTCGCACAGCCTATCCGATGTTAGTGGAGGGGGAGAGCCACAGACAATGCAAAATGCTCCGCTTGACATGCTATTCCTCGATAAGCCGCCCCGACATCCCGTTAGAAGGGTTACCAATGGCGGACAGATGACGAAAATCACAATTTTCTGCTATTTTCTTGTGATGATTCGGAAATTCTTGATTCCAATTCTAACAATCGCCCCCTGAGATAGTTGACGTAGTAACCGACTAGGAAAGAAAGAATGGCGTAGGCAGAATAAAGCTCGACCTCTCCAGTCAATTGGCCACCTCCTCGTCCAATACTAACAATTGTTCCTCGAGCCTCTTCTCCATCTTCTGAACCAAATCGTTCAGGATTGCCAGACCAATGAAAAGGATAAGGAAGGAAACGAATCCCAAGATAAGTACTGAAAATATCTGAGGGTCTAGGCCTGATTCCTCGGTGTTAACCACGACGACCCCCGGGTGCCTCTCTTGGTACCAAGTGGTTGCAATCGCCGTGATTGGAACTAGTGCGAATCCGAATAGACCTATGGCGGCAAGGGTGTCCCTAGTGTCTTGACCATCTGGCTGGGATTTCTTCGACAATACGAGAAAAATAGCAACTGCAGTTAGTAAAGCGAATGTGTTCAGTCGGAGATCCCCCCAATCCCATGGGACGCCCCACTCTGCTGACCCCCAAATCGGACCCGAGGTGATGACCCCTAGTCCGAAAAGAAGTCCTAGGTCAGAACCCGTGGAGACCCATCTCCACCCCCACTCACTCCTACTTCTGTACCATGAAATCGCTCCCACAAACAACATTGAGAAGGCCAGGAATGATGACCACGCGAATGGTACGTGCCAGTACAGTATCCGATATGCCTCGGGGGCGTTCCATGATTCTGGGTCAACTAATGGGGCCCAATACACCCCCATCAGTAACGTCGTTATGGCCCCCAATATGCCAAGAATGGTCAAAGCGAAGCCAACGTCCCTCTGTGAAGGCATGGGGTGTCCAAAACAACCAAGGCCAAGAATGCTCTTCCCTAAAATTCTGGCAAGAATACTGCCACGGCCCAGACCATGGCTGCGGAAAGGCTTGCTATGATGCAAGAAGACAGGGGGCTCCCAATTTCTAATTCAAGGGACATACCAGAGGCCATGACAGTCGATAGTGCATCCATGAGTTCGAGAAACGGCCAGACGAGTATGGCCAAGAGTAAGGAGACGGCCACGGCACTTGACCTTCTCAGGTCTGCTACCAAGAGGTGGAGGGCGGATGCTGCGCACGACACGTCGATGATGACTATTGCCGGTAGCCAGAGCCACTTCAATACCTCCTCGGAAGTGTCCTCGGGAACAGAGCCGCTCAATACGAACCAAGAAACATAAGTTAGCGGGATAGGCAATATTATCGATGCTGAAATTACTGAATTTGCAGGTCTCGCCATCGGCCCTAACATAGCAGTCCACCAACGTCCACACCCCTCCTCTGAAAGCCTGCGAACTAGGGCCGGTGAAACAACGGCAGCAATGAACGCTGGAGCGAGGACGAGGGCAGCGATCAAATCGTTCCCGACATGTGTGCTCATCGAGGATGTCTGGGGAATGTCGATTTCTCCAAGTATGGCGTATGACAGCAGAAGTGCCAAGATGGCGGGCGTAAGCCGACCAATTGTATCAATAGGGTTTCTTCTCTCCACATTTAGAGCCCACTTGGCCAGTGATAGTATTGGACTTGGCTCACGCATGGGACAAGCATCTGGGAGTTTCGCGGAACCCTTAGGGCCCTTTCCCCTAGACTCAGAAATGGATCCTGAATCGATAGAAATTACTCTTGTTGACTCGGCGATTAGTTCTGGATCGTGAGTAGCAATAATGACGGCATGGCCCCTCGATGAAAGTTCGCCAATCCAACTGGAGAGAGTTTTTCTAGCGACTGAATCCAAGCCTTCGGATGGCTCATCCAGAAGGGCCACTGAGGGGTTGCTGCTAAGGATAACTGGCGCTAATCCTGAGAGTACTGAGAGTCTTCTCTTTAGCCCTCCTGACAATTGGGAAACCCTATCTCTCCTCCTATGCTCAAGTCCCCAATCAGACAGGATTCTAGTGATGTCTTGTTCTGGTGGTTCAAGTCCGAATATATCGATAGAAGTCATTAGTCTCTCCTCAACGGTTTCTTCACCGCAGATGCCCACCGACTGGAGAGTTAGGCCCATCAACGGGGGTCTCTTTCTTCTGCCCTCTGAATCTCTAACGGTCGACCAATTGCCATCTGGAGACATCCACTCAACCTTGCCACTTGACAGGGGGAGGATCCCCGCAAATGATTCAATTAGCGACGTCTTTCCTGACCCGTTCTCCCCTTCCAAAGCTATGACTTCTCCAGTTGTGACTTGTAATTCCAATCCCGACAGAACCACTCTAGACCCCCTGTGCACCTCTAGATTAGAAATCCGTAGCATGGGCCCCCTCCGATGTACGCGAGCCATAACAACCGTTTGAGTCGTTCCATAGATAGAAGCCCCTATTGGTGACGTTTGACTGGACAGTGCAGTAACATGTCAGTCTCATTGACAAGTCTCGGAACGCAGGACACCTTGATGGCTGTGCTTTTTGCCGTTGTTGCAGTATCCCCCTACCTCGCGGCGAAGAGGAACAATACCAGTGTCGCACTTGCAACAGTTCTTTCACTGATGCTTGTATCTTTCCTCCAGTACTCAAATTCGATAGTTTCTGGGATTCCGATGCAATTTGACTGGCCCATCGGGGTTTTCGGAATCAAGCCGGCAATTATGGATGATCCTGGCGAGTCCTACAGATTTCTTAGTTCAGCGTGGATTCACGCAGACTGGATTCATGTACTGAGCAATATTCTGGTGATTTCACTAGTGGGAATTCCCCTAGAGCAGCGACTCGGCAAGGGGCGTTGGATAGTTGTTTACTTATTGGGCTTCATGGGGGGGAACATAGCATGGACGATATCACATCCCGATTCTCTCGTTCCGGCAATAGGGGCGAGTGGTGCTGCATTTGGTTTACTTGGGGCATACATGTCATGCTGGCCGAGTGATGAAGTTGAGTTCCCCCTGCTTTTCTTGATCAGGGCATGGCCAATTTGGGTCATCGTCTTTGTTAGATTGGGATTGGAGGTCTGGCAAATGTATTCCATTCAAAGCGGGACTGCTGGCGAGGGTACTGTGGCACATATGGCCCACGTTGGTGGCTTCTTCTTGGCATATGCATTGGCCCGACCTATAGCAAGAGGCGGCCCGTATTCTCCTTCCGGTGGGATTGATGACGAGTCGCCCTCATCTCCTCGTTCTTTCGATATGGGAATTCTTGAGTCGGATCCATGGGCGGAATCGGGGAAGGCCCTGGAGGGGCAAGCCGCCCGAGTACTCGCCCGCCTCAGAGAGGAAGGGGACGAGCCCGAAACCAGGAGGGCTTGGCTAGAGGAGTTGTCTGAACATACAATTTGTCCGATTTGTGATGGCGAGATTGTAGCCATTGTTTCAGGTTTGGATTGCCACATAGAATGCAATATCTCGAACAAGCACGTGAACTGGCCATAGAGCCGTTTTTCCGAACTCCGGCAGGTTGAGATTATACAGGACCGTAAATTGGCTCTCTAGGAGAGCCATGCGGGAAGACTGGTCAGGGAGGCAGTCGATACTGGCAGCCCTGATGCTCATTCTTCTCGACTTCTCGGGAGGAGCGACCGCTGGCGTGCCTCATGACGAAATAGCTCCGGAAGAGGATGTTTCCAATATTGTTGAGAGTCAACTTCCGCCACTCTACTGCGGCGATGTCGTTTGTGAGCTGAAAGACAGGACCCCTTACTTGCCCCCCCATAATGTCGAGTGGCCCGTTCAAGAACCTGGTTGGTGGTTTGCATATTGGTATGATCAAGACAACAATGGGATGGACGATAGACTGCAATGGATAATTTCAGGAGAACGCGAATCAGTCTCAACTAGTTCAATATTGGGAGAAGACGGCAGGATGACTGTCGCCATTTTCGTGGACTATGCTTGGCACCCCGGTGCAGACGACATTGACAAATTGAAAGAAGTCCTAGTTGAACACGGATGGGAAGAATACGGCTCTTACTTCAGAACTGTTGAGATTATTGATACTGTAATCGTAGAGCATGTTCCAGTGAGCTCCTTGATAGATATCCTGATGCTGGAGGGGGTCGTTCTGGTTGAGCAGCAAAATGTCCTTGTCCCCTACCTCAATACTGCCCCTAGAGGGTCAAAGGTGAGGGATTCTGATGTCTATAGTGAGACCATGAGGGACTATGGATATGATGGTTCGGGAGTTGTTATTGCGATTGCAGATACAGGCGTGGACAACGAGCATTTCTCCCTTGATGACTTCTCAGACAACAATGACGACAATGAAGCTGAGCCAGATGAGCTCCCGGATCCAAAATGGGTTGCCGGATGTGATGCCACCTCATGGAATCAGCAAGACTGCGACGATGGAGGGGATGACCCCGATGATGGAGATGGCCACGGAACTCACGTTGCGGGTATCGCCTTAGGGACAGGGGATTCGGAAAGGGAAAACCAAGGTTATGCACCGGGCGCCTATCTTGTAGATATCAAGGTCATGACTGATGCGGGAGCGTCAAATTCTGGCTATACTGTGGCAGGGATAAACTGGGCCGTGCAAAATGTCAATACGGACTGGGGAAACAACGACTCTAGCAGAGGAATTGATATCCTTTCCATGTCATTTGGCAGTAGCTCTAACCCATCTGGCGAAGATCCGGGAGACAATGGCACCGGCGCTGATGCCAATGCGGTGAACGCAGCTTCAGATGCTGGGATCGTTTGTGTCGCCGCAATAGGTAATGATGGCTATCGAAGAGTGACATCAGTTGGTGCGGCGGACTCTGCCATTACAGTCGGAGCCACTGACGACAAAGCCAGTATTGAGAGGGGTGATGACTCAATTGCCTCCTATTCGAATTCAGGCCCGAGGGAGGATGATGGGGATGACGACGAATGGGACGAGTTGAAGCCAGATGTGGTCGCTCCGGGGTCCAACATTATGTCTGCACAGCACGCTGCTTCTAGTTCACAATTGCCAGGTTCCCCAAAGCCCCTGGCTAGTGACAATTACGTGCAGATGTCGGGAACAAGTATGTCCACTCCAGCAGTAGCTGGCTTCATTGCAGGAATGCTGCAAATGGACGACGACCTCACCCCACAGGAGATTAAAGATATTCTACGGAATAACTCGGAAACTAGGGGAGTGGCCTCGGAGCCCAGTGTTAGTGAAAGGTGGAACGATCAATATGGATTTGGAATAGTTGACGGAGAGATGGTCCTACAGGCAATTCTTGGAGATGACACGGGAGGAGGGGGCGGTGGAAACGGGACGGAGCCGCCTCCTGCGGGAGCCGGGGAGTGGATAGTAATCGAGACCCCAGAGGAGGACTCTTGGTTAGTTGAGGGTGAGACCTACAGCGTCAGAGGCCACATAGATGAAGATGCTGATACCAATGGGACAATCGAGGAAGTGAAGGTTCGAATTACCTACACCCATAGGCCGGATGACTCTCCCAAACAAACCGAGGTCCTCCTAGACTGGCATGCAGCCCAAGGAACTGTGAATTGGTCCACCCCCTACAGTGTCCCCGAATTCAGCGAAGATGAAATCAACATCGAGAAGATAATTGTCGAAGTTCAGGCTCGTAATCAATTTGATCAATGGAGTAAGATAGAGAAGAGTGAGCACTTTGTTGGTTTGGTAGCCATAGGACTAGGTGGGCCGAGCGGGCAGACGCCAATTTCAGGCAACACGAACGTGTATGGGACATGGGAGTCTGTGAATGGGGGCACGGTGCAATGGAGACTTGGGACGGACTCATGGGACAACATAGACCAATTCGGAGGAAGTGGTAGTGGCTCTGGAGACTGGTCCGTAAACTGGAACACGCAGAATGTGAATGATGGATTCTACAGGATCTCTGTCAGAATAATTAGTGGAGATGGGGTGCATTCTGAAGAAGTAAGGAGGACTGTAGAAGTTGACAATGATCCCCCTGCACCAGATTTGATGTTCAGGAGTGGCATCTCGGTAGACGAATACGGGATTACCATATCTGAGGCTTATGTTAACACATTCCTCGAAGTTAGATGCGAGGTTCGCAACGACGGTGACCTTGATGCATCCGAGGTTGGCGTTTACCTGAAGGAAAATGGCGCTAGGAAAGATGAGATAGTTATCCCAAGCATAGGGAGTGGCGACATAGTAGAGATTGTTCTCTACTGGAATCCTTCAACAGTTGGAGAGAAGTTGCTGACTGTGTCTCTTGATCCATCAAACAATATCGAAGAGATAAATGAGGACGATAATGAGCAAACCCTGACATTCCCTATTCTCCAACGTCCCCAGGGCATAGACCTGGCATTGAGAGAAGGCGCAGTGAGAACCGAGCCAGCCATACCTCGTCCCTCGGAACAATTCCTGGTGTCCGCCAGAGTGGACAACCTAGGATCCAGTGATGCCACGAATGTCGAGGCGACACTGGAGATCAGGAATTCATTGGGGTGGGAATCTATTTCATCGACAGTGATTTCTCTGGTCGTTGGACAGGGGGCATCTCAGGTCTCTTTTGCGCACTGGGTTAACGAGTCAGGCCCAATAGAAGTAAGGGTCACATTAGCAGGTTCTACCCTAGCTGATTTAGATTGGTCGAATAACCAAATTGAGTCATTCATCCTAGTTGATGAAACGAGCCTTACCGGATCTAGGTCAGCGTCATTCTCTGTCGGTGAGGTCCCTGTGGAAATCATTGATTTGGATGAAGAAGGTGGAATTATCATCACCGAGAAAGACGGCTTGCTAGGACTTTACAGAATGAATCTAAATCGTGCACTTACGGCATGCACGAATATTTTCGAGGAAATGTGGACGGGTGACATTGCAATCGTTAGCTCTGAAGACATGTTTGCCCATATTGCATGGACTAGGAGATACCTGGATTCTTCCGGATTCTTCAGACAGACTGTTAGTTATACCACTCTTGATTCTAGCTGTCAGATGACACCTGTCCAGGACATAATGCCGCCCATATTACTCTCCGATGGCAAGTACTGGGGACTAGATATGGACGTCAGAGATTCTGAAATAATGGTAGCTGGGTACCACAGGGACATCTTTACTTCCGGAACCCAGCAAGATATCACTAGTGTTTTTGTCCTCAGTTCCGATGCCCCGACTAAGGATTCTGACTGGATTCTGAACCCCTCTGCAGTAAGTGAACTAGATCTAATTGCAGGAATGACCGACCCCGTAGACATTGAATTTGGGGACGAAGATGCACATCTCCTGTTCCAATCACTGAGGAACGACACTACGGGTGTCGATAGGCTCGGATTGTGGTACGCCCACGGCCTCCCCGAACAAACGTCATGGGGATACAAGAAGGCAGTGGGGGACCATGCATTCTCCCCGGAGATGGTAGTCTCCCTAGATGGTGATAATGAGGTGATTGTTGCAGTTTGGGGCGAAGGCGATGAGGCGTCATCGGAGCTAGTAGCAATAATTGCAGATTCGACATTCACCTCTGATGAAGGAAATGAAATGAGAATACCCGCGAGGGGCCTCGGGACAATTGAATTGCTGGAGACTGAAAGGGGGACCCAGGTTTTCTTTGACTTCATCGGCCCAAGTGGCCCTCAAATGCAATATGGAATGATAAATGCGGATGAAGGTTGGATTGGCATCTCTGACAGGATTGGGTTGGGGCTACTTAGTGTCGTGGATAGATCCCCCGTTGGAGCGGAGGCAGTAATTCTGCATACATCACAAAACGGATGGCAAATCCGATCCCTTGTTGATGACGCCTCGCCTGGTTCAGGGGATGGTAACCTCCTGGAGATGATTAGAATCTCACTTGGATTGGACGAGCAAAACTTCAATGTCCTATTGGGGGGGACTGCAATTACTGTAATTTTCCTGAGCGTTATCGTACTCCTGACTATGACTGCAAGGGCCATGAGGTGGGTAAGCAGTAGAAGGAGGAGCGCTGCACCGGGGGTTGTAATGCTAGAGGAGGATTTCGTCGATGTCATTCTTGAGAGTGACATCTCAGTTAGTTCCAGTGAAGTAGAGCTTGTTGAAGAAGTTGTACCACAAAGTGAAGGGGCATCTGAAAGGAAGCGCCGAAGGGAGAATAGGGCGCGGCCGGACCAACCGGGGGAGTTCCCACCAATGCCCCCCCCATCCCCCATCCCGCCCCCTGGCATAGTGTCAGATGCAAATGGTTCGGGGCCCACAGAATTACCACCCCCTGCCCAGATGAACAGAAACGTACTCTGTCTTTCGTGCGAAGGGAGATTCGAAGTTCCCAGTAATCTGAAGATGACGAAATGCCCGGTTTGCGATGAAAGAATCGATCTGTGGTGAATGGATGACAAGGGTCCTTCTCGCTTCTGAATCTGATAGGAGGCGTGAATGGTTGACGTCTTTTCTTGCAAGTGAGGAAGTGCATTTCCAGGCAAGGGGCCTTTCTTCCAAAGAAGCAGTAGCCCCGGGCAATCTGGATGTTTGCGACAAGGTAGAGTTCACTTGCGTCGCGAAAGCGATGAGTGCCTCCGAGGAATTATCACTTCTAGAAAGCATAAGTGATGAACGATTCGATATCGTGATTGTTTCGGATACAATGGTGGAGGACCCTGAAGACCACATGGCAGCGATGGGTAAACCCGAGGATGGCCTGGAGGCGGCATCTATGCTACTGAGGATTTCTGGGACTAGGCATAGGGTTTGGTCGTCTTCTGCAATCCTGAGACGCCCCGAGAAAGGAGGGGGTGATATTGAGTTGCATTCCGGCTGGACTGCCGATGTCTGGACCAACAGTGCAATCGTGGAATTCGAAGATTTGACCGAGCAAAATATAGTTGATCTGGTGGAGTGTGGGTCGTGGATTGGAAAGGCCGGCGGATATGACCTAGCTGGCGTGTCTTCAAGGCACTGCAGACTCATCGAGGGAGAGGAGGTAACCGTACTCGGGCTATCTGCAGAGTCAGTAGAGTCCCTAAAACGAGAGATAACTAGACGAAAGTGACTCCCCCATGTAGGAGTACGAATTCCTTCTGCAAGTCGTCGAACCATTCCAACATGGATGAATCGAATCGTACCCGGGAGATCTCGTCGTCATTTAGGAGGTCATCCTGAATTCCTTTTAGCGTCCCCGGAGCGGCTCCACAGGAGACGCACGCCCCATCCAGGTCTATCACCAACGAGAGCCCCCTAGAACCGGATTCGTACTCTTCGACATCCCATCTGGAAAGAACTAGGGCACCTCCATGACCATCCAATGCAGCCCTTACGGGGCCCAATCTGGCCATCAATGCAGGGATGGTGTCTGGATGCCCTCCCTCCAAGAGGGCGTAAAGTGATAATTCACGCAATCTAGCAATCTCAATTGGATCATGGGCTTCAGTGTTCCTTCTTTCGGCTTCTTTCCTCATTATCTCCTCAATCTGAGTTCGGTAAGCCTCCGCAAGTCTGTCATCGGAGTCAGTGTCGCCCACGACCTTAGAGGTGGGTCCTGATTTTTTACTATGACCATAAAATTAGAAAAACGAGTTGGGTAGTATTCAAAAGGGTCCAACACCGGGCGGAAAACGGGGAGTGAATTTGAGTAATGAAAATCCCATTCTAAACATAGTTGACCTACATGTGGGTATTGATGGAAATCCAATATTGAAGGGAATAGACATCACAATACCATCTGGCGAGATACATGCCATTATGGGTCGCAATGGGAGTGGAAAAACCACTACTGCAAACGTAATCATGGGACATCCATCCTACGAAGTTGAAGGAGGCGACGTGTTACTAGAGGGGGAAAGTGTCCTCGAACTAGAGCCGTGGGAAAGATCGAGGTCGGGTATTTTCCTATCCTTCCAATATCCTCAAGCGGTACCGGGTTTGCAGGTTGGAAACTTCCTCAGAAAGTCGGTTAGCAGTGTCAGAGGTGAGGATGCGGCCAAGGGTTCAACCTTCAGAGAGGAGTTGAAGAGCGCCATGAAAAAACTGAACATACCATCATCATTCCTATCTAGATATGTGAATGATGGTTTCAGCGGAGGGGAGAAAAAGCGCTTCGAGGTCCTGCAACTAATGCTTCTAAAGCCCCGTCTAGCAGTATTGGACGAGACCGATAGCGGGTTAGACATCGATGGCATTAGAACCGTAGCAGAAGGTATCAACGAAGTAGTGAGGGGAACTGACAATGGGGCACTAATCATCACTCACTACTCTAGGATACTAGAGCATGTCCAACCAGACAGGGTTCACGTAATGATTGATGGTAAGATAATTGCCAGTGGAGGTCCCAGATTAGCCACCATACTGGAGGAGAACGGTTATGACTGGTTAGAACAAAGGGTAGCCGAAGGAGAGGAGTTCGAATGAGCCAATCAAACGAAGCCAGAGATGCAGTGGGCGACTACAAGGCGGGCTGGCACGATCCTGAGAACTCCACAATAAGGTTTGACTTTGGCCTCTCAGAGAAGGTTGTAAGGGATATATCTGAGCTAAAGAATGAGCCGGAGTGGATGACCGAACTGAGATTGAAGGCATATCGGCATTTCACAGAGAGGCCGATGCCCACATGGGGCAACACGGAAATTCTGGAGGGTATTGACTTTGATGACGTCTGCTACTTCCTAAGATCTTCAGATGAAACAGGGGAGTCGTGGGAAGATGTTCCAGAGGACATCAGGAACACCTTCGAACGTCTTGGAATCCCGGAGGCGGAGCAGAAGTGGCTTTCCGGAGTGACTGCGCAATATGAATCCGAGACAGTTTATCACAGCATTAGGGAGGACTTGGAAAATCAAGGTGTTATATTCCTCGACATGGACTCTGGCCTAAGAGAGCATGAGGACATAGTAAAACAGTACTTTGGAACTGTAGTTCCCCATAGTGACAATAAGTTCTCCGCTCTTAATACGGCGGTTTGGTCGGGCGGTTCTTTCATTTATGTTCCAAAGGGGGTTAGCGTGGAAATGCCAGTTCAGGCATACTTCAGAATTAATGCAAAGAACATGGGGCAATTTGAGAGGACCCTGATAATTGCCGACGAAGGGAGCAGCATCCACTATGTCGAGGGGTGCACGGCACCAACCTACTCAACGGACTCCCTGCACTCTGCCGTAGTTGAGTTGATTGCACTCCCTGGTGCACATATTCGTTACACGACAGTGCAAAACTGGAGCACGAATGTATACAACCTTGTTACCAAGAGGGGCGTCGCCCACGAGAACTCCAAAATCGAATGGGTGGACGGGAATATTGGCAGTAAGTTGACCATGAAGTACCCGGCAGTTATTCTGAAGGGAGAAGGAGCTCATGCAGAGGTGATTTCTGTTGCATATGCTGGAGAAGGGCAACATCAAGATGCGGGGGCGAAGGTCCATCACATCGCATCCAACACAACAAGCAACATACTTTCCAAGAGCATCAGCAAGGACGGAGGCAGGGGCTCCTACAGGGGAATGGCGAAAGTAATGCCAAAGGCTGAGAACTGCAGGATGAACATTGTTTGCGATGCACTGATTCTGGATGAGGGAAGTAGATCCGATACCTATCCGACTATGGAAGTGGGGAATGCAAGTGCACATTGTGAGCATGAGGCCAGTGTGTCTAAAGTCGGTGATGAACAGCTATTCTATCTGATGAGTAGGGGCCATACAGAGGCAGAAGCCCTGGGGATGATAGTGAATGGTTTCTTTGAGCCTTTCACGAAGGAGCTTCCAATGGAGTACGCTGTGGAGTTGAATAAACTCATGGCACTTGAGATGGAAGGAAGCATAGGCTGAGTGGTTCCATGGATCCAATTTCCGAATATTTGTCCTTAGAGAAGCCCGATAGGGCTGTGCATCTTTGGAGATACACCCCTTGGAAAAAGGTTCACCCGACCGGAAATATCTCAGAAATTCCGGAAGAAGTCAGTCCACCACGTTTGAGTCTGACCAGCATCAGCGGAGAAGCTCCAGAAGGAGTTAGGCTCATACGAGGCTCAGAGAGCGTAGAGGGGCTTCCAGACTCTGATGCTACCACCTCTAGCTTCATGAATGCTATAACAGAGGATTCCACGTGGACAGTGGAAGTGGACCCCGGATTTAATCCGGGCAAGACTGTGATATTGGAGGTAATTGCGGAGTCCCCAATTTCTGCGGTTCACATTTGCATGAAGGGGGGAGTGCACTCAGATTTCGAGATAGTGACTCTAATCAAGGGCGATTGTGAATGGTTGGGGCTACTAAGAACCGGAGCCACGGGAGATGGTTCAAACACGAATGATGTGGTAGTTAACATGCTTGAAAGAGGCACTCTCCTGCGATTGGATTCAATCCACATCGGCAGGGACTCACAGGTAGTTGCTGGAACTATTTCTTCGGGTTCTGAAATTACCAAATCTGATCTCAGATACAGAATGGGCCAACCGGGAGGGAATCTGAACGTCCTAGGGTCGATACTTTCGGCTGAAGAGATGTCACTAGATCACCACATAGAGATTCATCACGATGCTCCAGAGACATTCAGCAGGCTTGATTGGCACTCTGCTTGTGGTGGACGGAGCAAGACTGTAGGTACTGGGATGCTCAGAGTGTCGGAAGGCTCCAGGGGTGCTGATGCTGCACAGCTGTTCCAAAACTTACTCCTTTCAGAAAATGCACAAGCTGATTCAATCCCAGAGCTTGAGGTCACGGAGAATGAAGTGGTTGGTTGTGGTCACGGGACGGCTAGTGGGCCCGTAGATGAAGACCAGTTATTCTACCTAGGGACTAGGGGGTTGTCCTCTGAACAGGCAAAGAGCGTGCTGGTCGCGGCTTTCCTAAATTCCACTCTCTCTGAGATGGGGAGTATAGAAATGCACAATTGGCTAGTGGGAATACTATCTGACGACTTAGATGCCTTAGGAATCTAGCCGGATCTGTCCCTGTACGACGAAACCAGTGACGTGACCAATATCCCTGAGGCAGCTCCGAATGCCATTCCTTGGGACTCAAGTCCACTACCTGCCAAATCCCTGAATGCAAGGGTCATTACTGTAGTCATCGGGATAACAAAAATTGCGAATCTGGTGGCCCAAATTCGCGGCGTTGGTGCGACTCCCATTGGCCTCAGTGTTACTGAGCTAGATTTCTGAATTACTTGCCAATTGACCCTTTCCGCATCTATTCTTAATCTCTGCAACACAGCCGGCCTGACCCCGGGATCGGAAGAGTTGTTTGAGTTCTGGTCAGATTTTCCTGTAATTACCTTGACTCTCTTCAAGTCCTGACGCCTTTCAATTAGCCTCTCGGCCACGGCAGCGGCAGATGGGGCATCCAATCCATGGAGATCTACGACTAATAATCCACGGTCCCTTCTAATTTTTTCAGAAACCGACCATCCCCCCATTTCTTGTGGGGCCCTTTCTTCGATCGGAGATAGTATTGCCCTCAGCCTATGCAATTCCTCCGCCCTCTCAACTTCCCTATCCTTGGCGGTGCTCGCCATCTCATTCACCCTATAGAATCCAAAAATTGCTATCATTACGCCGGCCGAGGAACCAATTACAAAACCGGCCCTTAATGATGAAATGACGTCTGGATCATCCAATCCACTAGCAAAAATTGCAATGAAAGTTACCATCGTTGAAACCATCAATCCCGCAACTATGGAGATGGAGATGACATCGCGAATACTGGCCTCTGCCATGTTACTCCCAAACGGACTCCACTCAAGAGGGAGAGGGTCCCAAGGGCAAGATTGAACTTTGGATTGCCATGTCTGGCAAGCATGGGCCTCGAGAGAAACGGCAGGGGCGATAGACTCAGAGAGGTCAAAATTTCTAAGATCATGGCCGGCATTGGCGGTACTTACCTACTACTTTGCTTCCTCTCCCCAATGGCGTTGCCCGAGGGTACGGTGCCCGAACTCTCTGGACGGGCCAATGCATTGGACTATTCCACGGAAAATAGCTGGGGCAATACGAATGGTGGAGAGAATGACGAGGTAGGGCACGACCAAGCTGAACATGGAGGGATTTTTGCATGGTCGGAACTAAATCCGATATTCGCATTTACCTACGCCTTCGGCGATCTAAATTGCCATCAGAAGCATGAGAGGTCGTGGGCGATAAATGGCAATCAGATGCCAGTCTGTGTCAGGGACGTTGGGATATTCTTTGGTTTCGTAATTGGTGTTGCATTATTTGGCTCGAGGGGGCTAAACAGATGGACTATTAGGGACACCTTCCTATCTGTTTTTCCAGATGATGCCCTGGAATCGACATATGCAAACGACTACAGAATGAGGAATATGGCGATAATTCTTGGATTGGGCATTATTCCAATGGCGATAGATGGTTTCACACAGCTGGGCACTGATTACGAATCCACGAATCCAGTGAGGCTAGTTACCGGGATATTATCGGGCCTGGTCATTGGGTGGTTTGTTAGTGCCTCACTTTGCGCTAGAGCAAGCGGTTTTGAAGGAGGGGCATCAACTGTAGTCCTTCCAGGTGGAACTAAGCTAATACAGAAGTGAATCCCTAGGCATTCATCCACCACTTTACTAGTTCTCCCGGGTTATCTGGGACCTCGCATGAATCACTTCCACTCCCCAGAATCTTTAGCCTTTCTACAACCGAATTTACCGCATCTGGGCACCTCCCTGACTTGATAATCTGACCCATGAAAAAGCGCATATGGGTTGTTGGGTTTTCCCTCTTCCACCTGATTAATTCGTCCCTTAGTGGCCAAATCGCTATCGAAAGCACTCCCATCGGCCTAAATTCGTCCCTCAATTGGGACCTAGGGGCCTCCCTACCAATCAGGGAACGGTGCTGATGAATCCAGCCCAGACCCTCATGTAGATACTTGACAATCGTCTGCGTGTGCCTCTCAGAAACTGTCCTAACTGGGCCCAAGGAGCGGCGCAGCTCTCTGACGTCGGCGGATCCCATTAGCGATAGCGTGCCAAGAACTGATGAAATTGAATGTGAAAGAACGTGGTTAGGAACGTATACCCTTTCTCCCTCTGCAACAGACTCTATTACTGACTTGTGCTCCTTCTGGCACTCATTGATCATTCTCCAAGGGGCTTTCCCAGCCAACCAATTTTTCCCCGAGCTCGTTGGTTCAACTCCGAGCCCCTCGAGTGTGGACTGCCCCCTGGAACTCCTAATCAGGGCCCTCAATAGGTTCCTATCGACTATCTCAACATCTACGTTTACGGGAAGTGGTCGAGAATGAAGGAACCTCCTTATTGCTGCCTTGAGTTGACTCTTGAATTCGTCCTCAGTTCCCTCATTAAGGATGGGGCCAATAATCCCCCCCATGTCAAATGGCACGGGCATTTCTATTTCTCCTGAGAGAAGTTTTCTGTATCCATCTCTGATTTTTCTTTGTAATTCGGTGGTCTCGAAGTATTCTTCTTTGTTGGAGTGCGCCCTCAGAGTTCCACTCTTTATGCGTTTTAACGCCACATCTGGATCACAATCCACCCAGATGCATAGATCCGGAATAAGGGCGGCTGAGTTCATGTGGGCAACTCGATCCACCCCGGCCCCCCCAACGAGCCCCTGGTAGACGAGTGAAGAGTGGATGTTTCTCTCGCTAACAACTGCCTTGCCTTGCTCGAGACGGGGCAGTATCCAGCCATGTGAATGGTCCACCCTGTCTGCAGCGAATAACCCGGCCTCCTCGTCAGGGGACATTTTCTTCTCTCTGACCGCATCGATTGCGAGTCTCCCAAGTGGGTGCTCCCTTCTTGGCTCCCCAGTCACCTCAACTGAAACAAAGGGGAATTCCTTCCCCATTACATCGGAAACAACACGGGTTGCAAGACCCTTTCCGCTGCCATCACCACCCTCTATAGTGATCAGATACATGCGGAATCACTCTTCCTTCGAATAAACGTCGTAGAACTGACTTTTGGAAAGACTGGCGAGACCCATTCCAGACAATATGAATAGTGGACCGATAAACATCAGCCCCCTGCTCCATAGTCCAATGAAGGAAAGCCACCATGTTCTCCTGTAACTGAGTCCCTTTCTCGCCTCGACGGACCCGGCCAATCCAGCCAATCCGGAAAATAGAGTCAAGAGGGCTACTATGGTCCCTATTAGGACTGACTCCCCCAAATGGCTATCACCCCTAATATCAGAAGTTTCAATCCCATCCCCCTGGGTAAGTGTAACTGAAATTTGCGAGTAGTCCCCTGGAATCAGCAATATGTGAATTGTTACATTTCCCGGGTGCGCGACTTCCAGCATGGAAGATCTGCGAGGCAAATCGGTGATAGAAAACCTCCCACCAGAGTCGGTCAAATCACTTCCAATTTCTATTCCCAGATCGTCATAAATGATCACGTTGACACCATCTACTGGATCTGCACCCGTAGTATTATCCACTAAAGCGGCAATAACTATGCCATTCACATCTGCTTGTGCCCCAGAGTCGTCTATCTCACCCGATAGAATATCGCTTACATTACCAGAAATTAGCATAATTCCGACGATTACACCAAGGAGGCTCCCTAATGCAATAAGAAAGGCGCCAAGATTCCGAGTGGCCGAGTCGGTTGAAAGATCGGAAAGCCATAATTCCATACCGGATCTTCTATCGATTTCTTCCTCATATTCGTCACTCATTGTCGTCCACCCCCCTTCGTTGCATAGTCGGTGTGGTGCTAGGCTGTTCATCATGCCGATTATTGGACCCTTCCTCCTCACCATCCTTCGAGGTAGCGAACTTGAAAATTGTAATTCCCGCCAATGCAAATAGTAGAAGTGGCCAATTTTCCAAAATTTCTCTTTCAATCAAGCAGGACGAATGGCAGGAGTTTTCATCCATCTCAATAGACATGGGCAAATCCACCAAGTACATCGAAGTCCAGTTCTTACCAGTAATCCAGAATTCTGAGGACCCCCTATGGGCGATTCCATTCAAGACATTGTTGTGTTCAACCCCATTCTCTGAAGAAAGGAATGACGCATCATACTCCCTCAACACATTGCCTGAAATTGGATCTATCATCAGGATTCTGTCTTCCTGCCAAACATTCGCGAAAATACTCTGCCCGGATGGCGTTGTTACGCACTCTAGCTCGTTTATCATTTCCACCTGATTTCCATGGTTATCAGTGATGGTAACTGTGCGGGAAATTTCGAATGTTTCGGGATCCCTGAAGGAAAGTGAAGAGGACCCATTGGACATGACCAAACTTGACCCGTCAAAACAGAGGCCCCATCCTTCCCCCTCATATGACAAATTACGAATGATGCTGAACGTCTCTTTATCAAAAACTAGGGCCGTATTATTTTGCCATGTGAGCATGAAAATTTTGTCTCCCACCACAGCTATCCCTTCTCCGAAAAGAGACGCTTCTAAACTTGCAAACCTCAAGACATCTCCCGAAAATGGGTCCACTTCCCTCAGAGTTGATTCTCCGAACAAGCCCGTACTCTCGAACATCCTTCCTTCATACATCTCAAGCCCCTGTGTGAAAGCTCCCGGGTCATGTGGTATTTCATCAATAACAACAACTTCTAACTCAAATTCTTCATCCTCTGCTGCAGATCCAAATGATGAGCTGGATAAAGACAAGATGAGCACAATTACGAGCATGAGGGGGCGGATGCGAGGTCGGCCCGCGTGACTCATGTACGAACGATGCTCCATCGATGTTAAAATACGTCTTAGGACCGATAGATACTGGATACAACACGGAGTGTTGAGCGATATGGGCCGGAAACACAGCAACTCATCCTCTTCGGCGGTCATGATTGTTTCAGTGATGCTTCTAGCCAGCCTTTCTCCAGTCGTCGGCGCGATTCCTGCAGATGAGGTCCCAGTAAGCATTGAAATCACGGGTGATCTGTCGGATTTCGTCCCCCCTATTGAGGGCAAGCAATACATGTTTGCTGGTGACGAAGAACCGATATTCTCAGCTACGGGATTCCTGAAGAGGCAGTGGGTTGAGGAGGGATACCCCGGAGTAGTGCTACCATTCTCCCAGTCATACCAGAATTCCAGGCACTCAGTCAGAAATTGCGAAGCTGCATGGAGCCAGGGGGATACTGACACCATCTCCACAGCAAGTGGAACTATTTCCGCCACCGTACAGAAAGTTTCGACGAACTCTGTAGTTTTCGTCGAGGATGGTGAGATTGTGCCGTCGACCACCCTGAACGACATTACCTCAACATGGGAGTCAACTATTTTCCCCACCGATACGAACTACTTCGGAACGCCTCCCGATGTAGACAATAATTGCCAGATAGAGATTGTTCTCCTCTCCATAGACGGTGCTGCATCAGTAGGCGGCTATTTCGTTCCAGGACTTGCATCAACGAGGGAAGCGGTTTTCGTAGATGTTGATGACCTCAGTTGGAGGAACACCATCCTAGCACACGAGTTCCAACACCTCCTCCATAACGCCAGGGACCCGTATGAATTCATCTGGATAGATGAGGGGGCCGCCGATATGGCTGCCTACCTCTGCTTTGGCGTTACCAGTACACTGACAGGACATGCTAACGAATGGTCGCAGAATTCGAACTTGAGTGTAAGGTGGTGGAACCAGAGAATTGCTGATTATGGAGCCGGATTCATGTTCATGATGTACCTGGCTGACAAACTAGGTGGTGGTGCCGCAATAAGGGCCCTGATTGCAGACACTGCAACTGGTGGAACGGGAATCGAGAACTTAGCCAGCAACCCCGAGCCGGGGTCCACGTCAATAGGGACCACCATGAGCGACATATTCGCCAACTTTTCCATGGCAGTTTCGATTGATAGCGCACAAGGCGCCTTTGGATTCTCCAATCTAGACTTGACTGCTGGGTGTATTGCTGCTTCTATCTGCAGGGTTCAGATGAGTGGATTCAACGACCAGTGGGTCAACTCGTGGTCTAGCCCTAGCCAATCTGTGGAGGGCTGGGGAATCAGGGCATACAAGTTCAACCAGGGTTCTGGAGCCCCTCTTAACCTGATGGTTCAACCAACACAATTCGGCTTCGAAGGAGCGGTCCTCTCCCGTGACTCTGCAACGGGGAGTTGGTCGATGAGCAGGCTCAGGATAGATCCAGCAACGGGTGCAGCAACGGGACTAGTTCATGGATTCGGGAACACTACTGACGAAGTTTGGCTCACTACTTGGTTCGAGTCGGCGGTAGACGACTGTGACTACAACTACATGACCTGTGGCATCACCACTGGAAGTTATCCCTCCGCATCCGTAGTGGTACAAGCTGGATTGATAACCGATCCCGCCGAAGTTTCGATAAATACCATTGACTCATTCGACAGGGATGGCAATGGCGTCGATGATAGTGTCGAGTTGAATTTGGACATAGTTTCTAATGCGTTCTTCGAAGTCCTGGAAGTTTCGGTTGACGCGTTTGTGAATAACACCCTAGTCGACAACCTAGTTTTCTCTGCGACTGCGGGGAACAGTATTCCAACTGAAAAAACCGTCTGGTTCACTCCACCTCACACCGGAGACTGGACATTTGGAGTTAGCATCAGCGACGTGACTGGAGCGATGGTCGACCAAGCCTTCGCCCTTCCAGTTGAGTTGGCCAATATGGAGCCGGTTGCCTCTGGATCCATTTCGACGAATCTAACCCAGACATGGCTACCTGTCAATATGTTTGGTTCAGGTTATGACGAATGGGGGTTCGGACAGTTGAATGGCACTTTCTCCCATAATGAAACCCCAGTCGGATACTTCTGGGACCTTGGAGACAACATTTCCTCAGGACTGAAAAATCCTGTACACCCATACGTCAACCCGGGGGAGTACACTATTGTCCTGACTGTGATGGATCAGGGCGGTTACTTCTCAGAGAGCCAGTCCTGGGAAGTGGTAGTTCAAGACACATCTGACCCGATTCCCGAGATTTCAGTTGACGGTGTGGTAGTCACGGACGAATTAGTACTCCTAACAAACCAACAGGTTGAATTCTCAGCCAGGGGAACTACGGACAACCTCCCCATTGATGAATTGCAATTCAGCTGGGACTGGGGGGATGGAGAAGGGGTTTCAGGAGTCGGGCTGGCGGAATCGAGTCATTCATGGGTAGATGGTAGTGCGGATGGGATCGTCTACACACTGACACTCACAGTTAATGATGGAATTCATGAGGTTGAGCACTCGATTTTCATTAGAGTTCTGAACAGACTTCCCAAGCTTATTTTCGATGAGCCTCTGGAGACATTCACCCTCACTCCACTGGAAATGCCCGAGGTATTCACAGACAGCGACGGCATGATTGTAGAGTACAACTGGCAATTTGAGGGCGGCGTTAACCTAGAGGGAGGGGGCATGTCACTGACATCAGACTTCTCATCCACTGAGTCGAGTCTCAGTAATCCAGTAGTCGGTTGGAGAGAACCAGGTGCGAAAACTGTGACTCTGGAGGTAACTGATGACGATGGAAACTCCTCATTCACAACAATAGTGGTTAACGTCCTAAATCAAAGGCCGGTAGCTGTTTTCTCTAGGCCTTCTGATGGGACTGTGGAGACAACATACACATTCACTAGCCTTTCATTTGATC
The DNA here is from genome assembly GCA_964386765.1 of uncultured Candidatus Poseidoniales archaeon. Lineage (GTDB taxonomy): Archaea > Thermoplasmatota > Poseidoniia > Poseidoniales > Thalassarchaeaceae > MGIIb-O5. The sequence continues at coordinate 54,945 of CAYLUC010000002.1, read as the reverse complement.
CAGACGGAGACACTTCCCTACTATCCACATCTTGGAATATCTCTGATTTAGATGCGCCAATAATGAATGCGAGTTCTGTTAGTCACACATTCCTAAGCCCCGGCCTCTACACCGTAAGTCTGACAGTAACAGACGAACGAGGACTGTCATCAGCGACCAAGTCCTACTCCCTAAGGATACAGAATCCGGCACCAGTTCCAGAACTTACATACTCGTGTCCGAGTGTGAATGGGAGTCTTCTTGACAGGGAACCAGTGGATGGTGAGGCAGTAATCTGGCAGATTCCCCAGACGGGCGATGGGGACGCATTCGTCGCCCCCGAGACCCCAATTAGATTCGACGGTTCTGGGAGTTACGACTCCGACCCACTCTTCGTGGGGAGGACTTCTACGGATCAAGAAGATCCAGAGTGGAATGGCATTACGCATTGGATTTGGGACTTCGGTGATGCCACGCCAATTGTCGAGGGAGCTGTAGTTTGGCATGACTATGACCTCCCAGGGACATACGTTGTGACTCTGACAGTCGTAGATGGATTTGAAGGTGGAGAGACTAATTCCACCACTATGTTAGTACATGTTTCCAGGGCACCTGTGATAGAGGAGATGAATCCCATTGGATCCGACTATGTTAATATCGGCGATGCCGTGATTCTCAACTATTCGGTGTTCGATTCCGATTTAGAAGAGGGGATTTCCGCATGGTTGGATTCTGATTCTTCAATAGACAGTGATGAAGATGGAGACCCTACCAATGACATGGACCGTGATTTAACGGGCGACCTAGTTGTCAGATGGGACCTAAATGTCGCTCTGGACTTCGATGGTGATGGAGACCCAAGAAACGATTGGGGCTGGAGTTCGCAGTCTTGGAACAGCATGGGCGAGGTTCGAATACTCATGCAGGTTTGTGACGGCGTTGAAGTTTGCTCAGAGATGGAATTCGTCGTAATTGTCCTCACGGAGGAAGAGGATTTAGCCCCTCTTTCCCTATCTGACCTGACTTGGTCCGACCTGGTTCCGAACAAGGAAAGTGCAGGGCTTCTCACATTAGTTGCATTGGTCATGGTCCTGGGATGGGTCATAATGCGCCAGAAGGACGAGGAGGAGTTGGATGCAGAGGACATGCTGGAAACTTACGAGGTCGATGAGGTCGAAAGTGATGGGGGGCTCCCCGGAATGGATCAGCACAAGCCACCACCACAACCGAAATATCTGACAGTGGATGAGCGCAGGACAAGGGAGTCGGGGTACGTACGGCCCATCAGAACAAGGAGGCGTTAGATTGGCACTGATTTCAAACAAGTCCATCGCATCTATCGTCAATCTGAGTTTCATCTCGCCATCCGTCCTTTTGATGATTGTAATACTATCATCACCCTCGGCAGTTGCTGCGAATTCATGCGAGGTTTCGGCGACAAATCCTCCTGACGTGGATAAGTATGTCGAAGAACACGGCGTAGAGACTTACTGGAACTGGGGGTACGGAGAGGATTCCCTGCGGCCACTCGATTTGGATGTATACTGGGAGACCACAATAGAAAATGACAGTTCAGCAGCCCTGAAAATGCAACTGGTCCCAGGTTACAGATACACATTCTGCATCAAAATGACCCCCAACTTGGACGATACCCCTCTGGAGCCAGTGGGAGACGTGTACCTGATGACAGGAGGGGACTGGGACCGTTACGGATGGGAATATGAGCTAAGAATGGAGAACCTGTGGGAAGATGACTTCTTGCCAGTCGAATGGAGGGACACTGTGGACTGGTTGCCTTTCCGCGATTCACACGCATATGAGCGTGTTTCCGAAGAGGAGTTCTCAGTAGCTATTGACTCCATGGGTTCTGTTTGGTCATCATCACTTGGAGACGCAGGCATGGAGTACTTCCTAGTAATTGACGGATGGGACAATGGGAGGCACACCGACAACAAGGCCGCAGGGGGCGCAATTGATGTGGAGGTCCTCATTGATGTGGAAGAACGGGTGAACATACCGAAATTTACTGCGACCATTCTAGTGGCCTCAATGCCCCTGGCATGCCTGATTGTACCATTCGTCTTGCATTCCAAATACATGCAAGAAGGAAAGGACGAAGTCTCAAATGAAGAAAGTGAACTCCCATACCTCGATTCTGAGGGGAAAGATACGGGAGTTAGTTAGTATAGCCAAGGAGTCCCCAGGCCGTGGAAAGATCGGACCTGTTGATTTTCCCTTTGTACGCCAAATGCCATCCCACTTCCATGGTTGAGTAAACCATGTATTGTCCGAGAAGGGGTGCGTGAATCCTTGTCCAGTCCCCTCCTGAGCCGAGTCCCATTATTGAGTTGCTAACTTTGGAGCCCTTCAACTCCCATGCGGCTTCGAATAATCTCAATGAGCCCTCTATCCCCCCAGTTGGATAACAAATCTTCACCATGTCACCCAATGTAGACATCTCTTCGACATCGGCCACAATTTCACTAGTTGGAGGCGGATTCTCGGATGAATGGTGAGAGCATATCACCTTCGTCTTACCCGATGCCAATTTCATGAGTTTCTTCCGTGACTTCTCAGCAATGTCGATTTCTAGATCAACCCAGCTTGGCCTACTCTTGATGCCCTCGCTTAGAACATTCAATCTCTCTTCCTCATTACCAGGGAAGTACCCCCCTTGGGACATCGGCCTGCAAGTCAATATTACAGGCAATTCGACTCCCTGCTTGAATGAGTCGAGGACAGAATTCAAGTCAACTGAGTCAAGTGGCTGTGGAACATAGTCTGGCTCCTGCCTCTCATTTCTTCGTCCCCTCGTCTCCTCAGAAGTCTCCTCCGGCTCGGGAAATACTTGCCTGACCCAGAGGCGATCCAGTCGAACCTCTACCAAGTCCGCACCGGAAGCCGTGGCCATTGCCGCGTCTTTGAGCATCTCGTCTACAGTACAGCCGCTCAGGACAACACACACGAGCGGCAGTTCCATCCAACCGCTCGACCCTAGGATTCTGTTTAACCATGTCGTGTGACTCAACTCTGCAATTATATCGAAATATACCAATAATGGTTGAAAATAGCGATTTTTCATCCTTCCACTAGTAGGGTTGAATAACCACCGACCTTCAGGGATAAGCGTGACGATTGAGGGTTCCCTATGGGAACCCTCAAGAAAAGGAATGTGAGAGAGTGGCTGATGAGTACGATGCTAGTAGTATCCAGGTTCTGGAGGGCCTAGAGGCCGTAAGGAAGAGGCCGGGTATGTATCTAGGCGATCCGCATGACGGTTCTGCACTACACCACTGTATTTGGGAGGTTGTTGACAATGCCGTGGATGAACACTTGGCTGGGCATAACCCGACCGTTGAAGTCGATCTCAACCAGGATGGCTCCGTTACCGTGACTGACCACGGAAGAGGAATCCCAGTTAGCAAGCACGAGGAGGGGGTTAGCGCTGCCGAGGTCATTATGACCAAGCTACATGCCGGTGGGAAATTCGACAATGAGGCCTACAAGGTGGCTGGAGGCCTACATGGGGTTGGTGTAAGTGCCGTCAACGCAGTTTCCGATTCTCTGATAATGACAATCCACAGAGAAGGGAAGGAGTGGACTCAGACATACAAGAAAGGAGTCCCACAGGGAAAACTGAAGTCAGTAGGCAAATCGGACAGGACTGGGACCATTATTTCATTCAAACCTGACTTGGACGAAGTCTTCAGCGACAATACGGAGTTTGACTTCGAGCAAATTAACACCAGACTAAGGAGAACTGCTTTCCTTAATGCTGGACTCGAAATAATTGCTAGGGACCTAAGGGGTGATGGAGAGGTAGAGATCGTGCACAAGTACGATGGCGGCCTCAGAGAATATGTAGAGTCGATGAACAAGAACAAAGAGGTCGTTCATGATGACGTACTACACGTAATCGGCAGCAAGGAGGGGGACAAGGGAGAGGTTCATGTCGAGGTTGCGCTGCAATGGACAGATGCTTACTCCGAGTCGATTCACTGCTTCACCAACATCATTCACAATACTGACGGTGGCACTCACCTTTCAGGATTGAAGAGTTCTCTAACTCGCACAGTTAATGGTTATGCACAGACAAAAAAACTACTCAAGAACGTCAAGGGACTATCTGGCGATGATGTCAGAGAGGGATTATCTGCGGTAATTTCGATAAAGCACCCGGATCCTTCCTTTAATGCCCAGACCAAGGCTAAGTTGGTCACTAGCGAGGTTGCAGGGATTGTAGAGCAAATTGTCAACGACAAATTAGGGGATTTCTTCGAGGAGAATCCCGCTGTGGCGAAGCAGATTGTTGAGAAGGCGCTTCTGGCGAGCAGGGCCAGGGAGGCTGCCAGAAAGGCACGTGACCTGACTCGTAGGAAGGGGGTCCTAGAGGGGGGAGGACTACCAGGGCAACTTGCAGACTGCCAGTCAAGAGACCCGGAGGAGTGCGAGATATACATTGTCGAGGGAGAAAGTGCGGGCGGTTCAGCGAAGAATGCCCGAGACAGGAGGACTCAGGCCATCCTCCCCCTGAGGGGAAAGATACTCAATGTGGAACGACAACAGAGGAATTTGACCAAGGTTTTCTCCAATGAGCAGATTCAACGAATGATTAGGGCCCTTGGAGCAGGGGTCGGCAATGAGGAGGAAGCGGAAGGTGCCTTCGACCCAGAGAAGCTCAGATATGGAAAAATTATCATCATGACAGACGCAGATGTGGATGGGGCCCACATCAGGACACTGATACTCACATTCATGTGGAGATTCATGAGACGTGCCATAACCAACGGGAATGTGTACATCGCGGCACCCCCACTTTTCTCGATCACCAGGGGGAAGCAGGTCGAGTGGGTCCATAGTGAGAAAGAGAGGGACGACGTTGTGAAGAGGATGGTCAAGGAGTCGCCATCGTCAAAGGTCGATGTTCAGAGGTACAAGGGCCTCGGAGAAATGAATCCCGATCAACTATGGGAGACGACGATGGACCCCGAAGCCAGAGTCATGATGAAGGTAGAGGCCAAGGATGCCGAAGGAGCGGATGAGCTCTTCACCATCCTGATGGGAGAAGATGTGCCCGACAGGCGTTCATTCATAGAGACTAATGCTTCTAAGGTTACGGCGCTGGATGTGTGATTATGGCTGAAGATTTACTCAGAAGGGACATCTCTGATGAGATGAAGGAGAGTTACATCAACTATGCGATGAGCGTAATAATCGGAAGAGCTCTTCCCGATGTTAGGGACGGACTTAAGCCGGTCCACAGAAGGATACTATGGGGCATGCATCAGGCGGGCCATACGCACGAGAAGGGATACAGCAAGTCTGCTAGATCGGTAGGAGAAGTCATGGGCAAATACCACCCACATGGGGACCAAGCACTCTATGACACCATGGTGAGGATGGCGCAGGAATTCTCCCTTAGGTACCCCTTGGTTGATGGCCAGGGCAACTTCGGATCGATAGACGGCGACCCACCTGCTGCAATGAGATACACGGAAAGCCGTCTTGACCGCCTCTCAAGGCATATGCTCGAGGACATCAACAAAAACACAATTGACATGGAGCCTAACTTCGATGAAAGCGAAATAGAGCCGACAGTATTGCCTTCCCGCCTCCCCAACCTATTGCTAAATGGGAGTGATGGAATTGCAGTCGGGATGGCAACAAAGATACCCCCACACAATCTAAGAGAGGTTGCTGCCGCAATAAAATTCCACATATCGAGAGTTATCGAACAGAATAGGAAGATTGGGCTCGACAACCCCCCCAAGATAGACGCTTTGGAGTATTTGGACTACATCAAGGGACCAGATTTTCCCACGGGGGCGACCCTGTATGGGATTGATGGCATTGTTGATATGTATAGAACGGGGAATGGACGTTTCCACATCAGATCGGATGTAGAGGTGGTGGATGACTCAAGTGGCAAGCGTCTAATCGTCCATTCAATACCATACCAAGTGAAAAAGGCCCCAATGCTTCAGGGAATCGCTGAGCTCGTCCAAAAGGAATCGATCAAGGGAATCCGGGACATCCGGGACGAGTCTAGCAAGGAAGGCATCAGGGTAGTCATTGAGATTAAGCAAAATGCAGATCCACAGGCTGTACTGAACCAGTTGTACCAATCAAGCAGATTGCAGGAGTCTTACTCTGCCAACATGATGGGGATATTGAAGGGGGAGCCGGTTCAACTGGACCTTCGAACAATATTGCACACACATGTGAGGCACAGAGAATCCATCATTGAGAGGAGGACACAGTTCGACTTGGAGAAGGCGGAAGCAAGGGCGCACATTCTTGAAGGACTAATGAAAGCTCAAAAGAGGATGGATGAGATTATTGTCGTGGGGAGGAACTCTGACTCGCGTGATCAATTTGAGAAGTATCTTAGAGGGGAAGAGAAATATCCCAAAATCAAGAGGTTCGACTTTTCTGAAAAGCAGTCAAAGGCAATTGCAGAGAGAAGGCTCTACCAATTGACTAAGTTGAATGTCAAGGAAGTTGCAGATGAATTGGAGAAGTTGAAAGAATCCATCAGCGACTTCAAAGGAATACTGGACAGTAGATTCAGACGTCTTAACATCATTGTCGATGAGCTTGAAGATGTGGTTGAGAGGCATGGAGATGACCGTAGAACCGAAATCAACGCAACTCCCCTATCAATGGACAGGGAGGATTTGGTTGCAGAGCAGTCTATCGTTATCTCATTAACTCAGGACAATTACATGAGGCATATCCCGGTGGAGTCATTCAGGCTTCAGAACAGAGGCGGGAAGGGGCTCAAAGGTGTATCGACCAAGGACGAGGACGCCCCATCCAAGATAGTTACCTGCTTTTCCAAGGACAGGTTACTCATCTTCACTGACATGGGAAGGGTGTACGGGCTCAGGGCATGGGAGACCCCCTCTGCCAGCAGATATGGAAGAGGCACCCATGTTCGCAACCTACTTGGGGGCATCAGAGAGGACGAGAAGGTCATCTCGATTCTACCTATGAATAGGGACCTTATCGAAAACCCGGAAGGGCATTACCTCATCTTCTCAACGCTCAACGGACGGATAAAGAGAAGCCACCTGTCAGAATATGTCAAAATCAACAGGAGTGGGAAGTACGCACTCAGATTCGCTGATGGAGAGGAGGATGCTCTAGTATCAGTTAGGCCCGCTACCGAAGAGGACCATGTCGTCCTCGTCTCGGCCAGAGGCAATGCTTGCAGATTCAAGCCGGCTGAAGTTCGTAGCAGGGTTGATCCCTCAACTGGGGAGGAGCAGCACACACACCTTGTCAGAGTGCAGGGGAGAGTTAGCCAGGGCGTCTCTGGAATGAAACTAGACAAGGGAGACAGGGTCATAGGGATGATTGTCACTGATGACTTCGAGACTAGCGTCCTAACCATCTCTAAGCATGGCATGGGCAAGAGAAGCAGGCTTGGCTCGGGAGATATGATTCCGCAATTCGACCAGGGAACAGGGGATCCCCTCTACGATGATGAGGGCGTGGCCCTACAAGAGAGGGACGGTTACAGGAGGACAAACAGGGGGACAAAAGGAGTCAGGACGATGTCCCTGGACAGTGACGATGAGATAGTTGCAGTGAAGCAAATTCCCGACCTTGACGATCAATTATTCATGCTCACATCGACTGGTATGATGATAAGAATGGTTTCTGGTCAGACCAAGGAAACTCTCGGAAAGGTGACTAAGGGGACTCGTATTATGGAGTTGAGGAACGCTGATCGAACTGGTTATTCGGATGAGGTGATCTTCGTTGCGAGGCTTCCGGCTTCATTGGTCGAATCGTCCTCGTTTGACGATGGTTCCGAAGAGGAGTAGAGGCACCGCTCGCCTTAAGCGAATGACTTGGCTCGCGGGAACACTGCGGCAGTCGCATAGCCTGGCCATTGCGCTGGATTGCTAATCCAGTGGTGTTTCACCTCGGGAGTTCGAATCTCCCCTGCCGCGCCATCAAAATGGGGTAGTATTCATCCAATACCTGCCCTCACGAGTGTTGTGGCCATCACCTTCGCGAGTCTTTTCCTAGGGCTCATATTGCTACTTTTGGCACTCGTAATAAGAAGGCATTTTGCCATGTCCCCCTCCAATGACAGATCATGGGTTAACGACAATCAGAGGCTAGCTAAAGCAGAATTTGAAGGCAATACTGTCACAATTAGGAATGTTAGGGACTTCAATTGGAGGACAACCAGGGACTTTGACGAGAGGTGGATCGACGTCAAAGTTGATCTCGACGAAGTCACTAAGATTTGGTTCATTCTGGAATACTTCGAGCCGGATAGGAAGGAGATGGCTCACACCATCCTTAGTTACGAGTTTGCAGATGGTACAAGGTTGGCTTGTTCAATTGAGGTCCGTAAGAAAGAAGGCGCTAGATATCACCCAGTAAAGGGATTATTCAGGTCCTACGAGCTAATTTACGTCTGGGGCACAGAGAGGGATGTGATCGGGGTGAGGGGGCGTTGCAGGAAGAAATCCAACACCCACCTATTCGAAGGAGTGGTTCTGGGCCCGGGTAACGAAAGAAGAATGTTTGAGTCATACTTGAGGAGAACTAACAAATTAATTGACGAGCCTGAATGGTACAACACAATTACCAACACGTGCACTACCAACATTGTTGGACATGTGAACGAAGTTTATCCTGGGAGAGTCCCTCGGGCAGTGGCCATATTGATGCCGGGCCTGAGTCCCAAGCTACTCGAGAGAAACAACTTGGTAGTCATCGAAGATACTCTGGAACGAACCATGGAAGATAGCCTCATTGATCAGAAGTCCCTGGAATGGGATGAAGAGTGTGATTTTGGAGATTGGATTAGGTCCTGATAATGCGAGGATTGAACATGAAATGTCTACTCCAAACAACATGCTCACCATTGAGCCGGCCTCACTGAGCTCTCCTGTCGAGTGGAGTCTGCCCCCTTCGAAGAGCCATCTGATTAGGTGGCTTGCACTGGTTTCCCAGACAGAGCAAGAGGTGTTTCTTACATTCAAGGGAGCTCCTGGAAATGATGCTGTTTCTATGTCGAAATGTATTGAGAAAATGGGTTCTTTCATAGAGGAACGAGACTCTGGATGGCTAGTAAGGGGATCATCCAATAATGCTCTTGACTCATTGTTTCTTGATTGCGGGAACTCTGGCACGACGGCGAATTTCCTAACTGCCATTTCCGCTTGCAATGCCGGTACTGTTTCCTTGGATGGTGACCAAACACTAAGATCTAGGAGCTCCAAGGAACTCTGCTCAACGCTAAGACAAATGGGATGCGCCATTGACTCGGACAGTGTACCAAGAACAATTTCCGGGGGAATTGAGAATTATGATGTTCTTCACGATTGGAGCAGAACTAGCCAGGGCCTGAGCTCACTGATGATAGCGTCCCACGGATTCGAAGAAGAACTCCGAATATCGCTCTCTGGGGAATCTGTCAGCAGCGGATACTGGATGCTCACACAAGAGGTTTGCATTTCTTGTGGCTCAAAGATGACTGTCGAGGGAGGCGTGGCCATCCTGCCCCCATGGGAAATTGACATTCCAGGGAGTATTCAGATTCCGCATGAGGAAAGTCTTCGTCCCGTGGCAATTCTACTGTCACATCTTCATGGGGTCAATTTTGTAACTGGTGTGGAAGACTCCGGAATTGGCATTTCTGGAACTATTAAATCCATCGAGGAAGGCGAAAATGAGGTATTTCTTGGCGAGGCAAGTGACATCATTACCCCCCTAGCAGCGATAATGGCCATTGGCGATGGTGGTCGCATTAGTGGTGCGGCACATGCAAGGGGAAAGGAGTCTGACAGAATTTCGAAAACTGTCGAGCTACTGGAGTCATTCGGATTGTACTCGAAGGAAACGGATGATGGACTATTGATCCGCGGGAGTCAACATCCAGTAAGACCCGAGGAACCAGTGGAAACTCATGGAGACCATAGATTAGCAATGACTGCGATGGCACTCGCGAGTAAAACTGGAGGGACCATATTGGAGCCTGAATGTTCAGCGGTAACCGACCCTTCTTTCATTGACAAGATTATTTCTCTGGTCCGGCCCTTCTAGGCATATTCAAGAGCACTAGGCACTCGGAATAACGAGGGGTTTAGTGTGGCCTGGACGAAAAACATCGGTACCCACGCACTATTGCTACTTGTGGCGATAATCTGGGGTTCGACTTGGGCAGTGGGCAGGTTCCTTAGTTATGGCCTGGATGAAAACAGTAGGGCCTCACTTGAGCCGGCTACCGCGGCATGGCTTAGGTACGCAGTGGTAGTGATTGTGTTCTATGCATGGTGTTACTTTAGCAAGGGGGAAAATAAGACCAGGATGCTTCCCCCGGATTCTCTTTCCTGGAAATATACCATCTGGCTAGGGCTCCTTGGGACAATGGTTTACCAGCTTCTTTTCATGCACGGTATGAGGTGGACCGCAGCTGGAGATGCCTCGTTAATTATTCCAATTAATCCGGTATTCACCGTCCTTCTGGCAGCACCGATGCTTGGCCAGAGAATCTCGAGAAGAATGGCGTTGGGTTTACTCATTGGGATGTCTGGAGTTGTGACTGTTGTTGGTTGGAGTCCGAATTCCGGAATTCCATTCGAACATAGGTTGATTGGGGATCTGATGATTATTGGGGCGGCTTTGTCGTGGGCCGCCACTAGCAATCTGACAAAGATATTGCTCGGAGAGAACAAAGGAACGGTTATTGAAATCGTTGTTTGGTACTCGATAGTCGGATGGTTGATGTTAACTCCCTGGATGATAGTGGAAATAGCTCAGACCGGAATCCCTGCCCCTAACGATATTGAATTGCTCTCCATAGCATATCTGGGAATATTCTCGACTGTATTGTCGTATGTTTGGTTTGTAAGGGGAATTGATAGAATCGGCCCTACTGCTGCGGCTTCTTACGTTTTCCTAGTTCCTGTTTTCGGAGTGTTGAGTGGTTGGGCATTACTCGGAGAGAATATTGGGGCCTCTATGGGGGTGGGCTTCATACTAATCGTTCTCGGAGTACGTGAGGTCCAGAAAGAAAGCGAGAAGTTAGAGGGCTAGTGAAAATGCAACTTTTGATGCGTACTCACGATTAAATAGAGGGGGTCGGTCGCCCGCGAGAGAGGCAGGTAATATGGCACGCAAGCCCGCAAAGATGTATCGTCAGGTGAAGGGTCAATCTTTCACGCGCCGGGAGTACTCTGGAGGAGTCCCCAACAATAGAATCCTGAGGTACTTCATGGGGAATAGGAAGGTTGCCGAGGCAGGGGAGTTCCCGGTCACTCTGGAATTGACTTCAGACAACACCTGCCAAATCAGGGATACGGCTCTTGAGGCAGCCAGGCAGGTTTCGAATGCAACAATTAGGGAGTCAGCTGGAACCGAGGGATATGCCCTCAGAATTCATGTGTACCCCCATCAGATCCTAAGGGAGAACAAGCAGGCCACTGGAGCGGGGGCCGATCGTGTTTCACAGGGAATGAGGCAGGCCTACGGAAAGAACGTGGGCACAGCTGCCAGAGTCCTGAGAGGTCAGAGGGTGATTTCCATTCACACCCTTCCAGAACACTATGACGCTGCTAGAGAATCTCTGAGAAAGGCGAGTTGCAAGTTCCCAACGCCCTGTACCGTGAAGGTAGTCAAGGGAGCCGAGCAATTGAAGGGCAAAGTGTGAGGTTGGGGGGCATGGAGCCCGACGACCCTCTATCTGTACTACACGATTCCCTCAGGGGAGCACCAATAATCTGGAAGGGGGAATATCCCTACTTCATTCACCCAATTTCAGATGGGATACCACGAATGGAGGCGAAGGTACTCAGAGCAACTAGGGATCTTATTGTCTCGATGGTTGACTGGTCCAAGATAGATCTGATAGTAAGTGTGGAGGCCATGGGACTGCCCCTTCTTGCAGCGGTTGGTGATGCATCTGGGAAACCGACTGTCGTAATTAGAAAGAGATCCTACGGAATGGAAGGCGAGGTCCAAGTTGACGTGTCAACTGGTTATTCCCATTCTACGACCTACATTAACGACATCAAACCGGGAGAGCGTGTCCTCATCGTTGACGATGTAATCTCAACGGGAGGGACCCTAGAGCCAATTCTAGAGGCCATAGAGGGGATGGGCGCGACCCTGCAGGAAATCATCATTGCTATTGAGAAGGGGGAAGGCCGTGAGCGCCTTGCAACGGAGAAGCCGAACTGGCCGATTAGGACTCTAGCCAGAATTGATATCATTGATGGAAAGGTCGAGATTGTCGAGTGATATTATGGATCTTGATAGGCATGATTTCCAGCTAGATGAGTTAGTTGGCAGAATCAAATCGAATGATCACAGATTGGTTGCCCTCCAGGTTCCTGAAGGACTGAAGATGCAGGCTCTTGAAATGATGGATCAGATAGAGGAGGGATCGGGCGCCAAAGTGGTTCTTGCGGCCGATCCATGTTACGGGGCGTGTGACCTAGTGCATGACAAGATGATGGCCATGGGAGTAGAATTAGTTGCTCACATGGGACATAGCCAGATGAACATAGACTCGGGAATGCCGACCCAGTTCATCCCAGTGACATACGAGGGAGAGCCGGAGATTGAACCCGTATTGGAGATTCTCAGCAGACATAGGAGCATGTCCATGGAGAAACTCGAGGGTAGCGCGCCTTCCCAACTAAGTGAGGAGGAGGCGCAAGACAGGTTTCTTGATGCTGTGGGGAGGATTTCCCCCCTGAGCGATACCAGATTGGGTCTTGTTGGTTCAATACAGCACCTGCACTTACTCCCCAGATACAAAGAGATGCTCGAGGAATCGGGATTCGAGGTCACGATACCAACGGGAGGGGATCGCTTGACATTTCCAGGGCAAGTCCTAGGATGCAACTATTCAGGTGACGACTCGACCATAGGGCACTACCTATTCCTTGGTTCAGGCGATTTCCACCCAATAGGTATGGTACTACACACTGGCAAACCCCTAGCACTACTAGACCCATATACGGGAGATGCTAGTGAGATGTCATTCTCCAGGATTGAGAGGATTCTACGTCAGAGATTTGGATTGATTATGAAGATTGGAGAGTCAAAGACATTCGGAATACTGATTGGTGAAAAGCCTGGTCAAATGAGAAGGAACTTGGCAATACGGATGAAGAGAATGCTGGAGATGCATGGAAAGAAGGGGTATTTGCTTGCGCTGGATCACGTTAGTCCCGATTTGATTGATTTCTACCCTGTGGACGCTTTCGTAAACACTGCTTGCCCTCGCATAGCAATAGATGATTCTGTGAGATACGAGAAGCCACTTGTTACTCCCTACGAACTAGAAGTCGCCCTTGGCGAAAAGAGTTGGGAACATGGCTACCAATTCGATGAAATCCCATGATGGTTGCCTTCGTTCCATGAGGCAATTGGCACCATCGAGGGCATCGTTCAGAATATGTCTAAGAACGACGTTAGTACGACTAGTGTGATGGCGGACTACATAGTAGACAGGATTGGCGCGGGCAAGGTCCTCCTAGACCGTGTCCCGTTGTCATTCGACTGGACTCCTCCGACATTAGTGGGAAGAGACTCGGAATTGTCTGAGCTCGCTTCGATGTTCCTTGGAATTGGTAACGAAGGAGTGAGTGGACGTGCTGTAATAATGGGGCAAGTGGGAACCGGCAAAACTGTACTCACGAAAAGATTCGGGGAAGACCTGATGAGGGCCCTAGACGGCAAGAGGAGGATTGTGGTTTCCCATGTTAACTGCAGAAATCATCCATCAACTTCACAAGTACTTCAGCAGATTGCAATTTCACTTGACTCCAGACACCCAGAACGTGGTTTCAGTTCGGGAGAAATAATACAATCGATAAGGAGGAACATCAGATCCAGAGGGGGGCATCTTCTCCTAGTACTGGACGAAGTAGATGTCCTGATCAGACGAGATAGTCATGATTTGATATACAAACTTCTGAGGATTGATGAGAGTCAGGATGGACATGGCTCTTTGTCGCTAGTCCTGGTAAGCCAGGACGATAACTTGCTAGATCAAATGGAACCGGCGATAATATCTAGGCTGGGAGAAAGCAGCGTCCTTCGACTCAAGCCATATTCCGCAGAGGCCCTTGTTGGAATAGCAAGGCAGCGCTACGAAGCATCCTGCAGGACTGGTTCGTTTAGCATAGAGGTTCTAGAAAAAATTGGTAGATTCTCTGCGGAAACAGGAGACGCAAGGCTTGCCATAGAGCTCCTGGAAGCTGCGGTTAGGAAGGCTGAGGAAGCTGGAAGAGGCGAGGTTCTTCTTGAAGACGTGACGCCTAGCACGATAAGGACGGCATCCCTCGAACCAAGTCAGATAGACATGTTAAGCGACCATCAGAAACTTGTCCTACTGGGGATATGCAGGAGACTGCGCAAGGAAGAAGAGGTATCCAGTGGCGACGCTAGAAAGCTGTATGAGTTAGTGTGTGAAGAGTTCGAATTCAAAACCAGAAGTTATACTACTTTCTGGAAGCATCTGAAGACCCTCGAGAAGCAGGGGCTGGTTGAGACGAGATCGGCCAACTCTACGGTGGGGAGGGGCAGGACACAGTACATCACTATGACCAACATAGTACCAGCAGGAATAGCGAGTCGAATCGAGAAAGAGTTTGCCAAGCGGCAGAAGTGAATCGGGACCTATGCCGAACCGCTCTTATAGGGGCCTTATGTCGGGATGCCGTCCGAGGTGTAATTATGGCGGGTGAGCAGTCCTTCAAGGCGGTTGTTAATGACACAAACCCAAAGGCCGGAGGCCGTGCTTTCTCAGTCGACATAACTGGTTCAAACTACAACCACTTCCTGGGCAAGAAGATAGGCGATGGTGTCGATGGCATGTTCGTCGGGGAGGGCGACCAAGCCCTTACAGGATACAAACTAGAGATCACGGGAGGGTCTGACCTCACAGGAAGGCCCATGCGTCCTGACCTAGATGGCGGTGGCGTCAAATCGGTGCTGATTACCGCTGGAATTGGTTACAAGGGAAAGAAGTACGTGAAGAAAAAGGGCAAGACCTACCGTTACAAGTACGATGGGCTTAGGAGAAGGAGAAACCTCCGTGGAAATGTCATAAGCCAGGATACAAGGCAAATTAACCTGAAGATTGTGGAGGCCGGAAAGAGGCCCATAGGTGTCATCTTCGGCCTCGAAGAAGAGGTCGCAACTGTCGAACAGTCCTCTGGTGAAGAGGAGTGACCGGCAGGAGATGATTCAGCTGACTGGAGAACTACCTAGTCAGCCCGAAGTAAACATCGGAATGGTCGGACACGTTGACCATGGGAAGACTACCCTCACCCAAGCTCTCTCTGGAACTTGGACAGATACTCACTCAGAGGAAAGAAAGAGAGGCATAAGCATCAAGCTAGGATATGCCGATACAGCATTCTACCAAACGAAGGGAGGGGAATTCTATGCACGTGGAAAACATCCCGATGGAAAGGAGGACCCAGATAATGAGCTTCTGCGAGTCGTCTCATTTGTCGATGCCCCGGGACACGAGACCTTGATGGCCGTGATGATATCAGGTGCCGCGATAATGGATGGGGCGCTCCTCATGGTCGCTGCGAACGAAACGTGTCCGCAGGCACAAACTAGAGAGCATCTAGCAGCCCTCCAGATCGCTGGCATAGAGAACATCGTAGTAGTTCAGAACAAGATAGACATAGTTAGCAGAGAAAGAGCCATTGAGTCTTTTGAGGAGATTAAGTCATTTGTCAAGGGTACAATAGCAGAAGGTGCGCCGATTGTTCCTGTCTCTTCCCACCATGATGTTAACTTGGATATCCTAATCCAGGCAATTGAGGAAACGATACCAAGCCCGGAAAGGAAGGCTGAGGACGAGGGGCTGATGTACGTGGCTCGTTCTTTCGACATCAACAGGCCTGGTTCCAGACCTGGTAAGCTGAAAGGGGGTATAATCGGAGGGAGTATTGTAGAGGGCTCATTCAACGTGGGAGACTCAGTGCTAATTGCTCCGGGAAGGCGTGTTTCTTCAGGCGGGAAAACTCGCTGGGAGCCACTAAAGACAAAAATAGAGAACATACAGGCAGGTGGCCTTGACCTTGAGTCTGCTCACGCAGGTGGCCTATGTGGCATAGCCACGCCCATGGACCCAATGTCAACCAAGGCGGACGATCTTTCCGGGCAAGTCATGGCCAGAGAGGGAGAGCTTCCCCCAATCTGGGAGGCTCTTGAGCTCAAGTTGGAGCTACTTGAGAGGATGGTCTCGGGAGGAGACGGGGAAGAGGGCAGTGTAAAGCCACTTCAGACCAACGAGATGCTGATGGTAAACTCCGCAACTGCAACTAGCGTGGGGACCGTGTCATCTTCGAAGAAGGGGGGAGCGACTCTTAATCTGAGGCTGCCAATATGTGCAAAGAGCGGGAGTAGGATTACCCTTTCCAGAAGAGTTGGTTCCCGGTGGCGATTGATTGGCCATGGGACCATAATAGGGTGATACAATGGCGGGCGTGCTCGTCGATTCATGTGGTTGGGCCGCACTAATGGACTCAGGCCTGAACATAGACACCGCAATGAGGGACGTAGTCGGAAACCCCGAGTTCATGCTACTGGAGAAGGTACTGGAAGAGTTGAATGAGTTGGCAATGGAGAAAAGGGGGCTACTGCTCAAACTCCTTGAAGCTAGGTCAACGATGATTGAAAACCCAGAAGGGCACAGTCACACTGACGACATGCTAGTACACCTATCCAAAGAAAATAGGTGGCCAGTACTAACCGTTGACACCGGACTCAAGGAAAGGTTGGCGATGTCGGGGTGCGGTTATATCGAAGTTGTCTCAGGAAGGATGCTTCGATTTATTGGGCCTTAGGGAAGGGTGAATAGAACATCGTCCCCATGCCCATCGAGCAGTCCTATCCTCACAGCTGCATCCAGCCACGCATGGGCATAGTTGATTGCTCCAAAGGCCCTGAC
This sequence comes from uncultured Candidatus Poseidoniales archaeon, assembly GCA_964386765.1. Taxonomy (GTDB): domain Archaea; phylum Thermoplasmatota; class Poseidoniia; order Poseidoniales; family Thalassarchaeaceae; genus MGIIb-O5. The sequence goes on along the minus strand of CAYLUC010000002.1, from coordinate 38,015 downwards.
TAGGTCGCCTTTCTCCATGAAATGAGTGGCATCCGAGTGATAGTTGTCGCACATCTCCAGCATTGAATCAAGATTTTTACGCTCATCTCCCTCTTTGACTAACGGTGTTGCCTTCTTTCTAGCCTCTCGTGTAATTGCCAAGTATTTCTCAACCAATTCCCTGGTCACTAATTCTCCATCATTCACGCCTATTACCCTCCAAAATGACTGTTCGCTGCTTCACTAATCCTGAAAAGTCTCTTTCTCCCCTGTTTCCTAACAGAAAGAAGACCGGATCTGAATAGTTCGTTGTATATCTGAGACAGCCTTGGCCTTCCGACCTCCAATCTGGCCTGAAGTTCCGCGTCAGAGGGAGAAATTTCCCTCGATGCTGATGCCTCTAGAATCATTATCTCTGCCTCATTCAATGAACCTAATTTGGATTCGTCAAGGGGATTATCTGAGTCCCACTTGGGAGAGACTGAAATTCTGGGGGCTATCCTTGGGGCAACTGGTTCTGAAATTTCTTCTTCCGGCAAATATTCCTCGAGGGGGGCCTCTTCTATTCCAAAAACTGCCCCGGGCGGTTCTGGAATTGGATTTTGAGATAAATCGGGCAGAGTTGAGGCCGAGGATTCATCGACTGACCAATATGCCGAATCCGTTGACATGACCCCTGATTCAGAATTTGACCTTACTGTGGTGTCTATGGGTGCTGATGAATCTTCAATAACGTCCTCTACGATATTTTCGGTTGGTTCGGGGAATGGCGGTGGTTCTGCTTTACGTGGTTCGGGATATTGGTAGTTTGAGGCGTCAATAATCTCAGTTCCATCTGAAGTTGTGGGCTTTGAGGGAGCGCTCCTTGATCTAGCCGCCAAGCGATTGAAACCGAATCCAGTTTCAAACATTGGCGGCTCTGTGCCGGGTTCGTAGACGAAGTCCTCGAGAGTTCCTTGTTTTTCTGGGGCCTGAATATTTTCTTGTTTGTGTTCACTATGATCTTCCACTTCATCCCAGAGGTCCTCTGGATCATCAGAAATATCCTCAGAAAATTCTAGATCTGGTTCTTTGGCCACTTCTTCTGGCGTCACTAGATATTCGAATGAATCAGGGGAATCGGGGGAATCTGTCGTAGAATCGTCAACTATTTCGTCATTATTCGCGAGATTATCGACATCTACGTTGTATTCTGTGACATCAGGGTTGGCGACCTCTGGCAGTATCTCGGGCAGTGAAGTATCGTCAATTTGTGGAGTGTCCTCAAAACTAGTTCTACCCTCATTCTCAACAATATCGCCCCTCCAATTCATTACCCTCTTCAGAGTTCCATGTGACCCCACATCTCTCCTCTCATCCGTGAGATCCCTTAGCAGCCTAATGACGTCACGAGGAGTTCCCCCCGTAGTCTCACGAATTGCATCTAGCAACCTTGCATTAATTTTCCACTTCTCCTTGGCCCTGCGTGAGACCAGATTATCCGATAGTTGCTGAATTTGTTGTGTTGTCAACCCCTCGAGGAACTCCGGATCGTCAAACATGCCCAATGTTTCTTCAGTGATGGATGAGAGTTGGGAGGGAGTCAACACAACGACCGTGAACGCCCTCAGTCTCTGCAAGACAGGTGCAATAAGAGAGAGGAACGGTGAAATGTCCACTTCTGAGGGATAGTCGAATACTATCAAGGGGAGGGATTCGGACTCACGCCCTAGATTTCCCACTAGTCGATCTATCTTCAGTTGAGTTGACTTGGGGGGGTTAAAATCCCCGAAGTGGATTGTCAACTCATTGATTACTGAATCAACGGGATCTTCCTCAGGCCAATACTGTCCAACAAAGCTCCTGCTGGTTTGGGATGCCAGTGCTCGAATCAATGAAGTCCTTCCTGATCCTCTGTCTCCAACGAGTATCGCCATCCTCGGAGACTTCGAGACAATGTGCTCCCTCCATTTCGCAAGAAGATAATCTCTACCAACCAGGTCTCCTGCTCTTTCAATTTCTATTGGTCTCAAATCGAATGGGTTTCCCCTCAAAGGAGGCAGGCCGAGAAGATCTATGTCCCTCTGGTCCATCGTCCACCCGTCTAGTGGTTGAGTACATAACATTCACGCTTACTTACGCTTAGTAGACAATGAATTAACGTATTATTTCGTTTTTCTAAGGATTATTATTAGACATTTTTCATTCAGTATATCGTTTTCAAATATCATTCATTAACGTATTTCTAACGCTTTATAGATGCGTTAACAAAGCGTTAACGACTAAATTAACGCTTTATTTTGAGAAAAATGCAACCAAAGAGCATGGTAATTTGAGAAATGATCCAATATTCACTGTCATTTGAAGAATTCGAGATGGTTCAACTAAGGGCATCTGGAAGAGGCCTTTCCGCAAAATGTTAGAAGGCGCCTCCTGCCGACAGGGAATGATAGCAATGCCAGTTGACAACAGCAGATTGAAGGGTTTCTACAAACTATCCGTTTCAGAGAGGAGGGATATGCTAGCTAGCATAGCCGGACTGGACAGTGACATGGTTGACGCATGGGCTTCCAATGGAGAGCTTGATGAAGAGACAGCGGACAGAATGATTGAGAATGTGATTGGTACTTACTCGCTGCCGATAGGTGTTGCTACGAACTTCATCATTGATGGGGAGCACTACCTAATACCTTTCGTAGTTGAAGAGGCGAGCGTGGTTGCGGCCGCTTCCAATATGGCCAAGAGATGCCAAGCTAGTGGAGGATTTAGGTCGGACAACGACGAGCCAGTTATGATTGGCCAGATACAAGTCGTAGGGTGCGAAGATGTTGAGGCTGCGAAAGCTTCCATATTGTCTGCATCTGAGGAGTTGATTGCCGCATGCAATGATGTCGACCCGATTCTAGTTAAATTTGGAGGCGGCTGTAGGGACATAGAGGCTCGAATTATTGAAACTGGTTCTGGATCAATGGTGATTGTCCACATCCTTGTCGATTGCAGGGACGCAATGGGGGCAAATGCTGTCAATACAATGGCTGAAACAATAGCTCCCAGAATTGAAGAGTTGTCATCAGGAACTGTTATTCTAAGAATCATCAGCAATCTAGCCGTACACAGGCTGGCCAGGGTGAGTGCCACATTCACCCCCGAAGAGATGTCTGACTCAGGAGATGACCCGAAAAGAGGCTCGGATGTGATTGATGGGGTGATTCAGGCTTATCACTTCGCAGCAGCTGATCCATTCAGGGCGACCACCCATAACAAAGGCATCATGAATGCCATTTCTCCAGTCGCCATAGCGTGCGGCCAGGACTGGAGGGCGATAGAGTCTGGAGCGCATTCCTATGCTGCCTATGGTCGTGAATATGGTTCAATGACCCATTGGGAAAAGGACGGAGATGGGAATCTTATCGGCTCTATAGAAATTCCAATGGCTGTTGGATTAGTGGGAGGAGCAGTTAGAATTCACCCTGGTGCACAGGCGAACGTGGCTCTCCTGGGGCTCAGAACTGCGAATGACCTTGCCAAGGTCATGGCTGCGGCGGGATTAGCTCAAAATTTGGGTGCTCTGAGAGCATTGGCCACAGTTGGAATTCAAGCAGGCCATATGAAATTGCACCTCATGAACATGGTTGCTGCTTCCGGGGCACAGGGCGACGAAATAGAAGCCGTGGCCAGAAAGGTGAGGGAGGGCGGTGAGAGGATAACAATGGCATTAGTGGAGAAGACATTGTCGGAAATAAGAGGGGAATAGTCACTCTTCGGCCTGAGCTTCGATCTCAGATACTTCTTCATTGCCAGAGAACTCGGCAATCGTCATCTGCTCTTCAGGAGCTAGTGAGGCGGCTAATTGGGCGCTAGTTAGCCCCAACTTGGCTGCCTCCCCCCTGAACCATGCCTTGACCTTTCGATATTCCACTTCGGGGCAACCAAAGTACTCGGCGAACCTTCTGGTTGTGGTGAGTCTCCGAGTTAGGCCTTCCCTCCTTTTGTCAATAAGCCCCAAGTTAGCCAGATCCCTGACATGGTCGTATGCTTTTTGTCCGAGCATGTCGACTAGTTGTGCCTGAGGCATTGGCTGATGGTAGGCAATCAGGGCGGCGGCAGGGAGGAGCCTTTGTGGGATCTCGGGTTTGAATGAGTCGGGAAGGAACTGTGACAGTGACGGGTTGACCTCAATTATCCACCTGCCAGTTACCTCCGATAGTTGAAGAGCGGATTTCTCCCTCTCCTCCATCTCTTTCTTTAATTCAGCTAGTGATTCAGAGACCTGAAAGTTTCTCTTTCCAAGGAGTTTGGCCAATTCATCGACTGACATCGAACGTCCGGCCCCGAAGAGTATGGCTTCCAGTAGAGAAGAGAGGGGTGGTCCTTCAGTCATTATTGGCCCCCCAGTGATCCTTCATTCGGGTGTAGTCTGTTTGTTAATTCTGAGAAGGTCTCATCGCCCTCCCAGAGTGGTTTTAGGGTGATAGTCCCATCTTTTCCAGGCTCCTGGGACAGTTCGGTGTAACCCCTGTTCGTGAGGAAAAGTGCGGAAACCAGTGCTGTTACCTGAGCTTCTGCTTGGGCCTCTTCGACCTGTACTCCAGAATTCATCGACCTGTCCATCAACTCACTTGAGATATCCTCGAGGGAAATATTGCTTCCATTGCCCCTGGCCCTGGATATGAGTGCCTCCCATGTCCTTTCCAAGTCCCCTTCTAAATCCTCGACATGCAGACTCCCACTGAATCTCTTTCTTGCAACGGACAGTGCGTCCCTCCTCTCCTCAGCAATCTTCTCTCTGATTCTCTGCTCCTCCGCAAGCCTCCCGGCTTCTTGTAGTCCGAGAATTAATTCGCCGAGAGTTACAGGGCGGCCCTCGTCTCTGTGGATTCTTCCTTCGAACATTGATGGGAGTACCTCGTCAGCGGCACCTGACAAGACCCCGACTGAGAAATTGTAGTCAGCATCATCGAAGTCAGTCTCCCACCCTCCCTCGAATTCCCAATTATCATCCTCATCTGCAAAGTCGAGTGCTCTTTCTTGTCTCTCAATTAGGTCCGATGCCTGTCCCTTGAGTATTGACCATGCCATCCTTATCAAACGACCACAGGTTGGTAGATCGATGTTTTCAGAATTTTCTATCCTGCTGGAAAACATCTCGAGGAAGCAGGATAAGTCGACATCCCATGGATCCAAATCACTTGACTGGAACATCTGAAAAACCAGAGCCACTGATCTGTCAAATGGATCAATTAGGAATTGGTGTTCTGCCTCCTCCATGCAAGCTAACTCTGAAATCCTATCCAGATACTTGCTAGTGGCCAAATCTGCCTCTCCCCCCAGGAGCCTGGAAACTATGTCATCCCTCATTGCTTGACCGTCTAGTACTGCCACATTGTCACCTCAATCTGATTCTACTTCGGCCTCCGGGAGTTCTTCTACCTCGGATTCTGAAGAGGGGGGCTCATCAGGGAACTCCACCTGGTTTCTTTCCTCGATGTCCTCAGACCAGTCCTCGGTCCTCTCCCTAAGTGATTCTATACTGCTCTCATTATTTTCCGATTCTGTAACTTCCCCATCCCCATTGACCTCGACTCCAGCCCTGTCAGCAAGTCCACCAAGGCTCTTCGGGGAGGCAAGAGGTTCGGGGACTTTCGGCATATCTTCGGGCTTCGGGAGTTCAGGCATGGCTTCGAGTTCTGCCTTGGACTCGGCTTGGGCTTTCTCCTCTGCCTCTAGCTCTTCACTGAGCTCTATTGCTGCAGCCCTATCGAAGTCAGTGATTCTTCTACTGCAGCCGTCCCCTGCATGTGTAATTCCGATGTGATGGTCAGCTAGAGAAAGGCTCACCTTCCTCAATGTCACCATGATAAATTGGGCCCTCTCACTTCTTATTCTGCATAGGGTGGCTATTCTACCCGAGTTGAATGGATCCAGATTCTGGTCGACTTCGTCGAAATAGTAGAATGGACTCGGCTCATAGTCCTGTATTGCGAAAATTAGTGCCAATGCCGCCATTGACTTCTCGCCTCCTGAAAGCGCGGATCTCCTTGTGTTTCTGCTCTTACCGGGAGGTACGCAAGCCATGTCCAATCCACCGTCGAAGGGATTCTTCTTGTTCTCAAGTCTGAGTTTCCCACTTCCTGATGGCTGAAGAATCTCGTAGACTCTGCTAAAGTTACTATTCACATGCTCAAAGACTGTCATAAATCTCATCTTTCGCTCCGACTCAAGTTGCTCGGCTATGGACACTAAGTGGTCCCTGCGGGATCTTAGGGTCTTGCCATCTTCCATCAGGTCTGAAATTCTCTCTGCCGTTGAATCGTACTGCTCAATGGCGAGCATGTTGACATCTCCTAGGTTGCCGAGGCGGCGTTCGAGTCCCTGCAACACTCTTTCCGCCTCGGCAATTGTTGGTAGTTGTACATCTTCAGAGGGTATATCCACACCAGCCTCTAGTAGCTCGGATTCTGTTTCGCCCACAGCTTCCCTCTTCTGCTGAATCTGTGCATTGAGTTCATCGATTCTACTCCTGATTGTCTGCCTCTCCTTCGATAGGCTGTCAAGTGATGCCCTGAGGCTTGCGCGCTCTTCGAAGAGAGTGTCCCTCTTGTCTGTCAGTATTTTCTCCTCTTCATCGAACTGTGAGGACTGTGTCTTAAGTTCCTCAAGGTCATTTCGGGAATTCTCGATGGATTTCTCGAGAGTAGTAATAGATGATTCTGCGTTTTCTATGGCGGTGTTGTGCTTGTCGAGCTGTCTCTCGAGCTCGGAAATCCTACTTTCCATTAGTGAGAGTTTTTCTTGATTGATTGAGATGGAGGACTCCGACGCCAGTCGGGTTCTCTCAGCATTGGTTCTTGTCTGCTCGGCCTTCCTGAGGATCTCCGATAGGTGATCAGGGGTGTTGTCTTGTAGCGCTTCTGCAGCCAGTGACCTAGTCTCAATTGCTGCATTCAATTCGCCTTCAGCGGATAGTGCATTGGATTCTTTCTCCTTCCTGGTTTTCTCAGAGGAGTCGAGTTCGGACTTTGCAGATATGACCCTAGACTCGGCCTCAGCTACCGACTTAGTTGCCCTATCCATATCTGCTTTCCAATTCCTCACCTTGACAGAGTGGTCGCTTCCGTCGACATTATTAATCCTGTCACGGAGTAATTGCATGTTTGTCATGGTCTCCCTCAGTGCAGCATCCACTGTTGAATAGAGGAGATCCGCTTCCTGAACTGCACTTTCTAGCCTTTCCAGACTTGAGTTCCTAATTGGGCCACCACCAAATGAAGGCCTGTTGCCCCTGGATGAAGATCCTCCTGTCATTGCTCCGGAGCTCTCGATTAGAGAGCCGTCAGGGGTAACCATCCTGACTCCACCCATATTCCTCCTTGCCACTTCCATCGACTCAACCAAGAGCGTGTTTCGACTGGCATACAGAACTGCTGTCTCCACCTCCTGGTCATAGTCGAGTAGCTCATGGGCAAAACCGATCATCCCTGGATTCCTAGCAACAAGGAGCGTTCTTCCTTGGGGTCTTGATGACTTTAGTTTTGAGAGGGGCAAGAAAGTAGCCCTTCCCCCACTATTCTTGCGAAGCCATGCTATGCACTTTGCGGCGACCTCGTCATCCCTCACCACTATGCTCCTTAGTCCATTGCCGAGAGCTGTTGCGAGTGCTTCCTCATGAGCGGGGTCCTTCGGTGAGGTCAACTCACCTAGAGAGCCCAGAATACCTGAGATCTGTCCACTCTCCCTTAGTCTGGATAGTGCTGCTAGAGTTAGGGCTGACCCGGGTGCTGAGGATCTCGCCTCTTGTCTCGCCTTGGCCTTGCTGAGGTTTCTCTCTGCGTCCCTTAGTCTCGTCTCAGATCTATCTCTATCGGCCCTAAGTTCGCTTTCCTGCTTCTGGAGCCTACGGAAGTCGTCCGCCAGAGACCCTCTGTCAGATTCTCCTTCTGAGCCCCGTAGGTCTTCACCGATAAGTTCGAGATCGTCTCTGACCATTGTGGCCTCCTCGTATTTCTCCTCCAAATCTGCCAAATTCTCCGAGGCGATTTGGGATGCTTGAGAAGCCCTATCCGCCTCTAGTTGAGCTTGTGAGTTCTTATCCTGAGCGGCAGAAACTGTATCGGCGGCCTTTCCTAGAGCTCGATTTAGGTCTCTTGCATGCTTATCGCCGGACTCGATGGCCCTCCTAGCTTCCTTCTCTTCTTCGGACGCCTGAATGAGTGATTCGTCAGCAAGTGAAAGAGCGTTGTTAGCCTCATCCAGAGAGTCGCTTGCTTGCTTCCTCGCGCTGTGTGCCCTTTCCACTTCAGTCGTCAGAACATTGACCTCTTCCTTTGACTCGGAAATTACCTTGCGCTGGTCCCCGATTCTATCGGAGCCCGTCTCTATGTCAATTTCATGTTGACGGATTTCTTGAATCAGCTTCTGTGCGTCTCCCGCTAGCACTTCCCTAATTTCCGCCTCAATTCTCACGAGCTCTTCGTCGTAGTTCACAAGATTCGAATTTCCCTCTGTTATTGAGGAGTCGAGTTCCCGCACCCTATCCGTGTAGTCCGATCTCTCATTTCCGAGCAACTTGACCTCGTCAATTTTATTCCTGTATCTAGACTGGTAAAGGGTGACCTTCGACTTGTCTCTCTCTTCCTTCAACTCCCTGAATTTGAGAGCCTGCTCTCTTTCTTTCCCAAGTTGTTTGAGCTGTTTCTTCTTGTCGACCTCTAGCAGATCTATTGTCTCTATGCTATTCTCGACATGCTTCCTCTGATTGTTCGCCCTTCGAATCTCATCGTCATAAGCCGTTACTCCAGCGACTTCTTCGAGCACCCCTCTCCTCTTGTGAGGGGTCATGGTGGCTAGATTAGTGACGTCACCCTGCAGAACGATATTGTATCCATCTCCCCTAAGCCCTGCTTCAGCTAGGACCCTCCGCATCTCTGTGGCAGTAGACGGTTTGTCCCCTATCCTGAACGATGAAACTGGATCGCCCTTTCGATTCAGCCTTACTGACCTGGTGAATGAGACCTCGTCCTCCTGAACCCTTAGCCTTCTTTGTCCATCGTGTTCTGGTACATTTGCGAAAACTAGAGTTACGGACATCTGCTTGGCTGCCTTGCCCCTGCCTCCACCATTGAAGATTAGTTCTGAGACATTTGATGCTCTGAGGGCCTTGGTAGATTTGGGTCCGAGAACGAACTGAATGGCGTCCCCACAATTTGATTTCCCGCTTCCATTCGGGCCAGTGATAGCGGTGAATCCCATGTCAAATGGAATGACAACCTCTCCTCCGAATGACTTGAAGTTCTCGAGTTCAATTCGAATAAGATGCATCCCATCACCTAAGAGTCGGCAAAAATTTTCGCCGACGCTAATCGCCGGCTCCATGCCTTTTATCCTATGAATGTTGAGGCATACGAAAGCACGGCACAACGTTTCTCCTGCTCGTTTCGAAACGCCGAAGGAGAGTGTAACATTGCGAAGATTCTAGGGTGGCTCGCCTTGGGACGTTTGTGGAAATTGAGAGCTCCGCCGCATCTCTGGAGTCGGTTGATGTGGCCGTAGTTGGATCCGGAATCGCAGGATTATTCCTAGCTGTGAGATGCGCCAGAGATGGCATGAGTGTCGCTGTGGTAACGAAGAAGGGCGTCAGGACCTCATCGACAAACTGGGCACAAGGTGGCATCGCCGGAGTGTTGGACATAGATGATGTCGATGCAATAGAGGCCCATGTCAAAGACACCTTGTCGGCTGGCGGTGGGATCTGTGACGAGGAGGTGGTTCGAAGCGTCATAGGCGAGGCTGCACTGAGAATAAGGGATCTAATTGAACATGGAGTGAGGTTCGATCGGGGGGATGACGGGACTTTTGACATGGCCAAGGAGGGCGGTCATAGTGGTGCCAGAATTCTCCATTCAAGGGATCGGACAGGACAAGAGATTGAGCGAGCCTTGACCGACGTCGCCTCTGCTGAGTCTGATTCAGACTTCCGGATAATGGAGAATTGGATGGCGGTCGACCTCATCCAGAGGAGTCATGGAAATCCTGAAGAGGGGGTTTCCGGAGTCTGGTGCCTAAATCCAGATGGCAAGGTTCGTACTCTTCCAGCTAAGGTGGTCGTTCTCGCCACAGGAGGTTCGGGCATGATGCACAAGGTGACTACAAATCCCTCCATAGCAACTGGTGATGGTGTGGCCATGGCCCACAGAGCGGGGGCGGATATCAGGGATATGGAATTCATACAATTCCATCCAACTTCCCTGTCTGTTAACAGCCCTAGGCCATTCCTGATTAGTGAAGCGATGAGGGGGCATGGAGCAGTCTTGATGACAATTAGTGAGCATGAGGGATGGGCGTCCTCAGGTTCGCATTCGGACCCCAATGAAGAGTCGTTCATGATGAGGCACTCAGAACTTGGGAGTCTCGGAACAAGAGATGTGGTAGCCAGAGCAATTGACCATGAGTTGAAGATGAGTGGGGACCCCCATGTCCTACTGGTTACTGAGCACCTTGATGCGAGTGATCTAAGGGAGGCTTTTCCCACGATATCCGGTAGGCTTGCAGAAATTGGGTTATCCCTAGGGGAGGATCCGATTCCCGTGACTCCTGCAGCTCACTATATGGTTGGAGGCATAGGGGTTGATAGTTTGGGAAGGGCGACTCACAATGGCTCTCCAATGCCAGGGCTATATGCGATTGGGGAGGTTGCATGCACGGGGCTACACGGGGCCAATCGCCTTGCATCGAATAGCCTCCTAGAGGCTGTGGTTTTCTCAGAAAGAGCGGCAGGACAGATAATTGATGGCTGGCACAAGGGTGAGCTTGGAGATGCCCCCGTGGGTCTGCCCGACTGGAGGGCTGATGACCTTGACACCCTAGTAGAGCACGCCCCACTGAGGACCGACCTAGAGGCGCTCAGAACAACGATGACGCAGGATGTTGGAATTGTGAAGAGCGACTCACGGCTGGAGAGGGCTGAAAGAAGGCTGGCACACATCGAGAAAGAAGTCTCTCTGACATGGAAGAATTGCAAGCCCACTCAGGACCTTGTGGAGTTAAGAAATCTAGTTATGGTTTCCCAGATGGTGGTGGACGCTTCGAAAAAAAGGAGAGAGAACGTGGGCCTCCACTACAACCTAGACCTTGTTCAATCAGTCCAAGTGTGATGACGACTCGATTCCCTTCACAAGAGCAAGCAGCATTGAGTTCCGGGGCGTTGGGATTCCGACATCCTCGCCCTTGCTCACAATAGCCCCGCAGATTGACTCTATCTCGGTCTTACGTCCCGACATCAGATCCTGCAGCATCGAGCACCTATTGTCGGCAGTTGACTTGGCCACCCCTCTGAGAAGGTCTTCTAAGTCGGTATCGCCCAGATCCACGCCGCATGCCTGAGCAACCGCTGATGCCTCTGACATAGCGGACAGGGCTTGGTCCCACAAGTATGTAGATTCCAGAAGCGCCCCGTTCCTCACCCCTGCTATGGAACAGATTGGGTTTATTGCCACGTTGACCAAGAGTTTGGTCCAGATTGACCTTTGGATGTCCAAGTCCCACTCTGGATTGAGAGATGCCTCTGACAGGTATTGGTACAGCAACTCAGCACTCCCGTTCGCAGGTCCACCACCGAGATTCCCCATTCTGATCGAGCCCCTTCCCACCCAATGACTGCCAGACTCCCCCGTCCAAGCACCATGTGTGGTCGTCCCTCCCAGCACAGAGCCCCTTCCGACCCTGCTGGAGATCACCTCAGCGTGCCCCATGCCGTTCTGGATGCTCATCACGACTCCGCCCTCGCTCAGGAGCTCCTCCGCGATCTGAGACAGGATTGGGGTGGATGAGGACTTGCCCGAGATGACGATAGCGTCGCACGACTTCCTCAAACTCGGAGGAATCGGTCCTGACTCGCTGTCAACGGCCTCATACCTCTCAGGAGGTATCACTTCAATGGACCCCTCGGGAGAGTGCAGGATGACTCCCTCATTGGCCAGCTCGTCGAACCTCTGTCCCCTTGAGACTGCCACAATCTCGGCGTCAGTGTCGGACAGGCTTCCGAGAATCACGGTGCCTATCGATCCGACACCGAGAATCGCTATCCTCATGGCACAACCCCTTCGGAGCGGGCTGCGTAGTGGATCGTTATGCCGTCCTCGTCGGCCGTCACCCAGAATGCAGAGCAACATCCGCTAGTAGTGGCAGGCTCGATTTGCAAGGTCTCCATCGGTCCGACAGCAGAAATGTCCGAGGAGGGCATGGACCAGATGCCCGCATCACCTGAAAGTTCCATTGACAGGGGCATCGAGTAGTTCTCCCTGTTCTCTATTGTGAAACCAATAAATCCAAGGTTAGGATTCTGGGAGCTGCCCGGGAATGTGGAGCCACTTGGAAATCCATTGATCAGCACCTCCGGCCCTTCGGTTACTTCCCACAGCTTTACGATGTGCGTCCCATTACAGACCAGAAGCCAGCCATAATTATCTATCCTGATGGTGCCAGTCTCCGAGGGATTCTCATATGGAGGGGCGAATAGAATAGAGGAGCGGTCGGCCAGTTCGCGAACCCAATCGCCCGTAGCATTTACCTCCGGTATCACATCGGTAGAAGGGCAGAAAACGGGGCCTGATTCGACATAAGAAAGGGAATACTGTTTCGAAACCATCCAACTCACCATGTCTTCGGGTAACTTCCACTCCTCGCCTGAGACATGCAGTTTTGGCATAGTGCCCTCGATTGGCATGGAGAGCCACTCATCTTGTTGGCCATCTCGTCCTAGGATAATCGGTGGTCCGAGGAGGAGGTGTTGCTCATCTCGGAACAGATGATGGGACGAATAGTGGAAGGCTCCGAACTTTCCCCTCAGGCACAAGTCGTGTGTTCCTTCTGCGAGTGAAGTCTCGTTCTCGAAGGACCAGAATGCCGCCCAATGAGAATGAAGACTCAGATTGACATAGTCCCCTTCAGAGACCCTCATCTTTACACATATCCTAGGGGTCGATGTATCCTCGACCAATTCCCAAAGAGGAGCTATAGACGAGGTTGAGTCGGCCGATTCGAACAGTACTGAGTGCTCGGAAACATGACCATCGACATCAATTAAGACTACTAGTCTGAAAGTCATATTCTCTGAGATGACTGATGTCATCTCGGGGGAATGGGGAGGGACTATCGAAAGTTCAATTTCTATGCTGCCCTGTGACGCTTGGGTGATGTCGTCGAATCTGCATACTCCTCGTTCGTCTAGACACTTGGAATTGATCTGCCAGTCGACACTACTCGCGCCCTCTACCCTCATCTGCAGCCAGCCGGACACGGGCAATACTCCGGTCGGCTCCAGGAGCAGGTCGATCTCAGCGTGCCCATCCTCGAAGGAGGCGTACTCAGGCCATGACTCGGTCGAGAGGCCCTCATCCCAGTCTTGCAGATGGTATGCCCCGTTGATCCCGGGGAATCCTGCGACCAGGATCACCATGACGGCTGCTATCGTCCTGTTTCGAGAGATGTCGTCGAGCCCCGAATGCTCATCCACCACGAAAGGGTCCAGCAGGGGATTGGGGCTAAACCTCCTCCAGGTAGCAAGGGCGGCAAGGAAAAGCCATGGTAGCCATGTGTTGCTGGAGAATGCGATGACCATCATTATCAGAGTCAGTGCGAAGATGTACGTCTGCTTGTCTTCAGCCAGGATGCTGTCGGGTCCGAAAATTGCGTGCAAGAGGTGATCCCCGGGGAAGCCTGGAATTGGCATCATCATGATCCATGAGACGGCGCAGAGTCCGATACCGGCAACTCCCGTCGGGTGTAGCCACTGTAGCCTTGTAGCCAGATCATCACCGAGCCATGGGTTTGAAAGGTGTTCCAACAGGGGATTAGCAGAAACGACCAGTGGAGCGGAGTTGATACCGGGTGGGCTGGTTGAGGTCATGCTCAGACCGACTATTGACAGCAAAACACCGCATGAGAATGTCACCAATGGAGCGGACAACTCGACTTGAGCCAATGCCCTCCTGTTGGGATATGGGACTTGATCCGGGCGGTTCTGAGGCAGCAACCCAGCCACGCCGAATGGCCAAATGGCATCTGCAAGGGGGAATCCCAGGGGGACCAAACCCCTCAATGCGACACCATGCCTCTTTGCGACTGCCCTCCTAATCTCGCTAGACAGCGCTACTGCCAAAATGAGGGGGATGGAGAATGACAATGTTGCCTGGGAGATGGCTTCCATTCCAAATTGGGCGTCTGGATCATTTCTCGAAATCAGGCCGATACCGGCGATTGTCATGAACGAGAACATGGCCATCCAAACGGCGAACTGTTGCCATTTCGGCAGCACCGGGATCCCACTGGGAAGCTCGGATATTGAGAGGACGGGGGGGTTTCCCAAATCCAGTACCCCTATCATCCCAAGTGGGGACAGATGCCGGTTCAGCTCCACGAGGCAGTCGCCCTCGTCCTTTCCATCGTGGCCCCTTACCCTCCATGAAGCGGCGCCCATCTCATCATCGCCGAGAACGAAATACCTCGATGAGATAACTTCGGCAAGGTCCCTGTGACTCCAGGTCTCGTTGTCCAAGACGAGTCTTTCGGGGGTCGGCTGCGCCTCGGTCACAGTTAGTGCCAGAAGTGCTGTGTTTTGACCCCTCGCTCTCTACGAGAGCGAATTAGCCCTCACTTATTCTTGAATCTCTTGAGTCTGAAGGTTTCTTCCCTTTCCATCTCTTCGAGGCGCAGTTGGATGAAGGCCTGTGCCTCTTTCATCTCCGGGATGACCTTGAATTCCAGAGCGTTGACCCTCCTCTTAGTGGCCTCTATTTCCTCGAGTAGCCTCTTCAAAGTCGCCTCCATCTCAGCTGCCTTGACCACTTTCTCAATCAGTAGCGAGTATGAGTCCGCCGCCTCGTCTATGTACGGAGAGCCCCCGACTAGTCCGAGTCCCCTGTCTTCCATTGAAAGTTTCAGGTTCTCCCCATCCACTTTCGGGACTACTACTCCCATTATGTTCCTCCTGGAAACGGTTACCTCGGGTCTTTTGGATGCCGCGATGGCAGCACTCTTCACCGATAGCCCGCCCTCTATGGAGGAAGCCAGACTGATTGCCTGAAGGGCCTCTCTGTAAGTCCCGACCAATTCCTCTCTAGCAGCTATCATCTCAGAAAGAAGTGTTCTGAATTCGTGAAAAAGGCCGTCCCTCTTCATCTTGAGCAGGTTGTACCCACTGGATGTCTGCTTGATTCTCCTCTTCAGATTGATCAGCTCTGACCGGGTGGGCTTGATGTCTAGAGCCATGTTTCAATCACCTCCTGAGTAATTATTCCTCTTCCGAGTCCTTTCGGTCCGTTGGGTGGTACTTGTCGATCCACTTCTGATCGAGTCTCACCAGATACTTGGTGTCGATGTTTGAAAGTAGATCCCAAGCCAAATCTAGGGTTCCCTCGTTTATCGAACGATCCTCGTCTCTGCTTTGTCTCAGGAACTGGTCCTCGAAGATGTCGGAGAACTTTAGCAGTTGCAAATCTCTCTCATTGAGGGCGTCCTCTCCCACAATCGCAACGAGACCCCTCAACTCCCGGCCTTGCGCGTATGCGGCGTATAGTTGGTCGGAAACCGACTTGTGGTCCTCTCTCGTTTTTCCTGGTCCTATGCCCGCGTTCATTAGCCTGGATAGGGAAGGAAGTACGTTGATTGGGGGGTAGATTCCCTTCTGATGAAGCTCACGAGAGATAACTATCTGTCCCTCTGTGATATACCCGGAAAGGTCTGGAATCGGGTGAGTAATGTCGTCACCCGGCATTGTTAAGATCGGGAACTGGGTGATCGACCCCTTCTTACCCTTGACAAGTCCGGCCCTTTCGTAAAGCATTGCTAGGTCTGTGTACATGTAACCCGGATATCCCCTACGTCCTGGGACCTCTTCTCTTGCTGCACCAATCTGCCTTAATGACTCACAGTAGTTCGTCATGTCAGTGTAAATGACCAGCACGTGGTAGTCATGCTCGAAAGCTAGGTACTCGGCTGCAGTTAGTGCGAGCCTTGGGGTGATAAGCCTCTCAACCGCTGGGTCGTCAGCCAGATTTACGAAGAGGGCCGCATTCTCCAATGCGCCAGTCCTCTCCAAATCGTGGACGAAGAAGTTGTACTCTTCTGCTGTGATTCCCATCGCGCAGAACACCACCACGAAATCGTCATCGCTGCCAACCAACTTTGCTTGTCTTGCGATCTGTAGGGCTATGTCATTGTGAGGCAACCCACTCGCACTGAAGATAGGCAGTTTCTGCCCCCTAACAAGGGAAGTACATGCGTCTATGGCCGAGATTCCTGTCTGTATGAAAGACTCTGGGCTCTGTCTGGAGTATGGGTTAATTGCTGCACCGATAATGTCGGCCATCTCATCGGCGACAATTTCCGGGCCGCCGTCCCTCGGCCTCCCTGCACCATCCAGGATTCTACCAATCAAACCCTTGCTAACAGGGAGCTTGAAGACGTCTCCGAGGAACTTTACGCCTGTCTGTCTGTCGACCGAGGATGTTCCTTCGAATACCTGCACGATTACTTGGTCATCTGAGGTGTCTAGAACCTGTCCATTCTTCATTGACCCATCACTAAGTCGAAGTTGGACTATCTCACCGAATGAAACTGGTTCTGTCTTGTTTAGGAACACTAGTGGACCCTTTACGTCAGTTATTGTTCTGTATTCTTTTCCGCTCATGATATCACCCCTCAGTTGGCCTCCATACTAGCAGCAATCTGCTGCCCCATTTCAGTAACGAGTTCTCCTATCCTCTTGTCGTAACCCTTCTCGAAACGCCCCCTCATCAGGTCGGTCCTAGCTGGAACGTTGACGACATCTTCCAATTGTGCACCTCCTGCTATGGCCTTCTTCGCCTCCTCCTGGAAGGAGAGGATTGCTCTTGCCATGTGATACTGGAGATCTAAGTCGCTGAACGTGTCGACATCGTGGAAAGCGTTCTGCTGGAGGAAGAACTCTCTGATCATCCTCGCGACTTCCAAAGTGAGTTGCTGATCGACGGGCAGTGCGTCGGAACCTACCAGTTGAACGATCTCCTGAAGCTCCGCTTCGACCTGGAGAAGGGTACTGATGTCAGTTCTGACTTCGGGGAAGTCCGATGCGATGTTGTCCCTATACCACTGATCGAGTGCCTGAGGATACAGGCTGTACGAACTCAGCCAGTTTATGGCAGGGAAGTGCCTCTGTCTGGCCAATCCAGCGTCTAGGCCCCAGAAAACCTTGACAATCCTCAGGGTTCCTTGGCTTACGGGTTCAGAAATGTCCCCTCCAGGAGGGGAAACTGCTCCGATAACGGAGACCGATCCATCGTCCCCTGCAAGTGTTCTGACCCTTCCAGCACGCTCGTAGAACTCAGCGAGCCTGCTTGATAGGTAAGCCGGGTATCCTTCCTCGCCTGGCATCTCCTCGAGCCTGGAAGAAATCTCCCTCATGGCTTCGGCCCACCTGCTGGTGGAGTCTGCCATGAGAGCCACGTTATACCCCATATCTCTGAAGTACTCTGCTATCGTTATTCCAGTGTAAACTGATGCCTCTCTAGCAGCCACTGGCATGTTGGAGGTGTTGGCTATCATCACAGTCCTGTTCATCAGGGGCTTGTTTGTATTTGGATCAATTAGATGAGGGAACTCGTCGAGAACCTCGGTCATCTCATTGCCCCTCTCGCCACATCCGATGTAAACCACGATCTGTGCGTCTGACCACTTCGCCAATTGCTGCTGGGTGACGGTTTTTCCTGATCCGAACGGACCGGGGATTCCCGCGGTACCGCCCTTGGCTAGTGGGAAAAGGAAGTCGAGTATTCTCTGACCCGTAATTAGGGGCACGTCGGGAGCGTACTTCTGAACGAATGGTCTTGGAGAGCGAACCGGCCACTCCTGCATCATTGCTATCTCAGTTCCGTCGTCAAGAGTGCAGACGGGCTGGGTGATGTTGAATGTGCCTGATTTGATGCTCTTCACATTGCCAGAGACGTTAGGTGGGACCATCACTCGGTGTTCAATGGTCTCAGTTTCCTGGACTGTTCCGATTACCTGTCCAGAGTGGACCTCGTCGCCTTTCTTTACGGTGGCTTTGAAGTCCCATTTCTTCTCTAGATCAAGACCATCCGCATCAACACCTCTGGTGATGAAGACGCCCATGGTCTCCTCCAACTTTGGAAGAGGGCGTTGGATTCCGTCGTATATCTGAGTCAAGAGCCCCGGTCCCAGTTGCACGGACAGGGTCTGACCGGTTCTAACGACGGGTTCGCCTGGCTTGATGCCAGACGTCTCCTCGTAGACCTGTATGACTGACTGCTCCCCGTGTAGCTCGATTACCTCGCCCATCAGTCCCTCATGACCCACTCGCACGACCTCGTACATTCTAGGCGATATTCCAATTGCTGTTACCACTGGTCCGGATATCCGGTAAATTACTCCATTCTCTTCACTCATTTTTTCACTTCCATTATTTTCTTGTTTTCTACTTCCAAAGGTCCACTCCTAGAGCCGACTTGATTGATTCACGGAGGGTATTATCCTCCTCTGTCCCTATTCCCAGAACTGTGGGAGTTACACTCTCGGCGATCTGTATCCTCAATCTTTCCGGGAGAATGATTAGATCGGAGTTGTCTACTACGACTACGCCTATCTCTGTCTGGCCGAGCAGAGACCGAATAATCTCAGCCATCTCCTCGTGATCAGCTGGGTTGTGAAGATTCTTCACCCCTGCTAGCTGGAACCCGAGTGTGAATTCAAGCGGTCCTACAACTGCTATTTCCATATACTCACCTCAGTAATCCAAATGCGCCTCTATTACCTCATCTGGGAGGCCCACTGACTTGCCGCGCACGAGCAGTCTTAGGTTTCTAACTTCAAGTGCCTTGCACTCGATGTAATGTATCACGGGGAAAGGGGAGACCGGGCTGAGGTGAGAGAATCTCTTCAGCATGGCGTGCCTTTGATGCGACATAAGTTCCGCATAGGGATCCAGTGAACCGATTTTCTTGGATTCAGCCATGGCCTCTTCGAAGCCAGTGTCATCGAATGACCCATTTCTTCGGAGTGACTCTATTAGCTCCTCATCCGTCTCTGCTTGTGATGCTTGCCTCATAGTTGCTGGATCAATCTTGCCGCCCGGGATAACGATGGAGGATCGTTTTTCCTGGGACATTGCTTGACGGATCCCTCGGAATTGGTTTATCACATTCCTGTGGTCAATTTCCATTCTCAGGTATCTGAGTAACCTGGGGCTGCCATCCCTTCCTTTCACTGCCTTCAGAGCATCTGAGAAATATTGCATATCGAGTGCATTCTCGTAATCCTCCAATTTTGGTTCGCCGTCCAATTTGGAGAGTACTCTTCCCCATGAGGTGCCAGACATTGCTTCCACGGCCTCATTGAGTCCCTCCGTGGTTCTGACGATTTGCAGCCACGGGGCGTTTCTTGGGTTCTCTGAAGGGAGAATCTGGGTCTCTATCAACTCGTCTGAAGCACCCCCGTTAACCGCACGTAGCACGGTCTTCGCCTTCTCATAGTCGAATCTCTCGACGTAGATGGCAACGAGTGAACGGAGATGGCCCTGGCAGAATCGCAATACCTGTGAAAGGTCATTGTCCATGTTGTGGAACAGGGCTGCCTCGACGGCATCCGCCCCACTCATCCTGGAGGCGTACAGATCCATTTCTGTCCTGTATCCCAACTCCCCTATGCTGACCCCTATTGATTCTGGCCCCTGTTGGAGAAGCTGGCGCATTCTGGTCGTATCGATCAATGCTGCCTTTCGGGCCTTAGCCCGGGCTGCGGCATTGTACAGATTCGAACGACCATTCGCCATGCTTGCCATTATATCGCCTCAATTACTCTCCGAAAAGTGCTGCATTAACCGCTCCGAGGCTTGCCCTCCAGGCATCCTCCAAACGACTGTCAAAGCGGTAATCTAGGACCATTGATCCATCCTTCGACTCTAGGACGAATCCGCCAAGCCCGTCAATGTCGTCGCCCATTTGGAAATTGGATGATGAAAGGGCTTTGCGGTCTGTGGAAACGGGCCTGAGAACCATGTCCGAGTCGGCTCCCTCAGCCTCCTTCAGTAAACTTGCAATAATCTCAGAACGTCCCTTGAAGTCCGGTGATGCCACTTGTTCCCTTACTGACCCCCATGTCAAGTCTAGTTCTTCCCTTCTTGCGATTAGCGCCTTCTTCTGATTTGCCTGCCTTGCCGATGCCACTACCTCGACGGAAAGCTGCTCACTGTCTCGTGATGCTCGCATTTCCGCCTCAGAAGCAGCTGTGGCGGCCTCTGCCTTGGCATCGCCTTCGATGCGCTTGGCCTCTGCCTTGGCAGCCTCGATGATTGACTTTGCTTCGGCCTTCGCCTGACTGGCGATTTCAGCCGCTAAAGCGTCCAATGTCATCTTCTAACCTCACGTCAATAATTCGTCTCTCGGCCTTGCAAACCTGCTTAGAGCAGGAATAGTGCAAGGAATCCGAACAGAACGATAGTCTCAGGTAGAGCTGTGAAGATCAGACCAGTAACGAACTTACTGGAGTCCTCAGCAATCATTCCCACAGCTGCTGCTCCGATAGGTCCCTGGCTCAATCCAGTACCGACGCCCGCCAGGCCGAGAGCTATTCCAGCTCCGAGCTTCGCTGCGTCCCAGTGTGCGGTGGTCGTGTCCCCCTCTGCTGCCGATACCACGGATGCAATCATTGCAAACGAGAATAGGGCCATCAGAGCGCTCATTCCTTTCATTGTGTTTCTGTTGTTCATTCTTTTTTCCTCCATTTTTCTTTCAAGCCTAGGCTTGGAATCTGATCTAATCTACCTCCACGAATCTAGAGCGCAGGCCGAACGGTCTGAACTCCTCTCCGCTTGAATCGTAATATTGCCTCATCCACTCTACGAAGTGTAGCCTTGCTGCGTGGATGTTGGGACTGAAAACTCCTAGGCCCCATGCAAAGAACTGCACTGCAAGCCAACCTAGGAATAGGACTGGAACTAGCCATGCCTGGCCCCCATCGGAAATGATATCCATCATGGGCGAGAATAGTTTCTCGTTGCCAGTCTCGGCTATCTTGACGCCTACGACTCCCACAGCGAATAGTCGGACGTAGGAGATTACTGTTGGCATCATGCCGACAGCCTCTATGGGTGCCAATCCTATGTTTATCGGGAAGGGGACCCCATGGTAGTTGTACAGTGTCCACATTAGCATAGCAGTTGCTGAGGCGCAAATCACCGCTCCTGGGGTTAGCATCCACTCCGCGTCAGAGGGACCTAGGAAACCGTATGCGAAGAGGAAGCCCCCTACGAGGAGGACCATCCACACTCCCTTCTCGAAGAATGCGCAGACGAATCCTATTCCACCATGCCCATTGCCGTATAGCATGATGTCTCGGAATCCAATAATTAGCCCGAGGAAGACGTGTATTACGCCGAGGTATATCGTGAGGAGGATGAGGTGCTCTAGATTTCCATGATCGCTGACCATGACCACTCTGTGGAATGGGAAGGCCAACTCTATTCCCAGTGGGAATGAGCCGCTCCAGACATGATAGGCCCCTTGGTCGATAGCTGGATAGAGGAACTGCAAGGCTTCAGCCGGGTTGCTGCCATGGTGAGGGAAAATCTCCCAACCCGCGAATTCGGCATACAAGTAGCCAAAGACAACGGTTCCGATCCCTATGTACATCAGGAACTTGCCCCCCAGGTTGAGCATCTCATTGGTCCCCGACCTTTGGATGAGCATGACGCCCAATCCCATTGTAATCATCCCATACGCCATGTCGCCCAGCATGATTCCGAAGAATATTGGATAGGTTACCAACATGAAAACTGTGGGGTCTATCCTCCCATAGGCAGGCCTTCCAACTGCATCGGTTAGCAGTTCCATTGGCTTGCTAGTACTCCTGTCCTGGAATGCTATTGGTGGCATTTCTTGGTGGTGGGCATGATCTGAATGTCCGTGCCCCCCTCCGCCCGCTTCCATCTCAAATGGAGTTACTTCTGTAAAGAGGCAGGAATCCCTGAGTTCCTTCTGGACCTCTTCGGCACGGCCCATGACTAGCCATCCATCCAACACGAAGGCGTGTTCCGAAACGGCGATTCTTACGGGCGCTGTGAGAACATCGTGATCCCTCTCCAAAACCTCGAGGCCGCAAGCCAACATCTCTCCGTTGGATTCTTCCCAATCGGCGATTTTCTCCATCAGGGCATTTTTCTCACTCATCAAGGAGTCCCTAGACTCCCCCATCCTCTCTAATCTCTCAGAAGCCGAGCCGCTTCCTTCTGGCAGTGCCAATGACTCGAATCCAGCGGATTCGAGTGATGAAGCGGTTGACTGGGCGTCTTCTGAACGAACGAAGGCAGCGACAATATTCTGATTCCCCTTCTTTGCCTGGAATAGTATACCCCCCTGGCCCACTGCTGAGGCTGCAGCAACTGCATCTGTAACAGTTCCAACAAACGAGGAAATGGATTCGTATCCCCCGAGTAGTTCGATGTCTATGCCGAGGGGAGCCACCATTGAAAGCCCCTCCATCTCCTCTTCGAGAGTAGATATCTCATTTTCCAAGTCGTCCATTCTCGAACTGGCCTGTAGGAGTTCGTCTATCTTGGAAGGCAGCTCATCTGACAGGCTTTTCCTAACTGGGGCTTGTGGAACTGGATTGTCGGGGCCATCTGTGGAAATTATCGATGCGGCCGAACGAGCCCTCACCAATACCTTACCTACCTCCTCAGAGGAAGGGTTGGGGGAACCCAACGAGAAGCCCTCCTCAGAACCGTCGTAGTCAATGATGTGGAGTGCCTCAAGCCTTGCTAGAGTGTTGACTGCCTCGTCCAGATTGTCGATGCTTCCGGCTGCAACAAGCCTCCCCATCTGCTGGGTATTGACCTGTGACATTTGGGGACCTCCTTGCTACTCTAGGACCTGAATGCATCCAGAACCGTCTTTACTGCTGCTGCTCTGTTCCCATCACTGCCCTTGTGTATCGACTTGATCGACGTGTCGCCCTGATCTGATACCTTCTTTGCCTCTGCTTCTGCGGAGGCTCTGGCATCAGATATCAGGCCCTGGCTGCTTGCTTCTGATTCTGAGCGTCCCTCCTGGACGATCTCGGTGGCGGCGAGCCTCGCCTTGGAGATAATCTCGGAGGCTTCTGACTCTGCCTTTGAGACAGTGTTCCTTGCATCATTCTCAGCCTTTCTTATGGCATGGAGTACGTCTTCTCTGCCCATTAACAGCACCTACGGTGCATTGGCGAACATTGTGGAGTTTATGATGGTAACCTTGTGACTATCACCGAAGCAACATAGGGGTGCAAAGAGGGACGCTCCGGGAACCCTCCAAATACAGGCCACATGACGGGCGGTACGTGGACAGCGAGAGGATAGGGGATGAGGACTGGGCCGAGCTCCAGAGAAACCTAGAGGCCACCATCCCAGTATACGACCGGGTGAATCGAATTGCTACTCTCGGGCAGGTCTCTAGATGGCGCCGTATGGTCAGGAGCCGTCTTCCAGAGAATTGCCGACTACTGGAGATAGGGTGTGGCCCGGGGAGTTTCGCCGAAGATGTCGAAGGGGGTGAGCTCTTCTGCCTTGACCCGATTCCAGAGATGATCAAGGTCGCGGAGCCGAGAGTAAACTCCTCACGCTCATCCAGGGGTGACTCCCCTGCGACCTTCGTCGAAGGGACCGCGGAGGACCTCCCCTTCGAAGACGGCTCTTTCGATGCAGTTTGCTCGTTGTTCTCATTCAGAGACTGGTATGACAAGAGAAAGGGGCTCTCTGAGTCCCTCAGGGTCCTCAGACCGGGTGGCAAGTTGGTGATTATTGACCCAGCCAAGATGAATCGGTTCCATGGATTTCTCGGTTGGCTTTGGATGAGGACATACGTCAGTGCCTATGCCATGATGATTTACAGATCTGCAGACCACCCCTGGAGGTGGCTTACCAAGACATACTCGAGCTTCGGCACCACTATGGATTACGTCAAGATGATCGAGGATGAGGGATTCTCGGATGTCAAGTCAAAGGTGATATTCCCAGGGATGGCGACGATCTGGGAAGGCACTAAGCCAAACCATGACTAATGGGTCATTATAGCAGTAGTTTCCTGCAGGTAACAGAACGCCACACTAGGGGCTTAGTCAGGCGATTGAATACTAAGTTGATCAGCCAATCGGGAAGTCTCAGAATTAGGCTTCCCAACCGAAAAGAGAATTTCGAATTTCCCATCACCTTGCCCATCTGACGCTTCCACTCACGCTCATATTCTGTTAGTGGAGTTCCGTGGGCCAAGTGCCTGGCAATCGCCTGACCCGCGATCCTGCCGCCTATCATCGCGATTGTGATGCCTGCCCCATTGCTCGGGAGGACCATTCCGGCGGCATCTCCCACTAGCAGGTGGTTGCCCTTCACGAAAGTGTCTATTGTGCCTGACATTGGGAGAGAGCCAGCACCACGGAACGTGACCTGCCCGTCATACCTTCTAACGAAATCCTCGGTGAAGATATTGAGGGACTTGCCCTTGGAGAATTTATTCTGAATTCCGACTCCTATGTTAGCGCCTCCCTCCTTGGGAAATACCCATGCATAGCCACCAGGGGCCATCGAGCCGAAGTGAAGCTCCACTGCCTCCCCAAAATCGCCATCCATGAGTACGAACTTGATTGGTATCTTTAGGCCAGACTCGTTCCAATGGTCTCTCCTTAGCGGGTCATTGTGACCACCTGCACCAACGATGACTCTACCTGTGAATTTCCGGCCATCTCTCAGGGTTACTGACTCTCCTGAAATAGACTCGACGTGTGCCCCGGTCAGATAATTGGCCCCCTTGGAAGATGCCAGTTCAACTAACCATTCGTCGTGAGCCACCCTATTGAGCATCAGCCCCTCAAACGGATACTTCAGGGGGCGCCCGGAAGGGGGGACAATGTGCATCTCCCTAGTTCTAATCGAAATCGCATCTTCCGGTGTCTGAAGTAAGTCGTCTATATCTGGTACGTCGGGACAGAGCCTGCGCATCTCGTCATTGGAGGGCACGAGTTCCCCGCACTGCAGAGGGGAGCCGATCGGGTCTCTGCTGTCTATGACTAACACCCTTTGGCCGCCTTCTGCCACGTATCTTGCTACAGTCGACCCAGCAGGCCCACCACCGATAACAATTACATCCCAATCAGAGGAGTTTTCTGACATGTTATCTCCAAAATTAGATTCTCCTTTTCTTGGATAAGGAAGCCACTTCCGAAACGAGGTCTCTGGCCTCAGATTGGGGCAGGGAAGTCAGTATTTCCTGAGATCTGTCTACGTGATTCTGAATAAGCTGTTCTACATATCCAATAGAGTTGGAAATTTCCAGCAAAGAGTGCAACTCATTCCACCTATCGTCACTGAAGTTGTTCAGGACATCGGCTAGCTGCTCCCTCTCAGTGCCATTAAGGGTAGTCAGCGCGTGGATCAAGGGCAGTGTCATCTTTCCCTCGTGAACATCTGTCCCCCTTGGCTTGCCCATCTTGGAATCCCCTGTTAGATCGAGAAGGTCATCAACTAACTGGAAGGCCCTACCGAACTCGATTCCAAAGTCATACACCGAGTCCGCTATTTCGGCGGAAGCCCCAGCGACTAGGGCGGCGCACTTCGCGCCTGTAGCAAAAGGGGCCACTGTCTTTCCATCGATTATGGAGTAGTAGTCCTCAGGGGTGGTGGAAAGGTCGCCTATGTGGTCAAACTGCTGCAACTCCCCTCTGGCGACATTGGTGCAAGACTTGGCGATTAGATCCACTACATCTATGTCATACGTGCCCCCTTTCGCGAATCCCAGAGCGAATAGGTAATCGCCAGCAATAATCGCGTGAGGGAGTCCGTGAGACGAATGGATGGTCGGCCTCCCCCTCCTGAATCGAGACTGGTCATAGATGTCATCGTGGATGAGGGTAGCAGTGTGAATCAATTCGGACGACAAAGCTAGGTTCATCACTTCTTTGACGTCCTTCCCCCCTGCGGCCTCGTAACAAAGAATGGCGAGAAGGGGCCTTATCCTCTTTCCTCCGGAGAGAAGAATCCCTCTAGCCAAGGACATTGCTGGGGACTCAGTAGACAGTGATGCTTCTTGGACCAGTGCCTCCAATTCTTCTTCGAAGAGGTTCAATCTACTGTCCAAGCCCCGCTTGATCGATAGTTTCGATGCCATGTCTCTCAGGCGTCTCGAATAGGGTCGCATATATCAACAAGTGTGCGCGCGGCCCGTACGGGCACAGGGTGTGCTCCCTCCCTAGAGGTGGATGCGATGACGGAACAACTACTCCTTGCTATGTTGGACACAGTTGGGTGCTCCGTATCCGATAATTTCGCAAAGTTCCTAGATTCTGGCAGTGCTCCTGAGATGGATGTGCAGTGCCTAGAGGTTGGCGATCTTGAAAGTGGACTTTTGATGTTGGACACTGGTGAGGCTGACGTCTTGGCCGTTCCAGCTTCTGTCGTTCACGGAAAGAGGATGGCGATTCTGCAAGCGGGACTGGAAATCGTTGGAGCCAGGACTCCCCAGAGGCCCTATTCCATTCTAGTCTCGGACAACAAGTTGCAGTATCAGCCCAAATCTGCAATCATACTCTGTGGGCAGAAGTTGGTCAGGAGGCAACTAAGGAGGGCGAGGAAGGGCATCAGGATACTTGACCCGGAGGCGTACTCGGCGATATCCGGGAAGGAGTCCCCGCCTGATGATCCGATTGCCTCGGTTAGGTGGATGGAGGGGCTCAGGGATTCGGGGGAGATCGATGGGTTTGTCACGCTAAGAGGCATCTACGAAGAGGCGGGTTTGGTCAGCAGGAGGCATTCCCTCCTTCCGGACCCCCAGAATGCGGGGGAGCCCCGTTTCCTACCTCTCCCTTACTCAGATCTGATAGTCCTGATTGCAAGGAGGATGTTCCCTGTGAGCATCTCTGAACAAATCTCTGAGAAGGAGGGTGAGACATCATGGTGGGTACATGACAATCTGATTGGATCTCTTGATGAGGACATGCTGGATAAGACCGGGATATTGGTCAGGCATCGCCAAGTGAGGTCCTTGATAAAACAGGCAGAAAATACTCGTGATCTAGTTCTTGAACAGGTCTGCCAGAATCCGGATGGCGAGGTCATCGAGGATGAGGTTCACGTCGAGTTCAGGATAGAGTTCGTTTCCAAGAATGGGAAGAAGACGGTGGGGTTGCACAGAGTGATCAGGTACTCTGACTTTGAGAGAGCCACTATAGCCTCATTGCGTGATTGGGAGATACTGCTCAAAGAAACTTCCAGGGACGTCCCCAAGGACTTCCACACAGATCCCGACACTCCCTCATTCATCACATTGGAAGATTGAATGTGGCCCGTAAAATACGCATTCCGACTCCTAGCGACACGGAAGCGATATCATGTAGTGATGTCGGAGGAGGTTTGAGGGCACTATGGATTACGACATGTATGTACTGGACGCCCTCTACAGGGGCAGGCTGGTTGAACTCAGGGAGAGGGCCGAAGGGCTGGGCATCTCGAAGGGTGGGTCCGTAGAAGTCCTAAGGGCCAGGCTGATTCACCACCTAGTACTCCCCGATCTTGATCTTTCGTGGGACGGAATCCAGTCAATGTCCCATAGAGACCTGGGGGAAGTGCTGAAGATTTTCGGAGTCAAATCTTCTGGATCACAGAGGGAAAGGAGGCAGCGCCTATGGCTCCACTTGAACTTCGACTCAAGGAGAATGACGATAGAAAAACTCGCTGAGATGGACAGGGACGACCTGCATGAGATGTGCGTGAGGCTCGAGAGCCCACTCACCGGGAACCGCACTGTTCTGATGGGGAGGGTCGCTGGAGTGCTGACCAATCAGCTGAATGGATGGGGCAGGATAAAGAGGAGCCTCAGGAGAAACGGAATTCCAGATGCCGCGGAGAAGAGAGAGGAAGGGAGTCTGGATGTTGCCCCTGTTTCAATTGAAGACGCTCCATTGGAGGTCGACTCCGACTTTCACGAGGTGGCCCCTCAAGCAGTTCTCGAGGATGCCGCTGACGCGATCATCATGGGCTCTGAGAGGCTCGAGCAGGATGTTCAAACCGACCTAAAATTCGTGGTATCTAAGATTGGCGACCTAGAAAGAATGGTCGGAACAATCCTCAGGGGACATGGTGGAAGATGGGGGGAAGCTCAGAAGGAATTGATCCTGAGGCTAGCGATTAGGAGAGGTTGGCCAATAGAAGATGAAGCAGTCAGAACTAGAGTGTCAAGAGTTGCCACAGACATGGCAGAAATAAAGGGGGCCAGACTGGGGGAGTTTGGAATAGAGCAGTCCCGGAATATCCTTCGTGAAGAGGTGAGCAGCAGCGTATCCAGGACCAGGATAAAGGAAACCATGCGAGGGGCCCAGAGAGTCCTTGAGAAACCCGATGCCAATTAGGATGGGAGTATCCTGAAGAAGCCGAATCTCGGCTCAATTATCGATCCCTCGACCTCCCTAAGGCTCTCCAATGCGTCTTCCGCATCTTCTCTCGAGAATCCGGATTCGACGCATGAGAGTATGATTGAGTCGTACTCCACGCCCTCTCCAGAGTCTCTAGCTTTGATTGTCGCGATTATGGTTCCATGGAGGTCTCCAGTTGGCTCTATTGGAGGAACTGCACCGATTCCCGCATCATCCTTGTCGTTACCGGATTCTCCGGGTGGTTCGGGTGCTTCTTGAATTAGGTTGGATCTCCCCGAAGCTGCGGATAGTGCTTGAAGAACTCCAACCTGGTAATTTTCGCTATCGAACTCTGGGTAGTGTTCTCGAGCCGAGATTAGCCCCCTGATTAGGTCAGAGGGGACGCCTGCTGCCTCCATGGAATTGTGATCTGGATCAATGCCAATGGACTTCTCGTACGCATCCAGTCTACGGAGAGTTGAGTCTGCTGCATCGACTAGCCACAATGAGTAGGTCTCCTTGTCACAAACAGTGAACTGCTCTGCCCTCAGGGACATGAAGACCCCCCCATCCTCTTGTTCGAACCACCTAGAGCGCCCGACTAGTATCATCAAGAATCTATCACCGGACTCGAACCTTGCAAGGAGTTCCTCGGCATCTGAATGGAGCTCCGGCTGGAAAGGAGCGATGTTGAATACGTGACTTCCGGTTGGGTCTCTGAGTGTGCCGGAGTAGCTTGGACCGTTGTCTCCATCCCTCCTTTCCATCCTGTCAATCACCCCTCCGACTAGCGCTCTGTTGATTCTTGCCCCTAGCTTGGTGACTACGAAGGACGGGTCGAATTCCCCTGCCCCTACCTCGGTCAAGGAGGAGTCTGAGTATTCCCTTGCTAGCATCCTGATTGCGCTTTGCCTGACTCTTCTCTGACCCCCCATCATAGTGCCACCTCCCACTTCTGCATTACGTGATTAGCTGCTTCTGAAGCAGAGGCCTGATCCAAGGTGGCGCTGTCGGCTAGTATCATTGCGCCTTGGTCATCGATAAGGGCCAGGCCGTTTACTCTAACCTTCCTCCCGAGGGACTCTTCCCTGATGGACGCCAAGAACAACTCCTGGCCGTCCTTGGAAATCTTCTCTGTAACGTCGGCCTGTGACATCTTGAGGAAGGCTTCCGCTGGCTCTTTCGACAGCAGCAGAGAAACGTTCGAAACACCATTGTCGAGAACGAGCCGAATCCTCAAGTCCTCCTCTCCTCTCTGTGCTCCATGATCGATGCAACTTCCGTCCCTGAGCCTCTTCCGGCATTTTCTATTTCCGTCAGGCAGTGTTTCAGGGCACCTTTCTATTATGCCGGAGTCGTTGGTAACGAAGACTATCGTCCCACTGGTCCTTATCCCCCTTCTAGTTCCACCACTCACTAAATCGGTAAGTTCGACGTCGACCCAGTGATCCTCCGGATCAATCTGCTCCCAAGCAGGGTTTTCCAGATTCGTAGCTTGGGTGATGTCGTCTATTACTAGATCAGGGGAGCCTTGCCACGATTGAACACGGGCCTCCTTCAGGTGGATGAAATCGCCGGGCTTCGGGTCGAAATCACACCAAGCAGTAAGCCTGCAACGTCCAGTTGGATCCATCACATCGCCGCTTCGGACGACCCTCTCAGTACCATCCTTGGATGTGAACGACCTCTGATTCCATGTCTCAACCTGCAGGGTTATCTCAACGTCCCTCATCCCGTTCCTAAGATCGGAAATGTTACTCTTCACGGACGAAGAAAGCTGATCTAGGCTCGCAAAGGAATTGTCGTGATAGACCTCGACGGTGGTTGAATCACTGATGTTTACCTCTGGAGTTTCCCTGAACCTCCTTATCGTTGCACCCTCTATTCTAACCAAAGAGCCGGGCTCATAATCAAAATCAGCCCATGAAAGCATACTGATGCTCCCCGTGGAGTCTGCAAGCCTCCCTCTGACGACATTTAGTTGGCCAGATCCGTCCCTCTTCACAATCACATCGGGCTTTGTGGAAACGACCCTTGCCACGAGGTTGACAAAACCCTCAGTCGCTGATGCTTTCTCTATGGTCAGGGGTTCGTCTGATGGCTGATGGACTGCTGAACCACCCTCTTTGAGTGTGGTAACGCGAGACGTGCTATTTACGTTGATTGAGCGCTTTTCATTCCATTCATTCACGGAGACGCCCTCGAGCCTGACTATTGAGCCTGGCGTCAGATCCTTGCTCTTGTCGCCCCAGTCCTTGTAGTCCCAACGCTCCCTCTTGTCGCTAGATTCCCAAGGATTATCCTCAATCCATCCGAAGGCTATCCTTCTCTCCTCCCCGGATTTCATTTTCTGCATCCTTGGGGTGTAGGAAATTACCGCGACCTCGATGGTGACGTTCCTGTCGTCGGAGTTCAGATCCGAGAAACGTTCTACCTTCTTCTCCACCGCCTGTTGCGTGGATGGCGAGGATGAGCTTGTAACTTCAATTCCCGCCTCTGTCTGGAATTTCCTCATAACGGACCTTAATGCGTCCCCAGGAGGTATCAGGAACTCCTCCTCATACCTCTTGAATTCCTTGGCTATTTCACCTTCATCGGCATCCTTGCATTCTTCCTTCACCATAGCTACCTGTGCAGCATATTTTCCATCATCACTCATTTTCTCAACTCCGCCTACTGACGATATGCTGAGTAAACTCGAGTCGACGTAGCGTCAGCCCCTGAGGGGGCTGGGCTAGGCGATGCACGGGGATTTTTCCTGTGTGCGGTTTGGGGAAGACTCAGCACTTCATCACCTCAAGCAGGGTAGGTTTATCTCGGCGGTTCTTGAAGGTGTCCCCGATAATGACAATTTCAACCGGCGGCGTTAATCGTGGAGGCCCCCCGTCCTAGGGCATGTCCACAGGCGTTCCGTGTAAGTTCGGGATACTCACGTCATCAGATAGGGCTAGTTCGGGGGAATACGAAGACAAGAGCGGGCCTGCGATAGTGGGATTCCTGGAGGATGCAATCGCCTCACCATGGGAGTCCATCAGGAGAGTAGTGCCTGATGAGAAAATGCTGGTGGAGGGAGCGATCAAGGATCTTGTCGATAATGAGGGGTGCTCAGTCGTAATTACCACTGGCGGGACCGGTCCGGCCCCTAGGGACATCACCCCTGATGCCACTGAATCGGTGTGTGACAAGATTCTGCCGGGGTTTGGGGAGCACATGAGGTCGATTTCAATGAGGTACGTTCCAACTGCCATCCTATCCAGGCAAATTGCAGGAGTTAGGGGGTCCTCACTGGTCATCAATCTCCCTGGCTCACCTCGGTCAATAAGGGAGATACTGGATGAGGTATTTGCTGCGGTACCATACTGCGTCGACCTGATCGGAGGACCATACATTGTGACCAATACAGACGTCGTGGACTCCTTCCGCCCCCCTCATGCTAGGCGCGAATGATTCAACAAGGGGCCTATGGTCGCGAGTACATGGCGAAGATGAAGTCAGGGGACGTCTCCACTGGGAGAGAGAACGATGAGCTTAGAGAAATACACGTAACATTGGACTTCACTCCCAACGCTCTGGCATCGCTACTCTACCGCCAGGGAGATACGATCGTTCTCGTTTGTGTAACAAAGGCCCCCTCCCTCCCCCGGTGGTTTCCTCGGAACTCCAACAGAGGATGGGTTCACGCTGAGTACTCGCTGCTTCCAGGATCTACCGATTCCAGATTCCGGAGAGAAAGAAGCGGCGCCAAGGGAAGGACCATGGAAATCGAGCGCTTGGTTGCTAGGTCCCTAAGGGGGGCTGTTGACCTGGAGGCTCTCGGGCCCATAGCACTGACAGTAGATTGCGACATACTGAACGCTGACGGGGGAACCAGGTGCGCATCAATTACGGCTGCTAACATTGGCCTACGGCTGGCAGTACGCAGGCTCATCGATTCGGGCGAGTGCCTGCCCGTAGAAATGCGCCCTACTAAGGAGGAGATATCCAACGGGTGGACTGCCCCAGAATTGTCCCCCGATGAGCGTGCAAGTCACGAGAGCTCAGTGATGACGAATGATGTAGCCGCCCTCTCTGTCGGGATGGTTGGTGGCAATGTGATGACTGATCTCGACTACATCCTCGACAGCAATGCCGACGTCGATATGAACGTAGTCATGACTAGTGATGGGGGATTCGTCGAGGTCCAAGGGACTGGTGAGGAGGCAACCTACACGAGAGCGGAGCTTGACTCCCTTATCGATGCAGCCACGGTTGGAATAGGTAAGCTGCACCGCATTCAAACCGAGACTCTTGACGGGGTAAACTGAGACCTCTGGCAATCGATAAATGGTGGGACTGGCCGGACTTGAACCAGCGGCCTCCGCATCTTCAGTGCGGCGCTCTCCCAGCTGAGCTACAGTCCCGTAGCACTCTCGCGAGTGTGATTGTGGCTTCAAGGCTTCTGAGGCGAAGATGGCAATCAAAATACGTCATCTTCGTCCGCTTTGTCGTCGAATGACATCATGCCGCCAGTGGCCTTCGTAGGTGTCTTCGCCTGCTTCTTTTCCGCCTCTGGCGAATCATCGAGATTCTTGCGTGCCTCGGCGACCTCTGCCTCCAACAGCTCTAGCTCTTCTGGCGTTAGTCCTCGTTCATGGGCTAGTTTGACTCTACGCTCATCACGGGCCCTGATCTCCAGGAGTCGCTGCCTAGCCTTGTCATAGTGCTGCATCATGTACATGGCGTCATGTTCCAGAAGTGGGGAGTCAGAGATTATTGTGATATCCATCCAGTCCCCTTCCTCTGCAAGGTATTCCGCAAATGGCTCGAACTTCAGGTCCGACTTCTTGATCTGCGTATAGTGGAGTGCGTTGCCCATTCTGTGCTCTATCCCTGCAAAGTGACAGTAGAACTTGCTACCCCCGTATGTCTCCCTTACCTTGTCGAAGAGCTCTGCATAGTCCTCGCTGGTCCTCATGCTCCCATGTCCCCTCGCGTGAATGTGGGCCATGTTCAATACAGGGACGGTCCCCTCTACGTGGTTGCACACCTCGAGGACCTCATCGACGGTGCCCCATAGCTCCTGACGGCCAGAAGTCTCTATCCCGACCAGTGATGGCTCCATCTTCTCAATCCAAGGGAATGCCGAATATGCCTCCTCATCCTGATCGCCCCAAATGCTCTGGACCCTGTCGACTATCCCCGCAAAGACGTTCGCGACTTGCTCATTCGCCTCTTTCCCGGGATCGTACTCGCCGTATGGGCCGACGTGGTACACAAGGTGCCTGGCATTGATGACCTTCCCTGCCTGCATGGAGGCTTCCATCTTAGCGAGAGAACGATTTCTCTCCCTACGCTTGCCTAGGAGCTCTGCATAGTAAGGGCCGTGTAGGTTCATCTCGATTCCGGAATCCCACGAAAGTATGCCTGCCTGCCAGTATTGGTCGAAGTGCTTTGGCTGAACAGGCCTCACTGTCTGAATCTCCATCGCCTCTAGTCCGAGGGATGTGATGTCGTCCATACCCTCTACGATAGTTCTCCCCTTACATGACAGCGGAACGCCCGCTGGACCTAGTCTGAGTGGCATCCCTTAGTCCCCCGCGGGTCGCGCCGAATGGGTGCCCCTTCAAAAGGGGTCTCTGCCATTAAGGCAAAAAACGCCCCCGAACTGGAATTACTCCGGCGCCGTTGCTCTTCTGATGCCCTCTTCCCCGGGGCCAGTTTCTGGAAGTCTGCACAGGAATCCCGACAACCACTCTGCGGGACTGAGCCCCCTAGCCACGCTTTCTTTCACGGAGCCCGTGGAGTGCTCCACTCTTGCCAGACCCGTAACGGGGTCATATGTGCACACGATGGGGACCATTCCCTTCAATCTAATTTCCCTTAGCAGTCCATCCTTGTCAACGCCCTCAATCCCCGATATCGGCCCAAGGACTTCCGAGTCGAGGAACATAACGTGAATCTGCCTGATCTTTCCAACCACTGCGCCCCATGATTGGTCAATCAAGTCCGGGTTGGGCGGATTTGATACCACCATCACCGTTTTGCTTCCCTCGAGTTCGGCGAATGTCATTGCAGCGGCCCAAGCCAACCTCGGAGGCTCGCCCTCTAGGGCAATGTCGGATGAGTTTACCAGCCAATGGGTCGAGTCAAGTACATCCCTCCAGTCAATTGCACCGTGGTCCATTGAGTGGAATTCCTCCTCCCCAGATGATGAGACGTGCCTTCCCTCGGCACCGGCACGGACTGCATGTACAAGCACCCTTGATGCCGGGTCGGCCCCGTCTGGCCTGCCGAATGCAACCATTCCGACCCCTTGTGCCATGGCGGATGCCCGAGGAGCGCGGTGATGAGTGTTCCTAGTCCAACTTCCACCTAAGGAGGGCGATAGCCCCTCCCATTCCAACGAGTTGCTGACCTGCATCGTGGTCAATTGAGGCCTGTATGACTGAGCCACGGGATGACTCAACTTCCCTCACTATTGACTCCCAGTCAGATTTGCTTTCTCCCTCTCTCAGCATCGAAGCAACGATGACAAGCGTCTCAATCGCGCCTTGTGAGGCTGCCTCTGAGATTGGAACTTCCCCGAATGCGACGGCCCCATCGGTCGACATCCTAGTCATTGCCTCCTCTATCGCCCTGACTTCCTTCACGAGGGCGTGTTCCCCGAGGACCGAGTCGGCAGCGCCCTCGGCCAGGACCTCATTGGCTGCAGCTCTGCCGCCTATCGAAGTTGGAGCGTTGGTGATGGTGTTCTTGGCACCGAGACTCCTCAGGTTCTTCTCGAATCCCTCCCTTGCCATTCCGGGTCCGCATATTACCAGGGGCATGTTTTCGGGGAAGACCATTTTGACCTCCTTGGCGACTCCCTCGGAGAATCCGCGACGGACCCCCGTGGAGTCATCCGCCCTTTTCCCGCCCCCCCTCATCGAGAATTGCGATACGTCTCTAATTCCCCTAGCTGTTACCTCGAAGATGAGGACCTCATCGGATTCGACCACAATGAGCCCGGCCTTGGCCCTAGATCCTGCCGCCAGTGCTTCCTTTAGCAGGTTCATATCGGCCCTTGGTAGGCCGCCCTCTCGGGAAATCTCTACCTCATCACCGGGGGATATGACATGAGTGTGATGACTGCCTATGTCGATCTTGGCCTCGGTGATCACCCCGTGCACCCTCAGGTTGTCGGTGAAAGACTGGAACGAGTTCTCCTGAACTTCCAGTACAATCCACATCGGCTTTCTCTCTGCGCTCTTGGCCCTTCCATCTTCCTTTGTTCCGGTGGTTGAGTCCCTGCGGTGGGAGAGCATGCCAACGAGTGAAGAAGGCCTGCACATCTGAGCAATTACCCAGAGGTCGTCCTCGTCCTCGACCCTTAGTCGAACTCCCTCTTCTAGGCGCTTTATTCGGCGCATTTCATCACTCCTAACCGAAGACCCCAGTTAGCCTGCCGTCCTCATCCATGTCCATGTCAAGGGCCGCTGGTCTTGTAGGTAGCCCGGGCATGGTCATCATGGAGCCACAAATGGCCACTATGAACCCTGCACCGGCATTAAGCCTGACTTCCCTCACTTGGAGGGTGAATCCGACCGGCGCGCCGAGGACCTTCTTGTCATGGCTGAATGAGTACTGCGTCTTCGCCATACACACGGGGAGGTTTCCGAATCCCCAGTCTTCGAACTTCTTGAGTGATGCGTCTGCCGATGGACTTAGGTCAACTGTATGAGCGCCGTACACGTTGGTCCCGACTCTGAGAATCGCCTGCTTGGCTGGCATTCCCGGTTCAACTGCAGGGGTGAAGGGGCTTCCGGCCTCTTCGTGGCGGGAGCACGCCTTGACGACCGCATCCGCTAGATCAGCGGCCCCCTTTCCTCCCTTGGCGAATCCCTCGAAGAGAACGATGTCCTTGGCCCCAGCCCTGGTGGCCTCCTCACGAATCGCCTCTATCTCGGCGTCTGTGTCTGTGTGGAACCTGTTGATAGAGACAACCACTGGAACCGAAGTGGTGGCTAGGTTTCGGACATGGCGCCTCATGTTTGAAGCCGCTCCAGCACGTACAGCATCGACGTTCTCTGTCTCAATCTCCTCCTTAGTTGGCCTCGCGCCGCCCCCACCCGCGAAGCCACCGCCATGGAGCTTCATGGAGCGTACTGTGACATTGAGGACTATGCAACTCGGGGGAACACCGGAAGCTAGTGCCTTGATGTGAAGGGCCTTCTCTGCTCCCATCTCTGCACCGAATCCTGCTTCCGTGACAACGTAATCAGCCCTGGATAGAGCGAGGTCGTCCGCTATGATTGAAGAGTTGCCGTGAGCAATGTTCGCGAATGGCCCGCAGTGGACGAACGCAGGATTTCCTTCCAGCGTCTGCACGAGGTTTGGCAGCATTGCCTCTCTGAGTAGGAGGGCCATTGAGCCAGCCGCGCCCATATCTTCAGCAGTCACTGGGGCCCCCGAGTTGGATTCTGCCAAGATTATCCTCCCTAGTCTGTTTCGAAGATCCTCGTAGCTGTTGGAGAGTGAAAGTATCGCCATTACCTCGCTAGCAGCTGTTATGTCGAACCTCTCGGACCTAGTAACTCCCGTTGCTGGTCCCCCGAGCCCTATGCTTACTGCCCTCAGGGTCCTGTCGTTCATGTCGATGACCCTCGGCCAGAATATCCGATTGGTGTCGATGTCCAGTTCGTTTCCCCTGTGGAGGTGGTTATCCAGTATCGCGGAGCACAGGTTGTGAGCGGCCGTTATCGCATGGAGGTCCCCTGTGAAGTGGAGGTTTATCTGCTCCATGGGCAGGACCTGCGAGAATCCCCCTCCTGCTGCTCCCCCTTTGATTCCAAAAACGGGCCCTAGGGAAGGTTCCCTGATTACGCAGCAGGCATTGTGCCCCTGGCGATTGAGTCCTTGGTTGAGACCTATCGTTGTGACGGTCTTGCCCTCGCCGAATGGAGTTGGGTTGACGCTAGTTACTAGAATCAGGTGCCCGTTGGGAGAGCTCCTCCCCCTTGAGAGGGCCTCCCATGACACCTTCGCTATGTGAGGTCCGTGCATAATCAGGTCACTGCGCTCAAGTCCTAGTTGTTCGGCCACTGACTCAATCGGCTCTGGTTCAGCCGCGCGAGCTATGTCCAAGTCACTGTCCATGGCCCCCGGAGGGGCCATACATACCCGTTATTTTCGGTCGAGTCGCACGGGCTTAGTGAGAATGTGCAGATTTGAAACATTCATTGCTGATAATTGCGAGGGACACTAGTGACTGGACCGGCTTACTGGGGCATTGCAGGCCACCCGATCTCCCACTCACTCACCCCTAGGCTCTTCGAGCTTGTCGGCAATCACCTCGGAATTAAGGGGGCTGAGCAGGTATACATCGACGCAGGTGGGATTGACGAGTTCCTAGAGAAGGTGGGCTCCATAGAGGGGGATGTTTGGCTCTCGTGCACTGCCCCGCTGAAGCATTCGCCACAGGAGAGGCTGGGAGTCAGCGGGCCCGAGGGGGTCAACGCGATCAACCAGCTTAGGAGAGAAGGTGGGAAGTGGTCTGGAGCTAGTACGGACGGGCTTGGCTTCGTGGCTTCATGCAGGCACATCGGCACTGATCCGGAAGGCTCGACCCTCAGAATGAGGGGAGGGGGCTCGGCGGCGCGTTCCATCGCAGCTGCGTGGTC
>CAYLUC010000001.1:83788-126512 GCA_964386765.1 uncultured Candidatus Poseidoniales archaeon | reverse complement strand
CGTCGTCGTTGTCGGCGATGCCGTCATTGTCGTCGTCGTCGTCCAGGTAGTCGCATACTCCGTCCGCGTCGGTGTCTGTCGGCACGGACGAGGCGTTCAGCGGGTCTGTCTGGCACTGGTCCTCCATCGTGTCCCTCCAGCCATCGCCATCCGTGTCCAGCGAGTAGAAGTCCACCGTCACGTTGTAGTCGGTGCCTATGTTGTCGTAGAAGTAGTTCCTGACGATCAGTATGACGTTGCTGTCAGACCAGTCATGGGTCGACATGGACGAGTTCCATCCGTTGGGGTTGTTGTACCCCTGGAAGGTTATCTGCTGCCCAGCCTCGGTCCAGACGTAGAGTATCATCCATATGGACGGGTACGCGTACCCGTGCGAGAGGGTTACCTCGAAGCCCATGTTGTTTGGCACGTATACGCTGTACCAGTCCTGGTCGTCTATGGTGGCGTGGTTCCATCCCTCCCAGTACAGGCTGTTGTTCGTCATGTTGTTGTAGAGGTTGACATCCACTGCGTTGCCCACGCCGCCGGATCCAGCGTCCTGGCCGGAGCCAGCGTCGTTCTGTAATCCGCCCGGCAGGTTGCCCAGGTCGTCGAACACGATGTCCATCGTGTAAGTGACGTTGGCGTTCGTGGTGGTGTACGAGTCTACCTCCAGCCATATCCAGTTGCCGCTCACGGGGTACAGCCCTGAGCTCAGCTCGCATCCATCGCCGTTGTAGGCACTGGTGGCGCAGTAGTAGTCGTAGTCGACGTAGAACGCCATTCCTCCACCTTGCACGGCGGAGAAGTTAGCGGCCTGGTACAGGCGCCCCTCGAGCATCGTGGTTGCTGGGCTCTGTGGTGTGGAGATGTTGACCATGATGTACTTGCCAGCTGGTACTAGGATCTTGTAGACGTCCATCCTGTCCCACGTGTAGCTCACCCATCCGGTGCAAGTTCCGCCTGCGTCGTCGGGGTCCCCGTTGGCGTCGATGGCGGTGCTGCCGTTCATCCAGGTGTCTTCCTCAGGCATGGTCCAGATAGAGTCCGCGGCGTCTATTCCTATCCCGCAGTCGTCCTGGTTGGCGCCTGGGGCGTTGTCAGCAGTCAGCATGACCACGTCTAGGTCGTAGTTTCCGCCTCCCCTATCCGCGAAGACGCGGATGTAAATGTCCTGGCCCCCATAGCCGAAGTTGACGTTCACGACCTCTGGGTTGTAGTTGTAAGAGGAGCCTCCTGATATCGAGTACAGGTAGCCGTATACGGGATGTTGGTAGTAGGTGTACAGCTCGTAGTCGTCTTGGACCGGGAACGATAAGGTCAGCGTGAGACCGTAATTCTCGGGCACGTACACCTTGTAGTAGTCGTACCTGTCAAGGTAGTCGTGCCCCCATCCCGAGTATGAGTTGTTCATCGAGACGATCGTGGTGGCGTCGAAGCCGGATGTGCTGTCGCCAGCGTCACCGCCGGAGCCAGCGTCGTTCTGAGTCGGCTCCGTGAACGCCGTCTGGTTGTAGATGGAGAACTCGACGGTGTAGTTGAGCTCGTAGTCGTCCGGTAGGTCATTCACCCTCACGTTCAGCCACACGGTCCTCGAGTAGGCAGCGTATGAGGCGGAAGTGAAGTAGAACGACTCGTTTGTCGAGACCGCGTGGGTCTGGAAGGTCGTGGTAGTACTCGAGGAAGCGGTGTACTGGGACCCGTAGATCGGGTGCGTGAAGTACTGGTAGAAGTACATGGTCTCCGTCCCAGTCTCCTTTGGCCAGTCTAGCCTCGCCCACATTCCCTCGTATGCCTCTAGGTCGAACGCGTACCAGTCGTCGTTGTCGTAGTCCTTGCAGACCATGCCGCCGAATGTCCCTGAGTCCCCTAGGGAGGACATGTCGAGCGGTCCTGGGGTTTCGGTCCTGGAGTCTGCTGCGTCAACGGTCCCTCCCCCGTCTACCTGCTCGTAGCAGGGCGGGTTGACAGAGGGTGCAAGCTGCAGCCACAGTGAGTACCCCGAGAATGAGGACACGCTGTACCACGAGTAATACTCGACCTCGACCCATACCGTCGTGTTGGCGTATGAGCCGCCTAGGTCGATGAACTCGGGCTGGTCGTACCACGAGTAGTCGATCAGGCCCGTCCCTGACGCAGTCGTCCAGACGTACAGGTCCAAGTCGGCGTTCTGGTCCCAGTCGAGGGTGATGTTGGCGGCGAACCCGTCGGGTATGACTATCGCCCATATGTCGGAGGTGTCAGTGGTGCCCACTATCCCCCCGCTGATGTCTTCCATGTCGAGGAGCGACCCGGTAAGCATTCCAGTGGCCGTTCCCAGAACGGAGTTGAGGGTGAGTTGCATTCCGCCGTCGCCGTAGGCGTCGCTCATGACGACTGTCCATGTTCCAGCTCCGGTGTAAGGCCCCACTGTCCCAGTCGCGTATTGACCGAAGGTTCCGATTGGGTACGAGTATGAGGCCCCTCCTGGGCCGGAGACGGTCATAGAGGTCTCGGATGCGCACCAGTAGTCGCATGTGTAGCCGATAGCGAGTGAGTCCCCTGCGGCCATGGTGAACGAGTCGGTGTAGGATGACCACCATCCGGCGCCAACGGTGGTGGAACCGGAGTTCCACGCCTGGTTGGGGCCGGCGATTGCAGAGGTCTCGTCGCCGACGCCGCCTGCGTCACCTGGGTAAACGGTGACTGTGAGCTTGTAGTCGTCGTAGCTGAGTTGGTAGGCCTGGTAGCTCATGACGCTAGCCATTACCGGATCTCCCGATAGGTCGTGCGGCCACTCAACTGCGTGGGGGTAGTAGGCGTTGTTCGTGGGTGCGCTGTAGCAGTAGGGCGGAGTGCCCGTGTTCTCATTGTAATTCGTGGTGCTCATGGCAATGCTGCCGGTGTTGCTGTAGTAGCAGTAGGCCCATGCACCGCCGTAGGTGGTGCTTGTGCTGTACGAATATCCGACCATGTTCCCGTCGCCTGGTCCGATTGATAGCCTGTAAGCATAGGTGTCGTAGTACGAGTAGCTGCCCGGTGTGGTGTGATTCCACTCTAGCTCGAATAGGACCCCGTAGCCCATTGGGGGGTCGACTAGGTACATGTCGTAGTTGTTTGCTGCCGTGGAAGATGTGGACGTGCCCTCGCTCTGCCCGTAGTAGACGTTCGTCTCGTTCGCACCTGTCCAGTCGAAGTCGGCCGTCAGATCATGAGCGGTCGTTTTGTCCCGACCGGCGTCGGTTCCACGACAAGCGTCGTAGCCCAAACACGGGCTCGGAGGGGCTTCCTCTTTCAATGGGTTATCATCGAGCTCAAGTCTCTCTGGTTCGGCATCGAACATCGGTAATTGTACCGAGACAATCATTAGCAGTGCTAGGGCAATCGAACGGGCGGCGTTGCTTCGCATGGGCGTCACTATCGTGCATGAGACGATGTAAAACATATAATGATGCCGTAAGATGCTCGCACACCCCTTAGGGGTGCCAAGGTTCGGATTACGTGACCAAATGTGGGGATTGTCGGATTCCTGGCCATGCTGTGCAGAAATTAACATCGCGAGTTGCATTGTCTGGCAAACCACTAGACCCTGCGCCAACTCTCGTCCGGCTGCTGCTCCCATGTTCCGCATTCCTCGCCGACGTATGTCATCGGCTCTGTCATGACGTAGTCCCCGCCATCAGGGAGCTCCTCCCAGGTGGCAGCGACCATCTGGGGGGGTTCTGGGACCGCTTCCTCGAATCCGGGGGGCGGTGGTGGTGGAGACTTCGCGGGGGGCATCTCTGGCTCGACTGCCAGCTCCGGCGGCCTCTCGGGGGGGTCTGGGATCGCAGGCGCCTCTGGCTCGAATGCCAGCTCCGGCGGCCTCTCGGGGGGGTCTGGGATCGATGGGGCGTCGAATGCCGCGTCTTGGGTCTGGTATCTGTCGTAGGAGTCATCGGACCAAACTTCGTCCTTCTTCTTGCTGCGGGCCAGTACCATCGCCACGGATGCGCCGATGGCGGCCATTACGACGATAAGGACCAGTGCTGTGAGTCCCGGGTTGAGCTTCATCTTGTCCCCTATTGTGAGGGGGTGCGCGTTGTCCCCGAGACCGTCCTTGTTCCTGTCCTCCCATTCATCGGGGTCCAGGGGGAATGCGTCGGACTCGTCCACCACCCCGTCACCGTCGTTGTCCGGGTCTATGACGTCGCAAGCGCCGTTGCCGTCGGTGTCCACGGGAACGGACGAGGCGGAGAGCGGCTCGGTCATGCATATGTCCTCGCTTGAGTCCGTCCAGGAGTCCCCATCGTCGTCGTTGTCGGCGTTGTTGCCCACCCCGTCTCCATCTGTGTCCATTGACTCGGAGGGGTCGTGTGGGAAGGCATCTTCGAAGTCCGGGACCATGTCGTTGTCGTCATCCGGGTCCAGTGGGTCGCAGGCGTTGTCCGCGTCCGTGTCAAGGGGGATTGAGTTGGCGTTCATCGGGTCCGTCCCGCAATTGGGCTCGACGGTGTCCGACCATCCGTCGCCGTCGTCGTCGTCGTCGGCGTTGTCGCCGATAGAGTCGTAGTCGGTGTCCATCCACTCGGTCACGTCGAATTGGAACATGTCATCGGCATCCGGCACTCCGTCATTGTCGTCGTCCGCATCCATGACATCGCATGTGTGATCAGCGTCGAAGTCGTCGGGTTGGCTGAATTGAGAGAAGGGGTCGCTTCCGCATGTCGACTCGTCGGAGTCTGACCAACCGTCGTTGTCATCGTCCTCGTCGGAGTTGTCTCCGACTCCGTCGCTGTCGTTGTCCACCCACTCGGTTGGGTCCAGAGGGAATGCGTCTGACGAGTCCATCCAGCCATCGCCGTCGTCGTCGTCGTCGGCGTTGTCGCCGATAGTGTCACCATCAGTGTCGACCCACTCGTTGGGGTTCAGGGGGAAGTCATCCTGCGAGTCGGGGAACCCGTCGTTGTCATCGTCGCCGTCTACTGTATCGCAGGAGCCGTCGAGGTCTGTGTCTGTAGGGACAGAGGAGGACACCAGTGGGTCCGAGCCGCATGTGGTCTCGACAGCGTCAGGGAATCCATCGCCGTCATCGTCGTCGTCGGCGTTGTCGCCTACGCCATCTGAGTCCGTGTCGACCCACTCGCTGGGATCAAGAGGGAATGCGTCGTCCACGTCCAGGTAGCCATCGGCGTCGTCGTCATCGTCCAGAACGTCGCACGTGCCGTCTGAGTCGGCGTCCGAAGGGACGCTGGAAGCATACAGCGGGTCGGAGTTGCACTGGTACTCCATGCTGTCCGTCCAGCCGTCGCCGTCGTCGTCGTCGTCGGCGTTGTCGCCTACGCCATCTGAGTCCGTGTCGACCCACTCGTTGGGGTCGAGTGGGAAAGTGTCGTTGAAGTCCTCGTAGCCGTCAGCGTCGTCGTCTGAGTCCATGCCATCGCATATGCCATCGGCGTCAGTGTCCACAGGGACGTCGTTGTAGTCATTTGGATCCGTCCCACAATTGACCTCGGTGGAGTCCCACCAGCCGTCACCGTCAGCATCCAATGAGAATATATTCACAGTGAAGTTGTAGAAGCCCTCCCCTGTGTATGCAATGACCCTCAGGATGATGTTCTCCCCCTGGACTATCGAGCCGTTCGAAGTCACGTCCTCATTGCCGTTCAAGTTTGTCGAGTAGTCTATCGTCGAGAGGTTCGACTCGTATCCGATAATAATGTAGGCGACCAGTTCTGAGGGGTTCGAGCTGAGGTTGATTGCGATTCCGTGGTCGTTGGGAACGGAGAAGACATAGAAATCATCAGTATCGCTATCAGAGGACATCCACCCTGAGAAGTCGTTGGCCCCTGGGTTTGTCTGTACTGGCGTCGAGTTGTAGACATCGTCCGCCGCGTCGCCTCCCGAACCAGAGTCGTTCTGGTTGTAAGCGGGAGATCCGACGGTAGAGAACAGCAGCAGAGTTAGGTTGTAGAATCCCGAGGATGGGCTTGACGGCCAATCGGCGACCTCTAGGTAGACTATCGAGTCACTGACGTTAGTCCCATTGCTTCCGACGTTCTCTGGGTTAAAGCCGGTGTATGCTATGTCAATTTGGTTGCCGCTGGAGTCATACAGCCACATGTCGAAGTCAGAGCTAGCGCCATGTAGCATCTCGATGTAGATCCCGTGATCGGTGGGGATGTGCATAGCGTACCAGTCATCGTCCGAGGATGACGAGAGGTTTGCCTGGTAAGTGGTGTTAGTTGCCGTGATGTTCAATGCGGATGACATGGACCCCCCTGCATCCTGGCAGGAGCCCGCGTCGTTCGCGTTGCAGCCAGTGGAGTTGTTCCCACCGCCGCCACCGCCGCCACCAGTGCTGGTGCTTGTGATCCAGACCTGCATGGTGTACTGCCCGGAGCCGGTGAACTGATCGATCCGCACATACACGGTGGTTCCACCGACGCTGGTGCCGTTAGAGGTCACCTCGTCATAGGACGACGAGGAGAAGCTGGTGTCCAGCTGTGTCCCCGATGAGCTGTATAGCCAGAGGTCGAAGTCTGCGCCTGACGGTGACGTCAGGCCCACTGTGATGGCCGTGGAGTTGCTCATGTTGAATCCGTAGTAGTCGTCTGTGTCGGAGGATGAGAGGTTGCCGTAGTAGGTGGAGCTGTTGCTAGGGAGCCATGCCGCTGTGGATG
Organism: uncultured Candidatus Poseidoniales archaeon; assembly: GCA_964386765.1. Classification (GTDB taxonomy): domain Archaea; phylum Thermoplasmatota; class Poseidoniia; order Poseidoniales; family Thalassarchaeaceae; genus MGIIb-O5. The sequence goes on along the minus strand of CAYLUC010000001.1, from coordinate 119,892 downwards.
TGGATCCACCGGCATCACCTCCAGTGTTTGCATCGTTCGCTACGGCGAAGCCTGCGAACAGGGAGACAATCATCATTGCAGCCAAGGCGGTGGCTGATGTGCGGTTGGGCATGGGCACCCGTGGGGCGGGGTACGCTTGAAGGTTAGCGAGAGCTGAAAACACAGAATTAGCCCCTTAGGGCTAGTAGTCGTAGAAACCCGACCCGGATTTTCTCCCGAGTCTGCCAGCCTCCACCATTTCCACCAGTAGAGGCGCTGGGGCGTACTTGTCCTGCCCGAGGCCCTCGTGCAGTACCCCCATAATGTGGAGCACTGTATCCAACCCTATCAAGTCGGCAAGGGCCAATGGCCCTATGGGGTGGTTCATTCCCAGTTTCATAATCCCGTCTATCGCCTCGGGCTCTGCGACCCCCTCCTGGAGAGTCAGTATCGCCTCGTTAATCATTGGGCAGAGAATCCTATTGCTGACGAATCCCGGCGAGTCATTGCACTCGAGTGGTACCTTGCCCATCTTCTCGGAGGCCTCGAGAACGGCAGCAGTCACCTCTGGATCAGTCTCGCTACCATTGATTATCTCGATGAGTTTCATTATCGGGACGGGGTTCATGAAATGCATGCCTATCACCCTGTCAGGCCTCCCAGTGTGGCTGGCGATCTCGTTAATCGAGATGCTGGATGTGTTGCTAGCGAGTATTGCCTCAGGCTTGCAAATAGAGTCGAGTTCGGAGAATGTTGAGAACTTCAGGTCTGGAATCTCTGGTATCGCCTCGACGACCAGGTCCGCACTGGATGCTGCCTCCCTGTCCGTGGACGAGGAAATCAGGGAGAGAGCGTTTGCCGACTCTTCCTCGGACATCCTGCCCTTGGATACCAGCTTACCGAGTGATGAGGATATGGTGTCCATGCCCCTGTCAACGTACTCCTGGCTAATGTCTATCATAACCACCTCATAGCCAGCGCAGGCGGACACCTGCGCTATTCCAGCTCCCATTTGGCCCGCGCCAAGAACCGCAACTTTCTCGATTACCATGCACTTGGCGGGGACCATTCGGAAATGAGCATTGCCCACGTGAGCCCTCATTCCTCTTCCATTTGTGCCATCTGATGGTCGGCTGCAGCTTCGATCTCCGACATAATCTCGTCAAGATCCGGTCCATGGGAGAGTACTCTCATTCTCTTCGACCTCCTCTTGGCCAGTGCTGTTGCAGGTACGACAACAACAGACAGGAGTATGATGAAGACGAGGGAGAACCACCACATCATGGGGCCGCCGGAGCGGGCGTCCTCAATGGCCCAGTCAGCCCAGTCTTGCTTGAGTACCGATATCTCCATCCTGATCTCGTTGTTCGCACTGTCTGTCGAGAGCGCGGAGATCATGTGCTCGCCCGGTGATTCTAGTACCTCTACCTCAATGAGATACACCTCAGATACGGGGCATACGAACTGGTGGCTATCGACATCGCTCCATATCATCACGTTTGCACCCCTCTCGCATGTCCCGGAGACCATTCTCTTAGACTCCAGCGGGGATGTTCTATTGGAGTCCTCCCGGATGGTTAGCTCGGGAGAGGTGGTGTCCCTGACGACAGACAGGTGGTAATTGTCGATCTCGTGAAGAGACTCGATGTTGAATACGAATTGGTTGTCGCCCTCAACTAGGTCGAGCTCTAGGGTTACGACATCCATTCCGGGTGTTATCAGGTTCATATCACTAGTGTAATCGCTCCACCAAATCTCCTGGTCGGGCCCCCTCTGGATGGTGACCTGAACGGTGTCCGATGACACCAGTCCACCATTCCAATTCGCGATGATGACAGAGTCGTAAATTGAGTCTTCCAGGGTCATTTCCCTGCAGTCTACGAATCTGTTGTCGTTTTCATGCGGCTCAGTTCCGTCGACGGCGGTGATGCAAATCTGATGCGTCCCGGTCCTGCCCAATTCGAAAATAGAGCCTCCGGTGGTGGAGTTCCGTTCGCTGACCAGTGTTCCGTCTATTGTGAATGTGAGGTGGACGTACTCGCTTGATGACCAAGAGAGGCCCTGCCTGTGATCGAATAGCGATGAGTCGCTGTCCGATGGACTGAGGGACCACTCGACTAAAGGCGGGGTTTTGTCTATCGAAAGAGGCCATGTCTCGTACGCAGTGTTGTTGGCCCAATCCCAGAGCTCCAGTATAATGGTGTACTCGCCATCAGGAAGGGCCTCTGTGCTGAATGAGTATGTGGTTGTCCGGTAGTCCTGAGAGCCGCCCATGTTAGATGGGTCGGGGTGGCCCTCGGAAGGCGTGTAGAGGTCAGGTATCATCTGTACCTCCCCACAGTCCTGGGAGTTGTGCTCCGACACATCGGAGAGCACGGTCATGCACCATGACCTGACATCAGACGGAACGGACACTTCCAAAGTTCCGTGTGTGAGATTGACCGGAGTGGAAATTGAGTGTGTTTCGTAGACTCTTCCGTCTTGGTCTGTGAGTTTATGCAGTGATGGATTGGAGGGCATCTCGGGATCGAATATGACCTCGTATTCCCTCGAAACCGTGTTTCCGGCCTCATCGTTGACAGTGATGTCGAAGATGCTTGTTCCATCGATGTAGTAGTACGGATCGCCGGTATCGGAATTGAATCCAACCTCCGCTTGGGAGAGTTGGAATGACACCTCTGCGTTTCCGAATTCGTCTATTTCGATCGGGGTCCCCGAATGATACGCCGAGGCTCCCGGCTCGGTTTGAATCTGGTAGGTCAGTATCTCGTTTCTGGTTATCCAGGGTATGTGGCTAACAGCGAGGTTCGGCGCCGTCTCGTCGAAGGCAACGGACAGGAAGTCATCATCGAAGAATCCGGATATGTCGGTTAGATTCACCCCGTAATCGTGCCATTGCTCGACCTCAGGTAGTGAGGCGTTGATCCAAACCTCCCTGAACGAGACGTTCTCTGGGATCGCGAAGTGGTTTCCACTGTTCCAGAGCATGGTCAAGTTGTGGTGAGCCCCTGTGGTCTCAACTGCCTCGACCAGGTCTGCCCGGGGAATCGTTGTTCCGTTGTTGGCGGCGAACCAATTCAGGTCATCCAGTCTGAATCCTATACCGGTATCGAGGGCGTGAATCTCAATCGGGACTGTCTGGTTCGTCTGTGTCATGTTGCTTGGAACTGCGAAGGAGACCTCTGGCTCTAGTTCGACGAGCTCGTAGGAGTAAGGGAGCCTGAGGCTGATTCCGCCCTCGAGCTCTATGTCGATGAAACCGGACCATGATCCCGCTGATTCCGGCCTGTCAAATTCAAGGTTGACCTGGATTGCGGAATGGGGAACCTGCCCTGCGAGAGTCTCAGAGCCCGTGGGCCAAATGGACGTGATCTCGGAGTCGCTGAGGCCCATCTGGTCGGTGATTCTGAGCTCGTCGCCGCCAACCACGTCGATGTCTATCCAGAACTGCACTGTACCGCTTGGGACCGAGTAGCCGTGAACTGCCACGGAGTAGTACCCGTCATCTGGGTCGACGATATCAATCGACTCTGAAGAAGACGCCGACCATGAACGGGCTATCTCCTCTCCAGAGGAGAACTCGCCGTCTGAATTGGAATCCCTGAACAGGAATAGGTCCAGATCGGCATCGTCATGGGCGTTCATCTCAATAGATATCTCAGATGCGTTTTGCACTGAAACGTTGTGCCACCAGGAAGCCGTCATTTTGTTTGAGGAAATGTCCTGCGAGGCAGTCTCATTGTCCATGTATATCGGCTGAGACCACCCGTATGCCGAGATGTTGGAAACTGGGAGTGGGATTGTTGAGACGACGTGGACTGCATCTACCCCGCTTCCCTCGGACCAGTCTGTTACGACCCTCTCGAAGCCGGATTCCTCGGCTGCTATGTATCCAACGGAGATGTTCAGAGCGTTGTCGTTGGTACCCACGCCATGCAAGGCGGTATGGAGGGCCATCTGGTGTATCCCATGGGAGGCAGGGACGGCGAAGACCTCTCGAGAGGTTCCCGTGTACGTGCCCCAGTTGTGAGCTCCTGAGGAGACGTGGTTGTTGGTAGACCTCTCGTCTATGAAGAACGTGGAATTGCCGTACGGCAAGGGATCCTCGTCGGCGTAACCATGCGCCATCTCCGACATCCAGAGTACGTCGACATCGGTGTACTGGTTGTCCTCCCAGTCTACATCGAGCACGGCAGTCCCGCCTGTGTCCCATTCGGGTGGCCACTCTACTGAGAGGAATCTCCAGTCCCCGCTCTCGGACCTCCAGTCCCACCTTGTCGCACCCGATATCCATTCCTCGGCGTAGAGCGTTTGGTTGGAGACGTTCCCGTCCAGTGGTGCAGCCTCGAGCGTGAAGGGTCCGACCCAAGGGACGTTGGTCACTATCGGCATTGTCCAGTTGCGGTGAGACGGCGAGATCTGCCCTGTTGTCTGGTTGATGAAGTGGGACTCTACGAGGACCCCGTGCTGGTGAAGGCCGGGCTCCGCGCCCTGGGGGACAGTGATTGTCATTGGAACAGTGCTCGTGCTGTTAGGTGGGACATTGCGGCTTGATGGCAGGGCTATCCAGTCCTCTTCCTCGCTCCCGAAGGATGTCCAGTCGATCTCTATGCGGACCCCTTCGTCGGAGAGGTGTCCATTGTAGTTCCACACTCCCAGAAGGAGGCCATCCCTTGAGTCCTCGAATGGGTTTCCCACACGGACCTCTGCATTTGGCCCGTTGGACCACCAGTAGGTCACCTCTTCCAGTTCGTCCGATTCTGTCCAGTCATCCGAGTCTACCGTGGAGTCATTGTCGAAGTCCTCGACGTACATCCCATCCCCATCTTCGTCGGTCCATCTGTAAATCTGCAGGAAGACCCTCTCCTCCGAGCCCCTGTCCTGGTTTCCATCGAAATTGGAGTAGTCGATTGTTGCCCTGGCGCGCAACTGCCTCGTTCCATGCGGGAGCTGGAAGAGTGGGTCGGATCCTATGTGGAGTGGAATCAGCAGGTCCGGCCTGTCACCCTGGTGCCCGTCCCAGCTCCCGTTCTCGTCCCCCTCGTCACTTCCGTTGCCCGTGCTGTTCCAGACGACCACGTTGTGATCGAGGGGTGCGAATCTTATCGGGGTGTATCGAAGATGAACGTCCGAATCTGCGTAATTGGTGAACTCGATTTCAACCATCTGACTTTCCCCCGGCCTCATCAGATTGACGTTTGCATCTCTGTGCTGCCCTTGGAAGGTCCCACTGTTCCACTGGGCGGGGCTCGCCCACCATGTTCCATTCTCGCCCTCGAGTGTAGAGACTGCCCTGGAGGCATTGAACCACCCCCCTCCCTGTACGAAGGGCTCGTAGCCCCTGTCATCAGAGGTTGACAGTACGAAGTCCCTGAACTCCTGGGAGCCCGGGTGATCGCCGAGATTCTCCTGCCATGCTTGAGCCACGACTGCCATGAGTCCGGCTGCAATCGGGGTTGCGAGGCTAGTGCCTCCCCATGTTCCCCATGCGGAGTTCGCCCCGTCCCTCTGGTTCAAGGGTACATCCCCAGTGGCGGACCACCCCACGGAAACGATATCTGGGTCCATCCTCCCAAGCACGTTGGGGCCCCTATTGGACCATGGGGCACTCTGCCCCCAAGAGTCGCTTGACCTGCTGCTGAAGGCCCCTACTGAGAATACTCCGTTTGATGCCCCGGGTGACTTGGTGGTTCCAAAGCCATGCCCCCCATTCCCTATGGCCACTGCATACGATGTGTTGTCGTTGTAGATTCTTGTCAGCCAGTCCAGGTAAAGTGAGTATCCGTCTGCGCCAGCGTCATCCACAGATGAGTAGCCGAACGAGAATGATCCGATATTCGGCTGGTCGGGGGTGTCGACATTGCCATCGTAACCTTCTGCGATGAACCTCCACGCATCCAGGGAGTGGCCTCCCGAGTAATGGTTTCCAATTGACGTGATTGTGGCATTTGGTGCCATCCCTAGCACCTTCCCGTCGCTAACTACCCCCTGTGCTGCCACAGCGCTAGCGCATAGAGTGCCATGACTTCCCGATTCAAACATGAATAGAGTGAGGTTTCCGGCACCGGCGACCCTGTCTGAGTAGCCGTGCCTAGCTGCATAAGTGCTCCCGTATGGAACCCCTAGAGAGCCGTCGGATACCCAGTATACGAGTCCCGCGGAAACATCCCAGAGGCCATCGTCGTCAGTATCGAGTCCGGCTGTCTCTTCGCCCGGCCTCATTGGCACCTCGTCCCCGAAGTATCCATCCCTATCCAGATCTGCGTAGACTGTCTCGTAGAGTCCTGAGATCCTATCGTCAACTACGAGGATGGGGATGTCTCCACCCTGCTTTGAGCGCAGGTACGAGTCTGGGTGCTGGCCGAGGTGGTACAAACCCGAAAGTGAGGAGTTGACGCCTGTGATATTGTATCCTGACTCCTCAAGTTGTCCGTCTGAGTTGTTGTCTATGTCTATAGTGGAGGTGTCTGCGTACCAAGTGGAACTGGCTGGATACGCCTCGCCGTATACCATCCAGTAGTACATGCTGTTGTGATCGAGCATTAGTGGCCATCCCTCGTAGGGGGACTTGTCGTATGTGACCCTGGCCTGTGTCCCGTTAAGATCGGGATGGGCGAAGTCGACTCCTGTGTCGGCCACTGCCACTACCACCCCCTCTCCCGTGTAGCCCTTCTCCCATGCGTCTATAGCGCCGTGAATCTCTCCACTGCGCACTGATTCTGGGGAAACGCCATCGGGCTTCTCGAATGGAATTGTGTCATAGGGCTCAGGGGCCCTCTCCGCGTCGATTACTGCTATCACTCCGGGTATTCCAGCAATCTTGTGCGCCAATGTGGAATCCACCCAGAACGTCCTGTGGTCAATTTCACCATCGGATGTCTCCAGCGCAACTAACGACTCACCTGGCCCAGGGGGGAGTTGCTTCTCCATTGCGTCGTTGGCTTCCTGCCATTGCGAAAGGGCCTGTAGAGATCTAGTGATGACGGTGACTCGGACCTCCCCTGAGCCATCTGCTACCCTCTTATCGAGGCTTGAGTCGAACCAGGTGTCAATGACTGGGACAACAACGGAATTTGTACTGGAGATGGACTCCGAGACTGTTTCTCCGTCACTTGAAAAATGGTGGTGATTTGACATTGCAGCTGAGGCGGGATGTAGAATCATGATTAGCATCATTAGGCACGCAACACGCTGACGCATGGCGCATCGTACATTCGCGCTTCTTTGATTGTGCCGGCGCCATGTCCCGTCAAGTCCAAAGCGAAAGAATCGTGTCCGGGGGTCATAGTCCCGTAGTGTAGAGGTCCATCATACCGGGTTTTGGACCCGGTGACGGAGGTTCGAACCCTCCCGGGACTACCATCATTCTTCAATCGCATTCCCATTGCTAGAGAGGTCTCTGGCTATGTTCTTCTGGTGGCCCTCGAGAGTTCCGCCCCCTATTTCCAGTAGCTTCGCGTCCCTCCAGAGCCTCTCAACGACATACTCTCCAACGTAGCCATATCCGCCCATGACCTGAATTGCCCTATCTGCGATGTTCTTAGCCGCCGTTGTTCCGAATAGCTTGACGCCATCCGAGTCGAGCCTGTTCCCGGACTTGGCGAGATCTATCTGCCGGGCCGTGTCATAGACGTAGGACCTCATGGCCCTGTACTCGGACCAAGATTCTCCCAAGTGCCTCTGAATCTGGCCGAAGTTTCGAATTTGCGTCCCGAAGGCCTTTCTCTCAGTTGCATAATTGTTCATTGCAGACAGACACCTCCTAGAAATTCCGAGAGCCATGGCAGCTAGACCCAACCTCTCTAGTTCCAAGTTTCTCATCATGTGCACCATTGACTCCCCCGGAGAGCCGACGAGATTCTCGGGAGGGACTACGCAATCTTCGAAGACCAGTTCCGCGGTATTGCTTGCCCTCATCCCGAGCTTGTCGATAATTTTCTGGCCGACGCTGAATCCTTCAGTCCCCTTCTCGACAAGGAATGTGGATATCTCGGCTCTACCCCTTTCGTCGGTTCCAGTTCTTGCATAGAGCCAAACAATGTCGGCAGGAGTCCCCTCCTCGTCCAATGATCCGTTGGTAATCCACATCTTCCTGCCGTTGATGACCCAGTTGCCGTCTTCACGCATTGATGCCTTGGTTTGCATTCCCAAGACGTCAGTCCCGTAGTCGGGTTCGCTCATTGCCATGCACCCTATCCACTCTCCGCTGCAGACCTTCGGAAGGATCCTTGATTTCTGCTGGTCGCTCCCGTTCTGGGCCAGGTTATTGACCATCAGTTGGTCATGTGCAAGGTATGCTAAACAGAACGCAGGGTCAGAATATGACAGTTCCTCGTTGATTATCGCTACTGCTGTGGTGTCCATCCCACCACCTCCGTACACGTCGGGGACAGTGATGCCTAGGAGGCCCATCTCACCGAGCCTCCTGAACAATGAGACGTTGAAAACCTCGTCCCTGTCATGTTCGAGAGCCTGGTGCTCGACCTCGTCTCTCACGAAGTCTCTGACCATCTGTCGGAGCATGGCGTGCTCCTCCGTGGGGTTGGCAATGTCCATTGTTCGCCAGTCATCTGCCATGTACAACCCAACTGACCATGGCGTATGAGGGATTCGCTGACTAGGGGGTCACACGCCTGCTGTCCCGGGGAAATGGGATTGTCTCCCTAATGTGATCGGCTCCAGAGAGCCATGCACAGACCCTGTCCACGCCCATTCCGAATCCCCCATGGGGGACGCCCCCATAGCGGCGAATGTCAATGTAGAACTCGTACGGCTCCCTCGGGGTCCCCTCCTCGTCAATCCTCTCCAAAATCTCCTTCTCGGACCACGTCCTCTCCCCTCCTCCGATTATCTCCCCATAGCCCTCAGGGGCCAGTAAATCATGGCAGAGCACATACTTTGGATCATCGGGGTCTGGTCGGTGGTAGAATGGCTTGGCAATTCGCGGATAGTGGGTCAGGAAATGTGGGATGTCGAAGTCTTGGGTCAGGGCCTTCTCCTTGCTGTAGTCAAGGTCCTGCCCCCACTCTACCTCAACTCCCATTCCCTGTAGAGTCTCTATTGCCTCGTCGTACCTCATCCTTGGGTATCTAGTGTCTGCATACCTGGAAATGAGGTCCAAGTCCCGCCCCAATTCGGAAAGTTCACCCTCCCTCTCGTCCAGTATCCTTCCAGCGATACTCCTAACCAGTGCCTCCCCATGATTCATCACTTCCTCGTTCCCTCCCCATGCGATTTCCATCTCAGCGTGCCAGAACTCAGTGAGGTGCCTCCTAGTCCTGCTCTTCTCCGCCCTGAATGAGGGGGCCATTGTGTAAAGGCGCTCGAGGGATGGCATTGCGGCCTCGGCATACAGCTGCCAGGATTGGGTCAGGTACGCCTTTCTCCCGAAGTAGGGGACTTCGAATAATGTGCTCCCCCCTTCGACCGCTCCGGCAACGAAGTTCGGCGCTTGGTACTCAATGAAATCGCGGTCCCTGAAGTATGAATGAACGGCTCCGAATATTGAAGAGCGTATCTTCAGCATTGTCGTCATCCTACCTGTACGAAGATACAGGTGCCTGTTGTCCAAGAGGAATTCAGTTTCCCCCCCATCTGCTTCGGCCATTGCTGACTCCGTGATGGGGAATGGCCGTTCTGCACTGACGGGGCCGATTACCTCTCCAGAGGAAACTTGCACCTCATGCCCGTGCTCCCTATCCGTGGGAGTAACGGTGCCCCTCAAGACAACACTAGACTCGATCAGGGCACCAGCTAGCTCTTCGAAGACTTGGTCTCCGACGCTTTCACGCTTGATGACACACTGGACAGTGCCAGTGGAGTCCCTCATTACAACAAAACGGATCTTGTTGGAGCCCCTAGACCTGTGGACCCATCCCTTTAGCTCGACCTCTGACCCGTCATGGGACCCAGAAAGGACATCTCCCACCCAATGCGACTTGGTCATATCTCGGCCACCTTGCCACTCCTACTGAACGTTTGGTTATGATTCCCGCGCCGCTGGGGCGCGTCAATGGCGGGTCTGACGGGGTTCGAACCCGCGACCGCCCGGTTAAGAGCCGGGTGCTCTACCTGACTAAGCTACAGACCCGGCTCCCGGAGCCGCCTACCCAATTTAACCGCGACGGGTGATGGGAATCAGGATAGTCTGCCGGCCGGGTTAACTATAGTCTCCACCCCAGACCCTGTTGCCATTACTACTGCATCGCAAAGTCCGACAAATAATCCGACCTGAACTACTCCCCCTATTGACAGTAAATTACCCTCTAGATCTCCAGGGTCGTCGATTCTGGGACCGAATTGGCAATCTAGAATGTAACCGTCATTATCCGTTGTGTAAGGTGCTGACTCTCCACCCCTTAGGCTAACTTCCACGTCGAACAACGAGCTTATGGCCGAGGAAACATCTGACCAATGATCGGGATTAACTTCGATTGGGAGATCGAACTCCCCCAATACATCCACTTTCTTCCTATCATCTGCGACAACTATCATTGAGTCTGAAAGAATAGCCACCTCCTTCTCTCTCGTAAGTGCGCCCCCTCCTCCTTTGATCAGGGAGAAGCTTGGATCGAATTCGTCGGCCCCGTCTATTGTTAGATCTAGTCTGCCTGCCTCTGAGATAGGCACTAGAGGTATTCCCAGAGACTCTGCCAAGTCCCTTGTTTCCTCGCTGGTTGGAACCCCTACTACTCGGATTCCATCCTCCGAAATCATGCGCCCAATCTCTAGGATTGTGTATCGAACTGTTGAGCCCGTACCTAGGCCCAGCCTCATCCCGTCTCGGACGAACTGGCATGCCCTAATTCCGGCTTCCCTCTTTAGGTCCTCGACATCCCCCATGAAGCCTCGACGGGAACGACGCGCATGATGGTTTCCGAAGTTAATGATGGGAAAATGACCAATATTGGCAACCGAGAGGTTCTTGATGCACAGGGTCATGGGACACATGAGGGAGCAGGAGGGTCGCTGACAGTGCTAGACACTGAGGAAAGTCCCCTCTCCACGATGCAAGCGGTTCGGCGCAAGCCGGAGGCCCGGGAGGGTCGGCTCTGCAACAGAAACGAACTGTGCCGGGAGTACGATGAACCCGAAAGGGGGAGGTTTCCCGAACGCAGCTGGAACGAGCAACCCCGCTGGAGCAAGTCCAAGCAGGCTCGTATGGCATCGACAGGGCCGGGTAGGATGCATAGTTGAATGCGACCAACCGAAAGGTGAACAGAAAGGGGCTTACTCCCTGCACCCTCGCCAATATATCACTAGCGTAGCTTCTATTCGATTATCGCCTCAGCGACTGACGAGGAGTCAATGGTTCCAACATCATCGTAATCGAGCCATGAGCCATTCAGTGTTACTTGGGACTTGAACTGGTTGTAGATCACAATGATCGTCGGGAGAAGTATGGCACTAGTAAGGAGTGCTAGAGCAATCAGGGCCATCATCAGGAGGAAGAATGTCTGGAGGCCGGGTATTGCTACGAAAAGGCCCGCAGCCAATCCCGCGCAGGTAGTTGCTGTCGTTTCGAAAATTGTGCGGCCGGTGGTCATTACTGACCTAACGACTCCCGCTGGAGTCTCGCCCTCGTCCCTTATCCTATCCACTATGTGAATTGAGTCGTCGACCCCTATTCCGAACACGATTGTGCCTATCATCGCTGTGAAGATATTGACCCCTAGGTTCGCTCGCCACATCAGGATGGGCTGCCAAAGCACCACCGCAGCGACGGCAGTCATGGTGAAGATGGCCATCCTGGGAGAACGGAAGAGCACGGCCATGGCGAAAAGTAGGATGAACATGGTTGCTATTGTGGAGTCGCTCTGCGCTGTGTGAATTCCCTCGTTGATGTCAATTGAGATCGGCAGACCTCCGGTCAGCTTGGAGTTGGTGACTCCCTCTCCTGCTATCGTCATAGATGAACACATAGTTGCAGATTCGCAACCCCCCTCGGAAAGGAATCCGTCTATGGTGTCCCTGAGCGGGGTGGCTTCCTCGAGCAGTATGTATGGCTGCCAAGCGTAGACCAGAGTCTTGGTCTCGCCAGGGCCCTCGTCCGCATTCATCAGCATTGACCTAATCTCTGGACTCAGTGTGTCGAATGCGACATTGACCATGTCCTCCCGTGAAGTGGTAGTGGTGAATGCTATGTCGCCGCTTGAGATGCATTCTAGCTGCAGCGGGTCGTCCCAGCAGGGAGAGTGGAGCATGTCCCACAGGGAGCGGTCAATTGCATCAACTCCTATTTGGATGTGGATTGCCTTTAGGATATTGACCAGACTGGTGGTGTTGGTCCTCTCGACGTTGTCGATTTTTGCTTGTATGTCCTCAAGAGAATCGAGGACGGGGAGGTCCCTAATTGGGGCTGTGCCGTTTTCTGGCCCCCTCGCGGTTGCATTCACGATGAAGAGGTTTGTCTGTCCCCCTCCGAACTCGTAGCTGTATTCACGCAGTGCCTCGTACGATTCGACCCCTGGTGGCACTTGGTCAGAGCCCCCAGTAATTCCCTGTCCCATCTGGTCCTCGAACATTATTGCCCCCCCTATCGTTGCCACAGAACCGACTAGCAACACCAGTATAGTAGCCTTGACGGGTATCTCTCCGACATATTCCCATACATTGTCTAAGCTCCCAATCACTATTGTTAACGATAGCATAGATGACAGGATCATTGCATGTGTGGTGGTCATTAGTTCTGTATAAGATAGTGCGACAGCAGCTAGAGCCCCCAGGGACAGCGCTACGTACACGGTCTGCATTGGCGACATTTCCATGATATCGGTTCCCCTTCGGTACCTGAGTAGCTGAACCAAGGCCGGGACCATGAGCATGGAGAGGATGAATGTCACGGATATTCCGAGGAGGAGTGTCGTTCCGACCGTCCTCATGGGCTCGATTGGGACTAGGTTGTCCCAAGTAAGGACGCTGAATCCGATTACCGTGGTCACCGCTGAGAGGAAAATGGCGTGACCGGTGGTCATTGCAGCGCGAACGGTAGATGTCAGGCTGATTAGTGGGTCCCACGGATCGACTGATTGGGATTCCTTTCCATCCCTTTGAAGCCTCCATGAATTCTCGATGCCCTCCTCGATTAACTCTACCCTATTCTCCTCTATCCTATTAGTCAGGTGCAAGGAGTAGTCCACACCTAAGCCCACGAGTATTGGGCCCGCGGAGATGATCATGGGAGTTAGCGTGATGTCGGCTATCACGGTTGTACCGAAAGTAATGAGTAGGCTCATTGCGATTGGAAGCCCGCAGATTAAGAGGACTTTCGCATTCCTGTGTAGAATAATCATCGCTAATGCCACCAGAGCTAGACTTGCCGGAAGCATTGTTTCGACTAGTTCCAGATATATCTCGTCGGAAATATCGTGGAGCACCGGCGTGATTCCAGTGACTGTGACTGCTTGGCGGGGAGGTATGTCATCGAGCCTATTCGGGTCCATGGTTGAGGTTCTCTCATACGTCACATGGCAAAGGTCGCAGAATTCCGCACTAGTGGGGCCATGAATTGTCTCATCGGTGAATTTCAAGAAAGCCCTATGATCCTTCACGGGGCCAAGTTTGGGATCTATCCTTGAAGGGATATCAGTGGTTGACATATCGAATGTGATTCCCATGATAATTACCCCAGTGTCCCATATTCCATCGTCGTTGGTATCCCTTACCATCGACTCAATCAGTGAGCCGGCATTCTCGATGAACTCGTCGACTCTGTCCTGCTCGTCTGGAACCTCATAGCCATAATATGGATTCAGGCTCGCTATAGTGCAGCTCTCGTCATTGCTGGTTGGAAGTCCGTACTTTTCCATGGCACAGTTGAATCTCCAAGACGAGGAGTTTGCTTCCTTGATTACCTGAGCAGGCGAGAGTACCCAAATAACCCCGTCATTAACGCCTCTGTCGGACTTATCCCAATCCAGACCCCTCTCGTAAATCCCGCCGGGGGACGAGTCGTCCCCCTCAATCCATGACATTTGTTTCAGAACATCCACAGATGTAATGTTCTGTTCTGTCCTTTGAGAAACGTCGAAAATTGCATTCCCAGTCTGCACATAGACCATCACCACATCCGTAGACCAATCTTCTCTAACTTCGATCAAGAGTTCGGTTGAATCTGCGTTGTCTGGTAGGTAAATCTCCAGATCTCCGTCTATCTGCTGTTGAAAGTCCGCGGCATACTGCCCAACCACGGCAGTTACGAGAAGTAGTAATGCAACAATAATCCCTGGGCTCCTAAGAATTGCCGAATATGTCAACTCTGTTAGCCTTCTGGAAAATGAGTTTGCTATGTCGGCTGCATCGTCGGCCAATTGCCCCAAAGTATCGAGAGCCCCTCCGAGAACGCTGTTTCTGAACTTCTCTCTTGCGCCATCCACGGCTTCCCTTACTGGCTGAAGTTTGTCGAAGAAGGCTCTCCAAAGTTCCTCCTCGTCATCCCTTGAGTCGTCCTCTCCAAGGGAATACTTGTCGACTGTGAAGTCATCATTCACGGTTGCGGGGAGTAACGGAACCAAATGAGCGTTCGCATACTTACTGGGGGCATTTATGGGATATCGGGGAGTATCTGGAGTCTCTAAGTTATGACCCATTCAATAGAATCGCTGAAAGTCAATGAGTTCCCCGCAGGTCCATGGCAAGGAGGAGGGGCAAGTCTTCCGACATGGGCAAGAATAACGATGAGACCCTCTTGTGGGCAGGACTTGCGACTGCAGGTGTAGTCAGCCTGGTTGTCATAGCATCTCTTGCTCTGGCCCCCATTGTAAGCATAGGCCCAGAAGAGGGGAATCGCGCCCCTGACTTTGTCGCGGATGCGTACAATGGAGGATCATGGTACGAATTCAGAATGTCCGACATCTGGGACTGGGACTGGGATGGAAACTCATCGGATAGCAAATGGATTCTCATCCAATTCATTGACACAGATTGTCCTTACTGCTGGGAAGAAGGGGACGAGATGAGCCAGTACCACGCGCAATGGAAGGACAGGGTTACGTTTGTTACAGTTTCAGTCCACCTAAACATCCCCAACCATGATAGCAGCAAGAGTGAGATTGAAGCTTTCAGGGACAAAACATCATTCGGAACTAACGAGAATGACGGGGATGGATGCAACAGTGGGCGGGATAACTGCAATACTAGACCTGGGACGTCGCACCAATGGACCTATGTTGATGACCCGTCCAATTCCATTTTCGCCCAGTGGGAGCTCGGTGGAACGCCGTTCACGGCTATCCTGCAACCAGATGGCATTGTGGCTTGGAACAAGCTGAAGCATCAGGGCCAGGGTGGGGACGGAGAAGATCTCCCATCGGCCCTTCAGAGGCTGGTAGGTGATTCATGATGTCAGTTCTGAGTCTGGAGCTGGGTATATTCATAGCTGGCATATTAGGCGCTTCGGCAATTCTGCAGAAAAATTTCCAAGAGCCGGGAAATGAGGGGACCAAGGGCGTCATTACCTCTGGCCTTCTTTTTACAACGGTGGGAATTGTTGCCTCTGGATGGACTTGGTCTATCCACAATTCTCTCATGGAGAGCGGTTCATCGAGCATGTGCGCATCAGAGGGGCTAGTACAGTGCGGTTCTGTGATTGGCGACCCCCAGTGGAACAACCTTCTCGGAATGCCATGGGGAGTAATAGGAATCGCATCCTTTGCAGTAATTTTCTTTGTTCTAATGACGTTGTTTCTGGATCAGAATGCGAAAAGGTCTCCTCAATTCGTTAATTATCTCTGGTACCTGGGAATAGCTGGCCTTCCTTTCGTAGCCTGGTTGGTGGTGGTTGAGCTTCTGTTGGTTGAGGGGGCCCCTCACATATGCCCATACTGCACCGTAATTCACCTATCTATGATTGGAGTCTTTGTCAGTGCCCATCTCCTGAAGAAGAGAAGGGGCAATTCGACCTGGTGAAGATGCCAACGCGGGTCCGATGGGCTCAAGTCTGACCACAAGTCCGCGTGGGCATGGAATTAGTCACCGGAGGTGCTGGTTTCATCGGCTCCCATCTTGTTGATGCCCTCGTTTCCGAAGGTAAATTGGTGAGGGTTTTTGACAACTTCTCTAGCGGGCGTGAAGAGTTTCTTTCGCATCATGGAGGAAGTGGAAAGGTCCAGATTGTTAGGGGAGATCTACTAGATTCCGGAGCAATAATAGAGGCCATGGATGGAATATCCACGGTCCACCACATGGCTGCCAATCCCGACATCAGGTTGGGCACAGAGATTACAGATACGGATCTCAAGCAAGGCACTGTTGCGACATATAATGTTCTTGAAGCCATGAGGCAAACGGGAGTTGGCAGAATTTCTTTCTCATCCTCTTCTGCGGTATATGGAGAGGCAAAGGAGATGCCGACTCCGGAGACATATGGACCTGTAATGCCAATTTCCCTCTATGGGGCCTCGAAATTAGGCTCAGAGTCTCTGATTACTGCTTGGTCGGGAACTTTTGGTGCAAAGGCATGGATTCACAGATTTGCCAACATAGTAGGGCCCAGGGGGACTCATGGGGTAATTTTCGATTTCATACACAAACTGAAGAAAGACCCGACTAGGCTAGAGGTCCTTGGAGACGGTAGACAGGAAAAGTCGTACATGTCTGCTGAGGATTGTGTTAGGGCCATGTGTCACATTGTTGATGGGGCCAATGAAGAGGTTAGCCTATACAATCTGGGGACGGGGGACACATGCTCAGTTAGAAGAATCGCTGAAATTGTCGTAGAGGAGAGCGGTCTGGACGGCGTTTCAATAGATTATTCAGGAGGCGACAGAGGATGGGCGGGAGATGTCCCCAAGACGTCCCTGAATGTCGACAGGCTATTGGATTCAGGATTCGTTCCAAAGATGGACTCTGAGGAAGCTATCAGACACACAGCTAGGGCTCTAATTTCCGAGATCGGCCTTTGAGCGATAGTGTGGAGAGAATCATCACAAGTGCCATTGGGGCCAGTATGTTGATGGAGGGTTCTATATTGGAGTCTCCAATTTCTAACCTCAAGACGCCCAAAGTTGAGTGGGGTTCGGAGTCTCCTTTGGTCTCATGAACCGCCACTATGCTCAATTCGCTGGGGTCCATCCCAGGAGGAATGGAAAGGGATCTAGAAAATACAACTTCATCGGATGAGTGTGAAATAGTGTGGTTTTCCATCCATGAGAATTCATCACCAAATGACCAATACTCGTCTTCCGCCACTATAGAAATCTCATGATATGCCCTTACCACGTCGTGATGTCTGGTAATCCCATTGATTGCCTTCGATTTATCTATGGTGACTGAGTCCTCTGTGACAAATATTGAGATTTGCGTTTCCTGTAAAGTCTGCCATTCCCTAAGAATGACTACGATAGAAATCTTACCTGAGTCGGATGAGGCGTCCACTCTGATGCTGGTGTCGCCCGATCTTGCCCCTTCTGCCGATAACAGTTGCCGATGCAGACTAGAACGATCTGGCGCGCCTCCTGTCAACAGGTTGCCGTCGAACCAGAAGGAAGGCGCACTTGGCGTGCCATTCGAATACCGACTGGTTCTGTGTTCAGTGATCGGAGTCCCCAGTGGGTCATCAAAATCGTCATGCAAAGCTACTCTTGCAACTCTGTTTCCATTTGACTCGGTGAATTCAGGCATCCAAGGGTCTACTTCAGCGCAGACTTCGCACCATGCAGCCGTGAATTGCTCCGCTAGAACCGTGTAACCCCCCTCTGCTGACCATGAATTTTCTGTGGATTGTGCGTTTGATCCACTGGCTATGGAAAGGATAACGGTGACTGCCATAAGGAGGTCCCGCATCATTGCCATTAGGCCCCCCAGAGCGCCTCCCTTTCATAACCCAGCGTCTCGGCCGGCATGCATGAGCAAGCGTTGGTACCAAGAGAGCAGGCGCGATCCATGGCGCAGGCAAGCCCGTTCCAAGGGGTACCGAGCAAGGTCGGCATACAAGCTCAAACATATCCAAGAGCGTTTTTCATTGCTAAGAAAGGGCGACGTCGTCTTGGACGTTGGTTGCCACCCCGGTGGGTGGACCCAAGTTGCCAGTGAGGAGGTGGGCGAAGAAGGACTGGTGATTGGGGTGGATCTTCTTGCAACGGCTCCCGTAGAGGGAGCGAGCGTGATAATTGGTGACATATCTGAAGAGTCCACCATTGGTCAAATAATGGAGGCTCTCGAGGGAAGGGAAGTTAATGCGGTAATTAGTGATATTTCTCCTCGTCTAACAGGCCGATATGACACCGATCAGGCAATTTCACTGGAGCTATCAACAATGGTTCTTGATGTTGCAATGAAGGTCCTGCAGCCAGGTGGCACATTCATTACCAAGGCATTCCAAGGAACTGGGATAGAGGGGCTCGTTGAAGCGGCAAGGGACCGATTCTCAAATGTCCAAAGATTCGCTCCGACCGCTTCTAGAAATTCTTCATCTGAGACATATCTTATTTGCAGAAACAAACTCCCCAGAGTGAGAAAGAGGGGCAGGGGCCTGACTGCGATGGAACAGGTGTCCCAGCACCTTGAGAGTTTGGGGATTCTAACTGAAGAAGAAGATAAGGGAGAAACAACGGTGGGACTTAGAAGGATCTCAAGGAAGGAGGAGGAGTGAAGTCATTCTGAATTCCTATCGTATGGGACTATATTCTGCCACTCAGATGAATCTGACCTCGAGACTACAGCATGTACCCACTCAGTTTCTGAACAATTGAACACCTCATGAGGGAGCCCTGGCTCGATGTAGAACATGTCTCCCTCGCTATGAATCACAGATTGTCTGCAACCCGGTCCAAACTCATGCCTAACGCTCCCCTTAAGCAGGTACACCATGACATCGAAATCAACATGGATGTGGGCCTTTGCTATGCCCCCAGGTGGGATGTATGCACGATTCATTGATAATCCCGTGGAAGGGGTATTTTTTCCAGATAGCCCTGCCCCATATTCTATATTGTTCCAACCTCTGACTTTCTCTATCTGCCTCAAACTCCAGATTCCTCCCTCATTGGTAACAAATGAGTCCAAATCTGTTTGTTCTCCAGTAAGTGTTAGCTCCTCTTCTGCCATGGTATCTCCGGATGAGGAGGAGGGGTATCTGCGTTTGAAGTGATGGGAGTGTCCATCATTGACCTCGGTCAACGCTAAAAAGGGGAGGTGGCTCGCCGCCCCATCGGGGAACTGATATGACAGCTAGAGCAAGTACTTGCACCGCTTCCGGAACCCCCCTAGTAGATGCCAGAAGCACTTCGTTCCCCTGCCCAGATTGTGGGAAGCACATTGGGAGGAGCAGGAAATGCAGGCTCCAAGGAGTCGCGTATGTTTGTGTCGAGTGTGGCTTCCAAGGGCCCTGAGAGGAGGAAGTAAGATGGGACATGTTGTTGTGAAGTACAAGGTAACTCTTGACCAACCAGAGGACGGACGTCCTGACTACGAAGGGATTTCTGCCAGGATTAACGACCTCTCCGAGGTCCAAATGACTGAAATCAAACCACTCGCTTTTGGAATGATGTTTATTGAGATCCAAGCCGTTCTGGAAGATGGTGAAGGCACAGTTGACCTATTCGAGGACAAGGTTCGCGACACTGATGAACTAATTGGTCAGATCGAGACCCTTGAGATGGGAAGACTTTGATCAGTAGTGATCAAGTGGGGACCTCATGAACTCCCTCATCAATACCGTAGCGTAAGTCCCTGGTGGCAACGTGAATACAAGTCTCAATGAAGCCCCCTCTGGGTTCCATCTCTCTCCCTCAAACGCCCCTTCATCCCATCTCTTGGAAACTTCGGCAGTTGGCGATATCTCCGTTGCCTCCTCTACTGTGAAATCTGAGAATGGGACACAAAGTGGCCTTCTTGTTCCGGATGAAGAAAGCCTAGGAATTTTCTTGATATTCCAGTCCTTTGACTGTAGATCTGTGTTCACCATGGCTTGTCTCTCTAGGTCACCAGGATGTCCCTCTGCTAAATCCGATGATCCACCTGGCAATGGGCCTGTCAGTGAAAGCCTACCCAGTCTGCAATTCCTTTTGCAACGGTCCAAATTGGTCTCACTCACGTATGCCATCTTTGACACATCGATTCTTCCATTCACCTTGAGTGGTGCCACGATATCCCCGAGTGTGGGTTCTATCAGGCTTAGTCCGGAAGAAAGTCTTGCAGCAAGTGAATGATTGAATGCTAGAGACTGAAGTGAGTGTATGGTAAGCAACTGCAGTGAATGTGGAAGGGACTTGAATGCCCCTAGCCAGTCTGACTCGTCCTCTGAAAGTCTAGTTAGCATATCGCGTTCATAACCAAGATGCTTTGGAATAATTTCCAAACAGGCAATTGGGTCCCTGCTGTCTCTCCACATCTTTCTGAATGACGCGGTATCTTCGGTAGACCTATTTCCTTCCAACCCCAGATAAACGTCCACCGCCCTTTCGAAGTCACCATCAACTACCGCCCTTCCAACTAGAGGGGTTACGGGCCTGTTAGCGCCAAACCTCTGGGGGCCGATCCAGTTAGGGAATACATCCGCTCCAAGATTCTCACTCAGGCCCTTGCGAATCCTTTGGACCCTCATTAGTGCCTCCTTTCCGTCCATAGGGGATCCATCTGGAAAACAACAACCACGGACAGTAATCGTGAATCTATTGCCGTCATGATCACTCATTCCCACTTTCTGATGTGTACGCCCAAGAATTTCTATTTCACAATCGGAAATTGTCACGTCCTCAACTTTCTTCCTTGGTGCGTCAATAACCAATATCTGTGTTGTAACCGCCCTCTTGTCCTTCAATCCGGAGGCAAAAATCCTATTCCTGCTAATGCCGCATGACTTAGCAAGTCGGTTCAGGAACCTGTTCGTTTCCCAGTTGTAGAGTGTTACCCTTGCAACGGTGAACCTGCCTTTGGGATCCAAGGCCGGGACCTTGGAGACCTCTTCCACCCTGAAATCCTCAACTCTAACTTTGAGGAGTCCGCCGACTCCATCATCTTCGACCGACCAACCAACTAGACCTAGCGACTCCTCTATCTCTGCTGAGTTCAATCACTCACCGGCCTTGGGCGTCAGAGCTTTAGTCCGGTAAGTTCCTTAGAAATCCCGGAACAAAGATCTCTGAAAACCTTCTCTGCACTCTTTCCCTTAACAGCCCTTACGTATAGTTCGGGCTCATCGAGGTCTGGATGTTTCTGGAAGAAGTTCGCATATTCTACACTCGAGTCTTCATTGAGCCTTGAACGGAAAAGTTGCAGAGTAGTATGGCTCTCCCCTGTGATTCTCACTCGAAGTTCTCGGCCTTCATTCATTAGAATCTTGATGGACATGTCGACCGGGCGACCGGCCGCCCCCTTTTGAGGGCTTTCATACAGTTGTGGGCCCTAAGGGGCCCAAAGTGAGCCTAAGTTAAACACTGTATGGTTTGGCGGGATGGCATGGAGCAGGCGCCTCGCGGTGCGGCGATTGCCGAATCGATTGAGAAATTGGCACTCCCAGTATTAGTAATCAGCATCCTTCTTACTGGATTTATGGTTAGCGTCATTGTCCCACTACCAAGTTTTACTACAGACCTGGAGTCTTTCTCACCCCAAACTGCATCAGATAAGGCCGAGGACAGAGTGGATGCACTGATACCCCCAACGGGGCATAGGATATACATTCACGTTAGTCCAGTCAATCCAGATGGGAACGTGCTAGAGGTTGGCTCACTGCAGGAATTACTAGATGACATGACCATGATTGATTCCATGGCAGCAAAGGGTATTTCTTCTCACATTAATGCTGCCGATGCTGTCAATAGGGCCATTGTCGAAAGGGACCCTGGGAGTAGTGGGATTGATGATTTTGATGACTGGTCTTCAATTCTTGATAGGCTGGTTAATGATGACGAAACCTGCTTAGATGCGGTAGGAGATGACAAAGCAATCTCTGCTGCCTCTTTCGCTGCTTCGGCCATGTTACACACTGATTTCGAGTACGATCACGTATGTGAATGGCTGAATGAGGGGGTTGGTGACCCAACCCCTCGGGCCTCGAGCACTTTGTGGGTGGTGGAGCTAGACGGGGGAATTGATAGTGAGGTGAGGGAGGACCTTGCCCAGAGAATAAGGAGCTCATTGAGGGATGAAAGTTCTGTGAACCTTAGTTACGGCGTGATTTCTGATGACCTCATCAGTAGCGACATTAACGATACAACCTTGGACGAGATGGTTTGGCTTTTCTTAATCTCGATTGCAGTAGTCGTGGCTGTCTTGGCCTTGGCATTCCGATCATTCATCATGGTAGCTGCACCGCTCCTGAGCCTTACTGCGGCCCTAATTTGGACGTACGGGACCATCACTCTCCTTGGGATGCGTTTCTCGATACTGGAAGTAGCTGTTGCCCCAGTGGTCCTTGGTCTCGGGATTGACTATTCTATACACCTTCAACGAGGATATGAGAAGGCCAGGAAAGTCAAAAGAACGGCGGCGGAAGCTTGGGTAGATTCGTTCTCTTCCCTGAGGATGGCCCTTACTCTAGCCGTCATCACCACCGTATTCGCTTTTCTATCAAACTCCGTTTCCCCACTCCCTCCACTACGGACCTTCGGAATTACGCTAGCCCTTGGGGTGGTTTCCGCTTTCATAGCCAGCACCGTTACTGTAGGTGCCGTCCACATAGTAGCTGAGAGAGGTGTCGGAAACAACATTGGTTCTGGACTACAACTAGAAAGAACAGCTTCCTCGGTCACCGAATTCCAGAGGAAAAATGCAGTATGGGTTATGCTTGCTGTAGCAGCCCTCACCACTGGTTCAGTTGTGGTTGCAGTAATGGAATTAGACACCAGCTTCGAACTGACTGATTTCCTTTCGGAAGATGAAATGGAAGTTATGCAAGTAAGGGAGGACATTTATGAATCGTATGACGCGGCTGCTTGGAAATCGGTAGACATAATTATTGAGCCTGAAATCGGTTCTTCTTCACTATCGAACGAGAAGGATATTCTGAGAGGCTTAGATTTCCTGGACACACGAATTTCGGGAATCCCGGAAGTTGTGAATCCCGCGAGTAGCATTTCTGACAGGCCTTCATATGATGGACTATACCCAATACTTAGAGATGCAGTTGAGAATGATCCTTCCTTCGGTGAGACTTACCATTTGGATATTTTTGAGGGGGAGTTGGATATCACAGATGGCTTCAATGAAGGAGACATCACAGCAGCGGTTAGATCTCTCCTATCCAATGACACGACGGGGGATGCGCTACGTGGGGCGAGTTGGTCAGAGAGGGTATCTGGGCATGTGGCTCTTACTGAGGACGGAAGCAGTATCCTGTACCTGAAAATGAGCATTGATGTAGTCGCTAGGAACAGTGAAGATTCGGCCAGGGTTTCGGAGATTTTCAAGCATCAAGCTAGCCTGATTGAGGATGCGGACGGGTTGATTGACTGTAGGGCGTATGCAACGGGGGACGTCGTAATGATTGATGGGATACTTTCTGGATTAGTTGTCTCACAAATTGAATCCACGGGAATCAGTCTACTCGTCTCGATAATGGTCCTATTCCTGCTTACGAGAAGGCTTGGGCAGTCCCTGGTAGTAATATTGCCAGTGGGACTTGCAGGGGCCTGGGTGGTTGGTTCGATGGCAACACTGGGACTAAACTGGAACGTGCTTACAATAATGATCACCGCACTAACAATCGGCTTGGGGATCGATTACTCCATACACGTTTGGAGGAGTTTTGAAATTAATCGGGAAAGGGGGATGGGCGTTTGGAAAGCTATGAGAGACATGTACGCAACAACCGGAACCGCACTCCTAATGTCTGCTGGCACGACCATTTGCGGTTTCCTAGTGTTGATGCTGTCGCCGATTCCAGTGATTAGAGACTTCGGAGTGGTTAGTTCAATCTCTGTTGCCTTTTCCTTCATACTGGCCCTGTTTGTCCTGCCTGTTCTACTTGCAGCAGAGGTCAGAACTGCAAATGGGGACTAATTTGCGCCTATTGCACCGTCAATAATTGTCATGTCAAGTCCCTGTTCCCTTGCAACTAGTGCTAGGGACATCCACAAGGTAACATTGCCCAACGACCTTCTCTTACGTTGCGCTCTCCTTACAACTTCTTTCCCTTCTAATCCTGATTTCTCACTAATAATCGATATCAGAAGTGGAATTGATCCCTCTGCCCAGTCAGGAGGGTATTTTCCCGAGGTTACAGATTCTTTCACTACCATCACTGAGGATGGCCCCTCCATATCCGATGGCAAACTCGGTGCCACCTTAGATGGCTCAGGAGAATTCATTAATTTGTGGAGAATGGGGCTCCAGCCAAGCGGTGGGAGGGAAATTTCTAGGTCGTTCACAGGAACAACTCCCTTCGCTGATTCGGCCAACCATCCAGAATCTAGCATCTTTTCTAGAACTGCTAGTGCATCAATAGGGGAAAACCAATGAAATTCCAAAGACCAGAGTCTTGTAAGTTCGTCGCGAGAAAGATGAATTTTACCATGACCATGGAATGTGCTGCTAATAA
This sequence comes from uncultured Candidatus Poseidoniales archaeon, assembly GCA_964386765.1. Classification (GTDB taxonomy): domain Archaea; phylum Thermoplasmatota; class Poseidoniia; order Poseidoniales; family Thalassarchaeaceae; genus MGIIb-O5. The sequence goes on along the minus strand of CAYLUC010000001.1, from coordinate 95,435 downwards.
ATCGGCGGACCTCTTCCGTCATTCCATCTCCCGACACAGTGGGGATACGCAGTTTGTGGTTGAAAGGTGTTACCATCGAGGGAACAAATAGTCAGTCAGTTGAAAAATGACGGCGCTATGCGCGGGTCGAGACAGGTGGCCAGGGAATACATTGCAAGAGATCCTCGGACGGGTCGTCCACTGACCAGAAGTGGTACGAAAGACGAAGTGGATATCCGACTCCTACTTCCGCCTGATGGTACCTGGAGGGTCGTTCCCGAGTCAGAAATTATCAGTCTCGCTGATGGCTCCAAGGGGTCGATTGAGTTGCCTAGGACGGCTGGCGGAGGATTTGCGAGGAGAAATGACGGCATATTGGCCCTTAACAGAGTGATAGAGAGTCAGATGTTGGTGGCCCATGAGGTCCTTCTGGACTGCTTGGATGATGATTCGCCAGAAATCAGAAAGGTTGCCCTTAGTTCCCTCCCTTCATTCTCATTGAGGAAACATGAGGGGCTTCTGCAATGCCTCTCGGACAGGCTCCTTGACGAAGATGAAGACGTCAGGGATGAAGCAATGGTTGCATTGAAGAAAATGGCCCCAATTTTCCCTTCTGGATGTGAATCGATTCTTCGTAGGGAATTACGGGATATACGCAAGAAACACAGAGACAGTGCATTTGTAGCTCTAAAGATGACAGCTGAGAGTTGGGCGGAAACTGGATGCCTCCATCTCGATGAACTAATCAGGGAGGAGGATGTCGACCTCAGGAGAAGAGGCTCAAAGATTCTCAGAGTTCTTTCTTCCAAATCTAGCGCCGAAGTTTGGGATCTAATTGGGTGGTGTCTGGAGGACATCGATCCCGAAGTTAGGAGAAACTCTGCTAAAACTCTGAACTCACTGGCCGGTTCAGAGCCCAGGATAGCTGCAATATTGGTGGAGGTTGCTATGTCTGATGACGACTCAGGGGTAAGAAAATCAGCAATTGGTGCACTCAAGAGGCTCGATATGCAAAGCCCCAGGGTTTCAAAGATGATTCTGGACGGGGCCAGAGATAGAGATTACAACCTGCGCAAGGCCTGCATAGACTTGTTGACAATTATCCTCAGCGGAAATGAGCTCAGAGAAACTGCTTCAGAGTTGCTCAAGCAAGAAACCCGTACAGACCTAAGGAAGAGGCTTCGCTCATTGTCCATAGATATAGAAATGGAAGGTTCGGAAGAGGAGAAGAATCGCTTCCTAGCGGCACTTGATGCGCCCGCTATTTCCGATGAAGACACGCCCTTGGAGGAGAGGCGCATAGAACAGCCTAAGGGTGAACATCATAAACAGGAGTTAGGTCGGCCGGAAAGCGAGGGAAGTCCATGAGCGAAGTAGTTGACGAGAAAGCAGAGCGATTCGAGCTTCTGTGGGATGGAATGTCATCTGGCAAATACAACCGAACAAAGGCCCTGAAATTCCGACAATACATGAGGCAACATGTACTCCAGAAGTTCCACAAGAGGAAGCCCACACAGTTTGCATCAGTCCAGGACAACCACTACAATCACAACTTCTCTAGTAAGGATCAGTTTCTGACGAAGGAAAACTGCAAGAAGTACTGGATGGGAAAGCTTCAGGCGGAAATCCAAGAGTCGGAGAACTTCTGATCCTGAGGAATTCACATGACTAATACACCTAAGGGATTTGACCGATGGGACTTGGAGGGTCACATCTCGAAGGCTATCTCTGATCGAGGGTGGGAAGAGCCTACAGAAATTCAGATTGAGGCCATCCCTCACGCCAGAAAGGGACGAGATGTCGTAGGGCAAGCGAAAACTGGCTCTGGAAAAACAGCGGCCTTTGGCATACCTGCAATAGAGAAATGCAAGGTAATTGGGAAAATTCAGGCGATCATTCTGTGCCCCACTAGGGAGCTTGCGGTACAAGTATCCGAAGAGTTGGTAATCCTACAAGGGGAAAAGGGCCTGACTATTGAGACAGTCTATGGTGGAACGGATATTGAAAAGCAGGCGAAGAGGCTTGATGCCGGGGCCGACATTGTGGTCGGAACGCCGGGCCGGGTTATCGACATGGCCAAGCGTGGGCATCTGAAAATGGAGGATATCACGCTTTTCTGCTTGGACGAGGCAGATAGGATGCTAGATATGGGATTCTTCCCGGACGTTCTGTGGATCTTCGAGCGCACCACGAATAGAGAACAAACTCTACTATTCAGTGCGACATTCCCACAGGAAGTATTGGATGCCGCTGAGGAATTCCTGAGCGACCCTGTCCACGTAATGAGTGAGGACTTAGAGGTCGAAGTCCCAGAGATTGAGCAATTTGCAATTAAGGTTGGAAGGGCGAACAAACTCTGGGCGTTGGGAAGGATAATTGGCAATTCGGGGGACGATTCACAGATTCTAATTTTCACCAATACCAAAAGAATGGTCGAATTGATAGTTGAGAGACTAGGGAAGTTCAGGTTCAGGGCGGTTGGACTGCATGGAGATATGCCACAAAACAAGAGGGAGCGTGTGCTTGACTCATTCAGGGATGGTTCGGAGTCTATCGTGGTCGCGACTGATGTCGCCGCCAGAGGATTGGATGTCGATGGCATTACGCACGTTGTGAATTACGATCTTCCCGATGATACTGAGGTCTATGTGCATAGGATTGGTAGAACTGGCAGAATGGGAAGGAAAGGGGAGGCTTGGAGTTTCGCCACTGGTGCAGAAGTTACTTTGGTCGAAAAGATTTGTTCGACATGGGGGCTTGAAATTCCATTTACCGAACCACCGGCTCTACCGGAAAACAGAGAGAGGGATTTTATTCCCAGAAGAGATGATTGGGACGAAGTTTCTGATTACTTTGGAATGGTTCGAGTGAATATGAAGATAGGCGAATCTGAAACCACCAAGAGGGCGCTAATTGATTGGATTGTTAAGGAGTCTAGAATCCCCGAGATAGCAATTGGCGAAGTGACCTCTGGAGACAATGAGACCATTGTCGAAATTCACGTAGAGAAGGTCGCATACGTGATCGATGTGATCAAGGGGCGGGAGTTCCATGGTCGTTCTCTGGGGCCGGTAATTGTTAATTCTTGAATTCATTACAATTTACGGTGGAAGTATGGCAGAAGGGAGAAAAATCTCCAAAACCTTGAATCTTCTTGGATTCTTCTGCCCAATTCCAATGCATGAAACCAGGGCTGCATTATCTTCCTTGGAGGAAGGCGGAATCTTGGAAGTCATCTGCGACGACCCTGAGACTCTTCGAGATATTCCATTACTGTGCAAGAGGATGGGGAGAGAGATGCTAGAGATTTCCGAGAGTTCCGGAGAGTATGTATTCTTTATCAGTAACACCTCGGATAATCGTTTGAAGGGAGAGGGGCGAGATGAATAGGGGCAGAGTCAGAATTCAAGAGTTGGGCGAGATTCCGGCTGATGCCAGACTCCCCACTGACAAAGGCGATTTCAGAATCAGAGTTTTCAACGATTCTGAGACTGGCATGGATCACGTTGCCCTGACACTTGGAGAAATGCAGGGGCCCGATCCAGTACTACTTAGAGTGCATTCAGAATGTCTGACAGGTGATGTATTCGGAAGCCTCAGATGTGACTGTGGCCCACAATTGGATGCTGCTATCAATTTGATTCAGGAAGTTGGTTGGGGGTGCATTCTCTACCTAAGGCAAGAAGGCAGGGGCATCGGCCTTCATGCAAAAATTCAGGCCTACAACCTACAGGACAAGGGGGCTGATACAGTGGAAGCTAATCTCCTCCTCGGGCACCCAGCGGATGCACGTGACTATGGGGTCGCCTCCGAGATTCTGAATTTGATTGGGATTGAAAGTGTGTGCCTCCTAACGAATAATCCCGATAAAATAGGGCAACTGGTTTCGAATGGAATTAATGTCGAGGAGCGAATGCCACTGGTTGTAGGGGTAGGGGAAGACAATCGCGATTATCTAGCAATTAAGGTCGACAAGATGGGGCATGACATTACCATCGAAGACCTTGAAGGATAAACCTGGATCAAGATGTGGGGCCGTGACCGGGACTTGAACCCGGGCCGGCGGGACCACAACCCACCGTGCTAACCGCTACACTATCACAGCCGTCTGTGGATTCAGCGGGCAAAGGCCCGTATATCAACAGTTTTGCACCAATGTCTTCTGACGAGTAACCAACGGGTTGAAGCACGACTTGCCTTCGTGCAGGGATGATGAGTCGGCAGTTGCGTGCCCTAGGACTTGCCCTAGCATTAACGATAGTGACTCAGTCATTCGTTGCTGTTTCTGCTGACACCGTCATCAATGCAGCAGAAGTAGAGGTACTTACTGCAGGATCCTTCGAGGATGAAAGTGAATGGAGCATTAGTGCGACCTCTGGCTTCTCGGGCAGTCCTGCGATGTACACAGTTGGGATGATTGCTGATGGGGAGTTGTCTTTCACGCATGACAGACCTGAGAATCTTGAGGTAGAGACTTCATGGGCCCAGTCCAGCACCACTGGCTCCAATTATAGCACTGGCTCACCTGATTCATTCTATACATGGTCAAAGGGGCCCAACATCACAGTCGGTGGATTCGACTTCTCGGGACTGCACAGCAGGGAGATTGCCAATGTTTCTCTAGTTCTTCACTTTGAGATTCCGGACAACCTGAACTCAGATTCGGTTAGAATAATCCTTCAGGATGTAGGCAATGATAAGCTAGTAACGACTTACACTCGGACTCTTTCGGGTGTTTTCAAGATGAACAACCCGCTTGTGGTACCTGTTGATGATTTGGCCGATTGGAATTGGAATCTTGCTGAAGGGGCAACCATCACATTCGACTACGTTTCACAAGGAGGGGGGAGTGACGATTCCGAAATAAGAGTCGATGCAGTCGGAGTCAGGGTAAGATACTACCAACCTTGGTATTCGTTTGAAAATTCAATGGCAATAAATTCACTCCCTGGAGGGAGTTCCCCGGTTATTGACATTGGCCCTTATGAGGGTTCGATAGAAGGTATGGCAATATCTTCCTGTGGGTTGACGCCCCTTGGGGACTCAACTGGTGAGTGGCTTTTCGATGTCGAAGTACCCCCCTTGCAGCAATTGGGCAGGATTCACACCTTCGGCACCGGTAACCACACAATTTGGGTCCTAAACGATGGTGTGGATGAAGAATATACTCAAGTCCAATCCGGTGATCTGCTAGAACACCCTGAGTCTCTTCAACATGTCCGTATTGAGGTTCAAGATGGTTGCATCTCTGGTGCGAGAGTGGATGTAAATGATCCCCACCTGATTGTGAGTGGATCCGTTGCTGGCAGTGTATCTGGGCTCTCTTCTTCTGGAAGTTCAATCAGGTTTGCAATTGGCGAATACCTCGTTGAAGGCATTCCTATTGAGCTCGGGGATTTCTCATTTGAAGTTCCCGTCGGTCATGCACTTCCGTCTTTCACGGAGTCTGCGAATGTTGGCGTTGCAGCGAGATTCCAGTGGTCCTCTGATGGGTCAAATGAAACCACGGTAATACACATAGATTCTATGAGCATATCCGGGGGATACCTTGTGGAGTGGGATCTCGATCCAACGTGTATCCCATTTGGGGATATGGAATTAGAGGAAGACGGAGGTGGCGTCCTTGTTCCCCTTAGCGCTCGGTGTTCGGATGACATTACGGCATCCCATGATCTGACAATTAGTACATGGAGTAGCGACGTGAGTGTGATCGGCTCATCTTCCATTGGAAGTGACTTGATCCTGCAACCAATAGCTAATGCCCATGGAACTGCTGAGATTCAAGTGGAAGTAGCAGATGAGAGGGGTAATCTATGGATTGACTCGTTCGTAGTTCATATCTCAGAAGTTCCAGATGAGCCCGTAATCGAAGGATTGCCACTGACTGTGTACATAGAGCTTGGAGAGAGTATGCAAATAGAAATGGACATCTCGGACCCAGACACAGAATCCCCTTCCATTATGTCTTCCAAGTCATGGGCGACAATTGATCAACAGGGGGTTTTGACTCTGGAGCCGGTTGCTGTTGGCACTCACATTGTTGAAATTACGGCCAGTGACGGCATTAATCAGATTTCACAAGAAATTGAGGTGATTGTAACGGCCAAGCCCGATCTAATCGTCGAGTCAGTAGAGATTCTGGATGCTTTGACCACTGGGACTGATTTCGCAGATGGCGAGGTTATTAGAATCACAATTTATGTCAGAAACCAAGGAATGGGCGATGCTATTGGAGTTGATGTTAGGTGCCTAATCGACGATGTATTTGTCGGAACTACAATTATTGATTCAATCAATTCGGGGGGGCTCGGAGAGGCCGTTTGTGATGCTGCCGTATCTGGCCCGGGTAGCCAACTGATCAGAATTGTAGCAGATGGGACCGATTCGATTCATGAGACCAATGAAGACAACAACGAAAAGGTAGTCCAGATTGATGTTTCAGAAAGGGAGGGCAATGGAATTGATGACTCTGGGGTCGATAGGGGTCCCGCGATTATTGTTGGCTCAGTTGGGCTAATTGTAATTGCATTAACTGCACTGAGACTTGGCCCGGGGAGAGTCAGGAAGCCCTATGACAGGCGTGGAAAGTGACCTGCATTTTCGCCGTAATAGAATCGCATCCGGCCGATAATCATCTATTTTCAGGGAATAGTTATACCATAATTGCAGTCGAATTTGTGTGCCGCGATGGCCACATTGGGAGTGATTTCATGATGAAATTGAAGATTAGGCTAGAAACCGATGAATGGGTCTACGAAGAGCATGAGATGGTTTGATCTAATCCTTTGACCATGTCTGAGGATATGTCCCTGGTGCCATCAATACAGATTTTGGGGTGGCTATCTCTCCTGATTGCATTTCCCGGAGGGAGTCGGTGTCAACGGTCAATTCCGCGATGGCGACAGCCTCTCCCTTCAAACTTTGAATGACTACTGGGGAACCGGCCAAAACTCCTCTCGATACTCTAGTAATTCCCGGTCTAGCCAATGAGGCACCATGGGAAACGGCAGCTGCTGCTCCATCCTTCACCACTACTATCGGGAGTGAAACGAGGACCCTTTCTATGGGGGAAATTAACTTCCTTACTGCTTTGTCATCACCGTGCTCTCTCCAGATGTGAACTGCATCAGTCAATTGTTGCATTGTGCAAGCCATCGACGAATCGAATGTTCCGCTTTTCGTTCGATGTAATTCAATGAGTTCGCAAGAAGTGCCGGCTAATAGCCCAATATCCCTGGCCAATGTTCGGATGTAACTACCGGCCTCGCAGGAAATCTCGATGACAAAAACCTTTGATTCCCCTCCCGAATCTAGTTTCTCTATAGAGCTGAATCTACGACTCCTTACCCTCACTTTGACGGCTGACTCCCTTGGAGGGACATTGTATGTTTTCCCCACCAATGATGAAAGTATACGATCGATGGTTTCCTCGTCTACTGGGTTGGAGAACCTGAAAACGCCGACGTATGTTTTTTCGCCTGAGAGAACTATGTCAGTCAATCTTGTTGCCTTGCCGCAAAGTAGAGTTAGCAGTCCAGTAGCAAACGGATCCAGGGTGCCGCCATGGCCCAGTCTCTTAATTCCTAGGAGTTCCCTAGTCCATGCTGCTAATTGATGGCTCGTTGGACCTCGTGGCTTGTTTACCAGAATTATTCCCGACTCCAGCAATTCTTCTATCGTTCTGGAATGAGGGTCACCGCCCCTCTTTGAGTCCGTCACTGCATTCTCATCGAAAACCAACATATCGTTCACAGGCATTCTAGGCACCCATCCTCGAGTTTACCATATTGAATACTCCATCCGCATCTAAAGAGTCTGCATCGACAATGAGATTGTATGGCGTCATATCATCTAGGTCTATGCCGTAGAGGATTCTGTACCTCTGCATATCATCCTCATTTCTCTGCCTAGATGCTGATAGCGCCGAGTCAAAATCTAGGTTTTCCCTTTCCATGATTCTTCTTGCCCTTTCTTCATCTGAAACCCTTATCCACACCCGTAGGCAGTCAATTTCCAACGAATGTGCCCACCAGCCAATTAGTCTACTTTCTACTATCTCCGGGCTTCCATCTGACATCAATAGTTCCTTTAGCATTGTATCGAGAGATCTATCGACATCCAAATCCTCCTTGCATAATCTGCTGAAGTCTTCAACGGAAAGTCCCCTGCGAGAAGCCTCCGACCTGAAGACTTCTCCACCATTGATTGATTTCCAGCCCCTCGCCTCGGCGATTCTATCGACAAGGGTAGATGTGCCGCTACCCGGCTTACCGCTAACGGTTAGCTTGGTCAGATTCTCACCTCCACTCATTTCGGCATACTTCGCATCTCAGCTTACCCATTGAAGTTCTGGAAATCATCTCCGAGTCGCAAGATGGGCATGTAGATCCGCTCTTTGGCGGAGCAACCTGTAGGTTACCCCCCTTCTTTCGGTCATTATTTGGTGCTGATTGAGCGCCTGTCTTCCTAGGTCCATCCCTCCTCCTCTGGGATCTCCTGGTCCTTGAGTCAGGTCGTGCCTTCTTCTTGACTTCCTCAAGCATATGGAGTAGTGGTTCAGGGATTGGTTCAGCGGCAATTACCAGTGGATGAACTCGATACCGATATATCTTGATGTGTCTGTCAATAATTCTTCCTAGCGGTGCACTCATAGTGATGTATGAAGCAATCCAAGCGGGAAAAATCCACATCACCCTGTCATTTAGACTCCAAGTAGGGGCCCATGGCAGACTGACGTAGCCAACCCTGAATTCTTCAACAGAAATTGCCATCCAGCTAAATATAGCAATGATGAACACAATTGTGAACATCATCGGCCTCATCATTTGGGCCTGTTGAGCCATTGATTCGGGCATTAGCTCCATTTGTAGCTCCTGCATCTTGCTAACTCTTGCTGTGTCCCTCTCCCTTTGAGCCTCTCTTAGTTGGGAGCCTATTTGCTTTGATCTATGTGCATGATGAGCCTGTTTTAGAGGGTCCGTGAACAAAGATCTGATTATCGTATTAACGACCATGATGCTTGAACCTACAACGAAGACCGTTGGGACGAAATATTCTGAATGGAATGGCAATAGTGGTTCGATGACCGACCCAGCACTATTAGAAAGTGAAATTCTGATGCTATCGAACAACATCAATGGAATCATAATGGCGAACATAACCAGCATGGGGCCCATCATTGAGGACATGGCCTGGGCCTGTGCATCTCCTGGCTGGGGCCCCTGTGCCATGTATCTCCGCTCTCCATAGGAACAATCAACACTTCGGTGAAAACATACTTGTGGAATTAATCAGGATTTGAATGAATACCCGCAAACGACACACAAGGATGCCCCCAACTCGTTTTCAGTTCCACAAATAGGGCATCCGGAATCCGGCTCAGGCTCCGGCTCAGGCTCCGGCTCAGGCTCCGGCTCAGGCTCCGGCTCAGGCTCCGGCTCAGGGATTGGAATCTCTGGTAATGTCCCAGGTTTCTTTGCCTCGGCCCATTCTGGCAGATTGGGTTCATCATCGACCTCGTCACCGAAAGTCGCACCATGGTAATCTTGGGCATCTGAGACCTTGTATTCAGACTCTGGATCTCCTTGAATCTCATACTGAACTGTGATTCTCTCGGCCTTCTCTATTCTTCCGACCTTCCATGTAATGTGAGTCCCCTCGCGTGCTGGCTCCTTAGTGTAAGAAACGTCCCTTTCCCCCGTAGTGCTAGATTTGACGCTGGAACTCTCGAGCGAGAAAGTTCCAGGGACCACGTCATGCAGTGCGAGATCGTCTAGGGCGCTATCAGAATTATTCTGGAAAACTAGGAGTATCTCGTAACGACCTTGTCCCCCACCGGGATAGACTTCCTTTCCAGTTGTGAAACTCCTCCTTCTGTGAATCACGCTAATCTGAGGTGGCCTAATCACCGTTCTAGTTGCCACTGGGCCGAATCTCTCAGCACTGAAGTCAGCCCTTGCGGGAGCTGCAAGAGTTCCATTGTCCTTCGATGGTTCAGGGGCATGAAGTGGGTATCTTATGACAAGTGTCTTTCCAGGCTGTAGGCCCAATGGCGCTGAGGTTCCTACGGTAATTCGTAGTGAGTGCCCAGGGCCGTCGGGCGAAATCATCTTTTCTTCCAACTGAATGCCATTGACCACTTCCACTCTGAATTGGTCTTCATTTAGTTCTGAGCCGCCCATTTCGATATTTATTGAGTCGCTAGAAGGGGGGGTGAAAATCCCGGGTATGTCGTCCATTAGCCTCATGACATTTATTGTAGCTGAACCTTTGTTCTCAATGGTGATTGTTGCTTCAATGTCCGATCCGACAAATGACCTGATTCTCGATTTGTCGAACTTCTTCAGAATCTCGGCATCCAGTACGGTTAGTTTCTGTTCCTTCAGGGTTACTTCGCCCCTTGAAATGGCGGATGCACGGGGCAATATGGAATATGATAAAGTGGGGAAAGTGAATCTTGGCTGATCTTCTGATTTCACAGTTTTAACCATGGAATCCCAACTTCCCTCCGGGGGTAGATCAACCCTCAAATCAGATGCATCCAGAATTGGTTCATCCCTCCCTGCGAGAACCACAGTGACATCAGATAGTGTGACTACAAATGATGACTTATTCTCGAAAACGAATTTGCTATGCCAAATTCCTGGTCTGTCATCCTCTTGAGGGGTCACGAAGGGGGCGGCTCGGCTCCTTGCGGATATCTTCTCGAAGTTAATTCTGGAAACAGTAGAGTCTGCCGAATATGTGGCAGTTACGATGCCAGCAGGTATCTTCTCAATGTCACTAGTCAGTACACTTAGGGTCAATTCTAGAGTCTGACTTTGACCCACGGCAAGTCGCCCCACTGTCCAAGAAAGTGACGATTCATCGACACTGTACTGAGGGCCCTCGGGAATCTCAAAGTTACTAGGGAATGTGCGAGTTACTTCCACACCAGTCAGGGGAACAGTAGAGGCGTTCTCTACCTTGATTATGACTTCAATCTCCTGCCTATCCTCAGAGAACACCAGCGAGAGGCTTGACTCCTCTTCCCTCTCTGGCTCTGTATCTATCTTCTCGCTCAGTACAAGCATTCTCGGACCATTTGCTAGATAGGGTATCACCGTCTCCTCTGTAGCCTCTAATTCCCTCACCGTGACCATAGGGCCACCTATGTCAGTAGACTCGAATTGCGATAGCGCCACAGAAATGTCCCAGGCCCTATCCTTCCGACTGGAGTTCCTCAGTATTAACTCCCCTTCGATCGATTGGTTCCTTATACTTCCATCTGGATTCAATGTCGATTCTTCCACTTCACTGAGAGTGGCATGAAGTTTGTCTCCGGGAATTGAGTCTATCTCAGAAGGTGACCTTAGGTGATGTGAGGATGAAGGTTCAGGTTTGATTGGGGTTTCCTCTTCGTCAAACAATTTGTCGAGCTCTGATTCAATTTCCGACTCAGGGCCCCAGATGGAGTCTTCATCAACCTCTTGTTCGACTGTTTCTAACGCCTCGAGAGAGTCGGAAAGAGACTCCTCTTCGCTTGTTGTTGCACCCTTCTGAATAACAGGGAGTTCGGGGTCTAGGCCTGGAGGGGGAGGGGGAGGGTGTTCGCGCCGGGGGGGTGGGGGGGGAGGCGGAGGGGTGTCGTGGGGGGGGGGGGGTGCTGGTGGGGGGGGCGCGGGGGAGG
>CAYLUC010000001.1:0-83778 GCA_964386765.1 uncultured Candidatus Poseidoniales archaeon | reverse complement strand
GCAATACCAGGGCGTGCGGGGGCTGGGCCTGGAGGGGGAGGGGGGAGATCGAGCCCGGGTGATGGGATGGGCGCAGAATCACTGACGTCATTGGTGGTGTCTTCTATTTCGTTAGTCGAAGATGAGATTATTTGATCAATTGATTCTCTAGATTTGTCGGGGTGTGCTATTGGGGATTCCCCTGACACACCCTGTTCGGGAGATGCCTCATCGCTTTCATCTTCCTCAAAGCCGGGTGGCGGGGGAGGGGGTTGCGACGGGAAACCGGGAGGGGGTGGCGGTGGTTGTTCTGACATGGCTCTCCCCCATCGAAGGTAGGCCGAGACGCGGCAGCAGTTGGTATAACGGTTGCTTGTGCTCAATCTACTCAATTCTTGTGGAATCCTTCAAGTCCTGATGCCTTCGGGATGAGTAATGAGTACCATGGATGGGACCGCACCTCCAGTATTATTTGTAGTAGGCACCGCGGGTGCAGGGAAGAGTTCGCTGGTTACCGCATTCCAGAGGTGGGCCAGATTTCTTGAAGTTGAAGCTCTGACGATAAATCTCGATCCAGGGGCTGAAAGGGTGCACTATGACCCCGAGTTCGATGTCAGAGACCTGATTTCTCTGTCTGAAGTAATGGACGAGTACGATTTAGGGCCGAATGGTGCACAGATTCTTGCTGCCGACTTAGTGGCCGCACAAGCTATCGATATCCATGAAGAACTGGATGGTTTGGCTGGTGACATAATGGTTATTGACACACCTGGACAGGTTGAGCTTTTTGCATTCAGAGAGGCCTCGAGCCATCTTGTAGAGGTCTTGGGCCAGGGCAGGGCGTGCTTGGCATTTCTCTTTGACCCAATGCTTTCACAGACCCCTAGTGGCTTTGTTTCTCAAATGCTTCTCTCGTCCATAGTGCACTTCAGATTGGGACTCCCGACAGCTAACTTCCTTTCTAAGGCGGATTTACTGGAGCCTGAAGTTCTGGAGAGGATTGTTGAGTGGGGGGAGAATCTAGGGGCACTTGAGGCGGCACTATATGCCGAGTCTGCGGACCAATCAATGGGCCACGGAGCTGGGAGCCAAAGGGCCGAGTTTGCAATTGGACAATTGAGAATGATGCAACATGCCTCTATACAGCCTGGCCTTATTCCGTTGTCTAGTGAGGAGGAGGAAGGTCTGGCTGACGTCCTGACCTTCGTTCAGACGGTCTACGGGGCGATGGCAGACACTAGAGACGGGTTTGCGGGGGACATAGAACATGAGCGACATTAAGAGGGATTTACTGTCCATAGACGATTTTGACGGTGAACTCGCTGGGATTATTGAATGGGCTATCAGATACAAGAATGATGAAGGCTTTGCTGATGATTTCAGGCCACTGGATGGCATGTCTATTGGATCCATATACGAAAAGCCCTCGACTAGGACCAGGGTTTCCTTCGAAGTAGGCGTCAGTAAGCTTGGTGGCCAACCGTTGACTCTCCTCTCTAACGACATCCAACTCGGCAAGAGTGAGTCTATCGCTGATACCGCAGCGGTCCTTTCCAGATTTCTTGATGGCATTACATACCGATGCTTCGGGCATTCCGATGTGGCGGAATTGGCCAAACATGCATCTGTACCAGTAATCAATGCACTTTCGGATATGCATCACCCATGTCAAGCAGCGGCTGACTTGATGACCATAACCGAACACGGCGATTCAGTCAAGGGCCATATTGCATGGGTTGGTGATGGGAATAATGTCCTCCATGATCTGATGTTAGCTGGAGTCTCACTTGGGCACGATATCAAATACGCCACACCCAAGGGGTACGAGCCTGATTCAGAAGTTATTAGAAGAGCATCTTCCATAGCTGAAAGGACCGGTGCTAGCATAGTTGCCACCAATGATCCAATTGAGGCGGTTACTGGTGCAGGAGTGGTATACACTGATGTTTTCGTTTCGATGGGAGAGGAAAATATAGATGGGAAGTTTGCAGATTTCGATGGTTTCCAGGTTAATGAGGAATTGGTCGCTCACGCTCACCCTGACTATCTCTTCATGCACTGCCTCCCGGCACACCGGGGCGAAGAGGTGACTGATGGTGTTGTTGACTCCGCCAATAGCGTCGTCTTCGATCAGGCCGAGAATAGGATGTGGGCTCAAATGTCCCTACTGACCATGATGTGCAATAGGGCTGCTTGGGATGCTTACCTAGAATTGAGCTGATCATCCCAATAGGGAGCTGACAAGGAAGGCAGCTAGGCAGAGTGTCATGGACTTCTTGAGGAGGCTGGAAGCTGCACTGTCTTCTCCCATTAGCAACTTTGATTTTACCATCATGAGGGTGATTACCGCGGGTATTGTGAGAACGACGTGAAGTGGTGGGAATATCTCCAATGCGAAGGGCATAATCAAGGCAGCGAATGCAATCAACGAAAGGGTCCAAGAGACAGTTCTAGCAGAATCAGCGCCTAATCTCATTGCCAGGGTATTTCTACCCTTGTCGCCATCCATGTCCTCGATGTCCTTTACCACCTCTCTGGAAGTGTTGTAGAAGACTCCCACGAGGAATAATGCCCATGCTCTTTGGTTGTATGGCTGGAGAACTCCAGCAGCACCGAAAACTACCACCAATCCCACAGATATGCTGATTGCAATGTTTCCGGGAAGCCCCCTATCTTTCAGCCTGAGGCTATTTGGAAACTCATAATTAGCGAGTAAGAATAGTGCTACTATCCATATTAGCAAAGAAGGTAGCCATTCGTTGAATTCGTTTCCCAGGGAATCCACAGTAAACCAAGCAAAAACCATGAAAACCAGTGATGCGGTCATCATCAGAGATGTTGCTAATTTAGCAGTTCTAACGCCAATGGCACCACTCGGGAGAGGCCTGTCAGGACGGTTTACCATGTCTATGTCTAGGTCGAATATGTCGTTCAGGGCATTCCACGATGCCATGAAGCAAAGGACGGACGCGGCCTGAAAAATTGTGATTGCTGCGTATTCCCCGGAAGGGATCCCTCCGAGGGCTACAATGGCGCCCAGAAATACCCCCAAGACACCCGTTAGGGTATTCCCTATTCTGAAAAGCTTCAGCCAGGCAGAACCAGTGCCCGTACCGCTCATGCACTTCTGTTGGGAGTCGGGGACTTGACTTATTCCCTATCAAGAGGCTTGGGCGAGGGCTTCACTGGTACGCAAGCCCCACACGCAAACTGTGTACACACTCCCCCTAAACTGGCCCCTGACATGCCCCACCTTGTCGAATCTCGAGTCTTTTGCCATTATGTTGCCAACCTGATTCATAGTGGCCCCCCATCTGAAACGCTGATTCAGATGATCAAATATCTCCACTGTGTTGGCGGTGCCGTTCTTCTCGAGAAGGTTCTTGACCTCCTCTCTTAACCTGGTCGTTCGTGACATCAGGCCACCGCCTCAGCTATTACCATGCTAGCAAGCATCCTTGATCTGAGCCCTTCCCATGAGGATGGGCTGACTTCAACGGGGGTGTGGAGTGGGGGCAGTGGCTCCCACATTGGTTTTCCTGTTTCTCTCCCAGAGCTGTTCACCAGCCCCGAGTCGTTCATTCTTGTTTCTTCAGTAACGGTGGGCGTGAGGGAGGACAATGGAACTATCCTTGATGGCTCTGGCCTCCTCCTGTAGAAAACCCCGTTACTCGTGTTTGCTTCTCGGTTCATGAATCCCTGTCAGGACGTTTTGCATATGAAGAAAGGCAACAGGCGAAAGGTGAAAGTGAAAGTGAAATGATTGAGATATGGTGTCAGCCACTGTTTTCAAATATGCGACGGGTGTGGCCGGGTCACACGCTCGTGTGGTGTAGTTCGGTCCATCATGTCGCCCTCTCGAGGCGACGACCCGGGTTCAAATCCCGGCACGAGCACCAATGTGCCCTCAGTGAAGCAGTGTAGAACTTTAATAGCCAAACCGATTTAGAGGATTTATGAGATTAAATGCAGTACTGATGATGATGTTGTTAGTTGCTTCAACTATGTCGGGGTGCACGGGACAGGATTCTGACGAAGGAGCGGATAATTCAGATTTACAAGCGGAGATCTCCAACCTGACTGCCGATCTAGATGCTGCCAATGAGCGAGCATTGGCCCTTGATGCGACTCTGAGTGAAGCAGCCTCTCAGTTGAGCATCGCTGAAGACTCAATTGTGGAGATGCAAGGGCAGCTTGAAAATGCCGATGAACTTAGGGAGTCATTAGAATCCCAACTATCTGACGCGCAGGAACAACTGAATTCCACTGATCCGTCTGACCAGTCTACTATTGATTCCCTACAGCGCGAAATATCCAACCTCACAGCGGAGCTTGCAAATTCCAACTACCAGGTTTCGAGCCTCGAGGAAATGATGACCCTAAAGAACGAGGAGATACAATCCTTGGAGGCTACGATCGCCGCCCTCCAGAGCACGATGGGAGCCCTTTCCTACGAAGTCAGAGAGCGAATTGCCTCATGCCCGCAAGACAACCCAGGGATGGAGATGGCTATAGGATATGATGACGGTTCAGGAGCGGCCTCGCCCGGTGACGGCAGAGTGAACTACGACGAAATTCAATTCACTGTTGGCGAGTGTCCGGGAGATAGCGGGATGGTGTCTGACTTGCAAGCTGGAGATGCTCGAGACTGGGGGCCTTCCCTGTTTGTGGAAATGGGTGGTAACTTCTACTTCGCAGGAAACGATGGAGTCCATGGGTGGGAGCTCTGGCGAAGCGACGGGAGCGTTGGTGGAACATACATGGTAAAGGATCTGAGAGAGGGTTCCGGAGGAAGTCTAACGACATGGGACTGGGGGAGTCCTTTCGGTATTCACTATCCTGAAATAGTGGCTGGGAACAGCAAGATATTCTTCACTGGTTTTGATGGTGAGCCTGGTACGGAATCTTGTGCATGCCTAATAGTAAGCGATGGTACTGCGGATGGAACATATCAAATCGACCAATGGAATGACTGGGGGGCTGCATATGGTGGAGAAAACGGATGGAGGCCCGGATTTTCTGGGGCATCCCAGCTTCTCGTTCTCCCATCGAGTGGTTTCGTCCCAGATAGGGTGATTTACTCAAATATGGAGGCGAAAGGTGGCCAGAATGATGATTCTCACCCCCCTACTGGAGAGGAATTGTGGATTTCCGACGGAACAGAAACCGGGACCTACCTACTTGCCAATATAGTTCCAGAAGACGAAAGTTGGCAGTATTCGGGCGTAACATACTGCTGCGGTGATTTCCAAGGATCGGCACCTAGAGATTTAATCAAGAAGGGGAACACAATCTGGTTCACGGCACAGACTGATTCCTATGGAAGGGAGCTTTACCGATATGGGATGAATGTCGGAGGAGGGCTTTTCCTTGTCAAGGACATCAACGAAGGGACTAGTGGTAGCAACCCGATGCACCTGACGTCTGCAGGACCTGGTGTGTTCCTATCGGCGGACAACGGTACGTTGGGACAGGAGCTTTTCTACAGTCTCGGTAACACATTCACTACTGATGTCGTCAAGGACATCAATCCCGGAAGCAATAGCAGTAATCCCCGGGAGTTGACAAAGTTTGGCAGTAGTCTTTTCTTCACGGCCGATGACGGGCAGAATGGTCGAGAACTATGGATATCTGACAGCACTGCGGAGGGGACATTCATGGTTAAGGACATCAACAACAATGGATCGAGCAGCCCCAACTGGCTCAGGGTGATGGATGATACCCTGTTCTTCATGGCCTATACTGAAGATTATGGCAGAGAGCTCTGGAAGAGCGATGGCACGGCAGAGGGCACTGTAATGGTCAAAGACATAAACCCCGGAAACAATAGTAGCTTCTACTGGACTGAATCTTTCTTTTTACTAGAGTTGTCATTGGTCCATGACGGGGCTCTGTATTTCTCAGCGGATGATGGAGGAGAATATGGAGTCGAAGTGTGGAGGAGCGATGGTACGGCAAACGGAACCGAACTAGTTGTTGATGCAACTCCAGGCAATGAAAGCAGTTGGCCTGCTAGATACACGAGTATTGGGGGCAAGTTGTACTTCACATCATATAGCGAGGATAGAGGGCGACAACTGTGGTTCTACTGGGACAATCCAGGCCCAGTAATTGGATGAAAAAAGAGGTCATTAATCGGTCATAACGGTCTTAAGCACTCCTTCGTTGGAGTAGTAAGGTTCTGATGCGTGTAGAGCACGATGTGAAGCTTACTTTTGACGATGTACTGATTAGACCTAAGCGCAGTACGCTGGTTTCTAGATCCGATGTTACTCTTGTAAGGGAGTTCAAATTCAGGCACACGGACGCCATATGGACTGGTGTCCCCATAGTTGCTGCCAACATGGACACGACAGGACTATTCGAGATAGCCAAGGTCTTGCAAGAACACAAGATGCTTACGTGCCTGCAGAAGTTCTACTCAACAAGGGAGTACGAGAATGCATGGTCCGATGGCGTCGACCCGTCCTTCGTGGCAATCACTTGTGGATCGACCGAGGACAGTTTCGACCTCCTGAAGAGGAAGATGTCCACAAATGAGGGGGCCTCCATGATTTGCGTGGATGTAGCCAATGGTTACAGGGAGGTCTTCTTGGACTTCATAAAGAGTGTGCGCGAGGGTTTTCCTGATTCAATTGTCATAGCTGGGAACGTTGCAACCAGGGAGATGACTGAGGCCCTGATTCTAGCCGGTGCCGATGTTGTCAAGGTGGGAATTGGCCCGGGCTCAGTCTGTACCACCAGGAAGGTCGCGGGAGTTGGGTACCCACAACTCTCGGCAATATCCGAGTGCGCGGATGCCGCGCACGGACTGGGAGGGCACGTCATGGCAGACGGTGGTTGTTCTTCCCCGGGGGATGTGGCCAAGGCCTTCGCAGCTGGGGCCGATTTCGTAATGCTAGGTGGCATGTTCGCGGGTCATGACGAGTCGGGGGGGGAACTTGTTGAGTCGGAAAAAGGCAAGAAGTACAAGTCGTTCTACGGGATGTCATCCGCCAAGGCAATGGAAGAGTACTACGGCGAGGTGGCAAAACACAGAGCGCCAGAAGGCAAGGAAGTGAGAGTGCCATACAAGGGCTCACTGGAGGACACAATTCAATCCATACTTGGGGGAGTGAGGTCTGCATGCTCCTACGTTGGTGCTAGGAGGATCAAGGACCTACCCAAATGCACCACATTCATCAGAGTGACACAGACAACCAACGAAGTCTACCAGAGATTCAATGTGGACGAGTAGAACTACACGTCCAGGACCACTTGTGCGACCCATCCGGGGCCCTCAAATGACGGTATGTCATTTTCCACTCCCACCATAACCTCGCCCTCTGCGACCTTCTTTAGTAGTAATTCGTGCATTGTAACTGCCTTCACCTCAATCTCCCGCTCAACCAATTCTGAGTCAACCCATGAAACCTGTGCCGCTATTTCTCCGTCATTTATCGAGATTGAGTTGTCGACCAGCCACTGACCCTCTCCATCGCACCTGTATAGGACCTCCTCCATCCACCTGACCATTCCCCTCTGAATGTCATCCCCTCTCATTTTTACAGCCCAAGTTCCTGTATTTCGGGGAAGTGAGTTTACGGAAGCCACACCCGATTCGGATAGCTGGATTGACTGCATCCCCATAGTCGCCTCAGCTATCGCCCCCTCGGGACTGCTCGAGAATGAACGGATACCAATGTCGGCAGTAGTCGGGAGTATCCACCATGACATAGTATCGGTACTCCCAGTGGGGGCTACGCCATGAACGGAACGGTCATGAAAAGGAGTCGCAAAGCTCCCCCTGGGAAGGGAAGCTGGTCGGATCCTTCGGGTGAGTGTTCCACTTGTTCTCGCACTTATTGGTGAATCCGTCACCATCGGAGTCCACATTGGAGTCAGCGGGATCGAATGGATCGAATCCGAAGTAATACTCCCATCCGGCCCACATAGAGTCGTCGTCCTGGTCCTGATGATAGACTTCCGAGCCATCCTCCCAAATATCTCCGTCAGTGTCTGGGTTCACGGGATTGGTGCCATTCTGATATTCCTCGAAGTTCGTGTAATTCTCCAGATCGTTGTAGAATCTCTCTCCCTCGGTTGTCTGTGGATCGATGTGGCATTCGGAGTTCTGTGGATTATTCCATCCCGGACAATATCGGTTCATTAGGTGAGTTCGATTGAGTCCGTCACCATCGAAATCCTGTTGCCCATCATCAACCCCATCGAGGTCAGAGTCCGGCATCCTCGGATCCATGGGGCCCCTTGCCCCGAGGGCAGTGAGGGTGTAGTTGTCCACAAGTCCATTCATAAGTGCCTCCTCCGAGTAAGTTACCTCCCAACCATCTGGAAGTTTGTCTCCATCGGTGTCATCGTCCACCGGGTTAGTATCCCATCTGTCTGGCGCCTCCATTGCATTGAGAAGTGTATCATTGTCAATATCGAATGCTGAGTCAGGCATCGAACCATAGGATGGATCGAGAGCCCATCTCCCCTCAGCAGGGATGTTGAATCCTGAGATATTCATCTCCCACAGGAAGTACTTTGGATCCATCAGACCGTCGCCGTCGCGATCCCCCGAAGTTGAGAATCCTGTTAGATAGTTGCTCCAAACCCAACCACCTGGGCCTAGGCCACACTCGACTATTGAATCACACCCGGGAGGTAGCCACCAATCGGTAACGATCCAGAGACTGTGGCTGTTCGTATTCTGCTGGACTGAGAATACCTGCATCTCCCAGCCATCGGGTTGCATGTCCCCATCCGTATCGTTGTTGAGGGGATTCGTGGGCTGCTGCCATGGCCTAGGGACGTAGAGGACCTCTCCCCCATCGTTTAATCCGTCGCCATCGCTGTCAGCGTTGTTTGCATGGGTGATATACTGGTCAGCCCCATCAATCACCTCTTCCCCATCTTGGAGGCCATCGTTATCAGTGTCGAAGGCGGAGGCATTGGTGAAATAGACGGATCCGTTCCAGACAAATCCGTCCATTGCTTCTGTGAAGTCCTCCAAGCCATCGGAGTCCGTGTCACTGTCTGTCGCATTGGTGAAGGTGGTGTAGTATTCCATCGAATCGGAAAGACCGTCTCTATCCGTATCGTACGCACCGGGATCGCTCCTGACTACGACGTCCCGGACCCCGTGATCGACGATTCTTATCGTCCAACCTATGACTTCTATTCCATCAATTAGCCCGTCGTTGTCGGTATCGGGGTTAAGAGGGTCTGTTGAACGGCCATCCACCAGTCCATCTCCGTCGCGGTCTCGAGCGTTGTACTCATCTAGGTTGGTGAAACGTTCACCTTCCTCAACGACGATTATCAAGTCCTGAAGCCTACTAGTGACCTCCTGTCCTACCGAGACCTCGATGTGATACACCCATCCAGCTGTCTGGGTCTTGATTGGTATGTTCACATACTCGCTGTCCTGGACTGTTCTGACGTAAAGAACTGTCTTGTTGACCTGAACGAAGTCACCGATCTCAACGGTAATTGCCTGAACTGTGGACACGCCCACCATCTCGTCATACCTAACCGCACCATCCCCGTCCGCGTCATATCCGTCGAAATCGGGGTCCTCGTCTGCGTTACTGCCGTCATTTGGGTGAATTCCACTCAGGTACTCCCATCCATCAGGCATCTGGTCATTGTCTGTATCGGCGTCCAATGGACTGGTAAAGTTGGATGGGCCCCACGTGTATGCCACCTCATACTCCTCGACGTTGTTCAGACCGTCCTCGTCATTGTCTCCATATGCGTCAGTCGCATTGGCTGGATCGAGTAACGTTCCGTAGCAGTACTCGAAACCGTCTGGCATCCCATCTCCATCGGTATCCCAGTCGCCCGGGCCATTCAATCTTCCATCTCCGTCCATATCCTGCTCAAACCATGTCAGGTCCCCTGGTCCGCTCATGAACTCTGTGTAAGGGGCCTGCAGGCTGAGTGTTCCGAAAACTGGGACTCCACAATGAACGCCCAGCTCAATGTAGCCGAACGCAATCTCGTGTCGGTCTGCAATCAAATCACCATCACTGTCCTCCTCCAGTGGGTTGGTGTCATACCTCTCTTCGATGAAGTTCCTAAGTCCATCAGGGGTGGGCTGTTCAAGATCGAGTGCCGCATCACAGGAAATCTCGTCATCTGCGTTGGAAACTAGTGCGTACTCTGCATTGGTGAGCTCGTTCCTAATCTGCTCCCTCATCTCTGGCCCTTGGCTGTTAATCGTTCCATCGGGAGTGAGGAAATAGCAGTCCCTGTTCGCATTGAGCGGGTCCAGTAGTCTGAGAACACCAGCAGGAGTGTCAATTTCGTGGACGTACATTGATTCCCACTTGTCATTGAGCCCATCGTCATCGGAATCACTGTCCATCGGCTTGGTGCCTAGTTCAGCTTCCTCTGTATTGGTCAGGCCGTCTCTATCTGGATCGCCGTACGGCCCATTGTCGGGGTTTGGAAATGTCTCGTTCTGCTCCCCGGTGTCATCCTCGTTGTCAGTTGAGTCGAATGGAATTTCTGAGTCTGCGGGAAGTCCGTTATCGAGTGGGTCGAGTCCGTTACGAACCTCCCATCCATCGCTCAAGCCGTCATCGTCGGTATCAGCGGTCCTCCAGTCAGTCCCATAGAGGGTCATTTCCATCCTATCGGAAATACCATCGCCATCGGTGTCAATGCCACCTTCGCCGGAATTTCCAGACATATCTATGTCCGATCCAGCAGGGTTGAATCCTCCGGATTCAGTCGTTGAAAGCCCGGCCCCAATAATCGTGTAAATTCCTGCTAGGCAGAGTGTTGCTACAATGGCTGTAACGGCATATTGGTTGTGATTCATGGCCATCGGAACACCTCGGCCCCTAAGGGGGCCGACCCTTTGACATTGGGGACGGATATAACGTTTCACCGAAGGGGTGCAAAGAGTGAATCAGGAAATCTCCCTAGAAGGGAGTATCTCAAGTAATATTTTGTCGCCCCCTGTGGATGCCAATATCTTCCCATTTCTCCCGAATGCCCTCTCCCAGCAACCCAGCATTATACCCCCTGAGATGGCAGGATGGAACATTGAAGAGAATGTCAATCTAACACCCCCTTTGTCCCCCATGGGTTCTGCCGAATCTAAATCCCCGAGACCATTTCTTGACAGGTGCCTGTCGACAATCTGAGACCAGTCAGAATAATCGCGAATGAGCACGTGGTGCCCCTCTGAAACGAATCTCTCCCTTGCTGAGTCAGCTGCTGCGGTCCACCAATTGGAACGTTCGACTTCCGTCCCGTTCCAATCATAGCAGTCAGATCTCCCCTCGTGAATCCCGTCCATGTATGGGAGGCAGTACTCCTCGAACCGCCGTAACAAATCTAGATGGACAAACATTCTTCTCTCACCCATTATTGACCATTGGCCGGGAGAGTCTACCCTCAGATCCTGCCAATTCCTATCGTTAGACTTTCCATCGCGAATTGCTTCGACGTTGGGGGGAGCCCAATCGGAATATAGCGGAAGTGGTTTAGGGATCTGTTTGTGGTCGGGTGACATTGTTACAACTAGGCCCCCCTCCGTTCCTTCATTCCAGAGGAATCTATGCCTCTTACTGGTTGATGCCTCCCATGAGGCGGCAATTATTCCAGCACAAATTGGAACAGATGCTGGTTTCTCTACGAATAGCAGTGTCTCTTCGGCGTCCTCCAATAGGCCGAATCTCCCGAGACCGCCAGTTTCCCATAGCATTCTTGAGTTATTCCACGAATCAGGGTTTCTCCCTCTGGGTGAATGATTTCCAACTAGGCTCAACATATACTCTTCGTGTTCTACTGCAGCGTGAGCGAGTCGTCTGCCCAGACTTTGGGCGGCCCTTCTCTCTAGACCTTGGAACCACAGCTCGAACCAAGTGGAGCCTGTTCTCCATGCAATCTCATTACTGCCCCTCAGGGAGTCCCTGAATACCCCTCCAGTGAATGCCCAACGACTAATTATTACGTCTTCTGGAGTTGATGATGATTTGGGAGCGGAATTCAAGAAGTCGAAGAACCCCATTTTCAGGCACCTAAGAACGACTCTATTCTATCGAAAGCGTCTGCAAGAACATCTTCAGAGGGAAGGCACACCATCCGGAAGTGCCCCCTGCCAAACTCAGGAGAGAATCCCGAACCGTGAACTACGAGAACATGATGTTGGTGGAGTAGATCTAGGACCCATTGTTTGTCGGAAGTCAGGGCCTTATCCGTGATTCTGACAAAGAGGTAGAATGCCCCCCCTGGGACTTCACACTCGAGTCCGTCAATAGCACCTATTCGACTGATGCAATAGTCCATCCTCTGCTTGATTCGTTCACGATGCAAGTCCAACCAACTATGTCCATTGGTTAGGCCTGCTAGATAGCCATGCTGAGCAGGAGTCGATGCGCAAAGTCGGCTGCGTAGCAAACGCTCGACGCCATCCCTCACCAGAGAGAGTCTGTCCTCCGGATCATGCCAGGCCATGTAACCGATACGCCATCCCGGGGCGAAGTATACTTTGGAAACACCATTCAGGACGATTACTGGCACGCTGTTTGAGCGTGACGCTGCCGAACACAGCTTTCCAGTGAAATCTAGTCCGTCGTAAATTTCGTCGGCGATTATCGTGCACTGTGGATACTCTCTCGCTATGTCGAGCAATGCATCTATCTCCGAAGCGTTCGCCACGTTTCCAGTAGGATTATTTGGATTGATGAGGACAAGTAGACGGACGCTGCTGTCCATCTTAGTTCGTATGTCATCGAAGTCGATGCGCCAGCCGTCATTCGAGTCCAGTCGGTACTCGATGGTTGATGCGCCGTACATCTGCGGGTAGGCCATGTATGGGGGGTAGTGTGGGCCAGGGGCTAGAACCTTGGTTCCCTCCTCAAGAAAGGCGGCAAAGATAATCTGTAATGCCTCAGTAACGCCATGGGTAACGTAGACATCATCTTCAGAGCAGTCCCATCCCTTCCCTTTCTCGGCTGCAGCGATTGCTTGGCGAAGTTCTGGCAGGCCGTATGAGGGGCCGTATCCGTTGTCTTGGGAGTCCAGTGCGTGCTTGTATGCGGATATCATGTGGTCGGGTGTTGGCAGTCCCTCGTAGGCAAGTGGGTCGCCGATGTTAAGCCTGATAATATCATGACCTTCCTTCTCTAATTCAATAGCTGGTACGACAACGTCGCGAATCGCATATTCAATTGCAGCGGCGCGGTCAGAGACATCGACCTTTTCGACCATGAGTTCACAACCCAAGCAACTCACGTGCTGCATCTAGAGCCGCAGGAATTCCATCCGGATTGGATCCTCCGCCCTGGGCCATGGTTGGACGGCCCCCTCCCCCTCCCTCGATGTGAATTGCTATCTCACCGAGAATCTCAGTGGCATCGTGTTTGTCGGCTGCGATTGTGCCTTCTGTGCAAGCGACGATTATCATCCCGCCGCCATCCCTGCTTGCCAGTACCGCCAATGTTGGTTTCGAGTGATCCCGTGTAAGTTGTGCGAGCATTCCCATCATTTGCTTCTGACCCCCTTCAACTTCCATTAACACGTACCTCACGCCTTCAACCTCAACCGCCTCATCGCCACCCCCTGATGTCCGGAGCCTTACCAACTCTGCTTCTAGAGACTCGATCTTCTTTTGTTGGGATTTCCACTCATCGAAGAATCTACTGACTGCCCTAGGCAAGTCTTCGGGTTGAACCCCAAGAGTCTGGGATGCCTCGTCCAAAATCCTCTCCTGCCGCCGGGCATGCTCCCTCGATGTCTCTCCCGCCACGACTTGCAGACGCTCTACCCCGTCTTGTACCTGACTGGACCTGATAATTCGTAATTCCCCGACTTCACCTGCATTGTCATGATGGGTTCCACCGCATGCTTGGGTATCGAAATCGCCTATTTTGATAATCCTTATCTCCTGATGTTTTGGAGGCCCCCCCTGGTAAATCTCGAATCCGAATCTTGTGTCTGCGTCTGATCTGTCCAAGAGAATCTTCTCTATCCTTGGATTTGACGAAACTACCTCATTGGCCCTATCCTCTATTTTGTCAAGTTCCATCCTTGAAAGCCTAGAGTGGTGTGTGATGTCTAGGCGTGCATATCTAGCGCCTTTGCTAGATCCAGCTTGCCACACATGTGATCCGAGTAATTCCCTAGAGGCGCCTCCGACTATGTGGATGGCCGTGTGGTGATCCATCAGTTGTTTCCTTCTGGCCCAATCGACCTCCCCTCTTGTCGTGCCCAGACCCAATTCCATGTCTGTGAGGTGTATTACAGTGCCATTCTGGACCCTAGTGTCCAGAACCCTTGCAGAAGCTCCTCCCTGACGCAGAACCCCCTGATCCCCCAGTTGCCCCCCGCCTTCTGGGTAGAAAAGAGTTCGATCAAGGATTACGGCGTGTGTTGGTGACCCTCCTACTTCGGACGATAGGGAAAGCGAATCGACCTGTTCTTGGGATACTTGTAGGCAACCTATTACCTCGGCGGAGAACTTTGTTGAATTGGTGTCCTCATAATAGTCCGCAGAGGTCTCCCCAAACTCCTCCAGAACGAAGATGTCTGCCTTCGCCCTTGCCTTGGCTGCTGCCTTGGTCATGCTGGCATTTCTCGCGGCCATGTCTGCCGCAAACCCCACCCTAACAGAGATATTGTCCCAACCCATCCCTCTGGCTATAGATACGACCATCTCAGGATTTAGTCCTCTCTCCTCCGATAATCTGAAGAGAATCTGATCTTCAACCCCTGTAGAGTCCTTTGGAATTCCCTTAAGGGCCGTTCTAACTGCTGCCTCGCCCTTTCTAAGCATCTCATGATACCTTGTTTCCTCCAGTTCGAGAATTTCCAGAATTCCCTCCCGACTCTGTGCGAAGGAAGACATGTCCATGTTGCAGTCCATGTGGTGCGCTGCGAGTTCGGGCAGGCTGACTTGGATTGAAAGTGAGTCCTTCATCCTGCACACCCTCCTGGCCAGCATTCTTGATAGGTAACCTGCCTTTGAGTTACTTGGCACCAATCCATCTCCAAGCATATTGCAAATTGCATGCATGTGATCAGGAATGGCATATATCGACGAGAGGGGCTCGGTAACCCCCTTCAGCTCCTCCACGGTTACTGTAATCCCGCTTTCTGAGAGTCTACTAGAGAGGTTGACGTACAATTCCTCTGCGTCCGTCCCCACATCGATATTCAGTATCCCGGCTAGTCTCGATAGCTCCCCTAGCAAGGAGTCCATGTTGACATCAATTTCCATAGATGATAGGATATTCCCAAATCCGGATAGTTTTTTCAACCAATTTACAGATTCTGGGTATATTGCCTCATATATCGTTGGCGTTCCAGCGGCTGCCCAGCAGAATCTCTCAAGGCCATAGCCTGTGTCAATAATTTGTAAATCCATTTCGCTATATCTCTGACCTTTGATTTCGATTTCCCCGGAGTCGTCTTCCTCCAGACTCATGAAAACTAAAGTCGCCAACTCCAAACCGCCAACTATCACTTCTAGGGCTGGACCCGCATTACCCCCTCCTGACCAAGGGTTCTCGACATATGTAATCGAAATTGGATCGATTCCGAGTGTCTCGACCAATAATTCATCACAGAATCTTACACACTGATCTATCCAGTATATCACATCCCCCTCTTTTGGCCTGTTGAATGCGTGGTGAGCCATCATCTCAAACGTGGAGAGGTGCCTTCCGGAACGCCCTACGGCAGCCACATCAGTTAGTCTAATGCATGGCTGGCTGATTGTTAGTGGATTCTCAGGAGGCGGGACTTGGCCACTGGTTACATGGGGTTGAAAATCGGCTATACTTGCTATAGTTAGGTGAATGTCGTCCCTCCACCTTGCGATTACCGGATAAGGGTCAATTCTGGAGTGTTCTCTATTCTCGAAGAAAGACAGGAAGACCTCCCTCATCTCGTCCTTGAGCCTCTTCCCCCTAGACTCAAAACCCTCGATGATTGGATTTCCGATGAATGTGTAGGGGTCATCCGAGGTGTCACCGCAGGTTTCCCTTTCCCCATCCCTGGTCCAGAACCTGAGTCCGGAAACTCTGCATTTACGCAGAAGGTGACCGGACTCTTTCCAGAAGGGAATCTCGATATCTCCAAAGGTCACCGTGTGTCGCTCCTCGTTTCCGCATTGTAGGGTTCGACTTGAATTCGATTGTCGTCAGACGTGCGTCGCGTTGAAAGCCGGAGATAGTCAGGAGGTGCCATGGATTCCACTTGGAGGGAGCACATCGAGGAAGATGGCCCCGGAAGAATGCGTATTCGGAAGCATGGGGGTATGCTTACGGACGCTATATTGGTGGCAGACGAGTCGGATATTGGTGAGGGGGTCGATGATAGATCGCCCTCGCAACTCGTCAACACCGCCTCGATGCCAGGGATTGTTGGGGAAGCCTGGGCCATGGCCGACTGGCATTTTGGATATGGTTTCCCAATAGGCGGCGTTGTCGCCACAGATATTGACTTCGGGGAAAATGGTGGTTCGATTTCCCCGGGAGGGGTCGGTTTTGACATAAACTGTGGAGTACGTCTTTGCTCGACAGACCTAACCCTCCAAGAAATAGAGCCGAAGTTACTTGCCGCGGAACTATCCGCTTGCGTCCCATCGGGGGCCACAAGCAAGGGAGGGGTCATTCTTTCTCCAGGGGAAATGGATTCGATCCTTTGCTCAGGGGCCTCTGCTGCTGTTGAAATGGGCCTAGGTGAGTCTGAAGATCTTGCGGCGATAGAATCCAACGGTGTTCTTGATAGCGAAGAGCGAGATGTCGGGGGAAGGGCGCGGAAGAGGGGTTCCAAGTCACTTGGAACACTGGGGTCGGGGAATCATTTTCTTGAGTTGCAGGTTGTCGACAGGATAGTCGATCAGAGGGCTGCCTCGGCCTTCGGCTTACGCGAGGGGCTTGTTACTGCCATGATTCATACGGGATCTCGTGGACTCGGGCATCAGGTTTGTTCCGAGCATGTTGCCATTATTGAGTCGAAGTACAAACAGCAAGGGAACAGCTGGCACTCTAGCGAATGGGGCATTTCCCTACCCGACAGACAATTAGCAGCAGCGCCGATACATAGTCGGGAAGGAGCCGCATACCTAGATGCGATGAGCGCTGCGGGGAACTTTGCATTTGCAAACAGGTCGGCACTTACGCATAAACTCAGGGAAGTATTACGAGGGAAATTTGGGAGGGATGGCGATCTTGACGTGGTCTACGACGTTAGTCACAATATAGCGAAGATAGAGGATCATTCGGTGCATGGCAAATCATGCACTTGCTGCGTCCACAGAAAGGGGGCCACTAGGGCCTTGGGGGGAGATCATCCTGAGCTCGCCTCGCGTTTCTCCGGTATCGGCCAGCCAGTACTAGTCCCCGGGGACATGGGGACTGCATCCTGGGTCTTGGCTGGACCGAGGAGCGGTACCAACTCGGCCTTTTCTTCCTCGTGCCATGGTGCTGGGAGGAGGATGTCGAGAACCGCTGCCAGGAAGCAAATTGACTCAGCGGATCTACTGAGGAGGCTCGAAGATAGTGGAGTTCACGTCCATGCAAAGACTCCGAACGTCCTTTCAGAAGAGGCTCCCGAGGCATACAAGGATGTTGATGACGTCATCGGCCTGACAGCTAAGGCGGGCCTAGCTAGGCCGGTTGCTAGGTTGAGGCCGTTTGCTGTGATTAAGGGATAGTCACTTGTCCCTATACACTATTTCTATGACATCACCATCTTGCATCGAGTAACTGGCGAATTGATCGGAAGACTCTCCATTGACGTACATGACTATCTCACTGTTCTCGTCAACGATGCTGTCGATAATTTGACTCTCACTGAACTCTTTGCCCCAAATCTCGAAAAATGCGCCTATAGGTGCATCCATGGGACTCGGGGTCTCTATGTGGAGTGTGCCTGTGTCATCGTGAGTGTGGATTCCCCTCATTCCATCGCACATCGAGTCCGAAATGCCCACATTCGGGCCCACATGGTACTTCTCGCCGTCTATCTCTATGCTCAGGTTGGCATGAGTGTGGGTTAGTTTTGGATTGTGTTCATCTATGCAAACACTCGTTATCTCCCACTCCTCTAACTCGGGAGTGTCCCCGGAAGGAACCATGAGCAATACAAGAAAGGCGGCCGTCATAACCCCCGCAATGCCAAGGGCCGCGGACTCAGCATTCACGGCCACTCCAGAAGGAAGTAGTATTTCACATGCAGTATCCACGTCTGGGTTGGTTGGGGATAGGTGGTGCTGCGCCCGTTTGAACCCCGTCGGACTCCTCCATTATTATCGTAAGGAGGGTTTTCACAAGATTCCTCAGCTCCTCCACCTCCTCTCTCATCTCGTCAATCGTTAAGCTATCGCCGTCCCCTGTCACGCAATCCCATCCCGAGGAATCCCTTCCTCGTTGCATAAAGCGTTCAAATTGGCCTATAAACACCAAAGGTCAAGCTGACGCTCGGAGGCGTTTCCGTGAGGAAATGGGCTAATCCGGCTAATCTTCTTCTGACTGCCATGTTCCGTCTTCGTAATACTCATCATCTTCATCGTCATAGTAGAAGTCATCATCGCCCCTGCCTCTGGACATGAAGAAACCTATCATGGCTATGGCGACTATGACTACCACCCCAATGATCATGATTGATGAGTCAGAGCCTTCTTCCGAAGAAGGCGGTGGAACCACACTAATTCCAGTAATTGGAGTATTTGCAGCAGCGAAGTCGATCTCTGTGAGCTGCCCGTCGCCGTCGATATCGATAACTAGGTACAGGTCAGGCTGACCAGGTGATGTCGCCTCCCACATGAATGTGGCCCTGACGCTCGTAGATTCAGCGGGCAGATCTATCTCTGTATCTCCCGACTGCGATGTTACAGAGGCCTGCCACCTCTGCTCCAACATCCCGTCAGCGCCTTCCTCAAGGGTGAGTTCGTATAGCCCGACAGTAACCATTCCATCCCTCTTTCCTGGGTTCTCCCAGAATGTGTCTATCTTGACCGTCTCGCCCATCAACGGAGTTCCGGTACTAACTATCGAGCGCGAATACTGACCGAGGAATTCCATGATCCTAAGTGTGGGGATTCTAGGTGCTGGCTCACTACCCAGACCTGATACCTCATTTCCGGCCTTGTCAGTTGACGTGATGTAGAATGCTATCTGGTCGCCTTGCTCAATCTTCATGCTATTGAGGGGTGTGAAGTCGATGTGTGACTGGTATACCGCACTTCCATCTCCCTCTGAAATGAGTTGGAGTTCACCGGTGTCCTCTGTTCCTGCAACTTGAATTCCACCTCTCAAGTAGTACCAAGCGACCTGCAAGGGACCATCTTCCATCCCAATCTCATCATTCATTGTGATGGTGACTGTGACATCATCCACGAGATCGGACTCAATTATGGTCAGAGAAGAGTCGGGATAGGCCATTTGATCGAACAGCGCAGTCGGCGACTTGCTGTCCACTGTTACCGATACGTCGCTGTTCGTAACTGACGTTCCTTCCCCCCTCATGTTCAGCAAATCGGTCTGCACGGGCATTGTTGGATTCAAGGGAACTCTTGCAGGAAGTACCATAGACACTGAGAATGAGCCGTCCGACTCGACCCCTGATGTCACAATGACTTCTTGGGTCCCATATACAACCATCGCCTCCACCATTAGATCATCAGGAATATCAGATGCCACTACGCCTGAACCAGCGTAATGGACGGAACCATCGATGGTGAATTCGTCGCCCTGCCTCAGATAGAGGGATTCCCCGTCGTTCTCCATTACAGGCATTGTTAAGTCCGAAAGGACGCTTGGAACGGCAACGAATCTGTTATCCAAGTCCCAAGACAGTTCGCCTATGTTGTTCTGGTATGCGACAGTGTTTAGATCATCCATTATGCTGACGCTGGGCTTGCAACTCGATTGCCCTTCAAATTCTTCAGTCTCGGGGTCATCATGGTTCCAAGGGAAGTACCACGACAGTTCGAACTGTATTGACAGTTGGGTTACAGCCGATGTAATCTGCTGTGTTTGCACGCCAATAGGCGTCACCAGGCTGTCAGTGGCGGACCACAGTATGCCTCTGGATGGATCATAGGACATCTTGCCCAATTGGGTCGGTCCGTCTCCACAGAGCATCACAGTAACGTTGTCCAAGGTGTCTATACCATTTGCCTCGTCAATCTGCATGGTGAATGTATGCTGCACCCCTGCAAGTAGATACCCTATCTCTGAGTCGAGATCGTAGCCAGATGATAGAATGGATGTTGGTTCATCGGTTGCTACGATAACAGTGGCCCATGAATTCTCGGCCCCTGGGCCGCCTCCTGAGTTTCCTTCCTGATATGAGAGTCCGGCCCAGTCAGTCCCCTCCAGATAGAGGTGTACTGGACTATTGAATTCCTGGGCGGAAACATCGATTGAAACGAAGTTCACCTGCTGCTGCCCTGTCATTCCTGCGGAAAGGGGCTGTGACTGTGACATGTACTCCGATTCATCTGCCACTCCGTCTGAGTTTGCGTCGTCGACGCTACCCCTCCAATACCTCATAGTGAGGGATTCGCCCCTTGCTTCACCCTCATCAATTGTTACGAATATCGAAAGTGGGACGGTTGGCTCCCATACCTTGGCGTGAGCATCTTGAAGTCCTGTTGGGGTGTTAACTTGCATGGGTCCTGCAACAGGGGGGTTAGAGTCCATGGTCACCGTTATCTGCGGAGGCACTCCAGTGACGTCCTCAGCGCCCACGCTATATCCTGTGGGCCCAACGGACAGCATCATCGGAGAGACAGTGACTTGCGATAGTCCGGGATCAGGAGTCACCATTCCACCAAAGTAGCCATCGTCACCGACAGTCAGTGAGAAGAGTGAACCGGACATGTTCAGGCCCACTTGGAAATCCGACATGGCGGGTCTCGCACTGGGGGAGTCTTGGAACCTAACTAATCCAGTAATGTTGAGGTCGTTGCCCTCCTTGGCAGGGAATGGATAGAACGATGAGTACTGGTTTGAAAGCAGCCTCCCAAATTCGTCCCTGACTTCGAAGGAGTCTATCTGTAAGTCGTTCTCAACTGCCTTGGACCCTCCCTGCCCGCTATGGGAAACTGCAGGCCATACGGTCTCTCCGTAGTCGTCGTAAGCTTGTGCGACCCAACGAATTGAGTCTACGTCGTCCCAGTTCCAGTTCACATCGAATATCCAGTGAACGGAGACGTCGTCAAATCCGTCATTATGGGTAGTTATGGCGACATTAGATGAGCCGTCCATAGGAGCTACGCTGCTGCCTGACGTTTGCGAGAAAGAAACTGCCTCTGAGCCCTGGCCCCACAGGCCGTCCGCGCTATTCTCTACTTCGAACATCAGTATCTGCCCATCCGAGGCTGATCCCTTGAGGGTGATGTGTGATATCATCGAGTTGTCATCTAGATGGTGATGCTTGGTGACAATCTCGACTGAGTTGCCATCCGGGTACAACGTGTTTGGCACCTGGAAGTCCCTGTTGGTCAGAATGTAGTCGAATTTCAGATCTCCATCGATCGATACAGCGCCTGCGACAGCAGAAATGGTTACCGGGATTGAGACGTCATTTGGAGGGGGGTCATCCTGAGTCTGTGAATCGTGATATGACGACACCATGCTACCGAGTCCTGAAACATTCTCGAATATCAGGTAACTGAAGCCAATTCTAGACAATGAAACGGTCTGGGCGGTATTGGAGCTAATACTGATTGGTACTTCCTTCCAGACCCTCCCAGTTTCGCTATCGGTGTGCGTACCAGTTAGTGAGTTGATAGCCATGATCTGGCTGGAGTCCATAATTGAATGGAATGGCTTACTGGATGACGTGCTGCTCTGGGAAGCGCCTGCGACGGAGACGCTGACCGAAGATTCGAAACCATTTGAGTCAGGGGCGACCGATACGATTCCGTTGTTGACAACACTGTTTGCCGGTAGCCTCACGTTTACGGTGCTCGCAGTGGAGCCATCAAGGTACATCGTTTCGCTAGTTGTGAACGTATCCAGTCCATCCGATATAAGGGACTGCCAACCATAGTGCCCGTAGTCGGAACCGAAGGGGAATGACCACTCTGTTGTCCCGTCGTTCAGGACGTCAATCGAGGGGGATTCGGCTGGCTCGGCGAAATCTGCGGTTATCACAAGCCTGTCGATCCATCCGTTTGTGGGGAGGCTGACTGAGACTCCGAAACCGGGTTGCGGGTATGTGAAAGCGACTCCTCCTTGGGTAGACTGGCCCAGAGTTCCGCCATTTGAGTCGAGGATTGTCACCATTATTCCACCTGAGTAGTTACCACCTAGGTTTACGCTCTTAATTGGCCTGGAAGATGGTGTAAACTGGGATGTTATCGTTCCTGCAATAGATGTTGCATTGATGACGCCGTCTACGACCTCGACGCCGGTACTCATATCCCAACCGTTGCCATTGTAGGAAGATGCTGCGAGAACCCTCTTTCCTCCAACGTGTACCTTCATCAGTTGTGGTGTGGACTCCTCGTCATTTGTGTCCATGAGCACCTTCAGTCTGATCTGAGGGTATGTGGTCGTATCTACTCCTGCGAGGGATATCGGGAAGGACACATTAGTGAAACCGGGTATGTCCTCACCTGAGGCCTGATCGACGAGAGTCCCACGAACCCAAGTGTCATTTGGAATGCTAGCGGTAATGTCTACCCACCCCAAATTGAAGTCGTCCATCTCTGAAGCGTCGAATGAGGGGCTGAGCCATGCTCCACCCTCTCCGTAATTTGCAAGGAGTATCCCGAAGTTGTCGATGTAGCCGCCCCCATACCCGTTTACGGAGGCATCCGTGTCTATTCTGAACCTGAACCTGAGGTCGTCACCGGCATAGGAATCCAACGGGGCGACCAGGGTCTCGAAAACTCCGCCGTTGGCGCAGTCACCACTCATCCAAGCGTTGTTTCCGTACATCGCGTTTCCTGAGTATCCAACTGAGCCGTCGTACCACCCTGCAATTCCTGGGTCGAAGTATTGCCAGCCACCGTTGTTTACCTTGATGTAAAGTCCTACCGCATCCCAGTAGTTCTCAGTGCATACCCACTTATCGAATGTCAACTGGGTTGAGCCGTTCGAGGGGATGGAGTAGACTGGTGACTTAACATACGCATCTGCGTTGTTGCAGTAATTTCCATTTAGATTCGTACCATAGAGGTATGGGAACGAAGGCTCCTGTGTACCAGCTCCTGAAGCTGAGCCGAGTTGTCCATACTGCCAGCCGCAAGCTCCTGTCGAGCCCGACTTCGACCAACCGGCCGAGTTCGTGGTTGCCGGGTCACTCGCGGTGCTGTCCTCGAACCCCATTTGGACGCTCTGAACGCCTCTTGTCCAGATATAGTGAGTCCATTGGTCGATCCCTTGGTTTACGCCGTAGTGGGACATGGATGAGGGAGTCTCGACCAGATCTTGGAAAAGTACAGTGTCGTTGTAGTCTACGACTCTGATGGCGTCCACAGTCACCCCTTCCTTCTGGTCGCCAGGATAGCTGCCCCCGTAGTGTGTGTACTGATCTGTATCAACGACTATCCTCAGGTGAACGGAAGCTTGGTTCCTGAACGTAGACGGGATGTCGAGTGAAATCGTCCTGATTCCATTGCTCTGCTGGCCATACGTTGTTCCCGATGCATCGGCGTACCCATAGCCGGGAATTGCGCCGCTCCTGTCCTCACAAACGGTTGTTGTGGAGGAGGTGGAGGAGGAGATGTCCGTCCATGTGTTGTTGTTCAGGGATAGCTCAACGCAGGCGTTGTCATTGAGGTACCCCCAAAGATCCCACTCCATGTCAATCTCAATTGCAGAAGTGCTGTTTGTTCCAGTAAGGTCAATGGTCCTCTGTAGAGCCCCATACGCGTTGCCCATATAGTTGCAATAAGAGGCAGTAGTGGTGTAGCAGCCATGGTGCCAGACGCCGTAGTCAACACCGTCGTTGTTGAAGTGGATGTTATCGATGAACCAGCCGGGCCTCTCGTAAGACGCATCCGGGTCGGTCCATACGTGGAACTTCATCTGAATATGAGTGGCCGAAGTAATACCGCTGATTGACTGGAGGGAGATGTTTGACGATACCCATCCGCTGTGTGTCGTTGAAGCGAATACTGGCATAGTTCCCGTGGGTGCCCCGTTTACGGAGGGGGCATCGCTGGAAATGGTGCTTGGGTAGCCTCCATCTGGAGCTATCCATGTCCAGTCCCCCCATGCGGTTGGCCCATTCCTGATTCGGTACTCTACCCACGCACCGTCTCCGCCACCTGATGATGTGCTGTCGAGGTGGTACCAGTGATCGAAGGTCATGTAGAAAGCGTTCATCTGGGAGGATTCGGGGACGCTTACAGCTTCAGTAAGGAAGAAAGTGTCAGTACCTGCTGGGAGTGGTTCGCCGGGAAGTGTTGCAGCCACGACGAGCCCCTCGGACGCCTGCGCCGGTATCACTCCGTAGGACATGTTGATTTGGTCGCCCCACAGGGTCCCATTCATACCAGATAGTGTGGTTGCCTGCCAGAGTCTGGGCCCATTGCAGATGTACTCAGTGTCGGAGATCTCGTTACTGCCCAGAGTCCCGTCTTCATCGACGTCGAGTCCGGAATCTATCTTGTATCCCCCATATCCGCAATTTGATCCCTCTGACTCCGAGGTTACAGTCAGTTCGTAGTCAAAGTAGCCACCGAGGACAGAGGTTATTGACCCACCAGTTCCGGAGGTGTCACTAATTGAAATGGAAGGTACGGAAGTGTATCCCGATCCGCCTGAAATGATTTCTGTATCGTAAATTGGCCCAATAGTTCCCAAGACCGCAATCAACTGTGCACCATTGCCCCCGGATGGTATAACGTAGATTGTGTCGTCAGGTGTGTAACCCGAGCCAGAATTGGAAACGACGACTGATGTTATTGCGCCGTTACTGTTCACGGTACCAACATATGCTGTTGCACCGGAACCGCCACAGGCGCCCGGACAGATGATGTTTATGCTGTCATTAGCAGAAAAGCTGGATCCTCCAGCTTGTATTGTGATGCTATCGATTCCTGAGCTGATTGAGTAGTTCCCAGAGAATCCGGAGCCGCCGCCGCCAGATGCGGAAAGGGTTCCTGCCGAGTAACCGGATCCAGCATTCGACACAATTAGTCCTGTCACGACATCAGAAAGTGCGTTTGCACTGCAATAGTATATCACATCGGTAATCTCACTGGAGTCCAGTGAAGAGTCGAAGTCGTTGTCCGGGCCGTGGCTAAGATAAGTGCCATTACCCCCACTGCAGGAAGTCAGATTCGTGCCCTCGGAAATTGAGTATACCCTCTCCCAGCCTGGAGTGTAGGTGAATCTGTCGTTCATTGACACAGTTATATTTCCGGAGTCGAAGGAGTCTATGTTTGATCTGGAACCATCATCCATGAGAACTATAGTTTCGTCCGCTGTGAACTCTGTATTGTAGAAAACTCCGGAGTCCAGGTCGGTCGCCTCCCATGTAAATCCAGAGTCAGTATCACTAGCCATTTGTGAGTCAGTTACATGGAGCCATCCATCTTGTATGGTGGCATTTCCCGGCACTTGGAAACCTGAAACTGTCACGGACTCATCGGGGTTTACCGTAGATGGCCCGGACCAGGCTGTGGTGGCGGCGTTCGTTAGGGGTGCAAGCAACATCAGGAGGACTAAGGCTCCAGCGAGCCTCCTGCGGTCTGTCGACATGCAATGCGCTTGACTTGTCACTATTATGAATCAATTGGTCCGAAAATGCGATTAGTGCCATTAGGAGATATATTTGTATTGAATAATGGCGATATTATAGAGTCAATTTGGAGCCACTGGGGAGAATTGAACTCCCGACCTTCCCATTACCAATGGGATGCTATACCCCTAAGCCACAGTGGCGCATCGACAGCGAGAACGGTTTCCTCTTTGGCTGTTACGCCACGAAATTGAAGCGATTAACTCAAGACCTTGTGTATTTTCGGAAGGCTACTGCCGAGATCGCATAGCCTGGTATTGCGCATGACTGGAAATCATGTGGGTTCATCCCTCCGGAGTTCAAATCTCCGTCTCGGCGCCACATCAGGAATATTCCTAGGAAGAGCGTGCGTGTTTGCGCGCCCCTTATCTCATCGGACGTTTGGCAAAGAGCATGGAGGACGGGAGGTCAGGATTTTCTGAAGCCGATGTTCGGACCACTTCGATAGTGAGATTGTCCGATATTGAACTACCAACCAGGTTTGGCGAAAGGTATGAATTTCTAGGTATTATTGACACCCTGCTTCAACAAGCGTCGTTTCATGTTAGGACCTCTAGGCGGTTGTGGGGGGCCAATGAGGCGTCCGTGTTACTTCTTGCTTCGGCATCAATCGTCCTAGGATCATGGGATTTTGGAATCGGCGAGCTTGCTAGTGGGGGGGACTGGGGGAGGTCCGGGATTTTTGGGGAAGACAGCGGTTTCCTCCATCTGGACGAATGGACCAGAATGCTCGCCCTTCTCTCGATAATGGCATGGGCGGCCTCAATCGCCCTATTGTGGATTAGATTCCCCATCATGAGGGAGAACTTAGTTTTCCTAATTACAGGAATGTTCGCCATTCAACTTGGATTCATATTCTCGCATGCTAATTCACCCGATTTTCCATTTAATTCCGAGATTTCTGACTGGGGAGGGGTGCTTTTCTCTAATCTAATTCTTCTCTTCATTTGTTGGTTTGTTGTTCATCGGGCAGTGGTGGAAACCAGAGACGTCCATGTGGAGGAAAGGCATGCTCATCCCGATCCGAGAGTGGTAGAGAAGGCTTGGGAAGATCATAGATTGCACGCTTGGAGTTCGAGCCTTGCTATCTGGGCCATCCTGATAAACATCATGTCTTGGTCTGGATCTCATGCTGTTGCAGATAGGCCCCCCATCTTGGATGGAATAATGGGTTACTCTGCATTGTTCGTTCTCTCGGGGATAGCCTCGTACTTCTTCCTACTACACGTTCTATGGTACCCGCACTTCATGCTGGGAGGGGGGGAGCATCAGATCTGGTCATCCAGGGCGAGGGAGGTCGCAGGAGAGAGTTCGTCGTCCGTGGCGCAGAGCATTCAGGGAAGTTGCCCTGTATGCGGGGGCGAGACCCCTGTGACGAAGAGGCCCTCGGGGAAGATCGAGGTTCGTTGTTCTGACCCTGAATGCAAAGGCCAGGGGAAATCTGGAGATGCATGTGTGAAGTGTGCGACCATTCTGCCCTCGAGGGTGGTCTGCCCGTCATGCAGCTCGAACACCACCGTGGTCAGCCACTTCTCTAAGTCTGAGGCTTGGTGAAAGCCAAGAGGTGGTCCATATTTCGTGGCATAAAGAGAATGACAACATGGATCATGAGAATAAGTTGGTTAGTCAAGCTCCATCGGAACAAGATAGTGAGATTGTTGAGCGAGAAGGTGCTGATGCATTTCGGGATGCTTTGCCGTGGGTAATAGGCGTAGTTTCGGGATTGGTCGTTTTTCTCAGCATACTAATTATCGGGCTCTGGGCATGGGCCCAGATTGAAGATGTCTCCCTAGGCGGACCAGCCTCGTCCCTGCTGGTGTGGGAGGACGAATATCGAGAAATGACAGGGATCGATGAAGTCACCGAGTTTGACGGATCAGGCATCGATTTATGCATTGTAGATACTGGAATAGATACCACTCACCCTGACTTAAGAAATGCGGATGTTATCTCGTGGAAGGACTTCATTTCTGACACACAGGAGCCTTACGATGACGAGGGTCACGGCACTGCCATGGCAGGGATCATTGCGGCTGATGGGAGCCTGACTGGGACGTCTCCCGGCGTTTCCCTAATTGTTGCGAAGGCGATTGGCTCCGACGGCTCGGGGACCGATTCAGCGATTGCAGAGGCAGTGGACTGGTGCGTCGAAGAGGGAGCTGAGATAGTCTCGCTCAGCCTAGGTGGTGATCAGGGGTTCGGCTCCGGGCTCTTCAGCACTGACGCATTGGAGCAAGCCGTGGAAGATGCGATTGAAGAGGGCGTTTTCGTTGTTGCAGCTGCAGGTAACGATGGGGATGACGATGATGGGGATGTCGAATCCCCCGGATCTGTCGAGGGAGTCATCTGCGTTGGCGGAATTACCAGAACGGGAGACATCTGGTCAGGAAGTTCGCAGGGAGACAACAATGGAAGGCTCTGGCCAAACCCCATACTCCCTCGTCAAGACCCAGACAGGAAACCCGAGATTGTGGCGCCTGGGCATGAGGTGCCAGTTCTGATGGCCAGTGGAATAGGGAATGGGGCATGGTGGGGCTGGTCCAGTGGCACATCAGCTGCCACGGCATGGGTCTCGGGGTCTATCGCGGTTCTTCTCCAGGCACATCCAGAATTACAAAGGGGTGGGTTGCAAGGTGGAGAGGGTGCCATCGATGATGTCAAGAATAGGATTATGGAAAACTCACAGATGAAAGATGGGCAGAGTGGTCACGATGACCATTATGGATATGGTCTCATAGATATTGATGCGTTAGTCGACTCATTCGGTAACACTAGTTCTGAAGGCGAAATTGGGAGTTACACAGGACCTACAGGGCCATGGGAAAAACTACTGGTAGAGAAGAGTCAGGTTGCACGTCGAACCACGGCGAGGGTTCCCCCCGTGAGTTCGACGAATGCTAGTGTGTGATTATCACTGACCGACTTGATGAAATCTATCCACTCATTGAATGAAATGACCTTTCTCTGTGCTTCAGTGGGTTCCTCATCGGCAGAGGGGGTTCCCACATCACCAGTTGGCACCTCTGGCTCGGGCACTATCATCATCCCCCCCGGTGCTAGAATCTCAAAGGCGGATTTTGCGGCGCCGGGCCTCTCTTGATCGGGGAGGTCGATGATAACCAAATCCAACCCAGTCGGTATCGACGAGGGCCTTGCTGACTCGGGTAGGGAGGCGGATGCGACAGACCAGGTCATGGCTTCGGCGATCGCCTCTGACCAAGGGTTGCCGACCACTCTGGCCCATCCCTCAGCCTCGTATCTCCTAATCAGGCGATCTATGATCACCCCAAATCTTGCACCTTCCTCTATTATGATGAACGAATCGGGCTTGCGGGAATTCCCTCTGTCTTCTTCGGATGCCCCTCCGCACCACAAATCGAGAAGCCATGCAGAAAGGTGTCCGATTCCCCCTCCCACGAGCAATACATCGCCTGAAGGAACTCTTGAAACGATATCTCGAATCCTTGCCCTCATTGACCTGGGCATTGTCCTGAGTCCCATCAAAAGCATCTGTTCGCCTATTGAGGAGGCTATTGGGGGCTCGACATCGCCTCTCTCAGTATCCTCGGAAAGTAGTTTCTCCAGCATTTCCCTTTCGGACATCTGAGGGAGTCCAAAGCCATTTGAGGACCCCACCATGAGTATCGGTAGGGGTTGTCACTAATCAAAATAGGCTGCTCGGTGGCTTCAAGAGAGGCAGGGTGGCCGAGAGGGCATGGGCGAGGCAGATGATTCGGTTGCCGATGTCGCGGAATGCCCCGAATGCTTGGAGTTGACTGAGCATGAGATTCTCAGTCGTGCTGACAAGGGGGCAGGCGAGGACCTCCTGGTGAGGTGCGTCGGATGTTCTAACGTACATCGTATTAGCCTCAGGCCGCCATCTTCGACCTCAGTAAGGACGACTCTTTCTGATGGGGCGGACAGTTCCTCTGTAATGATTGAGTCTGACAGTGATGAGGTTATCTCAGAGGGAGATCTGTTCCAGTTTGAAGATGCCCATTGGCAGGTCACTAGAATCGAGGTTGGGGACAAAATGTCTGTGAATTCTTCAAAGGCCGGAAGGATAGTGTCGATGTGGGCAATTAGGAAAGACGCCTGCGTAGTTAAGTTGACTATGACTGAAGGGGAAGTCAGCAAACCATCTAGCATGGAATGTGATCCCGAGAAAGTTTTCTCTTGTGGCACTGTGATGCTAATAGATGGGAAGAAATGGAGAATAAGGGCCATCCACACTGGTGTCGGTAGAACCCTGAGGGGAAAGAGAGTAGCTGCAGAAATTAGGAGAATGTACTTGCATTCAATTTAGATCTCACCTACGATTAGTCCATGGCATCAAGAGGGCCTTGACAACGTGACTTGCTACCTCGGGATTTTCCCTGAGCCTCCTAATTCCATACTCGTACCACCTAGTCCCATATGGCACGTATACTCTGGTTAAGTGGCCCTCGGAAGCCAGCTTCCTCCTGATGTTCCCCCTCACTCCCAACAAGAACTGGAACTCATACCCCGGTCCTTTCCTGCGTACGCCTTCGACGTTGTTGTTAGACAGACCTCTCTCCCGTAGGGCATCCAAGGCATGTTCGATTACCGGTAAATCATGAGATGCTATTGCAGTGTATGCCCCTTTGTCCAGCATTGATGTGATCGCTCTATTGGTGGCATCGACAATTTCCGAGTATTTTGTGTAGGCTATGTCCTCTGGCTCTAGGTAAATTCCCTTACAGATTCTGAAATCTGACTCATATCCTAGTGAGCTACATATTGAATCTATGTCGGATTCGGTCCTATGCAGCCTTCCTTGTAATACAACTCCAATATTTGTTAGGCCCTTGGAGTGCATTGCTAGCATTACATCAATTGTGTCCTGGGTTACCCTGCTGTCCTCCATATCCAACCTCACATAGGAACCATATTCCTTTGCTTTCCTAGTGATTGACTCGATGTTGGAGTAGGCTGATTCACGATCAATTAGGAGGCCAAAGGCTGTTGGCTTAATCGAAATATCCGCATTAATGCCCCTTTCCTCGATGGCGTCTAGGAGCCTTGTGTACTCCTCGAGAAAGTAATTGGCCTCTTCCATTGATATGATTTCTTCGCCCAAAACATCCACTGTAAAACAGGCACCCTCCTCAGAAAGATTCTGCATCGTGGAGATGGCATCGGACATCTCCGAGCCAGCCACATACCTCTTCGCTACGTGCTTAACAATGAACTTGGGGGCCAACGGCATCGATGCCACAATGAGTCGTCCGAACAGTGCCATCTTACCTCCGAGGATGCAGGAGAGCCTTCACGATTGCTCTTGTTTCAAATCTCTTCCCCTTAGTACCGGGACACCCATCTCCTCAAGAAATGAAACTAATGAAGATCTCTGCCAGCCCCTGAACGACTTCCTGTCTAGATGTGCGAAGATTTCACCGCCCGGAAATGCGACGCGAGTTGCATCTATAGAAGCCGAGACCGATTCTTTCCAATTCCCCCCAGGTTCTTCTGAACCATCTTCCATCGCTTCAAATATCAGTGAGTAATTAGCCAATACATGACCCAGCCAGAAGTTTCCTGACTCGACTACGGCCTTGTGTCGTGGTGCATAGTGCCCACCTCCGAAACCGACCATTACCGAGCCACTGCTATTCCAAGTTCCGAGTGGTTCTCCATCATTGAGTCCCAATACATCGCAGATTACGCTAGACCAAACACTTGCGACATCTTTCCTATTCCACTCAAATTCAGTCGAACCGATCTCGATATACAGTGAAGGGGATTGTAGTTTGGGTCCATGGTGAGTGGCCTCCATTGTCAAGTCGAATTCCTCATGGAGGCCTTCGTCACGAGCTAAAACTAGCATCTTCCTATAGAGGCTAGCGAATCTTGGAGAGGGTGGAACGACAAAGCCCCTAACGCCCCCTGCCACGCCTGGTTCCCCCAGAGGTGTTTCCCCCGGAAGGCCGATTGCATGTAGCGTAATTGCAGGGGTGTTAGTTGAGGAAACATGCCTGGAAAGAACTAGGACCTCATCAATTTCTTCTCCCGTCTCATCCATGTGAGTGGAATCTATCCCATCAGCATGAATGTGTAGCTGATCGATTTCCAGAATTTGGACCGGCATTCTAGAGTGTTTTCGTACTCTTCCGTGACCGAACTCCTCTACATCTCCCCAATCTGTGGATTGGATCAATGAATGTGCCAAGTTCATTGAAGCCCCATCCAGAGTCGAACAGAGGATGAGTGAGACCATGACATGGCAAGGCGAATTACACTTCAATGCTTTCAGCCACACCTTGAAGCGAGATGGTTGTGACGAGGGGGCGTGAGGGACATTGGTTTCAATCCAGTGCGGATTGACAAAGGGCATCCTACATCGGTGATTATCGGCTCGTTGGGGGAGTTGTTACGGATTGATTCTAAGGGCAACCAGTTGGGTGGAATTTCAATCCCCTTTCCATCCCAGCCAACATTTGGAACTGTGAGTTCGGAAACCTG
The DNA here is from genome assembly GCA_964386765.1 of uncultured Candidatus Poseidoniales archaeon. Classification (GTDB taxonomy): domain Archaea; phylum Thermoplasmatota; class Poseidoniia; order Poseidoniales; family Thalassarchaeaceae; genus MGIIb-O5. Next base: position 51,606 of record CAYLUC010000001.1, on the reverse strand, counting down.
GATTGGGACATGGGTTGACAGGGACCTCAGAAAGGCGTGCATGGGTTCGACTTCTTTGAGGGGGGAGTTATTTGATGGAAAAGGTCGTGATTTCCTTAGAAATTCCCAGACTCATGCCTCCGACATACTGCCCGACTCATACACATGGTCCAGAGACATAGAAGGTGAGCCCATGGGGATATCTAGCAATGAGGGGGATGTGTTCTTCGCAATTCTAAATACAGGGATTTACAAGATTGACAGGGGGGCAACGGAAATCTGGAGGGCCCCCTACCCGCAATGGCCTGATTTGCAGGAGTTCAACAGGTTTGATTCGATTGTAGAACTAATCTACACGCCCGATGGCATCGTAATTTGGTCTGAGTCCGGGGGAATCTCATTGGTTTCAGTGGATGATGGAACTACTCTGATGTCGAGAACCCTTAGATTGCCCGAGAGGATTATCGGGATTAGACATGATGAGGAAGCAGGATGGATGATTTTGATGAGTGGGCGTTATGCTGGAATGATGAGCAACCTTGATTCTAAGCCCGAGATTGTTAAATTACCCGGGCCCGTTATGGATTCTGTTGGAACTATTGGTGGAAACTGGATTTGGACAGGATGGAGACATGATGGGAGGATGGAAAATGGTGTAATCGAGATCCGAGATAGGGACGACATTGGAATCTCGATAGTCGGAAGCAAAGTCCTGACCAATAGTGGGAGATGGAGCAATCACTGCTTTTCGGAATGACCGCATTTTCCGCATGACTTGCGGTCACTATGGACTGCCAGAAATACCCCTGGTCCACAATTTGGACAGTGGGGGGCCCTACCTAGCTGATCCCCTTCAATGGTGTACTTTGAGTGCTTGGCATTCTGATTAGGAGAACCCTGTGGCATTACTCATCGCCCCCTTCCTCTTGTGTGGAGTCTTCATCCCCTTCACCTTCCTCTACAGTTGAGTCTTCCTGGCCCCCTTGTCTGAACCGATTGTGCCTCTCTACAATGTGGCTTGGTTCTATAGAAGCGGCCTCCTCTGAGCCATAAATAAGTGCCAGTCCAGTAGTCCGAGGCATTCCGAATCTCGTACTGACATCTTTGACGAAAACCAAATCTGAATTGGCGCCGGGCTCAATCTTTGTTGCTGCAGAAACCATTTCCTCCAACTTAGGGGTGGAAGTGTTTGGATGGTCCCAAACAAACCGTATCTCAACCCTGTTTAGCAATGGATTGTCATTCCTTTCAATTACTTGCATTATTTCACCTACCTGATATTGACCTTCAACGCATAATTACCAGGCCTAGTGATGTTTAGCCTCTTTGCGACCTCGGATCTCTCTGGGTTGAGGATTACTACGAAACCCTGCCAATCAGTAGTTACAGGGGAATTGGGACAAAAGTGGCACTGTCCTTCTCCGTCCGGGAGTATTGCATTGCAATCTCCGCATGCAAAGGGCTGCTTTGCCATTCTAATCAGTCTCCTTCAGCCAATCTGCTGCTCCTAGACCGTCCATTTTGCAATTGAGGCCTATCTTACTGGCCCTCGGGTCGTTCTGATTGATTGCCTTGGAGACAACTCTGGAGCGCACGTGGGAACCTTCCTCGATGTGCTTCCCAGTCTGTGATCCTTCGATTCTCCTGACTCCCATATTTACTTGGATTGGCTCGTCGAGAATCTGAGATTTGTGTAGTAGCGCTTCCACTGGCCCTATCCTAACGAAGGCCCCATACTCGGAAACATCGGAGACATATCCATCTACGACCTCGTTGTTCTCCATGTTGAATAGCAGAGCCTTGAACTTCACGGCCTGATATATTGCACCGTCACCATGGATTATTCTTCCACGACCCACGGGCTTGTGGTCAAAGGTAAGAACGGTGTAATTCTCATCTGAGTCAAACCTTCCCTCGAAAGCGTCATTTGCCAGACTGTCAATGTGGTCTTCCAAACTGTGGCCCTCTCTGATATACTCAGCTGGGATACGGATAGTGTCCTCTCGCTCAATTATGCTGTACATTTTCCTGCCTCAATCGACGGACCGCTCCGGCAGCCAGGACGGGGGGTTTCCCTCCCGTCCATCATCGGCTAAGCCTCTGGAGGAGAAGTCCGTGCGACCCGGCGACCTGCCACCCCTGTATAAGCACAACGGACGAGCAAAAATTGCTGGCGGGACCTCATATTGGCTCAGACCGTAGGTCTGAGTGAGAATATGGGGCGAACGTTCAAGTGGGTTACGAAAACCAAATTGGACTCTGATGACAGTGGATGCTGGCCCCAAACCCCTCTCCGATAAGATTGGTGCGGCCTTGGCCGTATCGATAATGCTAGTCATGTCTTTATCCCCCATACTCATCATGATGGCGGATGGAGTCGCACTGAATAGGGGCTCAGAAGGAATGATGACTTCTGGAGATGAACCTTGGTCTGATGGGGATCAGCCATGGCCGCAACCGGGCAGAACGCCCGATAGGTCATCAGTTCCGCCCCACCATGTCCATTCCACTGATTCTGCCACAGGAGGGCTACTATCAATCGTCGACCCAGTGATAAATTGGGATTTTGGCTCTGACCCAATTGGAACTGATTCACTAGGAACGCCTATCGCTGATTTCTCTTCTTCACTGACTAGCGACTCGTCTTCTGAGGAAAGGTGCGGAGGGGATTCCCTATACACTATCCTAATTCAGACTGACACAACATCAGATGAGAGTTTCCTGAAGATTGTCGAGGGTGAAGACTCGGAGTTGGCTTGGGAAGTAAACCTAGGAGCTACTGAGAAAGTTAAGGCGTCACCTGTCGTGGTTGATTTGGATGACGACGGAAGGCCCGAGGTCATTGTGGCATACGACCAAGGAGGCACTCTTCATGTTGATGCCTGGTCCCCTCGGCTCTATTGTTCTGTTACGGGGTGGAATGCCGGGGCCGGGAGCTCCCAACAACCGGTCTGGACATGGGAAGACGACGATCTGATGATCAGTAGCGATGTGGGGGCATATGTTAGTGAGTTCTTTGGGGGGCACAAACCTACAGCGCAACCCTTACTTGCTGACTTAGACCTCGATGGGGATGCGGAAATAGTGATTGCTGCTGTAAATGAAAATAGTGGCGACCCAGTCATTATTGCCCTCAACCTCCCCCCCACTGGGACACCCACGACCATGTGGGAGAAGACTCTGGACAAGGGTAGCCATCCCTCTGACCCTGCATTTGCACAGACTGATGACAATACAGGATACGTAGTCTTGACCACTACAGAATACAGTAACGGAGGGATGTGGGTTTGGAGACTTGACTCGGTCACAGGAGACTCTGGCTGGGATGGCCTCAGTTTGAATAATATCGATGGGGACTCTGATGCACCCCATATCAGACTACCAGGACCCGTAGTAGCCAACCTAGATTCCGACTCATCTCCGGAAATCGTCGTGACGATACCGACGGATGCGGATGGTTCTGGAAGTGTAGATGGTGCCGAATATAGAGGTCTGGAAATAGGAACCGGTGAAGAAATATGGTCCTTCGAAGCTGAAAATGGTTATGCTGATGCTCCTCCGATTGTCATTGACACAGATGATGACGGGACGATAAATAGGGTATGCTGGGTCACATGGTGGCAGACTGCTACTGCCAGACACGGAGTTGCAGGTTGCCATGACGTTGATGGCACAAGTCCCGAAGAAGCTTGGCATCGAGATCTGGAACAAAGCAGCGGCGCGCCCAATGACGAGATTGCGGTGTCCCCTCCGATATGGATGGACATTGATGGAAGTGGCGAACCTGAGCTCCTAGTCGCCTACGGTAGATCCTTGTGGGCGTTTGATGGTACAGAGGGTACAGGATCGGCAATAAATACGGAATGGACAAATGAGCTCGAATTGAATCACAGGACGTGGTCAGCCCCAGCTATGGCCGATATTGATGGTGATATGACTCTTGACATCGTCATTGGCAGCACTGTTGTTTCACTTGAGAGGGCCGACGTTAGGCCTCTTCTTGACGGAGGGGGAATAGAGTTGGACCCTACTGCTCCGAGTCCAGGGGAAGATGTCATGGTAACCGCTTTCATTGAGAACTCAGGAACTGCGCCCATAGACTCGGAATTTGATGCCGTACTCTTTGCGGATGGAGTTGAGATTGGACGGAGGACTTTCACCTCTTTAGATCCGGTTGAGCCGTCTGGCTCCGGTTCTTTTGACACATTCAGTGTGGAATGGTCTGGCCCCCTTGGAGACCATGAGTTTGTCCTAGAGTTAGATAGTTACGGGAATCTTACTCAGACGAGATTGGATAACGACATTTCTAGTAAGATAGTTTCGATTGTACCGACATTCAATGCAACATTCGAGATTCCCACCGATCCATTGAGAGTGTCCCCCGGAAGCAGCGAATCTGCCAGCCCCATAGTGAGATCTACTGGGAGATTGGCAGGCGTCTGGACTCTCGATGTGGATGATTCGGCAATGCCTAGTGGGTGGTCGTGGTCGGATTCCACCCCAGGGGGAATAAGCAATATCGAAATCGGAGTAGGAGAGACTTGGTCCCCCGACTTTTTGATTGAAGCGCCCCCTGAGGCCCTTGGTTCGGACTCAGGTTACCTAACCCTGACTCTAACACTTGACGAAGACTCCAATGTGTCAGTTTCAGCGAATCTGCCAATAGAAGCGAATAGAACTAGGGGGCTCTCACTGAGAGGTCCTGATGGCACTGCTCAAAGCAGCGGATACGGGATTCCTGGGCAAAATGCAGAGTCATGGCTGATGGTTCAGAATCTTGGAAACGCAGAAGAAGACCAAATTCTTCTTTCCTGGGACAGCACCTCCTGGGGATCCGACCTTCGCCTATACGATATGGAGGGCTCTGAGAGGTCTGCGCTAATTCTGGCACCGGGGGAAGAATTGGTCCTAGGTGCAACTCTCCCCGTTCCAGCTGAAGCTGCCATAGGAGACTCTGTTAGCACCCCCCTAACAATGTGTGTGGGAACAGGAACCGAAGAAGAGACATGCCAAACAATCCAACTAACATTTCACTCATCAAGTGTAGTCACTGGGATGCATATCAGAAGCGTCCCTGCGAATGGATTGGAGTGGACGGTGATTGCTGAAATGCCCCCGGATGATGGAACTCTAACTTGGTCACTCTCGGAAATGGGAATGGCCCTTCCAGGGTGGTCGTGGTCAGGAACAGGTGATATTTCGGTTACAGGGGACTCCGTGGTAATGTCTGGTTCAGCCGGGAATATGGCTTCTGGCTCGATAATAGTGAACCTACCAGAGGACGCGTCCCCTGCATTCCATTATTTCTCAGAGACCAGTACAGAGTCTTCTGATCATTACCTGATAATTACACTAGAGGTATTGCAAATTTATAGATCTACAGTCAGCGTGATTTCGCCGCAAGAACAGCCATATTTGACAGAGGTGGATGAAGAGTCATTAGTGGTTCTAAGACTTGAAAATCCTGGCAATGGCGATGATTCATACACTTTAGATTACTCAGTCTTGTTGGATTCAAACATTACCAGCGACCCGGGAGTCACAGTGGATTTCTCTATTGATGAAGTGGAGTTGACCTCGGGCAGCCTAACAACGGTACCTGTAACGGTGACTCTTCCCGAAAGTACCCCAGCTGGAGTTCCAGTTAGAATTGAATTCACCGTCATGTCGTTGGGAGATCCTGATGTTTCCTCATCGGATGTTGTGTCCCTAGAGGCTAAGCAGGACCACAGGTGGAACCTTACCACATCTGACTCTGGCCAGATAGTTGATTACTATGAAGGACCGGAAGGAGCGGTTTTCGTAATTCTTCCCGGTAGTTCACTATTCATCGACGTGGATGCAAAGAACGTAGGCAATCTTGTAGATGAAATTAGCCTGGACGTCACAACTTCACTAGACCTGGTAGATGGAGACTCATCCACAGATTGGAGTTCTACTGGGGACTCTGCCGAGGGAGTAGCCGTTAATCAGACGGTCCAAATGAGGATTGTCTCAAGTAGTGATAGCGAATCTTGGAGTGGCTCATCAATGTCTGTAACCGTAACCGCTACTTCCCAGGGTGACGAAGTTTCCAATTTCACATTCACAATAGAATCCGGTCATGTTCCATCCTGGAATGCTATGGCCGATCAAGCGAATCTAGAAATCGACCCTCTCGGTTCGGAAATTCAACTTACTGTTGTACAGGAAGGCAATGCCCCAACGAGAGCGTATGCATCGATGTTCATCACTGGTGAATCGGGCTGGGATGTCGATGACCCGGAGGACCTCCCTATCCTTTCCCCAGGTGAGACAGCCCCCCTCATCCTCAATATCACCCCCCCTCAGAATGCCGTCTACGGCAGAGCAGTGGAACTACATCTTCGTCTAAGAGAGGGCGACTCCAGCGTTATTTCCGAGATTGTTTTCCCACTCAGAGTTGCAGTCACACATGATTTCTCACTATCTGGAGAGGGGAGTTGGTTGGTTAGCAACTCTGGGGGACACCCACTAGCGATGCTCGAGAATCTCGGCAATGCCCCCACTACCATCTCACTACAAGTCCTGAGCCTCCCACTGGATTGGTCAGTCTCCGGCAGAGAGGAAGTGATTCTGGGCGTCGGGGAGGTTGTTGGAGTCCCACTGGAGTTGATTCCTAATGATAACTGGGATGGCAGTGTGAAGACAATCAGAATATTGGCTGAGGATTCAGAGGGGAACCAACGTGAAATTAACCTTGACACCGAACAGGGAGGGTTTTCTTGGGCCACATCTCCAGTGATTATCTCAACCAGTGGCGATCACGCTCTGCTCGGTATCCATAATTCAAACTCCGACTCGACGGTATCCGACTCCAGTTCGGGACTTCTGAACTGGAACGAGTTGGGCGGGTGGTCATGGCCTGCTACTTCGAGCGGGAGTGGAGAGATTTCAGTTTCCTCAGACGCCAATACTGGATATCTGCAATACAAATCGATTGTAGTTATCCCGCCTACCAGAAATGCAAATTGTGCAATCGACGGAACGGTCGGTGAACTCTCGGCTAGTTGCTCCATAGGCAATGGAACGTCATCTTTCGATTACACCGTATTGCTCATTGATGACATGGGCAACATGATGGAGTCGCAATCTGGCACGGTTGGGGCTAATTCTACAGGAGTGGTCAACATGAGTTCTAATGAGTGGTCACCTTCTCCGGGGAATAGGGAAATCTCGATTAGGTTATTGGACTCAAGGGGGATTCTAGTAACCTCAAATTATCAGACCTTTGAAGTCCGCAGGAGTGATTGGAATGTTGGTTTGGTACAACTCGAGTTAGATGGACAAGGTGCGAGCCAAAAAATTGAAATTTCCACAAAAAGGGATAATCACGAGTTGCTCCCTGTGGGCACCCAGTGTTTCATCTCTATTGTGGCTGGAGAGTACTCTTCCACTCACCTTGTGGACATGACGACAGCAAATGCACTGGCTCCCAAACCATCCATTGACAGGCCGGATGTTGAAGATACAGTGGAGCTTGTGGCCACCATTAGTTGTGACTTCCCCTGGGACCAAGATGCGGATTCTTCTGACGATGAAGCTAGAATAGTTCTCTCGGGAGGGGAGGACGCTGAAATTGGAATAAGTGATTCAAGTACGGCGATTGCAGCAGCGGCCATAGTAATTGGAGCCTCTATAGCGATATCATGGATGATTAGCAATTACAGGGAAGGCCGGGAAATGATGGAGAAAACCCGCCTAGCAGTTGAGAAGAAAGCGATTGAGAAGAGGGCATCCATAGCGGAGAGCAAGGGGGGCTCTCCAGTTTCCTCATCAGAAAAATTGGAGAGCGAATTGCGAGATGGGGCATCCGATGCCAAACCGAGAGAAGATGATGATACCCCCCCAGATAATATCGAGGTTCCTGAACAGCCTGATGACGACTCTTTCGAGAGTCGTCTAAACAGACTCACGGGCGACAGGTAAACGGGGGAGTCTCAATGTCTAGGGCACCTCCGACTCCCGCGTTCTACACATTTGACCCCATTACGAATGACTTGATCGACTTGATACCCCTGATTCAAGCTTCCATCGGAGGGGATCATACTGATTTGATTCCCATGTGCCCTCATTCCAAAGACATCCAGAATCTTCGCCAGGGGCAAGAAGCCCAATTTGATCCAGCCACCATGCTTTATCTCGCAAGTGGTGACTGGGAGGAGGATGGGACGACATCAATGCCTCTCGATTCCATGGCGACAAAGGAGAAGCTTGGGAGGTTCCCGAGTGATGACGGCAATGTAGTTTCGTACCTCTTATCATACACTAGGCAGAAGGGTGACATGACAGCATTGCACGAACTCCTAGCCAAACTTTGTGATGGGCTGTCCGAAGAGAACTTGGGTGAGCCGGGATTTAGAGATGGATTTGGAGGGATGAAGCTACTCGGGTGGATCAATAGCTCCGAGGTCAGGGAATTGAGAACCTCGATAAGATCCGGGAGATGGACTGCATTGGCCGATGAGCCATTAGACGGGGGTGTTGACTATGGTTTCAGGCACCTTCTTTCAATACTTAGGTCTGCAGAGAAGAGGGGGTGCGGGATTCTAATGAGGATGCATGCCTAACTAAAACGGAGTTCCAGTAAGCCTCTCAAACATCTCAGAATACAAATTTGCTGTTCTGGAAATTATTTCCTCTGGAAGCGGCGGTATGGGTGGTTCGGGCGTCCCAGATTTCCTAGCCCGATAGAGTTCCGTGTGATGTCCGGTCCCAAGGTAATACTCACGAACAAATTCCTTTGATAGAGAAACAATCTGTCCCTTCTCGTAGGTCTCTGCATCCCACCAACGGTCCTCGTCGAGCGTCCCAAATGAGTCTACCAGGACTGGTTTCCTACCGACGCCCAACGCAAACTCCTTCTTCCCATCCACATGTATTAGGCCCCTAGCAGAGGCCTCCCTCTCAATAATCTCGTCAATTGCCAAGACGCAGTCCAATATTGCATCAAACTCCTCTTCGGTCAAGTTAGAAATTTCTAGTGCCTCCTGTCTGTCAAGTAACCTGTCGAACTTCTCAAATTTTGTTGAAACCTCCAAATAAGGTCGGGGGAGTTTCACCCCCATTACAAGGGATTGCCCCGGCTCAAAGCCAAATTCTTCCGGACCGACGTCCCCCCTCTCATACCTCCTCCAACCGGAGCCAGCAAGGTGATGTCTGCATATTACCTCTAATGGAACGAAGACGTTCTCCATGTCTCTCGGAATTGCTCCCGGCTCTTTGATTACTTCGAATTTCCTAGCGAGGCACCTATCTGGGGCATTCATCTCAATTAGATGAGTCTCACAAATTCCCTCTTGCTCGACTAAATTGAACCAATGACATGTAGTTCTGTTCAGGCTCTCTCCCTTTCTTGGTACAAGACTAGGGATTATCTGATCGAATACGCTAATCTGATCTGTATACCTGAACTCAATCACTTCTGGGTCATCGGTACTCCAAACCTGCTTCACCTTCCCCTGATACATCATCTCTGCCATGGAACCCTTCGGCAGTAGTACGCCGATGAACATTACTGATGTCTCGTCAGTCTTTCCTGACTGCTTCTCTAACTATGAAAACCGTAAGGAGGAATATCGCGATTATTCTCAAATCGAAATTGGAACCTTCCCCTTGGGGACTGTGGGGGCTGAATAGATCTGCGACATCGGAAATTTCGGGTGACTCAGAAGATGAGAGTAACACTGATCCACCAACATGGTAGGGGGATGATGAAATGAAGCCCTCGGGCATCTGATCTGTTGTTATCGAAGCCATTGCAATGTCACAAAGATCGGAATCGGTCAGATCACCGAGCACGTTTTCGAACACTCCGCTGTTGTGCCTATACAGAGTCAGCTCGACTTCATAGTTGCTTGCTATACTGTTTGTTATCATCTCGGCCATGTCGACCTCGAACCCCACTAGTCCCCCATTATTGCCAATCTTGGTCATCGAGGAGTCTTGGTCCAACATGCATACCCCCATGTCGGTATCCTCATACAGAATCCTATGGAGTGTGCCGCCCTCTGTTGGTGTGGGCCAAGCATCCTCATACATCTCATAATTTGAGAATTGTAACTGAGGAAGGTCTGCGAACCATAGTTGGTGAGTCGAGAAGGCAGTGCCCCTTTGGAATATGTCTGCTAAAGCGGAGTTGACCGCGTACCTAAGCTCATCGTTGCCAGTTTCCTGAGAACTGTCGGATCTAATCATGGCCACGAAATAATCCGAAATATCGAACATGTCATGTACTGAAATTGTGGACCACTGCGTAATCATCTCAGAATCAGTGAGTAAGTGATGGGGGCCAATCACATAGTCAACATCCCCGTCCCTTAGAGCCCTCATGGCGAAGGGGACGTTCTCGAACTCAACCTCTTGGAGTTCGGAGTTCTGCGCTATGAAATGTGAAGATTCCTCGCCTGCAATAGTGCCTATTGAATACACTGACTCTCCTGACGCAAGAACCCATGAAGAGGACAGCAGAATCGGGACGATTAGAACGGCGGCAATCCCCTTCATGACTGCATCAAAGAGCGTTTTGACTTAGAATTGGCGGTCCGCCTAGACTATATCCAAGGAAGAATGCCAGACATCAGGGCTCGCCATGTACGAAGCGGAATCTCGACTCCTCCCGGCAGGAGGGAGGGTTGGAATGGCCAGAATTGTCACTATGGCTGCGGTGATTCTTCTTTTGGCAGGCTCAACTCCGGGACAAGCAAGTGATTTCACGAGCAGTTGGGAAGTCGTTGAAAGCGGAACCTCGGATGATCTTCTGACAGCTGCATACTATGACGGACAAGTATGGGCATTCGGTACGGGAGGCGTAATTCTCCAAAGCATCGACGACGGGGTTTCCTGGGAGTCCTCGGACTCGCCCACGACGTCTGACATTCACCATTCAGACTCTGATTTTGGATCTCTAATAATTTCAGGGGATTCAGGATTAGTGCTTCTGAAAGACAGTGTTGATAACGAATGGATGGACATTTCCCTTCCCAGTGGTTCGCAAGTAAATGGGATATCCCTAACAGGGAGTCAGAGCGCCATAGCCGTAGGTAATCAAGGGACGATTTGGGAACTGGAAGGTGGGGGATGGAATGAGATTAGTCTATCTATCGAAAGCGATCTACTGGACGTCTCATTTCTTGATGAGGATCTAGGCATTGTAGTTGGTTCCGATGGCACCATACTATTCTCCGAAGATGGAGGTGAGAACTGGGAATATAGGGAAGCTCCCGAGGGAGCGGGAGGTTCGGAAATTGTCTCGGTCGAATTCTACAGCCCCACTCGGATATATGCCATCACAAATGACGGTAGGATTCTGATGTCGATGAGCAATGTAGTGACTGGTACTGATGTAGGTTATGTCTGGACGCTCATAGATTTCGAAAGACACTACCCCCCTGGGACCAACGAATACATCCTGGGTCCCGAGACACTGGATGTCGAGTTGACCTCGCTAGAAGTTGTTTCAACCTCGAAGCTACTGATGACTGGAGCCGGGGGATATCTCTCAATGAGCATTAATGGTGGGACCATTGTTTCGCAGCAGATCAATCCACTTGGCAACGAAACCGATTTCAATGGCATTTTAATGTTGAATGGATTTACTGGAATAGCCATTGGGGACGGAGGGTCCATCCTATGGACTGAGGATGCGGGCGAGGATGACCAGATTGGTTTCGTAATTCCCGAATATGGGAACTTCGGAGTCTTCGTAGATGAGACGAAGGAAATGTTCCTATCTGGATTCATTGCAACATTGAAGATAGTCGCATTTGGTATTGTTCTCGGTTTCTTCCTAGGGATAACTCTCGCTATGTGCAAAACCTCCCCGACATCTCTGAAGTATATTGTGGAGCGGTACGAACCTCGATATGTCAGAATGGCGGGAGTTCCCATTCTGGGAGCTGGGATTTTTCAGATATACTCGGCGATTCCCGGAACTACTGATCTTGGATTACAGGGCATTGAGTACATTTTCCTACCCGTCGGTGCACCAGAATCTTTCCTAAGGATTCTACTTGGGATTGCTCTGACATTCGTAGGTTTGCTATTCCTGAGCAACAATGGTGAATTTGCAAAAATCAGAATTAAGAATATAGCATTGAATCCTTGGAGAGTGAGGCCTCTAAACACTATAGCGACTGTGTATACCGACTTCTTCCGAAATACTCCCTTGATTGTTCAATTCTTGTTTATTCACTTCGGAGTTCGTCTGGGAGCACTTATTCAAGGACCTGGCCTGGAGGTCTTTAGCTTCGAAAATTTGGAGGAGAATCACAATTTCCTGACGGACATTTTCGCTAGGTATGACTATTCTGAGTCAAATTATGGAACACTAGTGGGAGGGATGCTGTATGATTCGGCTTTCATCAGCGCGATTTGCGCCCTTGGCTTCAATTCCGGTGCTTACCAGTGTGAAACCATTAGGGGCGCGATTCAGGCAATTCCTTCTGCCCAGATGGAAGCGGGAAGAAGCATTGGTCTGACCTACCTACAAACCATGCGCCGAGTGATAATGCCTCAAGCAATTAGGATCTGCATACCCCCAATGGGGAATGAGATGGTCAACTTAGTACTCAACTCATCACTTGCTATGATTATTGGATATGCAGAGCTCACCCGTCAGGGGAAGTTGATTGTTGCAAGTACGTTCCAATATGCATACGCTTGGGGGATGGTGCTGATATCCTACTTCGTAGTGACCTGGACTCTCGCACTTTTCCTCAGGTGGATGGAAGAAAAGACTAGGATTCCGGGCCTAGGTATGACAGGGGGTAACTGAATGCCTGAGAAAGTACTGGAAATCGTTGATCTAAACATGATTTACGCTGGTGGAGTTCATGCAGTTAGAGGTATTTCTTTCGACGTCAATGAGGGTGAGTCTATTGCGATAATTGGCTCTTCTGGGAGCGGAAAATCCACCGTTCTTCGATGTATCAACCGACTAATTGAGCCGACGGGGGGGAAGGTTCTCCTGAAAGGCGAGCAAGTCAACACGCCGCATACCGACATTAACAATCTGAGATCGAGGATAGGGATGGTGTTCCAGTCGTTCGAGTTGTTCGCCCATCTGAAGGTATTGGATAACATCACATTAGGACTAAGGCAGGTGAGAAAAATGAGCAAGAAGGAGGCGGAAGAGCGGGCTTTGGCAGTTCTGGGGAGAGTCGATATGCTTGACAGGATTGATGCTTACCCGGGAAATCTCTCTGGCGGACAAAAGCAACGAGTCGCCATTGCCAGAGCCCTTGCGATGAAGCCCGAGGTATTGCTTTTCGATGAACCGACCAGTGCCCTGGACCCTGAGCTCATTGGGTCCGTGCTGAAGACCATTCGAGGCCTTGCTGACGAAGGGATGACAATGGTTGTCGTCACTCATGAGATAAGTTTCGCAAGAGATGTAGCTGATCGGGTGATTTACATGGATCAGGGAGTGGTGGCAGAAACGGGCCCCTCGTCAATTATCGATAACCCAAAAACGGATCGCCTCAAGAGGTTCCTATCGTCTATCAACGAGGAGAACTAGATCATTCCTTGGGCAGTCATCGCTTCTGCCACCTTTAGGAATCCGGCAATGTTTGCCCCGGCCACGTAGTTCCCAGGCATGCCGTATTCCGCTGCTGTTTCAGAGGCGGACTTGTGTATCTCGACCATGATTGACTCCAATCTTTGGTCTACTTCCTCTCTTGTCCACGAGAGTCTCAAGCTATTCTGACTCATTTCTAGACCGGATGTGGCGACTCCGCCCGCATTACTCGCCTTTCCTGGGGCGAATAACACCCCATTATTCAGGAAAATTTCCACGGCTTCAGGGGTGCATGGCATATTGGCCCCCTCAGCTACAGCTATTGTGCCATTCTTGACCAGCATCTCGGCTTCTTGGGCATTTATCTCATTCTGGGTAGCACAGGGGAGTGCGACGTCGACGTCGGCCCCCCAGATGCCACTCAAAGCAGGCTCTGGTTCAGACTTTGAATAGCTCACTCCATCGAAGTTTTTCGCGTACTCGCTAATTCTCCCTCTCTTGTTGTTTTTGAGATCCATAATCCATGCGAGCTTCTCCCTGTCAATTCCTGAGGGGTCATGAATCCATCCTCCTGAATCAGACATCGTGACTGGTTTGCCTCCCAAGTCTAGCACCTTCTCACAGGCGAATTGGGCCACATTTCCCGAGCCACTGATGGAGACAGTTGCGCCTTCGAATGACTTCCCCTTGGTTGCCAGCATCTCTCTGGCAAAGTAAACCAAACCATACCCGGTTGCCTCGGGGCGTATCAGAGAGCCCCCGTATGACCTGCCCTTGCCAGTAAGAACGCCCGTGAACTCATTTGCGAGCTTCTTGTACATTCCGAAGAGGTAGCCAACCTCCCTTCCACCTACTCCAATATCTCCAGCTGGTACATCCAGATCTGCTCCAATATGCCTCCATAGCTCCATCATGAAAGATTGACAGAACCTCAACACCTCGGAGTCTGACTTCCCCTTGGGATTGAAGTCTGAACCTCCCTTTCCACCTCCCATCGGGAGGCCCGTGAGACTGTTCTTGAACACCTGCTCGAATGCAAGGAACTTGAGTATCGACTGATTCACCGATGGGTGGAATCTTAGTCCGCCCTTGTAAGGGCCGATGGCGCTGTTCATCTGAATTCTAAATCCCCTGTTGACTTGTAAATTCCCACTGTCATCATACCATGGAACTCGAAACTGAATGATTCTCTCGGCCTCTACCATCGACTCAACGACAGGAAGGAACTCGGGGTGTGCATCGATTACGGGCCCTAGGCAATCCAGGACCTCCTCAACGGCCTGATGAAACTCAGGTTGGTTCGGATCTCTTGCGATTACGCCGTCGTAAATTGTTTTCATTTGGCTGTCCATAGCACTCACCGGTTGATTGAACGATTCCTTTTACAGGTACCGGGCGCTTTGGCGACCCGAATCGCCCTTTTGAATGGTATCCCTACGAGATGTCCGATAGTGCTCCTATCTAGAGGGAATTGGATTATGTGAAAATCATCCTGTCGGCCACTTCTGAGACCCTTTTCTCATAACCTGGGAGAGTCATGATGTAAACTGCGGCTTGACTAACCTGTCGATTCTTCAAAGCGTCAGCGATAGGAGTGTGTTCCTTGAACCACCTAGTCTTCCCATCGTCTCCGATTATTCTGATGTCCACTTGCGACATCCTAGGTTCAGCGAGAAGGAGTTTGATGTTGGGGACATCGACGGCGACATATCCCGGCTCCAATCCTGACCTCTGTGCCATCTCATCCTCGAATGACCTCCTCTTCTCGGAATCAGAGGCAAGTCCAGCCAAGAGTTCAACTTGCTCATCACTCAATTCCTGCCTCCTTCGGCTTGAGCATACCTTGAGCAGTTGTCTGTACTTTAGTCTCCTAATCATATCCCTAGCATAGTCCCCGGCACCATATAGGGCCTGCCATATCTCTGCATCGACTCGCCTCTGCAAATCAACTGAGTCGGGCAACAGATCTTCACTACGTTCGACAGCCCTTGACAGCATTATCTCTGTGACTCTCGTAACCCTGTGGAAATATACTGCACTGTACATTAGGCCACGTGCCATCAGCATTCCCTCCAAGGCAGGGAGTCCCCCCTCCTCTACAGCGATGTCGCCCCCATGCCTCTCGAGGCACATGATTAGCCTCCGGTAGTCAATGACCCCATGATTGACCCCCGTGAAGTGGGAGTCCCTTAGCAGGTAGTCTATCTGATCGCAATCAACAGGCCCATGAACTAGATGAGCGAGCGTGTTGTCTTGCTCGACGAAATCTGAACGTCCCTCCGACCATGTCATCAAGTTCCTCTCTGAACCTCGGGCATCCGGACCCCTGATCAGGCTGGCAACTTCCTTTGGATCGATTCCGTATCCCTCGAGAATATCGGGGATCGACTTCCTATTATTGATGGAGCTACTCTCTCCTTCCCGGAGAACATCATAGTCCCCGGTAATAATTCCCTCTGTAATGGACATGTGATCCTTTCCACCCCTCTCATGTAGAATATGCTCCAGTGTGTGAGAGTATGGGCCGTGCCCGACATCATGCAACATTGCAGCGACCTGCACCAAATCCGTCTCAGAATCATCCAATCCCATTGAATCCGCCATCATTCCAGCGATGTGGGATACTCCCAGCGAATGCTCGAAACGAGTATGGTGGGCCCCTGGGAAAACCAAGTGTGCGAGGCCGAGTTGCTTAATGTGACTCAGCTTATTCATCTCAGGGGTCTTTAGCAAGTCATTCCTGACACCGTCTATCCTAAACTGGCCATGGATTGCGTCGTTGATGGTCTTCATGCGCTTCCCTGCGACCCTCCGAGGCTATGCCTCCCCTTGAATCACACTCTCATCCGGGACTGGTGGCATATTGCGTACAATGGAAGGTGGGGTTCAACTCAATGTATTTCATTTGCATTTCAATTGAGATACAATTAAGACCCCCTGCCCCTCTGTGCGGTTTGGAGGAAGCGAGTTGGCCGGCCACAGCCCCATGGTTTCGCTAAGAATTCCAGAGGACCACCTGCTGGAATTGGATAGGCTAGTGGGCCTTGATGGAATGAGAAACAGGTCCGACGTGATTCGGTACGCTGTGAGGCAGTATCTTTCCTCTGAGCACCAAGTTTCAGGCGACAGGGTCCAAGTAGATCTGGGGCCTGACCTGAGTGCCAGGATTAGTGACTACTGTAAATTGCACGGGGAGAACCCGGATGTTGTCCTTAGGCAGGCAGCCAGAGAGCACATCAGGCGTGTGGCAATAGAGGATGCCACAGTTGAGGATCTCCTTGCCGCGCGGATGGATGCCCTCCGTGCAAGACATGACGATGATTCAAACGCTATATGAGGCGAGGGAAATGTGTGAGGACGGGATGCACAGAACCAACGCGGGGGGGCGCATTGCGCGCCCCCTCGCACCCAATTTCGAAGGACTTCTGTCGAGAGCCAGAAAAGCCAACTCTACGATGAAGACAGAGGCTTAGAACGCCTCCCATCCACCAACTATGAACCCAATCTTCTTGGTCGTTCTACTGGCAGGACGTTTTCCATGACTGCTTCCGATGCTCCGGAGATAGGAGTTTACTTGGCTCATGAGGAGATGAGAGAGTCACAAATTGAGATGATTAGGGACGGAATTGAGGCGCTTTCATCTAAGGGATCACTACTGGCTGCCGCACCGACTGGGATCGGCAAGACTGCGGCATCATTGGCTTCCGCGTTACATGTTGCAAATGATAGGGCGCAAGATGGATTGAAACCAAAGATAGTATTCATGACAGGTAGGCAATCACAGCATAGAATTGTTGTTGAAACAGTCAGGATGATCAACAAACGGCTCTCTCCGGGAACTCCCAGAGTAAAGCTAGTCGACATTATTGGAAGAGAGTCTATGTGTGGACCTGTGGACAAGTCTACTGGAAATTGTAACTGTGAACAGGATGTCAACAAAGATACTAGGAGTCGGAGAAGGGAGGAGATGAAGAATTTGATTCTTTCAGATACTAGACATGTTGAATGGAGTATGAAGTATGGGAAACAGAGGAAGATTTGTTCATGGAAGGCCGCGAGAAGTGCAGCAAAGGTTTCCGATATCATAGTCTGTGATTACAATCACATCTTCATCGAAAGCATTAGCTCATTATCGATGGATTCAATGGGCATACAACTTAGTAATTCAATTCTGATAGTTGATGAAGCGCACAACCTTCCCGATAGGATCAGAAATGGATTAGAAGCCAGGATTACCAACAAGGTATTCCAAAGAGCATTGTCCGAAATACAGGAACATAGGGGGAATCTGGAAAAATTTGCTTCTCAGCATGATTTGGGAGAAGGAACTGATGTGACGGATGCAATTAGGCTTGAGGGACAGATTGAGTCGCTAAGGAATCCACTGAGAAAATGGTTTGAAGAGAAGGCTAATGAAAATGAGAATTCGGATTGGGACGACCTGAAAATCGAAACTAATGAGTTCCTAGACATAATTGGCGGAGCCTTGGAAGGAACTGGTGTAGATTCAGAGTTTGACCACATAAGTCAGATTAGGCAGATGGTTCACCAACTGTTTGAAGTCAAGGTCGATACTGACGAGTCATTAGAGGACGAGGACGAGGAAACTGACTGTTTCAGATTGGCTAGAATGTTAGAAATATGCATCCAATACAGAGACAGCGATGTACTATCATTAGTCTTTGATAGCATTCTGGAAGACCCTAGGATAACTAGCCATTTGCTTGACCCTGGTGTCGTTGGTGGGCCAATTTTCGAAGAGTGCGCGGGTTCCATACTGATGTCAGGGACACTCTTTCCTCCCAAAATGTACTGCGACATCCTAGGAATTCCTGAAAATATGTACAAAGGGGTAGAGTACAAATCTGGATTCCCTCCTGAAAATAGACACGTTCTAATTGCAAGTGATGTAACAAGCAAGTATACTGAAAGGGACTCAAGCTTTGATTTAATATGCGACCATATTTCATCGGTATTGGAAAATACCCCAGGAAATGTTGCAGTGTTCGCTCCAAGTTACTTGTTTATGGAAAGGATAGTCTCGGGAATCCAATATTTCTTCCAACGGGATATCCAGAAGGAGGAAAGGGGTATGTCGAAACGCAAAGTCGATGGAATGGTCAACAGACTTTACGAGCAAACATCAATGAAGAGGAATTCTGTTATTTTTGGAGTTCTGAGTGGAAAGCTCTCAGAAGGAATAGATTACTCCGATAACATCCTTGATGCCGTGGTCTGCATTGGCCTCCCCCTACCTCCTCCTAGCGCCAAACAGGATGCCCTCTTTGGATACTATACAAGCAGGTTCGGGAGATCCAGGGCATGGAAGTATGCCAGTCTGCAGCCAGCCATCAACAGTGTCCTACAGGCACTCGGAAGGCCCATAAGAAAATCTGAAGATAGAGCGATAGTGATTCTTCTGGAGAAGAGGCTCTTGGAAGGCAGGAGCAGGGACTGTATGCCCAAATCGATGGACTCCCTCAGGACGTCCAGTCCAAGTAGAACCGGGAAGCACGTCGAGCGCTTCTTCAAAATACCCCAATCAATGGGTTCATCTTAGTCGGTCTCGTGGAGTTGATGATAACATGGCATGGAGGAGGGTGGAAATAGACATCCCCGATGAGGGCGGGGTGGACGAATCAGAATATCCTAGTTCATCCCTTGGTCTCGATATTTCTGCCTCTGAGTCACATTCCCAGTTTCTTTCCGACCTGCCCCACATCTCCGAGGTCTCAAGGGAGCATAGGAACTTCCTCAGTCATGTTGGGAGCATCCCCGAGTCATCGAAGATGGATTCTAGCGGGGTTCCTCCTATTGGCGACCTAGTTGCTGATCTCGGTGGTTCGATTAATGGTGACTTCATGGAAATACCGATGCCTTCCGCAAATAGGAGAGATGTGGTTCTGGAAGTCTTGGAGGGGGAGTCTGGGAATTTGGCCAGAATAATCTCATCTGGCTCTTTCGGCGAAGTACTGAGAACTTTCAGACTTCCGTCTGGCTCTGTTATTTCGGGCGCGGCTTGGAGTGGCCATACATTGGGACTATCCCTGGACAATCATTCCTGAGGGACTATCGAGGTTTCTCTAGATGGGACCTCTTCGAGCTGGTCTATCTCCTGCAAAACAGCGCTGAGTGCCATCTGGGCGCTCTCCCTGTGAGGCTCCCCCAATACGTGGCTAGAGTACCTAGCCTCTTCGAAAATCCTGTCGAGTGAGAGCAATGCCTGCTCGCTAATCGGAAGAGCGTTCCTTATTGCGAGCTCGAACTCCCTGACTGTCTCGAAGTCCCTCCTCAGGAATCCTCGGCTCATCAGGACCTGGCAAAGTCCCTCATAGCAGTTGAAGATTGCTTCCCTGACCTCGTCTCCCGCGGCAAGCAGTTCTGCAGTGTAGCTGAACACTCCTGCGAGCTCGTCTATGGCAGCCTGCCTTCTTCTCCTTGCGAACATCACCCCTGCTACGGCCAGTCCAATCAATACGATTGCAGCTAGAGCAGTCATGGCGGGCCCCATCAGGGATGCCCCTTCCTCTGGTTCGTACTCGACGTCTACGACGGCGAACTGCGAGAGCCTTGCGGCGTCTATTGGGTCAATCAAATCGGAATCTGAGCTGAACTCAACAGATAGTTCGCCCCAGAAATCCCTATCCCACAGGGGGTGGTTCTCGTGGAATGACTCGAATTGGTAGGTGAAGATTCCATTCTGATCAGTGACTCCCACCACTGTGAAGTGAGTGGCGGTCTCGTTTACCAGTCTAGCTGTGATTGAGACTCCCTCAATGACCTGTATGCGATCCGTCGCTGTTACATTCACCTTTCCGGACAGGGAGCTACCTCCGACTTCGAGATAGAGTTCTTCCGGCAAGAACTCAAAGTTGACTGGCACCTTAATTACGACCTCGAAATCTATCTCTCCTCCATTTAGGAATCTGGAGGAATCTGGATCGACCAACAAGGACATGCTGGCAATTCCCGGGGGCATGGTCGATATTGCGTTGGACTCGACTAGGAACTGCCCGGTGGTTTCGTCCCACGTGATTTTCGTATTTGGCCGGAATGAGTCCTCCCAGTACAGGGAAATTTCCATCTCCTCCATGGTGTTCCCTTCTCCTCCGATCTCAATAATCCTGCCAAGTACCCTAATTGGCCTATTGCCATCGCTTCTGACGACCTCGTCCTCTAGGAACAGAATCTCAATTTTGATGTCGGCCCTGGTGTATACTGTGGCGTTCACTGAATTTGCCAAGTACAGCTGCTCTCCCGAGAAAACCAGTGAGACATCGTGAGAGCCCCTTGAAATCAGGTATCCAAGTTCGTGACTTATGCTGAATGTCCCGTCTATACTGGTAGTGATGGTGGAGATTAGCTCCCCATCAAGTAGGAAGGACAGTTCCCTTCCCTCCAATCCAGGATTTCCTGCGGAGTCTGCATCGAAAAGCCTGCCAGAGAGGTTCCATGACCCACCCCTGGTTACCACGTTGTTTTCCACCTGAAGGGTCATCCCGGTGTGATATGCTATTGTGAGGTTCGCTTCAGCGGATCCCTGGCGGTGGTATCCTTGGTCGGGAGCGATTACAGTTAGGGAATGCTGCCCAACATCTAGGAATTCCGAAACTATCCATGAATAGGACCACTGGCCGTTTTCGTCTGTTGTAGTTGTCCCAATCAGTATTCCATCAATGAATATCTGAAGGGAGTGGTTATCCAGCCACCCATTTGGTAAATTGTCCTTGACGGTTCCACTGAGTTTCAGGACATCGTCGACCGCAACTGGATTAGGTTGTTCGATTTCGACCTCGACTGGACCGAAAACTGTGAAGATGGTAGTTGAGTTTGAACCAATTACGAACTCCTCTCCGCTGAACTCGATTCTAACGCTCCTAGGACCTAGTAGCATATCTGGTGGGACAGGGAAGAACAGGCTGAATGTTCCGTTATCCGAGACAGACAGTGAAGTGAGGAATTGGTCATTCATGTAAACATCCAAATCTCGGCCTGGAAGAACCCTTCCAGCACCATCAGTTAGCATCCCCTCAATGAGCAGGAGTTCATTCCTGTCTATCTCTCCAGGGGGAGTGGTTAGGACTACCTGTGAGGTCTGTGTGGCGTTGAACTGCTGTGTTACTGTGGAAGGCAGGAAGTACTCGGGGTTCAAGGAGTCGCCTTGGCCCATTGGATCTACCCAGGTAAATCCTCCGAGGAAGTCCACAGTGAATGTGTGGGCCCCGTAGTCGGTATCCAGGGGAAGGTCGTAGGTTATACTCCAAATCCCCGTCGAGGCATTGGACATTGATGTGTATAACGGACCGACGTCTATGCCATCTATGGAGAGGTGGACCACCCCTCCCTTGTCCTCGCCATCCTCTACAAGTGGTGCACCGTGCTCATCCAGTAGCGTTCCAGTGAATGTTACTGACTCGCCTGCTATGGCCGAGCCCGTGACTGAAGTCACCTCTAGTACTGAAGGCGCCAGTATCACGACTCTCGACCACGTTTCGTCGCCCAGCAATCCTGTTGAGCCGTTGAAGCCGGCGAATGTTGCGGTAATGGTCATCGGCCCTGGTGCCCTGTTTTCATCAATCTGAATTGACGTTGTAAGTATGCCATCCTCGTCTGTGAATCCAGACCAAGAAGGTGTGCCGTCTATCGAGACATCTATCTGCCCTCCTGATACGAACTGACCCGAGTTGTCAATCAAGGACATGTTCAAGGTGATGTTGTCCCCCCTGACTGCCCTCTCATCCGGATCCAAGTCGGCAGGAGATATTATGGAAAGCATGGAGAAACCCCTGCTATCGAATGTCCCATCCTCCGAACTGGCACCGTAATAGTTGACAGAGGGGGTGTAAGAAGCTGTGATGTTGTGAGTGCCCCGGGGGAACGACAGGTCCAGGAATATCCTAGCCGACCATGACCCATTGGCATCGACAGTTCCGCCGGTAACTGAGAAGGAGTTTGTGTCGCCGTCGATGGCGAAGTTTAGTGTGGGGTTCAGGGCATTGCCTGATCTGTCTACAATGCCGCTACCATTGCTGGATGTCAACGTCCCACTGACGTCTAGGAACTCCCCGGCAGCCGGATTAGAGGTAATTGGATCGAACGATATGTTGGTCGGGGATCTTACTGTGATGGTGTTGATAATGGTGGAAGATGCGTGTAGTGTGTCAGAACCATTCGACCCATTGAACATGAGGATTATTGGAATTAGTCCCAAGGGGTGAGAGTGAGGGACAGTGAATGTGAAGTTGACCGTGCCTTGCCCGTTTGTTGACTGCTCGGGGGTAAGCCATGTTTCGTGGAATAGTGCGGAGACGGACATGTTTGCTAACTGACGGTCTGCATCGCTTGACTCGACTAACCTAGCACCGAATGAGATTGAAGTCCCCCTGTCAACTATTGTGTTTAAGATTGGGTTTCTATCAGTCAGTTGGGTCACCCCCCTAACCAAGATAGTCTCACTGCCCGTCCCTGTAAGGTAGAATGGGGTACTTCCGTTCTCCACACTCACCACTACGGTCTTCAGTCCATTGGTTACTCCGTCACCCAATGGATCAGTGGGCACCATTACAGAAAACGAACCGTTCGTTGCGGTGACGTGCCCTGTGATTAGAGTCTCACTGGGGTCATTGAGGAAGAAAACCTCCAAGGTCATGGGGCCAGAAACTGAGCGATTCTGGTCTACCCCATCTAAGACCTGTCCTTGTAGTTGGAAGAATTGCCCGGCGGTGACTTCGGGAAGGGGGGCATTGTCTATCCTGATGCTGCTTGCTACTTGTACAGTCAGGTTGACCGTACTCTCATTTCCTAGCCACCTGCCTGCATTGGGAGTGGTCAGACTGTCAGTGATGTCGTCTGGTGCGTGTAGGAGGACGTCATAGTATCCAGGAGGCGCGTCTGCAGGAATTGTCGAAGTGAAGCGGGCAACTCCATCCGATCCCGAAACTGTGCTGTTGAGAACCTGCTGAAGAGGCCCCCCCCAATCGAAGTACAAATCGACAGTGGTATTCTGCAGCCTTTTTGAGCTCTCGACATCGGTTATGGTGGCATTAGTAACGAGGGTCTGTCCTGCGATAACTATTGACTGCAAAGGTTCGGCCTCTA
Organism: uncultured Candidatus Poseidoniales archaeon; assembly: GCA_964386765.1. Lineage (GTDB taxonomy): Archaea > Thermoplasmatota > Poseidoniia > Poseidoniales > Thalassarchaeaceae > MGIIb-O5. The sequence goes on along the minus strand of CAYLUC010000001.1, from coordinate 27,992 downwards.
CCACATACTCGGTCTGAATTCCTGCTTGGAGCACCACTGCTCCGGGAACCAGGTAGTATGCCCCTCCCGAGGGAGGGTTCTTCTCGAAATCTAAAATGAGCCTGAGGTCGTAAACCCCTGCCCCCACTCCGGTTGGCATTTGGAATGTTATGTTGTATTCTCCAGTTGTGTTGTCAATCCACTGCTCCCCTAGTCTGTAGGTCACAGGGGGGGCAGGTAGTCCGTCTGGAGTGGGGGGTTGATCGGAGGGGACTTCCATATTGACGATTATTGAGGAGTTATTTCCGAGAATTGTGGTGTTCAGGTTAATGTCCCTAGCGAATCCTGAGATCCACGACGATTGTCCCCTAGGGGTCCATTCTGAACTCAGTGTGTGGGTTACATCGGCCCTCCCTTGGACCCTGACCGAGTCAAGGACACTATTCGGCAGGAGCCATGTAGAGCCGCTGTAGTTCAGATGCCATGGGTAATCTCCTGCCTCGACGTCGATTGTCGGCCTCCATAAGACCATGACCCTAGGTAGCTCTGGGTCCGATTGGTTCCATACCAGCTCCCCATTGAAATCCAGGGTGTAGTCTCCCACGAAGCTCGCAACTGAAGTTCCGGTGTGGTCAGACAGAGTGACCTCTACCTCCGAATCGGAACCGACGGGTGCAGGATTCAGGATGTAGCTGAAATTAACGTAGCCCTTCACCCCATGCTCTTCCCTAACCACTGACTCATCTTTTGCGAATAGCCCATCTGCCTCGAATTGGTACCTTATCTCTACGAGGCCTGCAGGAATTGGGACGTCGGCAGCTGAGAATGACCAATTAACTGCGAATTGGCCCAAGGCCCCAGACCAATCTGAGTCATTCAGATACCAAGACGTCAGGGTGGTGAATGGACCGTTTGCAGCGGACCTTCGCATCTGCAGTGTCAGAGTTCCATTGAGTGCCAGGGGGACAGTAGAGCGGCTTAGAACGGTCCCGTTGAGGAATATGGGTTGATCGACCTCCAGAATGGTATTGTTTTCTCCTTGACCCTCCAGAGTCACCGTCAAGTTCGGGGCTGGAGTCAAGTTCAAGTTGAAGCCGACTGAATTGGGCCGTAAGTGGTACAGTGGGGTGCTTGCGTTATTGAGGTCCTCCTCATGCCAACCAAGGAAATTCAGAGTCGCAGAAATCAGTCCCTCCTGTTCGGATTCGTCAATTGGGACTGAGAATTCGTAGTAACCACCCGCGCCGACGCTTGAGATGAGGCTTACCGGGCCATCGAAAGAGGTGGTGTAGTTCAGAACCACCTGTAGGCTGTCCAGCTGTGTAATATCGTTGAACGGTTCACTGGACAAGGAAATCTCGCCTGTAATTGTGGTATTCACCCCAATGCCAATCTTAGGCTCATCTGGGGGCTCGGGATCATTTACGGACATGGACACATTGTCAGTTACATTCAGCTTCCATGGAAATGAAATCCCCTGGGATCCAACATAACCATTCTGGTACGTGCGTAGAACTAGGGATCCGTAACCGGGGTTAATCACTTCTTGTGGCTGCCCGCTGATGTTGAATGACCCGTTTTCATCGGTGACTGCAGTGCCTATGTAGTGCTCTTCGATCGCTGCTGAACCAGGAACGTTCCCCGTCTGATTCGATTTTACTAGATACATGTCGATAGTGATGTTGGCAACCGTTGACTGGTTCTCAGTGAACCTGAGCGTCCCATCTATAGACAAGTTGCCCGAGGACAGGTCCCTATCGAACCAAATGGGACCCCAGTTCTCATCCACTACCTCGACAGTTGAGAGGGCGGGGCACGCCTCGAAGGGTATCCACCCCAAGTCGGCATCGCCCAAATTGGAGTTGGTCTGCAAATGAACCTCGACCCACGATGTGAAGTCCTTGCCGTATACCTCAAATGAGGTTCCCGTCCACTTCCCACCTGAGAAACCGGTGACCTTGCGAGCCGGGATTCCAGCGGATCTGAGCATCACTGCAAAGAGAGAGCTGAACTGATCACAATCCCCCTCCAGAGAGTTATTCAGCATCCAGAATGACAGGTCGTCTTCATCGTCAACAAAGCCCACTTCGGTGCCATTGTGATTTCTTAGGAAAGTGGTTGTGGAGTTGCCATTAATGATGAAGTCTTGTATTGCTGAGACCCTATCCCAAGCAGAGAACGCCCCCGATTCATTGATGATGGTGGTTGTAATTGCGTTGACGAATGCTGCCTTGTTCCCCTTATCCAAGAATTCGCTTGGCAAGTCTGTGGCATACGTACTATTGGAAAACTCGGTGGTGTTGTCTCTGATTGCCTGCGTAATCAGGACTTGTGGGGCGGTAATGAACAAAGTGTCTATGGTCGCACCATCCACTATTACGTCTCTCGTGAAGTTCGAGAAATTTAGGCCGGCATTGGCATCGGTCCATCCAGTGTAGTTGACTGCATTATGAGGGGCTATTATCTCCTCTCCTGGGAAAATTAGTGCGCCTGATTCCAGTGAGATCTCCCAGCCCAGTACTTCCGAACCGTCCCAGAACTGTTGATCGGCGACTCCCTGTGTCGTTGAGAATCCGGGAAACATCTGCGTGTTCCCCACGAGGCTGGTGTTTACTCCCCATGATATTCCCGTGTAGAAGTCATAGGTATGCCACCTCCAGTAGTGAGTTATGTTGGGGTCCACGCCCACTGAGGTGTTCATTGCCTCGAAGAACATCATATTGGGGTCAATGTCATCAGTAGGGTCCCATGGGTTTCCATCGGCATTGAGGCAATTCATGTCCCAGAATTCTGATGTGCACTCTTGGCCGTCTGGAATACCTCCCCCATCAGTGTCCGGATCCCTCCAATCAGTTCCCGTGGCATTCTCAATAGTATCGGGAATACCGTCTCCGTCGGTATCTACTGGATTAAGGTCATCATTGGGGTTATTCTGGGGGTTGGTGCCATCTAGATACTCTTGGAAGTCCGTCACACCCCCGTTGTCGGTGTCGGATTCATTCCACAGTGTGAAGTAAGTGTCAGTCGTACCATTTCCACCGAGGCTCCCGAAGGCGACCAGACAGACAGTTGTGTTCTCGAAGTAATTGTTTAGCCCGTCTCCGTCAGTATCCAGAAGGTTGTCACATGGGTTGCTAGGGTCGGTCTGGTTGAGAATCTCATCCAAGTCATTCACACCGTCTCCGTCAGTATCAGACATATTCCAGTCGGACAAGAATCCGAAGCTCCCCGTTGATTCCTCCCAATCAGCTAGGCCATCGCCATCAGTGTCAAAATAGTCGTCATCGCATATTGGATCATTGGAAAGTCCGAGAGACTGGTCCCAACACCAAGAGAAGTTCACGAACAATACCGTTGTTGCATCAGGGGGCTTGTCAGTATCGACGCCCCTCAATGAGTCTCCGTTGATAGAGGTGAACCTGAAGCCAGTGAGACTGCCGTTAGTCGATGACACATAGAACCCCATCGGCTCGCCATTCTGCCTCCAATCCTCCGGGGTGGGATCGAGTGAGGAAGTTTCATTCAATGTGAGTATCATGTTAGTTGCGTCGAAGTCGACTATGGACAGATTCAATGTTTGCATTGATGTGCATGGATTCGTGGCATGGGACGGATCAAGTTCCGAGCCATCATTAATGCCACCCCCATCGGTGTCGGCGACGTTCCACAGGGTGCATGTCATATTTTCCTCCCAATTCGGAATTCCATCGTCGTCGAAGTCACCGTCATCTTCGATTCTAGTCGGATCCGTCTCATTCTCATCGACGACCCCATTTCCATTGAGGTCTTCCTCACCATCGTCGAACTGATCGCCATCAGTATTGTTGTTACGTGGATCGCTTGCCAGAGGGGGGTCCCCATACTGGCCGTTCACCTCAACTCCGTCGCCGATTCCATCGCCATCCGTGTCAGGGGATGTTGGATCCGTCAGTAGAACGAGTGCCTCGTAGGAGTCGTTTAGTCCATCTCCATCAGTGTCATTGGACTGTGGGTCAGTGGATGTGATCCCATCTACCTCTGCCGTGAAAATTTGGCACCCCCCAGGTCCTAGTTGCAGAACGGGATTGCAAGGAGATTCAGTGGCCGTCATACTCAGGGGGCCTGGGCGGAAATACTGAGTGGGAGGAGTTGTTGTTCCATTCCTAGTCCCCCATGCAGGATTTACGAACTCCTTCAAGTTGACTAGTCCATCTCCATCGGGATCGCCAAAGGCTCCGTCTTGATTTGTGCGTGATGTTGGATCCAGGCCATTCGCTACCTCCCACCCATCAGGCATTCCATCGCCATCTGTGTCCCATCCATTGGGGTCCTCGTCTATGGCCCCGTCACCGTCATCGTCGTCGCTGGTGCAGTTAGAGTCGCCATCACCATCGTTGTCAAAATTGTCCACCATACCATCCTTATCGTCGTCGAATGTGTTGAAGCAAATATTCCCCCATGGATCTTCATCGGCACCATCGGAACCAAGACCCTGGATAAGTTGCATAGCGCTCTCCTCATCCCAATTGCTAACTGGAACCGTTCCATTCCACCATACACCATTATCAAGCTCATTTGGCGTATTTGTGGAGTCCCAGTTGGAGGGCATTCCAAACATGAACTCATTCAGGTTGGAGAGGGAGTCGCCATCGGGATCTCCTGTCGAACCATTGTCCCCTGAGGGGGAAAGCGGATTCAGTCCGTACTGCCACTCCCACCCGTCTGGGAGGCCGTCATTGTCCGTATCCCAGTCCTGTGGCTGTGTATTGATGTAGAACTCAAGTCCGTACGTCAGTCCATCCCCGTCCTGGTCCGTGGAAGCCAATGCTTCCCACGAAGCAAACTCCAGTGCGGAGTAGGATGAGAGCATCATTAGAACAGAGAAAAGTATGGCGGACCTTCTCTTGGAGAGACTATCCGGACGGGCATCAGTAGATTGACTAAATGAGCTCATGCTACGCTACCCCTTGTAGTTGGGCGCAAAGTAGGGCACTTAAGAGGAATGGAGCGTCGTTCGGACAATGACTCGCTAGTTATCAGACTAGTTCAATGTCGTCGTCCTCGTATACGTCCGGCTCTTCCTCTTCGATCGCCACCACAGGTGCGGGCAAATCGTCGTCATCTTCTTCCTCAAAATCTTCATCTGATTCACTGGAAATAGCATCCAGATATGCCATGTGTGCCTTCCACCTCCTCCTGTTCATTGCGCCCTGTATGCCTGCGATTAGGAGCATTGCTGCCACTAGCCCGACAATGTATGTCGACATCCTAGGGTGCGTGATCTCGTTCACCAATCTGTCGATCAGTGAAGAAATCCCCACCCTCATTACCACTGTCTTTTCTGCGGTGGCGTCATCAGGCCAACTCTGCTGCGTGTCGAAGGGAGTTGCTGTGACCACAACATCCACCTCCTCGCCGTTGTTGGCAGATTCGGGGACATTTACGTCCAGAACGAATGTTACCTCGTCAAATGCCTCTAGAACTATCAGAACTGAACCCGAAGGGCCATCGATATCAACTGACCATCCTGTACCTTCGACCTCTGCCTCAAGGAGGACGGTAAGGGGGCTATTTCCAAGGTTCTTGACCTTCATCTGAATGGGATACGACTCACCCGGGACGAGAAGCCGGTTTGGGGTGACCTGGACGATTTCCAGGTTGGGGTCATCGGGGTCTATCTCGAATACCATTGGCAAATCAAAATATTTGGCATCTGAGTCGGTGGTGTCTTCGATAATTCTGAGATAAACGGTATGGTTTCCGAACTCGACTTGATTGGTCAGAGTTATGGTTACGAAAACCTCCGTCTCATCCCCCGGTGCGAGAGAGACACGGGGAATGGCATTACCAGAGTCATCCTCGATTCTGAATTGCCATTGTCCGTATTTACTGTCTCTATCGGTGTTTTCTTCTAGAGAAGCGGGATTCTGGATCCTCCACCAAGTTGCGGACTCGCCTGATGTCATGGTATTCGTAATCTTGGCCCTTAGGGTGACTTCCGCGTTCCCATCCCCGGGAGAACAGAGCGTTACCCTGATGTGGCCGAGCGGGGATCCGTCACAATCGTAAGAAACCTCGGCCCTAATTCCAAAAGTTCGTTGGATGGTGAATAGAACTGTTGACCTGAGGGAAGCGTTTCCAGAGCTTACGACCTCGATCTCGACAGGTCCTATGTCGGGATCCTCCCTGTCGGCTGAGGGTTTGATCATGAGTCTGAGTACCTGGGTGTCATGCCGGTCGAGTAGGGCAGTATGGAATGTGCCATCCCCCTCATCCTCCAAGATTCGTTGGCCCGTATCGTTGTCATAGACGTGAATGATAGCCTTCGATCTTTGTAGGACGTCGATTCTAAACGTGTCTGCATCGAAACCAGTATTGAAAATCTCCAGCAAGAAAGGGGTGAACTGATCATAGTCCACATATCTGGGGATTGTCGAGTCTATGTCATCAGGCCGGGACGAGTTAGCTATTGGTACGTCATGATCTTCGGACCAAATGGATACCTGTGGAGGCTGATATACATCGATCTTCTCCAAGTCTATCTGCAGTGTATCTTGGTGAACCACGGTGAGTACTCCATCGACCTCTGCCTCGGCAACCGCCCTAATGTCAATTGAACCAGGGGCACCAGTTAGATCCTCGGGTGCAGTCAGGGTAAGAATCGGATTCAGTATGTCCCCTCCCGCATTCAGTGTGTATCCTCCCGGTGAGTCGAATTCAAGTAGCCATGAGCTTGGGAAGTTTGTGAGAACCTCCAATTCCACATCCATCGATTTTGTTGAGTCCCCCCTGTGGACAAGTTGCAGTGGAACGGGAGTTGTTTGTCCGGGTGCTATGTACTCGGTGGTTCGATCTAATCTGTGGTTGAGTGCGACCCCCCACTGCTCCATGGTCACTGGCTCGTGCTCAATGATGACGCTGTTTCCCTGGATGTCTGAAACCTCCAGCTCTACGGAGTATTCGCCAGCGGGAATACCACTCGGATATGACCACAAGTACTCCCCGAATATCCCTTGACTGGTGTCTTCTATTTCCTCGTCGTCTTCATCGATGACATGATCTATTCTGTAGACTCCATCTGGGTCCCTCATCAGTAGTCTGACCGAGTCAACGTCATATCTGCCGAAGCTACTTTTTACATCGAATGAGAACTGCATTACCCTCTCAGACAAGATGTCATTTGGGAACCATTCCAACTCCGGCCCTTCTGATAGCTCGGCCCCCTCCCTTTGGAGGAGTACTAGACTGTTCGAAATTGCGTTGGCCTCAATCTCGAGTGTGCTGAATCTATCATCCCCATCAATCTCATTCCATGCCACTTCCGCCTCGCAGCTGGAGCCGAATGGGCTTCCCCCGCTATCGCATCCGGACATGTCTGCGTCAATAATCAGCTCGAGACGCTCATCTTTCTCAATGGAGAAAAATTGATCGTTTCCTAGGTCTATCTCAAATGTCTCATGATCGAAACTGCAGCTCTGGGTCAATCCCGGATTGCAGGCATCTGTGCTCCATGATACCGATCCCACCTGGCTTCCAGAGGACTTGAGGGTGATTGTCCATTCAACGGAAGATGTGTCTGGTCCGGTTGCCCTCATGAAGAGTCCGAGAGGGAGGTAGTATGAGCCGGAGCCTGAGCCGTGATTTGGTCTGCCTGCCACGCTCAATGATGAGAGCATTGGACTTGTTCGGAATTCTATGCTGTTATCCAGGGCGCTCATTGACTCTTGACCGCCCGATTCCGGGACTTGTGTCGTAATGTATCCATCGCCGCCGGCTGAAGAATTCTGGGAAGCGAAATACATCGTGTAGAGGTTTAGCTGGACATCTGAGCTAGCCCCCATTATTGTTTCACTTGGGAGTTCTTTCTGGTGGTCTGGAACCATTCCCAGGGGAGTCAACATTAGCAATGATAGCATCAGGGCGAGCCGAAACTTGCGGGACGGGGCATTCGCTATGCTGCTCTCATGCACGTCTTGTCGCCCACAGGAGTGGCGTTAAAGCGTTCGTGCCCTAAGGGCACGTGATGTATCAGTTCTTGGGGGTGTCAAAGCGCTCGATTCAAGGAGGGGAACCCGCCCTCAAGGGGCGCAGAGGTACCCGAGTTGGTCAAAGGGGCCGGACTTAAGCTCCGGTGCATAGTGCTTCGCAGGTTCAAATCCTGCCCTCTGCACCAATCACCTTATTCTGGTCATTGAGCACCCGAGTTGTCCATCAATTCCCTCAACATCCAACTTCTTCAGTGACACAGTGGCAGCAATAATTTCGCCCGGGGCCATGATCTCGTCCAACAATTCAGATGCGAGTGTCTCCATCAATGCACTTCTTCGGGCTGAAATGGTCCTGTCTATCGAAGAAGAAAGATACTCATAATCGAGTACCATGTCTATCTCATCTTCCTCTGGTTTGGAAGCCCCATCAATCACAACATGGACATCAAAACATATTCTCTGTGGATCTCCAATCTCGTGCTCATGCACCCCGATATCGACCTCTCTAACTGAGTTCTCCAAGAATAGGGTTGTGAACTCCCTGGTCCCCAATCGGACCAGTTCGGTTAGGACATCAATGTGTGACTTCATTTCATCCCTCCGTTTCAAAATAAACATCTCTTTGTCTCGCGAGAAACCTCTCTCCTGAATCAACAAAAATAGTCTGACCGGTGATGGATCTAGCCTGCATCAAGAAAACGACCGCCTCGGCAACATCAATTGGTTCTGGACCGAATCCAAGGGGAGATTCAGATTGAGCCCTATTGAAGCCGGATTGAGTCTGCTCTCGGCTCTTCAGTGTGTGACCGGGGGCTACGGCGTTGACTCTAATTCGAGGGGCCAAACCCCTAGCCAGTGCCTCGGTAATTCCCAACATGGCGAATCGGGAGGCAGTGTATGACAAATGATCGGGGTTTGGCTGTGCGATCTTCTGATCTAGAATATTCACGATGCAGCCGGTTTGATCATCCGGGATCCTTCTGGCGAGCTCTGAAATTAGGAGCACTGGAGATAATACATTAACATCCATATGCGCATTCCAAGAAGTCTCCGAAACATTGGAAATATCATCATGGGAGAATACAGATGCGTTGTTCACTAGGCCAATAACTGGACCTAACGACGACTCTGCTTTGGAAATGATGCCGGAAACCGCCTCGGCATTGGAAAGGTCGCATTGGATACTCGAAGCCTTCCCTCCCGAGGATCGAATTATTGAGACGAGTTTATCGGCCTCATTTTCAGATGAAAAATAGTGCACTGCTAGAGAGAAACCGCACTTAGACAATGCAAGGGATATCTCTCTACCTATCCTAGTGGCTGCTCCTGTGACAACTACTGTCCCGCCTGCCATGGACGCGCGACGAATCACCCCTCTATTACGGGTTGTACTTAGTTGACTCACGGGAGACCCATGAGAATGGTTAATTTCGTACCTCCATCCGAAAGAACCGATGGCGACTCGCCTTCCAATCATCGAGAGTGCTCGTGATGGCGGATGTGGATGTGGTGTGAACCCTCCTGGAGAGGGAAAGTCCAGGAACATAAGGGAGAGGAAGAGGCTCCCCAAGTGGTTCAAAACTTCATTGCCAGTCGGAGAGTCTCAGGTCAGGTACAACGAGACGAAATCACGTGTGAATGAGAATGGCCTGAATACTGTCTGCGAGGAGGCCAGATGCCCTAATGTTCACGATTGCTGGGGCAGAGGCACTGCTACATTCATGATTGCAGGGGAGGTTTGTACCAGAGGCTGTAGATTCTGTGCCATTGACACATCAAAGAGACCGCCCCCTCTGAATCCCACTGAGCCAGAGTCGTTGGCTGATGCAGTGAGTAGGATGGGGCTAAGCCACGCGGTCATCACAGTCGTAAATCGTGATGACCTTCCTGACGGGGGTGCCAATCATTACAGGGACTGTATCAAAGCCATACATGAGAAGTCGCCAGATGTTGGCTTGGAATTGCTTTGTTCTGATCTTGATGGAGACAAGGAGTCACTATCCCTACTCTTGGAGGGGCTTCCACTGAATGTCTTCGCCCACAATGTGGAGTGCGTTCCCCGACTAGACCCCATAGTCAGAGACCCACGGGCTTCATTTGAGCAGTCAATTTCAATTCTAACTGAGGCCAAGAGGCTTAGGCCAGACATACTGACAAAGAGCAGTATCATGGTAGGACTTGGAGAAACTGATGATGAGGTATCGGATGCCATGAGGAAATTGCATTCTGCTGGAGTGGACATGATTACACTGGGCCAATACCTTCAACCGGGAGATCGGCACCTCGCAGTAGATAGGTTTCCAGAACCATCCTCATTCGCGGAATGGGACAGGGAAGCCAGGGAAATTGGCTTCAGTGCTGTGGCCAGTGGCCCGTTAGTGAGATCGAGTTACAGAGCGGGAATGCTCTGGGAAGAAGCCAGGGGCGGGGAGCCGGTCGTAACTAGGGAGTCGACTGGTTCAGCCGTGAGTTTCCTTACAACGGGGCTGATTGACCAAGGCCAAACAATATGAGCATGTAGTGGGTGATGGTAGCATGGCGGGAGACGGTTCTGACATCCCCTTGCACATCCCTGATGCCCCACACAGGCCTGGAGACGATGCAGAATTTGCTGATTGGCCTTGGAAACCGGGAGATCTCGGCAAGCTTAACGTCGATTGCTCCGCAGAGGAAACATCTGAACATGCGAATGGCTTAGTCAGGGTCTTGGACGGTGATAACAGCGCCTCAGGGAAATGGAATCCGAATCTGTCTGCAGATGAAATGAGGCTTGGCCTAGAACATATGCTCAGACTACGTATTTTTGATGATCGGATGATGAAAATGCAACGTACTGGTAAGCTATCATTCTACATGAGGTCCTTTGGAGAGGAGGCGATAGCTATTGCCCAAACAATGGCCCTTGAGAGTCAAGACTGGTTGTTCCCGACTTATCGGCAACCGGGCGCCCAATTCGTCAGGGGACGTGACATGGTCAGTATGATATGCCACTGCATTGGAAACGAGGAGGACAATGTGAAAGGGCGGCAAATGCCTGTTCACTACACATACAAAGAAGGGCGGTATATTTCAGTTTCAAGTCCGGTTGGAACGCAATTCAGTCAAGCAATTGGAGTCGCTTTGGCATCCAGGTATAAGGAACTTGACGAAGTTACCATTACATGGATAGGAGATGGGGCGAGTGCGGAAGGAGACTACCACTATGCGCTAAACTTTGCAGGGGTTTTCAAGGCCCCCGTCATCCTTAATGTAGTGAATAACCAATGGGCAATATCCACGCATAGCAATTTTGCAAGTGGCCTCCAAAATTTCGCCATCCGAGGAATCCCGTATGGAATTCCAAGCATCAGAGTGGACGGGAACGATTTTCTGGCATTATTCTCAGTAACTAAGTGGGCTAGAGAAAGAGCTTCGAAGGGACTAGGTGCCACTCACATAGAAGTGCTGACATACCGGGCTGGTGCCCACAGCAGCAGTGACGACCCCACCAGATATAGGCCAGCAGACGCTAACGAGCATTGGCCCGGGGGAGACCCCATCGAGAGGCTGAAAAATCACCTGATTAGCATTGGGGAGTGGTCAGAGGAAGATCACAATAATCTATCAGAGAGATTGGACTCTGAAGTCATGAGTGCTTACAAAGAGGCAGTGAAATTCGGCGACCTTGCGAATGGCCCGTACCCCTCTTCTGATGCCATATTCACAGAAGTCTACGAAACCCCGCCTTGGCACCTAATGGAACAATGGGATGAAATGAAAAAGTGGAGGGATGAATAATGCCCAACATGAACATGGTGGAATCTGTCAATAATGCACTTAAGACAATGCTGTCCAATGACGATAATGTAGTTATTTTTGGAGAGGATGTGGGATATTTTGGAGGAGTCTTCAGAACTTCTGACGGGCTCCAAGAGGAATTCGGAAAACACCGTGTATTTGACACCCCCCTCTCTGAGGGGGGAATTGCCGCTACTGCATTTGGAATGGGGATAAATGGTCTACGACCGGTTGTCGAAATACAGTTTGCAGACTACATTTTCCCGGCTTATGACCAGATTGTCAATGAAATCGCTAAGGTGAGGCACAGATCGGGAGGGGAGTTTTGGTGCCCCTTGACAATAAGAACACCTGCAGGAGGGGGGATTAGAGGCGGACATCATCATTCGCAATCTCCAGAATCTCAATTCACACATACTCCCGGCCTGAAGGTTGTGTATTGCTCCACACCCTACAATGCAAAGGGACTACTAATCAGCTCTATTGAAGACAATGACCCAGTAATTTTCTTCGAACCCAAGAGGTGCTACAGAGGGCCGTTCTACGGCGACCCTCACAATGTGCCAACATGGGGTGGGCACCCAGAAGCTGAGGTTCCCGAGTCCCACTATTCGATACCACTTGGTGAAGCTCGCATAGCTATGGAAGGGGATGCTTGCACGGTCATTGCCTGGGGTGCCATGGTACACGTTAGTGAACAGGCGATCAAAGATAGCGGTGTGTCGTGTGACCTTATTGATCTCCAAACTCTTGTCCCTTGGGATAAATCCGCAATTGAGAAGTCTATTGCCAAGACGGGTCGTTGTGTGATTGTGCACGAGGCGCCAAAAACCAGTGGATTTGGAGCTGAAATGGCTGCCTCCATTCAGGAAAGGTGTTTCTGGAGCCTTGAGTCGCCAATCGAGAGAGTTACGGGATGGGACACCCCTTTCCCCCATACTACTGAATGGGATTACATGCCCGGACCCACTAGGATAGCCGCGGCGATTGCGAGGACACAGGAGGAATAAGCTTGGGAAAATACGTATTCAAGCTCCCTGATATTGGCGAGGGGGTTGTCGAGGGAGAGGTTGTTACTTGGCATGTTTCTGTCGGCGACAGGGTCTCCGAAGACGACCCAATTGTCGATGTGATGACTGACAAGGCGACAGTGACCATACCATCTCCCACTGACGGAGTGGTAACTTCCCTTAGCGGGGACATTGGTGACATGATCGCTGTTGGGACTGCCTTGGTCGAGTTCGATACAGATGGCGCCGCAGAAATTTCTCAGGCCCCCACTGAAGAGGAAAAGTCCCCTCCAGAAAAGGAGTCAGCACCCGAACCAAAACCATCGCCAGAAGTGGTCGAGAAGAAATCTGCCCCGCCACCATCCCCCCCTGCTCCAGCTATAGCGCCCAATGCAGGGAAGTCGGGTGGCTCGATATTAGCAAGTCCCGCAGTGCGGAGAAGAGCACGTGAATCTGGAGTTGACTTAGCTAATCTAAATGGTAGCGGCCCAGCAGGAAGAGTTAGGCACGCCGACATAGATGCATTCCTAGCGGGAGGGGGTTCTGTATTGGGAGCTGCCCCATCTGCCTATTCGACCAAAAGGACAGAAGTTACCGAAGTCAAGGTTGTTGGCTTGAGGAGGAAGATTTCCGAACAGATGGTTAAGAGTGCCTTCTCAATTCCCCATTTCTCATACTTCGAGGAGGTTGATGTCACTGAACTTGAAGATTTGAGGCAGATGCTTAATTCGAGCAGAACCCCTGAACAGCCAAAGTTGACTTACCTGCCATTCATTATGCTGGCCCTCTCCAAGATTATGCCCGAACATCCTGAATGTAATGGGCACTTCTATGATGATTCAGGAGTAGTCCATAGACACTCGGCCGTAAATCTCGGAATTGCAACTCAGACGGAAAGAGGGCTCTACGTGCCTGTTGTCAAGCATGTCGAGTCCCTAGACATATGGAATGCTGCAAGTGAACTGATAAGAGTCTCGGGAGCAGCTAGGGACGGCACTGCAAGTCTGGATGATCTGACTGGCTCTACATTCACCATTACGAGCCTCGGGAGGGATGGGGGACTGGGGGCCACACCGATAATTAATCATCCAGAGATGTCCATACTGGGAGTGCACAAGGCCAGAGAAATGCCGGTGGCTAGGAACGGCCAGATTATTGTTCGTAGAATTATGAATTTGTCGAGTTCATTTGACCATAGAGTAGTTGATGGTGCTGATGGCGCGAGGCTTATTCAACATCTAAAGAGGATGCTAGAGCACCCTGCCTTGATCTTCATGTGAGGATTCCCAATGGTTGAATCAAGAAAATGCCAGGTGTTGGTCGTCGGCGCTGGTCCGGGAGGTTATGTTGCAGGCATAAGATCGGGACAATTGGGGTTGGACACCATCGTAGTCGAGGGGGACAAAGCTGGAGGTACTTGCCTAATTCGCGGGTGCATTCCAAGTAAGGCGATTATTCATGCTGCTGAGAGGTTCGAATCACTCGGCCGGCATGCATCGTCTGATGGGCATATGGGAATATCTGTATCCGGAGAACCGGAGCTCGACATGTCGGCACTGGTTTCATGGAAAGACGACATAGTTGAGAGGCTCAACAAGGGAGTTGAGGCGCTATTGAAAGGAGCAGGGGTTGATTTGGTAAAGGGGTGGGCAACATTCACATCTCCAAAGAAGTGCTTGGTGGAGACTTCTGAAGGAACTGTAGAAATAGAGGCTGAGAATGTCATATTGGCAACCGGTTCGAGTCATATCGATCTTCCTTTCATGCCATGTGATGAAGAGTTCATTCTTTCTTCAACTGGTGCATTGGACCTTCAGAAATTGCCGAAAAAGGTAGCAATTGTTGGAGGGGGGTACATTGGTTTGGAATTGGGGTGTGCTTTAGCGAAACTAGGGTCTAAAGTTACCGTAGTTGAAGGCATGGATAGCATTCTAGGAATCTTCGACAGGGAATTGAGGAGGCCTCTCGAAATCTGGCTGAAAAAACATGGCGTCACCGTACACACCAACTCTCTTGCCAGAGGTGCTGAGGTAAAGGGCAAGGGGGCATCCAGAAAGGTCGAGTTGAAATTCGAAAAGGAGGGAGAGGAACATACTCTGAAGGTCGACAAGGTCTTGGTGACTGTTGGAAGAGTCCCTAACACGAAAGGCTGGGGATTGGAGAAAACCGGCGTAAGGATGGATGCCTCTGGCCGTTTCATCAGGATAGACAGACAATGCAGGACGAACATTCCGGGTGTTTTTGCGATAGGGGATGTTTCTGGAGAGCCGATGCTTGCCCACAAAGCGAGCGCACAAGGTGAGATGGTCGCCGAGATAATTTCGGGACTTAATAGGGAGTTCGACAAGGTTTCAATTCCTGCAATAGTCTTCACTGAACCAGAAGTGATTTCTGTCGGCATGCTCCCACATGAGGCGGAAGAAAGAGGCGAGTCAGTGATTGTCGGCAAATTCCCCCTAGCGGCGAACGGTCGGGCACTAACTCTTGAAGCCGAGAAGACAGGTGGTTTCGTCAGAGTAGTGGCGAGGGAGTCTGATCATGTCATATTGGGAATTCAGGCAGTTGGTAGCCACGTTGCTGAGCTCCATGGAGAATTCATTCTAGCTCTGGAGATGGGTGCTTTGTTGGAAGACATCTCAGAAACAGTTCATGCCCATCCGACTATGGCCGAGGCTTTCCATGAGGGCGTTCTGAAGACTCTTGGTCATGCAATACATTCAGCCTGAGGTAGTGGAATGAGGGCGATAAGGGTCCTCAGAGCTGGGATGGTCGAACACTCGGTTATATCCAAGGAAATGAAAAGGCTCCAGAAAGAACGCATCGAAGGACTCATCCCAGACACACTCATCATTGTTGAGCACCCGGAAGTTGTCACAATAGGACCCAAAGCCAGAAGAGATGGAGTATCTGTAGACGGATATCCCACATCTGAAACTGACAGAGGCGGGGGAATAACGTGGCATGGCCCGGGGCAATTGGTAGTTTACCCAATCATCAAGTGGGAATTAGAGGAGCAGAGTGTCAGGGGGATTATCGGATTACTGGAAGACTGGGCTATAGCTTCGTTAGAAAACTGTGGCATAGTTTCATACAAAGATGCCTCAATGCAGGGGGCTTGGGTGGATGGTCACAAGATATGCTCAATTGGCCTTTCATTCTTACATTGGGTGAGTCGACATGGGATGTCAATCAACATCAACACCCCGGGAACCAGGGTCGAGGACCTAGAGGGTTGCGGAATGGTCAGGGGCACCCACACAAGTCTACACCAACTTGGGCATTGCTACGATAGAGATGGCAAGCTAATAGATATCCAGAGATTTGAGGAGGCATTGCTGGAGACCTGTGAGGGGGTTCTGAACAGGACGCCCGCAAATCCAGAAAGTTGGGCCCCGGAAGTATTGGCATGATTCCCAGGAGAAGCGATTTGTCAGAGCATTGGAGCCTAGATGAGAATACTATCTTTCTCAATCATGGTTCCTTCGGCGCCACTCCCATTGCCGTTCTGGAGGAGCAGCAGAGACTGCGAGACCAATTAGAGAATGACCCGGTTCTTTTCGTAGAGAGAATTAGTAGGGAGCTTTGGTGGGAGTCAATTGTCGCAATCTCTGATTTCATTAATGCCGATCCGGATGGGATGACCTTTGTCACTAACGCGACCGCTGGTGTGAATACCGTATTGAGGTCACTTGTCCTGAACGAGGGTGATGAGATAATTGTGCCGAATCATGCATACCAGGCATGTCGGAATGCCATTGACTACGTTACTTCCAGATCAGGAGCCAAAACGGTGGTTGTCAACATTCCTTTCAGAGTAGAAAGTGAACAAGAAATAGTGAGTCTGATTCTTGATGCAGTCACTGAAAATACCGTTCTGGCATTAATTGACACGGTAACCAGTCCAACAGGACTAAGGATGCCATTCGAAAAACTGGTAAAGCAACTCCAGCAAATGGATGTTGACGTCCTACTGGATGCCGCGCATGGTCCCGGTATTGTGCCAATAGACGTTTCAAATCTTCAACCGGCCTACATTACGGGGAACTGTCACAAATGGATTTGCACCCCCAAGGGCTCTGCATTCCTCCATATCAGAGAAGACAAGAAGGAGTTGATCAAACCACTAAACATTAGTCATGGATACTCTAGTGATGGAACCGTTCAAGAGAAATTCAGATTCGAATTCGATTGGCCGGGAACCCAAGATCCAACGCCCTGGCTATGCATACCATTTGCTTTAGAATATCTAGGAGGTTTGGTCGAAGGGGGATGGCCGGAAATAATGGATAGGAACAGGAGCTTGGCCATAAGGGGCAGGGAAATCCTCTGTGATGCACTCAAGACAACCCCTCCAACGCCCGAGTCGATGATTTCCTCTTTGGCAGCTGTGGAGTTTCCTTGGGAAGGGGAGGTAACTGCCCCCGGGATGGATGGTGACCCCATTCACAATCTCCTGTATGATGAATTCAGAATTCAAGTTCCAGTGATGGCTTGGACCCATCATGGGACGAAATATATCAGGATTTCAGCTCAGCTATACAACCATGAAGATGAGTACATTTACCTCGGAGAGTCATTGAAAAGAATTCTTAGCGAGTAGGAAACCATTCAAATCCACTGAGTGCGACCCGCCATACATGCCGGAAGCCGTAGTGGCGATTACTGGTGCCTCAGGAGCCAGATACGGAGTGAGGCTGGTTGAACAACTTAGCAATGCTGGGTGGTCTGTTGACTTGATTGTGACAGGTGCGGGAGAAATTAATCTCGAATTGGAATGCAATATGAAATCCAGTGACTTGGCGGGCATAGATGGAGTTTCCATACACAGTAACTCGAACCTTGCTGCTAGGCCCGCCTCGGGTTCGGCGAAGTACGATGCTTACGTCGTCTGTCCAGCCAGTGGAACTACCATAGGGAAAATTGCATCTGGAATCTCAGATAACTTGGCCACTAGAAGTGCACTTGTAGCAATTAAGGAACGCAGAAAGCTCGTCCTTGTTCCAAGGGAGACGCCGATGTCCACCCCTCACCTAGAAGCGATGGCAAAGATGTCATCATGGGGGGTTGTAATCCTACCTGCAAATCCCGGATTTTATCACTCGCCCACATCTATTGAGGAATTAGTTGATTTTGTTGTGGCAAGAATTCTCGATCAGCTAGAAGTCGATCATGGGCTTGGAAAAAGGTGGACCGGTGAGGAAGTTCAGCGAGACTAATTGACTCATTTGTGAGGGTTTCCCAAATGGGTTCAATAGTCAAGAGGAGTCGTAATATCACGATGGATGATATTCCCAAATGGTCGAAGTTGACCGTTTCGGAACTCAAGGAGGAGCTGAAATCAAGAGATTTGCCTGTTTCTGGCAACAAGAAAGAGCTTGTCGAGAGGCTGTCTGGGCTCGGGGTACTTGAAGCAGAAGTTGTTGATGTTAGTGATGAACTCCCAGAAGCCGGGATGTTTGAGAAGATTCTCTACTACAATTCCCCCACGAATGTCCGAAATAGAATTGGGAGGATCAAGGAGTTACCCGTATCGGTTCTTGCGGTAACAGCAATACTCATGATTGGCGGAGCGGGTGGTGCGTTTCTCTATGGAGATGACATTTTGGATTGGATTCAGGGTGAGCCGGAATACAAACTAATTGATTTCGAACAGGAACAAGTTAGGGACTATGCGCAGTCCCTCGTTAATCTTGGACACCCAGACTGGGAAGGCAGAATGTCGGGCACGGTGGAGGAGCAGAATGCTGCTGAATCAATAAAAAACAACTTTACCTCGTCGGGGATACCAACGACGATGGATGATTTCGAGGTCCCCATGTTCGTTATTGGTAACGAGCCTTCACTATCGATTTGTGTCTCTGGAGACATAGGGAATCTGATAGGGGGCCCAACGCCCTGCTCATCGGCTGACGTGAATAGGGAAATTACAGAATTTACACATAGAGAAGAGTTCGTAATCCAGGGCTACAGTGGTTCTGCCTCAATCGGCTATGTTGAAGATATGGATATAATTGACCTTGGTAATGGCAGCATAGACTCCGATTGGAGTTCTGCTGCTAGTAAAGTAGCAATGGTTTGGCTGGAGGATGGCACAGATGGCAACACGGCACTCCTGCAGCGCGCGATAGAAAATGACGTGTATAGCATGATTACAATTAATGCTCGGCAGAACTGTGATGATTTGATCAGTAACGATTGCATACCCTACTTCAAATCGGTCGACAGGAATCAATTCGATTTCATTCCCGATAGTTTTGGATTCATCATGGTATCGAAAAGCGTTGGGGAGACTATAGTTGACATGATCATCAACGGTGACGGGAGGCTTGGAATGTATACCGATGTGGACAATCAAGGAGTAGCTACTATTCATGTCCCATGTGGGGTCATCCAAGGAAAATCCGATTCTGTCATAGTGTTGGGGGCGCACCACGACACAGTATACAATGGGCCGGGTGCAGTTGACGATACATCCGGCGTAGCGACACTTCAAGAAATTGCCAGACAATTTGGAATTCTGGAGTCCCAGTTAGGACAACCTCTGCACACACTATACTTCTGTACATGGGGGGGTGAAGAAGAGGGGCTTTGGGGTTCCAAGGAATGGGTCGATAAGTATAGGACTATGCTCGGTGAAAATCTCAGACTCTACGTTAATCTCGATATGAATCATGTCGATGCCGAGAGGAACTCGGGCCTCACAATGTTCGGCAATAGTAAGAAGGATGTGGAGTCGCTCAGGGGGATTCACAAAACTTTCTCTGATACCTATCCAGAATTGTCATCAAGATATGAAGTGGAAATCAGGGACATAGAGTCCAGTGGCATGCCGTACAACTCAGACCATGCTCCTTTCGTTTATGAAATCGATGAAGTCCCTGAGGATGGGATGGAATATGGGGATGCGATAGTTTGCTATGGTTCCGGTTCGTCAGAATACCACACTTTCCTCGACGGGATGGACAGATTCAACGAAGAGAGCCTGGTAGTATCCGGTGTAATCTTCGGTTCCCTAGTCAGATACCTATCCTATGGAGAATCATAGGGTTTCACATTCTTTCTGGTGTTTCTATTCCGAGAAGCCCGAGGCCTAGGGAAAGGGATCTAGCAGTCATGTCACATAGTGCCAGGCGGCTTGACTTCACGTCATCATCGCCATCTAGCACGTGACATACCTCATAGAATGAAGCGAAGGAAGACGATACTGAATGCAAATGGGTGCACAGTCTGTGAGGGTACAATCCTTCGATTGAATAGTCCACCGCCTCGGAGAATCCCAGTAATGCCCTGGCTAATGCCCTTTCCTCAGATGTAGAAAGAATTATTCTGGAGTCCTTTAGAGAATCTCTAGTTACTCCCGAACGTGAGAAAATACTACTAATTCTTGCGTGTGAATACTGCAGATACGGTGCTGTATTTCCCTCAAATGACAACATCCTATCCCAATCAAAGATGTAATCCTTAGTCCTATCAGAAGAAAGGTCCGAGTATTTCACAGCCCCTATTCCTATCATCTTGGCGGCTTCCTCCCTATCTCTGCCCGTGAGATTTGGGTTTTTCTCGGAAATTGAAGAGTCAGCCCTTACTATTGCCTCCCTTAGAAGGTCTACAAGTTTCACATTCTGGCCCTTCCTACTCTTCAACATCTGTCCATCCGAATCTAGCACGGAACCAAAGTTTACGTGTACTGTACGATTCCCCTGATCAATAAAACCAGCATTATTGGCAACTTCAAATACCATTTCGAAATGCTGTTTCTGGGGAGTTCCGACTACATATAGCAAGTCATCACACCCCAACCTCTCAACTCTGTCGATAATACAGGCAAGATCAGATGTAGAGTAGTTGTAGCCCCCATCCGCCTTCCTGATCATAACAGGGAATGGGTCGCCCTCACGGTTCACCCACTTACCGCCGAGAAATACAACCTCAGCTCCGTCGCTATTCTCAAGCATTCCACTTTCAGAGAGCCTCTCAACGACGTCTGGCAATATGTGCCTATACGCGGACTCGCCCATCAGATCGTCATCGGTCAGAAGCACTCCCAGCATTGAGTACACCTCATTGAAGTACCTAGTTGAGATATCCACGAGGATTTTCCATAGCCGTAGAGTCTCATCGTCCTCGCCCTGCAATTTCACGACTCTCGATCTTGATCTCTCGGCGAATACGGAGTCCTCATCGAATTTCTTTCTGGCCTCCTTGTAGAAAGAATCGAAATCTGAGATTCCCTTTTCTTCTGCAACTTCGCTCTCACCCAAATCAAGGAGGTGCTCAATTAGCATTCCAAAAGGAGTTCCCCAATCTCCAACATGATTCTCCTTTATCACCACATGGCCTTTGAATTCTAACATCCTAACTATGGCATCCCCAATCACGGTCGACCTGAGGTGCCCAACATGCATTTCTTTAGCCACATTTGGCGCGGAGTAGTCTACAGCGATAGTCCTAGGATCCTCTAATTCGACACCCATCCTTGGGTCAGTAATCAGGGACTCTGCTTTAGAAGAAAGCCATGAGTCAGTGGCTGAAAGATTTACGAATCCGTTTAGGGAAGAGACGGCGGCGATTCCTTCCAGGGACTTGGAAACTGCGGAAGCAATATTGTCCGCTATTTCTGAAGGGCTCTTCTTCAATACAGGGGAAAGGGAATGGCATGGCATGGCCACATCAGCCATTCCTCCCCCTACTGTTGATGGTCCGACAAGTTCCTCCCAGGATCCTTCCTGAATTCCCATGGATTGAATGGGGGCAGACATTTTGGTGATTGCCTCACTAACTAGGTCCCTCATTCATTCACCTCAAGAAATTGGGTACCGCAGTAAAGCGGCTACTCCACCGAAAGCCTCGTACAAGGTCGCACCCTCTTCTGTGTCCATGGAGATCAATGTCACGGATGCTGACGTATGTCCGGCGATTAGTGATAATTCGTCGATAAGATCCATTGACTTCTCCTCATCTTCTCTAACTTGCTCCGATGAACATGAGTTGCAAGCAGTAGCTTCGGAACGCCTATCCTGAGTGGCCTCCCATTCATTGCCGCAATTCTTACAACGCCAAACAACCCTTCTCTTTGATACATTCTCGGACAGTAGTAGCCTGTCTACGGCACCCTGCTCCAGAGCGCTTCTAATCATGACTTCTCCATATGTTGCCTTGGGATGGGCCTGCATGACCTCCCTGAGGAATGTGTCCACAAGTTTCCTCTCAGCGTCTAATTCAATTTGGTCCATTAGTCCTCCAGCACGTTGAATAAGTTCCCTCAGGCCACTCTCATTGGAGTAACCGACATCGAAGAATGGTTCCCTGATTAGTTTCTTTATCTCATGGTGAAAGTAGTCGTTCTTTACCACGTAGTCCTTGGTCGCCCCAGGCCCCCCAATGATGATGCCCTGTAAGTCTTCAATCATTGGAAGCCAATAGGCGCAAGCCCTCTCTGCAGATTTCTTGAAGAATTTGTCGGCGGCTTCCTCGATTAGCCTCTCGAATCTCTGAGCTGATTGGCCGCCTCGTCCGTGTTTTGATGGAACCAATGAGGTTACATGTTCCTGACAATGCAGTCTCTTTCCACTGGCGAGACCATAAGCTGCCTCTGAACGATCTATTACGAATAGCCCGTATGCTGTCCTATCTATCAGCATCTCCTCGAGTTGACTGATCTCGAATGTGGACCCACACCTGTACCTGTATGACCCGAAGGGCTCTGGGGGATCGTCTATGACAACGCTCACCAGCCTTGTCTTGTTATTTCCGACAATGACGTGCCCAACGAATAGAGCTAATCCCCTCTCTCCAGGGGTCTTGTACTTGTTCAGAGATGCAATTGCAGACTCAATGGCGTCAGATACGTGCTTCCTAGTTGATTTGGATTTGATATTTGCAGCTTGCCCCGCCTCATTGGCTAATTGGTGACGAACGTCACTAATCATTCTGTCAGGAGGTATGACAACTGAAACTAGCTCCGTGCCCATGCCCTTCATTGAAGACAAGTTTTCTACTGCCTTCTTTAGGCGGAGCCTGCGCTGCTGAAGCTCAAGCTCGTCAGACATGTCATTCCTCCTGCAGAAGGCCGGAGGGGCAGCATTTCAACCCTTAGACGGTGGTCGGGCATAGGCATTGAAAGGGGGCGTCCCAGCCCATTAGTCGATGGCGACAGTTGTTGCAGCCGTAGGAGGTAGTCTCCTAAGGCCAGAAATTGAGGAGCGTCACGCATGGATAGAGGCGCTTGTTTCAGTTATCAGAGATAGGGTTTCAATGGATGATAGGATTGGCCTCGTAGTGGGAGGAGGAGCTCCTGCAAGAGAAGGCATAGATCTCGCTCGACCACTTATTGATAATGAGGCGCACCTTGACAAGATTGGGATTGCAGCTACTAGGATGAATGCGACTATACTCAGAGAGGCCCTCTCTGATGCGGGGGTTTCGGTTTCCGGCACAATACCCACCAGGGTCGATGAAGCTGTATTGTTACTCGAAGAAAGGCCGGTCGTTGTAATGGGAGGAACCACTCCTGGGCATACCACTGATGCTGTGGCGATTCGTTTTGCAATAGCAAGTGGTGCTCGCAAATGTATCATTGCGACCAATGTTCCAAAGGTTTTCGGGGAAGATCCTAGAACTAATCCAGATGCAGAGCCGCATGACAATCTAACACACGAACAGCTCCAGGATATTGTTGGCCCCGCCAAGCACTCAAGAGCCGGGCCCTCACAAGTTGTCGACCCAGTTGGAGTTTCCGAGGCAAAGGAGGCTGGTTTGACTCTCAACATTCTGGATGGGAGGAATGTGGGATTAATCCGTGCAGCAATTATCGGAGAAGAATTTGAAGGGACCGTGGTGAAGGAGGGGTGATTTCTTGAGTCGTGCGGACAAAATAGCCAAGGCAGCCAGAAGAACAGCGCAGGAGGCCAGGGATGCTGCCTCCAAGAGGCGGCAGGAGGAAAGGAGGAAGCGTGCAAACAATTCTCTCTCAGTAGATGCGCATCGCCATTGTGTGGTGTGCTGGTCCCCAATACCACTCGATAGGGACCCAGCGGTATGCGCCGAATCTTCGTGTATTGAGAAGAATGAAAAAAGGGAGGCTTCTAGGAAGCGCCTTACACTAATGATGTACCTATTCCCTGGGATTGCCATACTATTGTTGATATTGCAATTGGCCGGGGGAACTGGCTAGATTTTCCGAAGTGACATTATGAATATGATCCGAATTCTGTCTGCACTCCCCTTTGCAGTTGGTTCTGTTTGCATTATATTGGTACTAGGGAGTCTGTTTGGAGTTGGTCTGGATGGGAGCAGGACTAATGTTCCAATAGTGCCTTGCACCGATGACTCGGTTGGGTGCTTGGTTGGTATGACCTCGGACGACATGTCAGTCCCACTAGCATTCATGCTTCTTGACATACAACTGACCGTTGAATGGGATGAGCCCGATAGAAGCTGGATTGGCGTCATTGACAGCCCCCCACCCGAAGGGTGCGATCCCGACTCCAACGGACTTACAACTTGCACGTCAGATGACTTCGAGTTTGTCGAAGGCGGCCCGGACTCAGAGGGAGGTAGTTTCGAATTTAGACTAGAACCCGGGAAATATAGATTCGTTACTGCTGGAAAGGATGGTTCAACTCTAGATGAACAGATTGTCACGATTGAAACCAAAGCTCACCTTTCCTCGTTTGTTGAGATTGTACTTGGTGGAATTGGGGTCATGCTATTGGCGGGAGCGGGCGAGATGGCTTTTCCCATCAGAAACCTCTGGAAAAAATTCAGAGACGCGTGATGCAGTAGCAGTTTCCTTGAATAACCGAAACATTGTGGGATGCACATGGCCGAAGACAGATGTCCGGGTTGCGGATCAAAGATGGACGTCGGTGGCCTACCTGTTTCCATAGGTGGCTTCAACCTCTATTGCACGGTTTGCGGACATAACTGGCACATGGATTAGCTATTCCCAGCTATCTTCCCTGGGCCAGTTTTCTGGAAGTGTGAGGGGATCCACCACTTCGTCTGCTGCTATCATATCCACTAGTACAGTACGCAATTCTTCCACTCCATCATTGTTCTCTGCACTGACCATTAGATTCTCACCCTCTGGGGGTGATTCATGGAGATCTGACTTGCTATGGACGACAATAATTGGCCTCTCAGAAATAAGCCCCCTAACTTCTTCAAGAAGGTGCATCTGCTCCGAAATGGGAGTCGTCGCACCTTCCGTGGAGTCGATTAAGAACAATAGAACGTCCCCGACATTCTCCAGAGCTGCAATTGCTTGCATCTCGATGCTGTTTCTCTCCGACATCGGACGGTCTAGCAGACCGGGCGTGTCAACCATCTGATATTTCCTCCTCCTGTGTGTGAAATGCCCCAAGTGCAACTGCTTAGTCGTGAATGGGTATGCTGCGACCTCTGGTTCCCCACTCGAAAGTGCTGTAATTAGGGCTGATTTGCCAACGTTTGGAGATCCTGCAACTACAATGCATGGCTCGGCTGGGTCTATTGAGGGGAGTGACCTTAGAGTATCCCGTGCGGCCCCAAGCCACTCAACTTCAGGCGACACCTGGTCCAAGATGGATGAGAATCTCCCATATGCTGACCTTCTTGCTTGATGAAAGCCATCTACGTCCCTGAGCCTCAGTATCTTTCTCTGCGTGTCTGCGGCAATGGACCTAACCATTTCTGCTGCCCACTGAATGGTTCCCAAGCACCTTCTGTACTCGTCACTACCAACGGCTGCATCGACCAATGCCTGGTCAAAGGGAGAGAGTGCATTGAGACTAGGCCACATTTCCACGTATGCAATCAATGTTGAGTCAATCACTGAAGCGGCGGATTGTACCATTTTATTCATCTGCTTGCGGACCCTGTGATACTTGTCTGGATCCTCCACTGTGTCGGGTTGTTTACTGGCACGCCTGAAGGCCTTGTCCAGTATCTCATCGGTCCTCAGAACCGTTGGTATCCGGCGCCACTCTACCGATGCCATGGTGTCCTCGGCCGCTTCGCGGGAACCATCCCTCTTCAAGACATCAGTTCACAATATTATGCAAATTTCCTAGCACACCCCTTTTCTATGACGTGCCCTACGGAGGGGCATGCCTGACATTGAAGGAACAGACATGGCGAGCAGTCTACCGGATTGGGCCCGTAGGATCCACGAAGCACATGGATCGCCTTCGTTGGACGAATTGAAGGATGTTTTCCATGGCCCCCTATCCGAAAGGAGAGCGGGACTGAGAAAGGACGACCTCTTGGAGATAATGATCGATTCTAGGGCCATTTCCAATGAAACTGACAGCATAGTTAGGGGGATGCTACTTGGAACCACTAGGAATGCTGTCGAGATAATGGACTCAGAAGGAGTATTCAGGTCCATTGCAAGAGACGTCATCGTAGAGGTTCGTCTGCTTGCTCACATGCGACTGCCATATCTGGAAGACAAGGAAATGATGAAATTTGAGAAGGAAGACATGCGTATGCGTTCTATGATGCAGGAAAAGGCCGAGCAAATGGCCGATGGAAGTCGTGACAATAACCTGTGGGGATGAAAATGGAAGAGCTTGCCGACAAGAGGTGCTTGGCTTGCGAGGGTGGACAGCCAACCCTTACAGAAGACCAAATTTCCGAACTATTGCCGAAACTCAGTCGAGACTGGGAGGTTATAGAAAACCATCATTTGCAGAGAGAGTGGAAGTTTCCTGATTTTGCCTCCGCCCTAGAATTCGTCAATGTGGCTGGAGGCATTTGTGAGGACGAGGGGCATCATGCTGACTTTGAAGTAGGCTGGGGAAGGGTGAATGCAGAAATCTGGACTCACAAGATCGACGGACTGACTGAGTCTGACTTCTTCCTGGCTGCAAAGTTCGATAGAATTGGGTGAAGTGATGAGGAAGGTCATCTACCCAAGAACGGGAGGGGTCTCGTCGATTGAGATTGTTGAATGCCCTGAACCGGAGGTATTGGAAGGCCAGGTGAAAATTAGGATTCACCGTGCTGGCATCAATTTCGCAGACCTGATGATGCGTCAGGGACTATACGGATCCAATCCTGATTACCCATTCACCCCGGGTTATGAGGCATCTGGCGAGGTCATGGAGGTCGGTAATGGAGTTACGTCATTCTCACCGGGTGACCGTGTACTCGCAATGACTGGATTTGGCGGCTACTCCGAACAAGTTGTTCTGGAGCCCAACCGAGTGATAAAGCTCCCAGATTCGATTTCCTTCGAGCAAGCTGCTGCCATCCCCGTTACCTACGGAACAGCATTCCACATGCTAGTTCATCTAGGCAGAATCTCCGCGGGGGATACTGTTCTGGTGCACCATGCAGCTGGAGGGGTAGGGACTGCAGTTGCTCAGATATGCAAGGCATACGGCGCATCACTAGTCATAGGCACGGCCTCTAGTTCGAAGAAGGAATTCGTTGAGTCTTTGGGGGTAACATTTGTTGATAGGGACTCGGAAGACTTCGTAGGGGTCTGCAAGGAATTGACTGGTGGCAAGGGAGTTCACCACGCTTTAGATCCAGTGGGGGGGAACAACCTGATGAAATCATACAAGGCCCTAAGGAGAGGTGGGAAGTTGTATTTCTTCGGCGCATCTAATGCCGTAAAGGGCGACAAGAGATCAATCATTTCTGCTTTTAGAATGTGGGGGACTACTCCAAGTTTCGACCCGTTGAAGATGATGAGCAGCAACAAAGCCGTTTTCGGGGTCCACATGGGCCTCCTGGATGACGAGTCAATTTTCAAGGGGCATCTCTCGACACTTTCCGAAATGTTGCTAAAGCGGCAGATTGAGCCAATTATTGACTCGGTTTGGAGGTTCGAAGATGTTGCAAAGGCGCAAATGCACATGCACGATCGTAAGAATCGCGGGAAGATCCTGCTCGACTTCTCCTGACTACATCCCACCGGGAACCATCATCGCGAGGACGTCGCCATTGCAGACGAACTCGATGTCTTCCGAGAGGTCGATTCCGCCGGCACCCCATGATGCGCCCACTGCCTCTCCGATTACGGAGTAGTGGTCGCTCTCCACGACTGCTTCCAGAGTAGCCATATCGGGCCACATCGTGACTGCGATGATTCTCTCTTCATCGGCTACCAGTGCCCCTCTCATACATCCATTCTGCATTGCGTAGTCTAGGAAGTTCTCCTTCCAGACATTCACCATATCTTCTGTTACTTCATTTCCGCCGGTCTTCACGACCCAGTACCTTGCTATTGGCATGGCACTGGTTGTACCGGGTTCGGTATAACGATTCC